>JANLWW010000003.1:0-50805 GCA_031364805.1 Acidobacteriota bacterium
CCCTCGAGGGATTGTCGCGGCATACCGGCGTCCACGCGGCCGGCGTCGTCATCGCGCCCAAGGCCATCACGGAGTTTGCGCCGCTCTACAAGGGGGCCCGGGACGAAATCACCACGCAGTGGTCCATGAAGGAGATCGAACGCATCGGTCTGCTGAAGATGGATTTTCTCGGACTGAGCACGCTCACGCTCATCTTCGATGCGATCGTCGAAATCAAGCGCACCACCGGAGTGGAGCTGGATATCGACACCATTCCTCTGGACGATGCGAAGACCTACCAGGTGTTCCAGGAAGGCCAGACCTACGGCATCTTCCAGTTCGAGAGCTCGGGCATGCGCGAGATTCTGCGGCGCGCCAAGCCGCAACGGCTCGAAGACCTGATTGCCATGAACGCGCTCTATCGTCCCGGCCCGCTCAAGGGCGGCATGGTTGACGATTACATCAATCGCAAGGCCGGCCGCAGCCAGGTCAAGTACGACCTGCCGACCCTCGAGCCGATCCTGGCCGACACCTACGGCGTAATTGCCTACCAGGAGCAGGTCATGCGCATGGCGTCGGTGGTCGCCGGCTTCACGATGGGCCAGTCCGACGTGCTGCGCAAGGCCATGGGCAAGAAGGACCCGAAGGTCATGGCCAAGCAGCGCGAAGCCTTCATGAAGGGCGCGCTGGAGAAGGACGTCAGCGAGAAGAAGGCCAGCAAGATCTTCGAGCTGATGGAGTTCTTCGCGGGATACGGCTTCAATAAGTCGCACTCCACGGCCTATGCTTTCCTCGCCTACCAGACGGCGTACCTGAAGGCGAACTACCCGCGTCACTTTGCCGCGGCGCTGCTGACCATTGAAGCGGCCAACACCGAGAAGCTCGCCGTCTACATCAGTGAATCGCGCGAGCGAGGCATCCAGGTGCTGCCCCCGGACATCAACCAGAGCCAGTTGCACTTCACCGTCGTGCCCCAAGGCGTGCGCTTCGGGCTGACCGCCATCAAGGGTCTGGGCGAAGGCGCCATTCGCAGCCTGATCGACGTGCGCGAGCGCACCGGACGCATCACCTCGGTCCATCAATTGTGCGAAGAACTCGACCTGCGGCTGGTCAACAAGAAGGTGCTGGAAGCACTGGTCCGCTCGGGCGCCTGCGACAGCCTGCTCCCGATCGGGGTGGCGCTAATCGCCGGGCGCGCGAAGCTGTTCGGCGCGGTCGACAGCGCGATCGAGCACGGCAATCGCACGCAGCGGGATCGCGACCAGGGCCAGGCCGACCTGTTTGGCGGTGGCGAAGAGGGCGGCCTCTCCATCATTCGCCTGCCCGACGCGCCGGCGTGGACCGAAATGGAGTTGCTGTCGCATGAAAAAGAGGCGCTCGGCCTCTACCTCAGCGGCCACCCGATCGATCGCCACGCCGACAACTTGCGCGCCTTCGGCGCCAAGACGGTTGGCGACCTCACGCTCAGCGATATTCCAGAAGCCGTCGACGGCGTACCCGGGCGGCTGGTGCTGGACGATGTGTATGTCGGCGGCATCGTCGGCGGTTTCCGCGGATTGAAGACCAAGAAAGGCGACCCGATGTGCGTATTCACGCTCGAGGATCACCAGGGCTCGGTCGAGGTGGTGGTGTTCCCGGAGATGTACGGCAAGCACCGCATGCTGATCGAGAACGGCGCCCTGCTGCTGGTCCGTGGCAAGTTCGAGCGCGACGAAGAAACCTCGCGCTTCCAGTGCTCGGACATGATGCCCCTGTCCCAGCTCAAGGAGCGGTTGTCGCGCGGCGTCCGGATCCGGTTGAAGGCGACCTGCCCGCGTGAGACGATTGAGGCGCTGTGGGAGTTGCTGCCAAAGCACCGTGGCGACCGCCCGGTAGCGGTGGAAGTTGAAATGAACGGCGGCTCGCGCCATCTTATCGTCCGCGCCGAGGTCACGCAGTCCATTCGCGTGCGCACGTCTGAACAGTTCGTCGCCGATGTCGAACGCATCTGCGGCCCGGGCTCGGTCACCGTTCATTCCTGATGCCCAGGCCCCACGCCCCCCAGCCCCGTTATGCCTGACCTACTTGAGTTCGAAGAACCGATTGCCGACCTGCTGAAGGAGATCGAGGCGCTGTCCACGCTCGCTGTGAGTGACGACCGCGACCACGAGATCGCCCGGCTCGAGAAGCGCGTCGACGCCATTCGCGGCGAGCTCTACAAGAACCTCACGCCGTGGCAACGTGTCCAGGTGGCGCGCCACCCGGGCCGGCCGACCACGCTCGACTATGTCGAATTTCTGTTCACGGATTTCGTCGAGCTGCACGGCGATCGCCGCTTCGCCGATGACCACGCGATTGTCACGGGCACCGCGTTCTACCAGGGCGCGCCGGTGATGGTCGTCGGCCACCAGAAGGGCAGCGACACCAAGCAGAAGATCTACCGCAACTTCGGCTACGCGCGGCCCGACGGCTATCGCAAGGCTCTGCGCACCATGGAGATGGCGCAGAAGTTCGGCCGCCCGATCATTTGTTTTGTCGATACTCCCGCGGCCTATCCCGGCATCGAGTCCGAAGAACGTGGCGTTGCCGAAGCCATTGCGCTCAACCTGCGCGAGATGTCGATGCTCGAAGTGCCGGTGATTGTGATCGTGCACGGCGAAGGCGGCAGCGGCGGCGCGCTCGGCATCGCCGTCGGCGATCGCATCCTGATGCACGAGTTCGCCATCTACAGCGTGATCCCGCCGGAAGGCTGCGCTGCCATCCTGTGGCGGGACCCCGCCAAGAAGGTCGAGGCGGCCGAAGCGCTGAAGATCACCGCCCCTGACCTGATGCGGCTCGAAATCATCGATGAGATCGTGCTTGAGCCGGTTGGTGGCGCCCACACCAATCCGAAACAGGCCGCAGCTTTGTTGGATGTCGCCTTGCAGCGCTCGCTGGCCGAGGTCTCGGCGCTCGGCGTCCAGGAGCGGCTCGACCAGCGCTACGCAAAGTTTCGGAAAATGGGCTCGATCGGGATTATCGAAGCGTAGCGTGGCCGTCCCCCCGATCTGGAACACCCGCCCTCACGACGAGGCGCAGGCGACGGAACTGGCACGCACGCTTGGGCTGTCGCCAGTCACCGCCCGGCTGCTCGCCATTCGCGGCTTGACTGATCCGGACGCAGCCTCACGATTCCTGAAACCCTCTCTCGATCAGCTACTGGACCCGTTTCGCCTGACCGACGTGGGCAAGGCCGCGGATCGCCTGCTCGCCGCGATCGCCGGCAGGGAGCGGATTGCCGTTCATGGCGACTACGACGTCGACGGCATTACCTCAACGGTCATTCTCCGGCGCGCACTGGAGTTGTTGGGCGGCGATGTCGGGCACTTTATTCCTGATCGCCTCACTGACGGCTACGGCCTGCAGCCCAACACCATCGAGCGACTCCACGCCGAGGGTGTGAAGCTGATCGTGTCAGTCGACTGCGGCATTCGTGGCGCCGAGGCCGCCCGGCGGGCGCGCGATCTGGGTGTGGACTTGATCATCACCGACCATCACGAACCGGACACCGAGTTGCCCGAGTGTTTCGCGGTGGTCAACCCGAAGCGTCATGACTGCAGCTATCCCGACAAGAACCTGGCGGGTGTCGGCGTCGCGCTCAAGCTGGTGCAGGCGCTCTGTCACCGCACGGGCAAGTCGTCCTGGTTACCAGCGTTCGTGAAGATTGCCGCGATTGGCACGCTGGCCGATGTCGTGCCCCTGATTGGCGAGAACCGGATCATCGCGAAGCTCGGCCTGCAGATGCTGACCAAAGGGCCGCACAAGGTCGGTCTGCGTGCGCTGCTCGAGGCCGCCGGCCTGACCGGCAAGACCATCGACAGTTACCACATCGGCTTCATGGTGGCGCCGCGCATCAACGCCGCGGGCCGCATGAGCACGCCCGACATCGCCACGCGCCTGCTGCTCGCCTCGGACGAGAGTATGGGCGACGAAGCCAAGGCGCTGGCGGAACAGCTCGAGGCCGAGAACACGCGCCGCCGCACCGAAGACCAGGACATCCTGGCCAAGGCCAAAAAGATCGTCGAGTCGGATCCCGATGTCGGTGCGCAGAGCGTACTGGTCGTGGCCGGCGAGGGCTGGCACCGCGGCGTGATTGGCATCGTCGCGTCGAAGCTGGTGGACGCGTTCTACCGGCCGGCGATCGTGCTGTCGATCGAGGACGGCATCGCGCACGGATCCTGCCGCAGCATTCCTGGCTTCGACATGCTCGCGTGCCTGGAGGCGTGCGCGCCCATGCTCGGGCGCTTTGGCGGTCACAAGCAGGCCGCCGGCCTGCAGCTCGACGCCGCCCGCATCAAGGAGTTCCGGCAGGCGGTGAACCTTCATGCCGGGCACTGCCTCGGCCCCGATGACCTGCGTCCTCGCCTTTGGCTTGATGGCCCGCTCAAGCTGAACGAGCTGAGCGACCGGGTGATTGCCGAGTTCGCGGCCCTCGCGCCATTTGGCCCGAGCAACCCGAAGCCCCGTTTTCACACCGGACCGGTCACGGTGGTAGACGGACCGCGCATCTTGAAAGATCGCCATCTCAAGATGAGCGTCAAACAGGACAATCGCGTGCTGCGTGCGATCCAGTGGAACGCTGCCGAGCGGGAGTCGAAGCTAACAGCCCAGAAGGACGGGGTCGAAATCGCGTACACGGTGGAGGAGAACGAGTTCCGCGGCGAGAAATACGTGGAGCTCAGGTTAGAAGACTTCCGCTAGCGGTCTGGCTGGTACAATCAGAGCGTGAGTGCCTGGCAGAAACGTGCGCAGATCGCGCTGGCGGTTGTCGCCATCGGCGTCATCGGCGCGGTCGGCTACACTCTGCGGCCGCGGGAGGCGCGCGTCGCTCCGGCGCCGCTCCAGCGGCTCGACCCCAAGGCCATGGTCGAGACGCGCGGCGGGGATGTCATCCAGCTGAAGGGCTCGCGCCAGGATGCGCGGATCGAGTTCGCCGGGCAAGTTACTTACGACACCGGCGAAACCAAGCTCACCGGCGTGAAGGTCACGGTCGACAACCGAGCCGGCCGCAACTACACCATCACCGGTAAGGAAGCGCAGGTCGGCAAGGACCAGTCCAGTTACGACATCAAGGGCGACGTGAAGCTTGAGACCAGCGACGGGTTGACCGCATTCAGCGAACAAGCCAGCTACACGGACGCCGAGAAGATTGTCAGGGCGCCGGGTCCCGTGCGCTTCAAGCGCGGCCGCATGTCGGGCACCGGCGTCGGCTTCACCTTCGACGAGCAGCGCGACACCCTCTGGCTGCTCGACCAGGCTGTCGTGACCGTCGCGCCCGACGGCACCAGCGGCAAGATGGACATTACCGCCGGCGCCTTCGGCTTTGCCCGCACCGACCGCTACATGCGCTTCGAGCGCACCATGCACATGGATCGCGAAGGGCAAATCATCGACGCCAACCAGGGGATCGTGACGCTGTTTCCCGATCGCGATGAACCGGACCTGATCGAGCTGCGCGGGGACGCGCGCGTCAGTGGCGCCGGCCTGGGCGCGCTGCAATCGATGGCGGCCCGCGACATCAACCTGGACTACGGGGACGATGGGCGGACGCTGCAGCAAGCGACGCTGGCGGGTCAGAGTTCCCTGCAGCTGGCGGCGACCGCCGGCAGCGCCGGCCAGCAGCTCGCCGGCGAGTTTCTCGACATCAACCTCGCTCCCGACGGCAGCGTCAACAGCTTGTCGGCGCGCGACCGGGTGGTCGTGACGCTGCCGGCGGCCCGGGATACCCCGGCGCGCTCGATCAAGGCGAACGCGCTCACCGCGAGCGGTGGTGCACAAGGCTTGTCGCTGATGAAGTTCCAGGAGGGTGTGAACTACTCCGAGGCCGCCACCCGGACGCAAGGAGCTCGCGTCGCACGGGCCCAAAGCCTGGACGCCGCACTCGATCCGGCGACCGGCGCACTGAAGGAGGCCACGTTCACCGGCGCCTTCCATTTCACCGATGGACCGCTCACCGCGACGAGCAACCTGGCCCGCTATCGGATCGGCGCCGGCACGCTCGCCTTGAGCGGCAAGGAAGGCGCGACGGTTCCGGAGATCAAAGACGAGGCGCTGACGATTGAGGCAGATGCCATCGACGTCACGCTGAGCCCCCGCAAGATGGTCGCGACGGGAAAAGTGCGAAGTGAGTTGTTGCCGCCAGGCAAGCCGTCGGGCGCGGGCCCTGCCGCCAAACGGCCCGGCCTGCTGGGCGACAAGGAACCGGTCATCATCGTCGCCGACGCACTGACTTACGACGAGGTGACCCGGCGTGGTGAGTACAAGGGCCAAGTGGTCCTGCTGCAGGGTCCGACGCAAATCAAGGCCGACGCGCTGACCATTGATGAGAGTAAGGGTGACTTGATCGCCACCGGTAAAGTTGTGACCTCGCTGGCGCTGGTCCGTAAGGACTCCAAGCCGGGTGCGCCGGCGCCGCCCACCATTGGCCGCGGCGGCTCGTTTACCTATACCGATCAGGCGCGCCGCGCGACCTACCTGACGACGGCGACGCTCGATGGCGAAACCGGCAACCTGCGCGCCGAAAAGATCGAGATCGTGCTGGAGCCGGCAGAGAACAGCCTGGCGCGCCTCGACGCGACCGACAAAGTCACCGTCGTTGTCGACAAGCGCACCGTGACCGGTGCGCGACTGGCGTACGTGCCGGCCGACGAGAAGTATGTGGTCAACGGAGCGCCCGTCACGATGATCGACGCCGATTGCCAGGAACTAAGCGGCAAGACGTTGACCTTCTTCAAGGCGTCCGATAGAGTCCAAGTCGACGGCAACGACGAAGTCCGCACGCAGACCAAGGGCGGCGGTAAATGTGCCGCAACCCCCAAGTAGCCCGCTTGTAGCCCATCACGTAATGCCTTCGACGCTCAGCACCCACGAACTGACCAAGACCTACAGCGGCCGCACCGTGGTGCGCGGCGTGAGCCTCGAGGTCAACTCGGGCGAAGTCGTCGGGCTGCTCGGTCCCAACGGCGCCGGCAAGACGACGACCTTCTACATGACCGTGGGCCTGACGTCACCGGACTCGGGTCGGGTGACACTCGACGGCAAGGACGTCACCGACGATGCGATGTATGTGCGAGCACGGAAGGGGATTGGCTACCTGCCACAGGAGCCCTCGATTTTTCGCGGGCTGACGGTCGAACAGAACATCCTCGCCATCCTGGAAACGCTCGACCTCGACGCCTCGGAACGACGTAACCGCCTGCACGAGCTGCTGGCCGAGCTGGGGCTGACGCCGCTCGCCGCCTCGCCCGCCTACACGCTGTCGGGTGGCGAGCGCCGCCGCGCCGAGATCACGCGGGCGCTGGTGATGAACCCTCGCTTCATCCTGCTGGACGAACCGTTCGCCGGCATCGATCCGATCGCGGTGACCGAGATCCAGAAAATTATTTTCCACCTCAGGGATCGGGGTATTGGCATCCTAATCACCGATCACAATGTTCTCCAGACCCTCAAGATCACCGACCGCGCCTACATCGTGACCGACGGGGCCATCTTCCGAAGCGGAACGCCAGCCATCCTGGCCGCCGACGAGGAAGTCCGGCGAATTTACCTCGGGACGGATTTCCGGCTGGACTAAGATTGTAAAAGCCGGATATGGGTATTCAGCAGAAGTTACAGACCAGGCTCGCGCAGAAGCTGATTCTTACGCCTTCGCTGCAACAGGCGATCAAGCTTCTTCCAATGTCGACCTTGGAACTTGCCGACCTCTTGAACCAGGAGGTCGTGGAAAACCCGTTGCTCGAAGAGGTCCCGACCGAAGACCTGCAGGTCGCCGAAGCCCCCCCACCTGCCGAGAAAGAAGCCGAAGACAAGGCCAAGGCCGACAAGACCGACTCGTGGGACGACGCCGACTACGAATACTTCTTTGGCGACTACCTGGATGACGGTTACCGCCCGAAGGCGCCGCAGGAAGTCAAAGAACTCCCGCCCATCGAGAACACGCTCTCGACCAGTTCGTCGCTGACCGACCACCTGGAATGGCAGCTCTCGCTGCAGACCGAGGCCGAAGCGATTCGCGAAATCGGCGAAGCGATCATCGGCAACCTCGACGACGACGGCTACCTCGTGGCGTCGGTGGACGAGATTGCGTCGATGGGCCCGTGGCCGGTGGACGCCGTCGAGAAGGCGCTCCGGCTGATCCAAGGCTTCGACCCGATCGGCGTCGCCGCGCGCGACTTGCAGGAATGCCTGACCTTGCAGATCAAGCACCTGCACTTGGAAGGCACGCCGACCGAGAAAATCGTGTCCGAGCACCTGCGCTTGCTCCACAACCACCAGATGCCTGACCTGGCGCGCAAGCTCGGGCTGACCATCGAAGAACTCAAGGGCCACGTCGAGATCATTCAACACCTCGATCCCAAGCCCGGCAGCCGCTTCAATCCGCAGCCGTCGCAGTACGTGATTCCCGACGTCTACATCATCAAGGTCGAAGACCAGTACGTTGCGGTGTTGAACGAGGACGGCCTGCCGCAGCTGCGCATCAGCCCGACCTACCGCCGGCTGCTCGACAAGGGCGCCGCCGAGAACAACGACGAGACGCGCGCCTATGTGAAGGACAAGTTCCGCTCGGCGCTCTGGTTGATCAAGTCGGTGGAGCAGCGGCAAAAGACCATCCACAAGGTGGCCACCAGCATCTGCACGTTCCAGCGCGACTTCCTCGATCACGGCATCGAACACCTGCGCCCGCTCGTGCTGCGCGACGTCGCGAACGACATCGGCATGCACGAATCGACCGTCAGCCGGGTGGTCACGAACAAGTACATGCACACGCCCCAGGGCGTGTTCGAGATGAAGTACTTCTTCCACAGCGGCATCAGCAGCTCGTACGGCGATGCGGTGTCGTCGGTCACCATCAAGAACCGCATCAAGAAGATCATCGAGGGCGAGGATCCCAAGAAGCCGCTCAGCGACTCTAAGATCGTGAACATCCTGCAGCGCGAAGGCCTGATGCTGGCGCGGCGCACGATCGCCAAGTATCGGGAAGAACTGAAGATTCCGACCTCCAATCAGCGGAAGGTCTTGTTCTAGTAGTCAACGAGGCGGGGCCAGGCGCCCGCCAGGACTTGTGCGAGCCGATGTCCATTACTCCGGCCATCACCGTGCGCGGCCTGCTCGAGGCGCGGCCCGAATCGGTCGGCTTAACGATCGAGCTACTCGCCGGCGCCAACGGGCTCGAGCGCCACATCACCAGTCCCTACATCCAAAAGACGGGCCTCGCGCTGGCAGGTTTTCACGAGTACCTGCAGGCCGGCCGCATCCTGCTGTTCGGCGACAGCGAAGTACGATTCCTGGAAAGCATGGAACCCGACGCGCGCCGCCACTCCCTGGCCAAGTGTTTCAGCGAACTGCTGCCGTGCCTGTTGGTCACCGGCGGCGCTGAACTGCCAGACGAAGTGGCCGAGGAAGGGGAGCGGGCGGCCGTGCCGGTCCTGCGAACCTCGGTGTCGACGGCCACCGCCATCGGCAAGCTCACTGCCATTCTCGAAGACCGGCTGGCCGCGCGCGAAATCATCCATGGCGTGCTGCTCGACATTCTCGGCCTTGGCGTGTTGATTGTCGGCGAGAGCGGGATTGGCAAGAGCGAGTGCGCGCTCGACCTGGTTGTTCGCGGTCATCGCCTGGTAGCCGACGACACCGTGGAGGTGCGCCGGCGCGCCGAATCGATTGTCCTCGGCGCCTGCCCGGAGTTGACGCGCCATCACATGGAAGTGCGCGGCCTTGGCTTGATCAACATCCGCGACCTGTTTGGCGTCGCGTCGACGCGCACGTCCAAGCGCGTTGAGCTGGTCGTCCAGCTCGATCGCTGGGACCCGGATCGCGAGTACGATCGCCTGGGCCTGGACGACGATTCCTACGACTTGATTGGGCTGAAGGTGCCTGTGATTCGCATGCCGGTGGCGCCCGGCCGCAACCTCGCCATTCTCGTCGAGGTGGCGGCGCGCAACCAGCTGCTGCGCATGCGCGGCATCAACGCTGCGCGTGATCTGGTGAAGCGGCACGAGGCCGGGTTGCTGACCAACGCGGCGCCACCTCAGCACCTTGAGACCAAGCACGTGGAAGAAGACGAGGAACTGTGAGCAAGGCGCGTACGCCCATGAACTGGGCTCGTTTCATTGTCCTGACCGGCCTATCGGGTTCGGGGAAATCGCAGGCCATTCGAGCGCTGGAGGATCTCGGCTACTACTGCGTCGACAACCTTCCCGTGGCGCTGCTCCCGGTGATGGCGGAACTGAGCGAGCGCCAGACTGAACACAACCGGGTGGCGGTCGTGATGGACGTGCGCGAGTCGCGCTTCGTCAGTGACTTCCCGCGCGTGTATCGCACGCTCAAGACCAACAAGCACCTGCAGACGAAGCTGATCTTTCTCGAAGCCGGCCACGCCGAGCTGGTTCGCCGCTTCAGCGAAACGCGGCGCCCGCACCCGTTGGCTGCCGATCGTCCCGTCACCGAGGGCTTGGCCGAAGAGCGCATGTCGTTGCGCACTATTCGGTCGATGGCCGACAAGGTCGTCGATACCTCGAAGCTGAACGTCCACGAGTTACGCCAGCAGCTGCGCGAGCTGGTGTCGGGACAGAAGCAGGCGTCGAAACTGGTGCTGACCTTCCTCAGTTTTGGCTTCCAGAACGGCCCGCCGGCTGAAGCCGATCTGGTGTTCGACGTCCGGTTCCTGAAGAATCCGCACTGGGTGCCGGCATTGCGGCCGCAAACCGGACGTGACCCGGCCGTCGCCGCCTATATTCGCCGCCAGCCGGTTGCGCGCGCGGCCATCAAGCGGCTGACTTCACTGCTTCGCTGGATGGTTCCGCTCTATGTCCATGAAGGGAAGTCGTACCTCACCATCGCCATCGGCTGCACCGGCGGCCGCCATCGGTCGGTCTACGTGGCCGAGGCGCTGAAACGTGAACTGTCGGATCTCAAGGGCGTCTCGGCGCGCGTAGCGCACCGCGACCTAGCGAAAGGCCTGCGATGATTGGAGTGGTCGTTGTCACGCACGGACAGCTGGCGACCGAGCTCGTTAACGCCGCCGAGACCATCGTCGGCGACCTGCCGCACTTCTCGGCGGTATCGATCGGCTGGCACGAAAACGTGCAGGACGCGCGCGAGGCGATTGCCGCCGCGATCGAGCGGGTCAAGCAGCCGGGCGGCGTCTTGCTCGCTACCGACATGTTCGGCGGCACTCCGTCGAACCTGGGGATTACGTTCCTCAAGGAGGATGCCGTCGAGATCGTTACCGGCGTGAATCTGCCCATGCTGATTAAGGCCGCCAACCTGCCTGACGGGCCACGCCTCACCGACGTGGCGCGGATGCTGCGCGAACACGGCCGCAACGCTATTTGGGTGGCTTCGGATCTCCTGACGGGTTCGGGTGAGTCAGGTGCGGCGGCAGCGGCACCGGGAGCGAGTGGTGGCGGGCCGACCGAATGACCACTCGTCAGTGCGTGATTCGCAATCGGCTGGGCTTGCATGCGCGGGCGGCGGCGAAGTTCGTCAACATGGCGACGCGGTTCTCCGCGCACGTCCAGGTGTCTCGTGACGGCCGTACCATGGATGGCAAGAGCATTATGGGCATTCTGCTGCTGGCCGCCGGCGCCGGCGCCAGCATTGTGATCACCGCCGACGGCCGCGACGAAACAGCCGCCGTAGAGGCGCTCTGCCAACTGGTCGAAAGCGGATTTGGAGAAGAGTTGTGGAACGGCTGACCGGTATCGGCGTCTCGCCAGGCGTTGTCCTCGGCCGCGCCGTGGTCCTGACACAGCGCACTGAAGTGATGCGCTTTCCGATTCCGCCCGAACGGGTGGAGCAGGAAGTCGCGGCACTGCTGCGAGCCCAGGCGGAATCGAAGCAACAGCTCCAGGACATCAAAACGCAGGTCGAACACGGTCGCGGCAGCGAACTCGCCGCGCTGTTCGACGCGCAACTGCTGATGCTGGACGACCCGATGCTGGTCGGCCGGGCAGAAGCGATTGTCCGCGGCGAGAAGGTGAACGCGGCGTGGGCCGTGCACCGCGCGTACGAAGAGCTTTACCACGTGTTCATGTCGATGGAGGATCCCTACCTCCGCGAGCGCGAAACCGACGTCGCCGACGTCGCTGGACGATTGCGCCTCAACCTTCGCCATGGCGCCAAGGGCCCGAAAGAGCTGCTGAGCCAGGTGGACGGCCCATCGGTGCTGATCGCCGACGAATTGACGGCGTCGGTCGCGGCGCAACTGGACTGGTCCCGTGTGCAGGCCTTTGCCACCGACGCGGGCAGCCGCACCTACCACACCGCGATTCTGGCGCGCTCGCTCAAGGTGCCGGCCATCGTCGGCCTGCACGATGCGTCGCTCCGCATTGCTGCCGGCACGCCGGTCGTTCTCGATGGCACGACCGGGGAGTTGATCGTCGCGCCGACGCCCGAACAGATTGACGAGGCACATCGCCGCGCGACGCGGCCGCCCCGTCGCAGCGTCAGCTCCGGTGAGGCGGGTCCGGTCTCAACCACCGACGGCGTGCGGATTCGCCTCGAAGCCAACATCGAATTGCTCGAAGACCTGCCGTTCTTGAATGAGCATGGCGCCGAGGGTGTCGGCCTCTACCGATCTGAGTTCATGCTGTCGGGCCGCCCGATCGCGAGCGTCACCGAAGACGACCAGTACGCCCTCTATCGCAGCCTGATCGAACAGGTGGCGCCGCGCCCGGTCACTATTCGCACGTTCGATCTCGACGAACGGCAGTTCGCGGGGCCTGAGAGGGGACCGGAACGCCGGCGCACGCGGCCGGGCCTGCGAGGCTTGCGGCTGGGGTTGGCCAACCCCGAGGTGCTGCGCACGCAGTTGCGGGCGCTGGTCCGCGCCTCGGCGCACGGACCATTACGCATCATGTTTCCGTTCGTCACCGCCGTCGAAGAGGTGCGTGACGCCCGCAAGATTCTGTCGGAAGTAGTGTCCGGCTTGGGCCGGATGGACCCTTCGCAAATCAAGGTCGGCGCGATGATCGAAGTCCCCTCGGCCGCCCTTGCCGCCGACCTGCTGGCGCCTGAAGTGGACTTCTTTACCATTGGCACCAACGACCTAATCCAGTTCTGCCTGGCAGTGGATCGTACCGATGATCGTGTGTCGGAGCTTTACGAGCCGCTGCACCCGGCGGTGCTGCGATTGATTCGGACGGTGCGTCGCGCGGCGGCGCGCCACCGCATCCCGGTGTCCCTGTGCGGCGAGATGGCTTCGGATCCGGCGCTCGTCGGCCTGCTCGTCGGCCTCGGCCTCACCGAGTTCAGCATGACCCCCGGGGCCATCCCGATCGTCCGCCAGGTGATCGCGGAGCTGAGCGCCACGGAGGCGCGGCGCCTGGCCAGTCACGCCCTGCGGTTGCCGACCGCCGGGGAAATTGAGCAGTACCTGTTCGACGCACTGGCGGCGTCGGCCTTTCAAAGGAGTCCGTTGTCGTGAGCGAACCATTGCATCGAGTGGAGAAGCCGTGGGGCTATGAATTGTGGTGGGCGCGCACCGACCGTTACGTCGGCAAGCAGATCCACATCAACAAGGGCCATGCGCTGAGTCTGCAGTACCACAACAAAAAGGACGAAACGATTTTCGTGTGGTCCGGGAGAATCCTGTTCGAGCGGGAAGTCGACGGCAAGCTGGTCGCGACCGAGATGGGTCCGGGCGAAGCCGTGCACGTCACGCCACTCACGGTGCACCGCATGACGGCGATCGAAGATTCAGAGGTGCTGGAAGTCTCGACCCCCGAGACGGACGATGTGATCCGCCTCGAGGATCGGTATGGCCGGAAGGGGACTTAGCTAGAACGGAATGTCGTCGTCGGTGACGGGGGCGGGATCGCGCATCGGATCCTGATAGCCGCCGTCCCCGCCGCGTTCCACTTGGCGATCGCCGCCGCGGCTGCCGCCGGCACCACCGCCGCCGCCCAGCAACACAATCTTGTCGGCCTTCACTTCAGTGGTGTAGTGCTTCTGGCCTTCTTTTTCCCACTGGCGCGTCTGCAGGCGGCCTTCGAGATAAATCTGCTTGCCCTTGACCAGGTAGGGCTGCAGCGTGTCGGCAGTCTTGCCCCACAGCACGATGCGGTGCCACTCGGTCTGTTCCTTCTTCTCGCCTTCCTTCGACGTCCAGTTCTCGGTGGTGGCAATGCTGAAGCTCGCTACCGACTGTCCGCCCGGTGTCACGCGTACTTCGGCATCCTTGCCGAGATTGCCTACCAGGATCACCTTGTTCACACTGCCCATATCAGGTCGCCTCTCTAACGTGGTATCGCTCTTCGATCGCCGCCGTTGTGTTAATCCATCCCGACGAGGTCACTCGACAGGAGGCTTGCCGGGAAACATGCTCGATATCCTCTGTCTCGCCAGCCGGGCCGAGTCGGAATCGGGGAACTGCTTCATCAGCGTCTCCCACGTTTCGCGAGCCCGATCCGTTTGCTTCAGGTTATTGAGCGCCACCCCGAGTTTGTAATACGCATCGGGCACACGGTCGCCCTTGGGGTAGCTCGAGATCACGCGATTATATGCGTCGGCCGCCTCGGTAAACTTGCCGTCCGAGAAGTAACATTCGCCGATGTACCACTGCGCGTCGTCAGCCGCGTCGTTGCGAGGGTAGCTCTTGAGATAGCTGTCAAAACCCTGAACGCAGAGGGTCCACTGGCCCGAGGTGAAGTCAGCGAGCGCGCTGCTGAACAGCCGCTGCGGCGGCATGCCCGGAGTCGGAGTCACCGGCGGGGCCTGGACTTGAGACGCCGGTACCTCGGGAACCGGCGGCGCGTTGGGATCGGCCGGCAATGTGGAGGCGGCCGTCATCGCGGGAATGGCAAGCCGCAGGGCCTCGACTTCCTGTGACAGGCTGGTGATGCGCACGTTGCTTTCGTCGATGCGCTCGCGAACCACGCGCAGATCCGTGCCGAACTGATCCACGGCCAGTTTCTGGTCCGCGAACGACTTGCGGGTGGCGCCGGCTTGATCATCGACGCGCGACGAAATCGCCTTCAGCTGCGCACTGAGTCCTTCGAGCGCCGCCTGCAGTTGCTGCTGCATTTGCTGCGTCTGTTCCTGCAACATGCGGATGTCGGCCATCATCTGCATTTCGCGGCGCGACTGCGCCGCAGCAGGGGCGGCGAGCAGCACGGCCGCTGTCATGGCCAAGAGCGCAACTTGCGCGCGAAGGCGGGTAGACAGGCGTCGGCTCATGCCCTCCATCTTACTTTGCCGTAATCACGAAATGCGCGCGGCGGTTCTTCGACCAGGCCGAGTCGTCCTTGCCAGCGTCGAACGGAAATTCCTTACCGTAGCTGACGGTCTTGACCTTGTCGGCCGGGATGCCGAGAGATACCAGGTAAGTGCGCGCCGCCAGCGCGCGGCGTTCGCCGAGCGCCAGGTTGTACTCAGCCGTGCCCCTCTCGTCGCAGTGGCCTTCGATCGTGACCTGCCACGCCGGGAACTTCTTCAGCACTGCCGCGTTGGCCTGCAGTAGCTGCTGTCCCTCGGTGTTGACGTCGGCGCTGTCAACGTCGAAGAACAGCGGCTTGAGCGGGGAGTCGCGGTTGAGATCGTCAAGCGACTTTGAACCAATCGCATCTTCCACCGGCATGGGCGGCACCGGCACCGGCTCGGACACCGGACTCGGTGGTGGCGGGGGGGCGGGCGGCAAGGTCCCGGTATTGGTCACTGCCGGCGGCGGCATGGGCCGCGCGACTGGCGGCGTCTTCTTGGCACAGGCGCCCACCACCATTGCCACCAGCATCGCGAGAACCATCAACGCATTCATTTTTCGTGTCATAGCTGACCTCAACCTAATCTGCTCCGTCGGCACCGGCTTCAGGCACCAACCCCTAGGCACCCTTAGGCACCGTAACGCACCTCAGGCACCCTATTTCTCTACTGCGACCAATTCGGCGTCGTGTTGTTGCCGTCCTTGGTTATCTGCCGCAGGTTGCGGCCATCGCGATCGACGGTAAAGACTTGCGTCCGGCCTGCGCGCGTAGACGAGAAGGCTAGGTGCCGGCCGTTCGGCGACCACGCCGGGCTCTCGTTGGTGCCTTCTCCGAACGTAATCTGCCGGGTCTCGCCCGAAGCGATGCCCAGGATCTTGATGTCGAAACCAGGGCCGGTCCGCGCCGCGAAGGCAATCTCGTTGTGCGGCGCCGGCGACCACGTCGGACGGTCGGCGTACGACTCGAACGAAATCTGGCGCAGGCCGGTGCCGTCGATGTTGACAGTGAAGATTTGCGGTTGGCCACGCCGCTCCGACGTGAACGCAATCTGCGCGCCGGTTGGCGACCAGGTCGGAGTGACGTCGATCGCAGGATTATTGGTGAGCCGCATGATGTTGGATCCGTCGCGATTCATGATGTAAATCTCGCTGTTGCCGTCACGGGTCGACATGAACGCGAGGCGCGTGCCGTCCGGAGAGAACACCGGCAGAAAATTCTGGCCGGCGCCCTTGCTGGGCGACTCCATGGTACCGGCATAGATATTCGAAATCAGGATGTCGGGCATACCGCTTCGGTAGGACGTGTAGGCAATCGAGCGGCCGTCGGGCGACCAACTCGGCGTGATGTTCAAGTTCCGGTTGATGGTGATGCGGCGCGGGTTGGCGCCGTCGTAATCGGCGACGTAGATTTCCTTGACGTCGCGCTTCTCGACCGTATTCAACACCGGCTCGCGGTTCCGATCGGACGCAAACGTCAGCTTTGTTCGCGCGACACCACGCAGACCTCGTTGCGATTCATGCAGTTCGTCGGCCATCGTGTGCGCATAGACACGGGGATTGGCGGCCGAGCCTGTGTACTCGCGGTTGTACGCCGATTGACGCGCGCGCACGTTGTAGAGGCGCATCTCGATGCGAATGCCGGTCGGCGTCTTCTGTACGGTGCCGATTATCACGCCGTCGGCGCCGAGTTCGCGCCAGCGATCGAACGGCACGGCATCGATTGAGCCGGCGGCAGGAATCGACTTGTAGGTGTCGCGTGGGATGAGCGCAAACTCGCGCTCGAAATTGAGGTCGTCCCACAGCACTTCGCTGATGGTCCTGGCCGCCTCCTGTGTCTCGCGGTCCGGCGTCAGCGCCAGCAGGTCGGGCACCGCCAGTCGGGGAGGTGAACCCGGATCGCCGGTCAGCCGCAGCTCCACGCTGGTCGGTTGCTGGCCCTGAGGCGGCGCGGGCTGTTGGGCAATTACCGCGGCCGAGGCCACGATCAGCAATGCCGCGAGAGCCGGGAGTGGATAACAGGAGTTAGTCATGGTTATTGTCCGTACGGAAAGAGCAGGCGAACCGTGAGCGCCGGCTGGTCGTACCCGGCAGGAAGGGGCGGCAGCTTGGTGAGCCCGAGTGCGCGTTGTGACAGGTAGTCGAGATTCGAGTTGCCGCTCGATTGCTGCACGGCGACATCGACGATGCGGCCATCCTTCTGAATCACAAACCGCATGGCAGTCGTCCCGGTGGCCTGCTGCCGAGAGCTCCAGTTGCGGTTGATCAGGTCGAGCATCGTCGCCAGATATTCGGGGCAGCAGAAGTTGGCGATGTCGAGGGTCAGGCCGACGCCGCCACCGCCGGCAGACAGGCCGAAACCTTGCCCCTTACCGCCGGTCTCGGCGACCGTCGAACCCTGGCGAACTTCGGCGCCCTTGGTCGGTATTCGGCTGCGCGGGTCTTTCGAGTCAATCTTGTTGTCTGGCGCCGTTCGTGGCGGCGCCTTCGTTGGTTCAATCATCGCTGGCGTCTGCGCAGCAGGAGGACGAACGGGCTCAACCGGACGCTTTGTTTCCACCGCCTGCTGAATCGCGCGGCCCCCGAGGGTGGCGAGTCCGCCATCGCGAGGGCCGACCGCCCCGCCCAGACTAATCTGCATGACGACTTCAGGAGCCTTGTCTTGCGCGCCCCACCAGTCCGACGGCACGAATGCGACCGCAACGACCATCATGAGGTGCGCCACGGCAGACCAACCCAGCATCGAGCTGAGGCCGTCGGACTTGACCATCCGCGCCGCCAACACCTCGGAGACGGCATCCATCGCTACTGCGCCGCCCGTTGCTGGGCGACAATGCCGACGCCCTGGACACCGGCCGCCTTGAGCCGGTCGATCACTTCAAACAGTTCCTGCAGCTGCACGCCCGCATCTCCGCGCAGGAACACGTCCTTGTCATTCCGCGTCTCCATGAGTTGGCGCACGCGCTCGCCGAGCACGTCGGCGCTCACCGACTCTTCATCGATCATTACGCGGCGATCGGTCCGGTAGGAGAGCGGCACGGTGATGTAGGGACGAGCGGCCGACAGCTTGTCGGCGCGGCGCGACACCGGCAGCTTCACCTCGATGCCTTTTTGCATCATCGGCGCCGCCACCATGAAGATGATCAGCAGCACCAGCATCACGTCTACCAGCGGGACCACGTTAATCTCCGATAACGAGCTCGTCACGCGACGGCCGCGGCGTCGCCCGGTGTTGGCGTCGGGTGGAGCCGCAACCTTCGGCACTAAGTGAAGTTCCTTTCCGAGATGTTCAGGAACTCCAGCGCGAAGTCGTCCATCTCCGCCGCGTAGGTCTTCACTTTCGACGTGAAATGGTTGTAGAAGTAGACGGCCGGGATGGCGGCAAACAGCCCGAGCGCGGTCGCGATCAGCGCCTCGGCAATCGGCGTGCTGACCACGGCAAGGTCGGTCGATCCTTGCGCGCCAATGTTCATGAACGCGGTCATGATTCCCCACACCGTTCCGAACAGCCCGATGAAGGGCGTGATGCTCGCGGTAGTCGCGAGAAACGTCATCCGCTTCTCAAGCTTCGCCACTTCAATGGATGAGGCGCGTAGTAGCGCGCGGTCAACCGCCGTGATGCTCTTCAGGGTTGGACGAACCGCAGGGGTTCCGGGACTGGCCGGGCCTTGGGATTGCCGCAACTGGGCTGTCAGCTCCGCATACCCGGCCTGAAACATCCCGACGAGCGGACTGAGCGCCAGGGAAGGGCACACCGCCTGAACTTCAGAGAACTTGGCGCTCTTTCGGAAGACCTCAAGGAAGGTGGAGGACTGTTTCTCGATGCCGCGGAACGCCCAGTACTTGTGGAGGACGATGCCCAAGGAAATAACTGAGAAGATGAGCAGAGTTGCCATCACCATCATCACGATGGGGCTGGCGGCGAAGATTAGGTTAGCGAAGTCCCCGGCAGCCGCTCGAGCGGGCGGAAGACCGCCCTCGAGTTGCAATGCCAGGACAATCGATCCAGGCGTCGGCAACAAAGCCTCCGAATCAGGTCCATTGGGAAAATGCGCGCTGGGAAGCGCCGTAATGTGCAACCGTAGCACGCCCTGAGAAATTCTGTCAAACCCATGATACGATGGCAGTTCCGCTCGCCAAGGGATTCCCGCAACACGAGGCGCCACCCGCATGATCCGCTACCTCGCCATCCGCAACCTCGCGGTCATCGAGTCCGTTGCGGTTGACTTTGAACAGACGTTCAATATCCTAACCGGGGAAACCGGCGCGGGCAAATCCATCCTGGTTGAAGCTGTCGGCCTGCTGCTCGGCGGACGCGCCACCCACGACCTCATCCGAACCGGGGAAGACGTCGCCAGCGTCGAGGCGCTGTTCGAGACGCCGGAAGGCGAAGAACTGATCGTTCGCCGGGAGATCACCTCACAAGGTCGCAGCCGGGCGTTCATCAACGGCGCGCTGGCCACTGCGTCCGCGCTGAAAGAGCTATCGAACCGTCTGGTCGAACTTCACGGGCAACACGAGCACCAGCAGCTCCTCGACCCCGCCCAGCATCTGGCCTTGCTCGATGCCTGGGCGGGCCTTGAGGCGCCGCGGACAAGGGTCGCGGACGCGTTCTCGGCCGTACGTGGATTGCGAGAGCAGCTCGATCGGCTGCGCATGGATGATCGCGAGCGCGCGGCGCGATTAGACCTGGTGGAGTTCCAACTGGGTGAATTGCAGAAGGCGGGCCTGCTAGCCGGTGAGGATGAAACGCTGGCCGCCGACCGGCAACTGCTACGCAGCGCCGACACTATTCATCGCCTCTGCAACGAGGGCTACGCCGAGTTGTACGACACCGAGGTTGCCGCCCTGGTGACGCTGGGCCGGGTGTGGAAACGGGTCGGGGAGCTGGCAGCCATCGATGCACGCTTCGCGCCGTACCTGGATGCCCGCGACGGGATTAAGGCCCAACTCGAGGACCTGTCCTTTACCCTTCGCGATTTCGCGCACGGGATCGACAACTCGCCCGGACGCCTCGAGCAAGTCGAGGACCGGCTGGCGTTGATTGAGCGGTTGAAGCGGAAGCACGGCGGCACACTCGAAGCGGCCATCGCGTATCGGGACCGTCTGGCGGCCGAGCATCAAGCTCTCACCGGTGGTCAGTCCACGGTTGCTGAGATCGAGCAGCGTTTGGCACAGGCCGGCCGCCAGTTCCTGGACGAGGCGCGCGCCTTGTCCTCGGCGAGGCGTGAGGCCGCGACCAGATTCGCCAAGAGCATTGAAGCCGAGTTGGCGGAGCTAGCGATGGCGAAGACGAAGTTCGAAGTCCGTCTGGCTCGCAGCGAGTCCGACGACAAGTGGACCGACGCAGGCATCGATTCCGGCGAGTTCTTCCTGTCGCCAAACCTCGGCGAGGAACTCCGGCCCTTGGCCCGCATCGTGTCGGGCGGCGAGTTGAGCCGGGTGATGCTGGCGTTGAAGACGCTGGGCGCCAAGGACGGCATGCCGGGGAAGACCCTGATCTTCGACGAAGTCGACGCCGGCATTGGTGGGCGAGTGGCGAGTGTCGTGGGGGACAAGCTCGCCGCCCTCGGTCAGCGTTTCCAAGTCCTGTGCATCACCCATCTCCCGCAAATCGCCTCGTGCGGCCGCACCCACTTCCTGATCGAGAAGCGTGTGCAGGGCAGCCGGACGGTGACGAGCGTAACCCGGTTAACTGATGAGGACCGGGTAACCGAAGTGGCCCGCATGATGGGGGGCACCGCGGCTGGCGTCAAGGCCCTGGAAAGCGCCCGGGAACTGCTCATCACGTCGAGGGCGAAAGGTGAAGCCGAGGCGAAAGCGAAAGGCGAAAGTCATCGGCGGGCGAAAGCGAAACTGAAATGAAGTACTTCATCGAGACCTATGGCTGCCAGATGAACGTCCACGATTCTGAGCGGATGGCGGGACTGCTGGAGCAGTCGGGCTACGATCCTGCCGAATCGGAGCGCGACGCCGACATCGTAGTCGTCAACACGTGCAGCGTTCGCGATCGCGCTGAGGAGAAGCTCTACACACGACTGGGCGAGATCAAAGAGATGAGCCGTGACAGCGGGCGCGACCCGCTGGTGGTCGTGGCGGGTTGCGTCGCACAACAGGAAGGCCAGAAACTAATCAAGCGCTCGAAAGGTTTCGTTGATCTCGTGGTCGGTACGCAGCAGGTCAAGATGCTGCCAATGCTGGTCCAGAAGACCCAAGCGATGCGACCCGCCCTGACCGAGCAATGGCGGGCCAGCGGCCGGCCGTGGCAAGCCGACGGACGCATTGCCATCGAGAACCCGTACGAAGATCCGTCATTCCCGCTGGGCATCGTCCGGCGGGGCGATCCCGTCCGCGCTTACGTCACTATCATCGAAGGCTGCAACGATTTTTGCGCTTTCTGTGTCGTGCCGTATACCCGTGGGCACGAGCGGATGCGGTCAAAAGCCGAGATCCTGGCTGACGTGCGTGACGCGGCCGACAGCGGCCGGCGCGAGGTCCAGTTGCTCGGACAGATTGTGAACCACTACCAAGCCCCGGACGACCCTTCGTGCGATTTTCCTGCGCTGCTCGAGGCCGTGCATGAGGTTCCAGGCATTGACCGCATTCGGTTCGCGAGTCCTCATCCGCGGCACACCAGCGACCGTGTCATCGCGGCGGTGCGGGATCTACCGAAAGTCTGTAAACACCTGCACCTCCCCGTGCAGTCGGGCTCGTCGCGCGTGCTTGCGATGATGCGCCGCCGCCACACGCGCGAGGAATACCTGGACCTGGTTGCACGCATTCGCTCAGCTATCCCGAACGTGCAGCTATCGACCGATATGATCGTTGGCTTTCCCGGCGAGACGGCCGCCGACTTCGACGAGACGCTGAGCCTGACCGAGAAGGTGGGTTACCACGGGATCTACTCGTTCAAGTATTCCGAGCGTCCCAACACACTGGCATCAAAACGGATGCCCGACGACGTGACAGACGAAGAGAAGAAGCGGCGGATCGTGGCACTGCAATCGCTCCAGCGGTCGGTCCAATCGAACCTCTTCCAGCGGTCGATTGGCACGACACAAGAAGTACTGGTCGATGCCACGAGCCGCCGTCACGTTTGGGAGCTGACCGGGCGGACTGTAGGCAACACGGTGGTCAACTTCCCGGGACCACCAGAGTGGCTGGGGCGGATGGTTGACGTTACGATCCGGCGCGCGGGTCCCAACAGCGTGTGGGGCGAGCCGACCGGCACGGCGAGTTGAAACAAATTGAAGGTCGGAAGTTGAAAGCTAGGCGGGGCACCGTAATGATCGAAATGAACATCAAGGGGCTGATGGTCGATCCCATCACCAACATGCCCATCATCATTCTGCGCGACTCGGACGGGCAGAAAGTGTTACCGATCTGGGTGGGGGTGTTCGAGGCCAATGCAATCGCGTTGCAGATCGAAAACATCCAGACACCACGGCCGATGACGCACGACCTGCTGCGCAACATTATCCAGGACTTGCAGGCAACGGTCGACAAGATCGTGGTGTGCGACCTGAAGGAGAATACCTTCTACGCGATGATCCACCTTCGCACGCCGAACGGGCCGGTCGCGATCGATGCGCGGCCGAGCGATGCCATCGCGCTGGCGCTTCGCACGCGCGCGCCGATCCTGGTCGACGAGAAGGTGATTGATCACGCCAAGACCGTAGACCTGTCGAACGAAAAGCAGGACAGCGATCGCCTGCAGCAATGGCTCGAGCAGCTCGACCCCGACGACATGGGCAAGTACAAGATGTAAACCGCTCAAGGGAATTGTCGGCGTGCCGACAATTCCCCTAAATGCCTGCGGCTTCACACGTTAGCTACCTCAATTTCTCGCAACCTTCCGCGCCGACATTCCCGTAATTTGACTCTCACGGTTCACGCTTCTAGAATGCGTAGAACGTGCACAGTCCTTCCCGATGATTCTCAGTATCGCCAACCAGAAGGGCGGCGTGGGAAAAACCACCACCGCCATCAACCTCGCGGCGGCCCTCGCCATGCGTGGTAAGCCGACGCTGCTCATCGACCTTGATCCGCAAGGCAATAGCAGCATGTCGTTTATTGACATCCGCACCGCCACGCGAAGCATGTATGACGTCTTCGTCGATGACACGGTGCACCTCCGCGACGTCATCGTGCCGGCGACACTGCCGAACCTCTCGATCGCGCCGGCGCGGATAACGCTGGCCAAGCTAGAGTCGCGCCTGGTCGGCGAGCTGGATGCGCCGTTCCGGCTCAAGGACGAACTCGCCGCGTTGCAGGGACAGTTCACCAACGTCGTGATCGACTGCCCGCCGGCCCTCGGTCTGCTGACCATCAACGCCCTGGTCGCATCAACGCACTTGCTCATTCCCATCCAGTCGTCGTACTTCGCGTTGGAGGGCACGGACGATCTGCTCGAGACCATCGAGAAGGTACGCCAGCGGCCCAACCCTGAACTGCAGATTCTGGGCGTCGTAATCACCATGCACGACAAGCGCACCGCACTGGCACGAGACATCCAGGAGCAGATTCGCAAAGTCTTCGGCGAGAAGGTCTTCCGCACCGTCATCAGCAAGAGCGTGCGGCTCGAGGAAAGCCCGGCGTACCGGGAATCGATTTTTACGTTCGCGCCTGAATCATCGGGCGCTACCGAGTACTACCGTTTGTGTGAGGAGGTGATTGACCGTGCCTAAGCCTCGCGGATTGCCAGACAACCTGCGGATGCGCCACGACGCGCACTACGTTGAAACGCTTGCGGCCTCGGCCGGAGCGCCGGTCGGCCGCATGGTGCCGATCGACCAAATCGACCCCAACCCGGACCAGCCCCGGCAGGCCATGGGTGACCTGGCGGAGCTGATTTCGTCGGTGACCGAGAAGGGCATTATCGAGCCGCTCGTAGTTCGCCAACGCGGACCGCGCTACCAGATCATTGCGGGCGAACGAAGGTATCACGCCTCGGTTCAGGCCGGTCTTACCGAGCTGCCGGTGGTCATTCGCGACGTCGACGATCGCGAAATGCTGGAGCTGGCGCTGGTCGAGAACATCCAGCGCAAGGACCTGACGCCATTCGAAGAATCCGAAGCGATGCAAGCTCTGGCGCAGCGTTGCGGATATACGCACGAGGACCTGGCCAAGCGCCTCGGCAAGTCGCGGACGACGATCACCGAAGGCTTGTCGATCAACGGGATTCCGCCAGAGGTCCGCAAGGTGTGCCGGTTGGCTGGCATCACCAGCCGGTCGTTGTTGCTCCAGGTTGTCCGCCAGGGTGACACGCAGAAGATGCTGGCCTTGGTCGAGAAGATTGCCAACCAGGGCGCCACCCGTGAGCAGCTCCGCAAGGACACTCAGAAGGTGAAACCCGGTCGGCCAAAATCGTTCGTGTTCGCGTTCCGTCCGCCCAGCAAGGCCTTTAACATGCGGCTCAGTTTTAACAAGAAGAGTGCGAGCAAGGATGAAGTGATTGCTGCGCTCGAAAACATTCTGCTGGAATTGAAGCACTCGAAGTAGGGGGCGGAATAGGTTCCCATGACATTAAGTTAACATAACATGTATTATCAGACGTAATGTAAAACATCAATAAAACATGGTTGTGGAAGGTTTGTGGGTGTGTCTGGATAGATCTCCGGGCAACTGCCCTAGAGGTGCCAGTCCGATGAATCGATATCGGAACGAGGCACTGCGACCGTCCACGAACCGGTCTGCGGCAAGCTCTCGATAACCGCGCCGGAACGATCGCGAATCTGAATCCAGAACTCCAGATCCTGGCCGGGCTCACCGCCGAGGCTGGCGATCGGGACGACTACCTCTACCAACTCATCAATAAATATCGCGGACTCCGGGACCGCCAAGCTCAGCATGGTCGGTGCGGAGGTTAGGATGACCAGCGCTGCGCCGCCGGACTTGAGCAGGTTGAGGATCGAAGAGCCGGCTAGCCGAAGGCACAAGGTGGTGTCCGCGCCAAACGTCACCAGGAGTTCCGAAATGCTCGACGCAGTAGCCACCTCGTGCATGGCGCCGGCCGGGCGAATCAGCGGGGGCCGTGCCGCCCCAACCCACTCCAGAAAACTGGTGTTCCGACCGTCGAGGCGAAGCGACACCCGGCCTGCCGGAAACAGGTGATCGGGCCCAGGGCCCGTCGAAATGTTGGAGGCATGCAGCTCGTCAGGAGCCGGCACGCCGAGAGCCGCATAAGCGTTCCGCAAGTGCACGCGGAACAACTCGTCGAAGTCACGGTCGTGATCGGATGAGTGGTCGTCGCCGTACCACCAGAACCAGTCGCTGCCCTCCGCGATCAGCAGTTCCTCGAACGCCCGATCGCGGTCCGCTACCGGGACCACCGGTGCGCGCCGATCGAAGACGTCGCGTGCTTCAGCCAACTGCGACCAGGCGCGATGATCGTCACGATGGCCAATCCAGATGTAGAAGTCGGCGTTGATCCACGACCCGGCATGAACAAAAGTTAACGGGGTGGCCGCGACGGCCGCGGCTTCGGCCATCGTGACCGTGCGAATGTCGCCGGCCTCAGTGAGGGCCGCATACAAGGCCCGCAGGAAGGGGCGGCCGCCGCCGGGGTAGTGCTCCCAGGCATTCTCGCCGTCCAGAATCACGCTGACGGTTGCCTCTTCCCCGCCGGTGGCTTCGTTAAAGCGCCGGCCGGCCTCGCGGATGCGTGCCACGAAATCCGCCGCCGCCGCCGCTGCGTCCCACGATTGATAGTGGAAGCCAATGCGATCGGACAAGGCATGGTCGCGGAACAGCGCGACTGGTCCGTTGACGCCGAGGCGATACGGCCGGTACAACAGGTCAGGGCGATTGGCATGGCCGAAGCCATCGCGCGGCATCGGCACGCCCAGCGACTGCGACAAGATGTCCTCGTCGGTCGCAATCCAGGCGACACCGGCGTCGGCCAGCAAGGCGACCGCATCGTTCGAGACCGCCCCTTCTGATGGCCACATGCCGGTTGGCCGCTGGCCAAATGTGCGCTCGTGAAAGTCCAGCGCCCGCTCGACCTGAATCCGCGCATCTTCGGGACGGGCAAATCGGGTCCGCGGCCGCCCGGACTGGGGTTGGCTCCCCACGGCGGTGTCCGTGTCATGCAGCAACGGAAGAATGGGGTGGTAAAACGGTGAGCACGACAGTTCAACCTGACCGCGCGCGCTGGCCCCGCGGTAGGCCGGCACGACAAGCCTGAGCAGCTCGAGTTCGATGTCCCGGAGCGTGAGCTTGTCGGCTTCAGTGAATCCGCGGTCGCGGGCGATCAGATCACGGAGCCGCTGGTCACGCGAGAGCCAGTCGGGATCAATCCACACCAGCTTGTGCCACACCTGCAGGTCGCGAAGGTCGCTGGCCGAAAACGGTTGCCGGGTCATGCGCGCAGCGTGGAGTTGCGCGTACCTGGGATAGGGCCCGATCATGCGCCCGTAGGGCGCGTGAAAACCGTTGGCCACCAGCCAGCGGGCCTCATCGTGGGTCAGATCCCCGGCCGGCTTAAGGCCAAGCTCCAGGTGCCGGTCCCGTGCCCGATTCTCGGCAAACGCCTCGACCTGAACCACCAGCGAAGGCACCAGGTTGAACGTGACCCGGACCCGCGGAAACTCCTCGAGCAGGGCCACCATGCCCCAGTAGTCCTTGATGGCGTGAAGCCGCACCCACGGGAGGATGTGCTCGCCGGTGGCGAGATCCTCGTAATAGGGCTGGTGCATGTGCCACAGCAGCGCCAGGTTCACCATGGGCGATAATGGAGGCAGCCCAGCCCCATGCGAATGCGCATCATCGACCGGTACGTCATTCGGGAAGTCATCCCGCCGTTCCTGATTGCCTTGCTGGTGTTCACGTTCATCCTGATTATCCCCAACATCATCGGTTTGGCCGAACAGATGATCGCGAAAGGCGTGCCGTGGGGAACGCTGGCACAGTTGATGGCCACGCTGATCCCGTCCGTGGTGGCCCTGACCATCCCGATGGCGCTGCTGATCGGCATCCTGGTCGCCATGGGCCGGCTGTCGGCCGACCGCGAAGTGGTAGTCCTGATGGCGTGCGGGGTGAGCCCATACCGGTTGCTGCAACCCATCCTGTTCTTCGGCGTGATCTGCTGGGGCGTCGCCTCGTGGGTGATGCTCGAGGCCATGCCCAACGCGAACCAGACTTTCCGCGAGATCTCCACCAAGATCGTAATGGATCGAGCGGAAGGCGAAGTGCGGCCACGGGTCTTCTTCGAAGACTTCCCCGGCATGGTGCTCTACGTCAACGAAGTGCCGGCTGGAGGCGCGGGCTGGACCGACGTACTGGCCGCTGATTCGCGCAACCCGGCGCAGCCGGTCATCTACCTGGCCAGGCGCGGACGCATGGTGATCGACCGCAACGCGAAAACCATTCAGATGGTGCTCGAAGAAGGGACGCGGCACAGCACGCGGCTGGACGACCCCAGCGCCTACGAAGTACTGCGGTTCGACAGCACGATCATGACCCTCGATCCGGAATCAGTGTTCCCGAGCCACGGTCCGCCCCGTGGCGATCGCGAGTTACGGGTCGAAGAGTTGCACGCCAAGGGCGAAGAAATGCGCGCGCAGGGCCTGTCGCCCCACAACCAGGTAATGGAGATTCACAAGAAGTTCTCCATCCCGGTCGCATGCTTCGTGTTTGGCCTGCTCGGCCTCGCGCTCGGCGCCACCAACCGCAAGGATGGCAAGCTCGCCGCGTTCGTCCTCGGCATCGGAGTGATCTTCACTTACTACATCGTGATGTATGGCGGCGAGGCTCTGGCGAAAGGACACTGGCTGCCGGCGTGGCTCGCGATGTGGTTGCCCAACTTCCTGCTCGGCGGCACCGGCATTTCGCTGCTGGCCTCGCGTTCACGGTCGGCTGGTTCACCCATTCGTATTTCCCTGCCAGCGTGGTTCAGTCGTCGCGCGCAGTCCTCCAACCTTGAGTCGACCGAGACGCCAGTGGCGTCAACGTCGACCCGCAGTCGGGGGGTCGTCGTCGTACTGAAGGTGCCGCAGTTCTCGCTGCCGGGACCACGCCTTCTCGACGTCTACCTGGCCAAGCAGTACCTGCGCATTCTCAGCATGACCACGGTCGGCATGCTCGGCCTGTTCTACATCTCGACCTTCGTCGATCTGTCCGACAAGTGGTTCAAGGGCCAGGCATCGTTCGGCATGCTGGCGCAGTTCTTGTTCTGGTCCACGCCTGAGTGGCTGACCTACATTCTCGCGCTCGCGGTGCTGTTGTCGGCCCTGGTGACGATTGGCCTGCTGACCAAGAACAGCGAGTTGATCGTGATGCGCGCGTGCGGCATCAGCCTGTATCGCACCGCGCTGCCGCTGGTCGTCTTTGCGGCGGCCGCGAGCGCCATCCTTTTCGCGATGGAAGAACGGGTACTTGCCACCGCCAACCGCAACGCCGACCGGCTCAAGCACATCATCCGCACCGGTTCGCCGCAAACCTTCGGCGTGCTCAATCGCAAGTGGATCGTGGGTCGCAACGGCGAGGTCTACCATTACCAGTTTTACGATCCGCGTCGTCGCGAGCTGAACAGCCTGTCGGTGTTTGATTTCGACGATGCGGAGCATACGATTCGATCGCGGATGTTCGCGGCCAAGGCGACGTATGCGCCGGTCGCCGGCCCCACCGGGGCGGTGTCGCAATGGCGGCTCGAACAGGGCTGGTCGCGGCAGTTCGGTCCCAAGACCCAGGTCAAGGACTTTGCCCGGTTCACGGATCGCCTGGTGCCACTCGAGCCTGCCGAGTACTTCGTCACCGAAGCACGCGAACCGGACCTGATGAACTTCGGCCAGCTTCGCAGCTATGTCGCCGAACTGCGCGCCAGCGGATACAACGTGCTCGAGCACGAGGTCGGCTTATATCGCAAGGTGGCGTTCCCGTTTGTCACGCTGGTGATGACCTTGATCGCCATCCCGTTCGCGGTCTCCACCGGCAAGCGCGGCGCAATGTACGGCATTGGCATCGGCATCGTACTGGCGCTCGTCTACTGGGTGATGATCAGCGTGTTTGCGGCGTTTGGCGCTGGCGGTTTGCTCGACCCGATGCTGGCGGCCTGGGCGCCGAACATTATTTTTGGCGCTGCCGCCGCTTTCCTCCTGCTCACCGTGCGCACATGACCAAGGTTACACAGCAACCCTCGCCCACTCGCTATGTCACGGCCGGCGTCTGTCTCATCGGCGCGATGGTGAGCCTGCCGGCGGGCTTTGTCCAAATGGTGTTGGCGCTGCAACGCGGCGGTTACGGCACGAGCAGCATGACCTTGCCAATCGCGTGGCTCGCCCTGGGCGGCGGTTTACTCGGTCTCGGGATTGCCTTGATGATTTGGGAGCTAAGCGTGCGACACGGCGTGAGACATTAACGCACGAAGGCCACTTCCGCGATGGTCATGCTTCCCGCTACGCCGGGACGGCTATTCAACGTGTCGACCACAAACAGGAGCGACCTGACGTGATCAAGAGGCGGAGCCGCGGTTGAGGTCTCACCGATCGAAATGAAGCTATCAAGCGGCAGATCGACGATGCGCGCAGTGCCGTCCGCGTAGAAGGTCCGTCCCCACCGTTCCGTTTCGCGGCTCCCCCGCAGTTGCACCCATGCCCGGATCGGTGTCGCCGATGTCACCGTGAATCGTAGGTGCTCGAAAGCGGCAAGTCCACCAACTGTCGGGACCTGTACTGCGGCGAACTGACCTGCCGCGATGCCCGGCGCGAGGGCGAAGCGCCAACCGATGGGAGGCTCGCCAGCCAGGCGGCGTTCGCGCGGGTCGTCACGCTGCAACTCGACCAACTCGCTCACGTCGCCCGCGCCCTTCTCGATCGAGACATCCGCGGTGCGAGCGGGTATGCGGGCAGGCGACGCGGGCGGTTCGGCGACCATGGCCACGGCGCGCGGCAGTCCGACATAGATTGGATTGGAGAGGAGCCATGGGACCGGCGGTGCCCCCGGTGCGCCGGCCGCGTGCGCTTCGACCCGGTAGACCCCGTTCTCGGCGCGCACCGACAACTCCGCCTGCTGTGTCTCGCGCACCGGCGTCCCATCCTTCAGCAGGCGCAGGGTCGTGCCCGGTGGGCCGCTGATGCGCGCCCGCAACGTCAGCTCCCCATCAAGAGGAACCGCGTCCCCGAGTCGTGCCACCGTGCGGCCGGCGACCTCTGCCCTGAAGTCGAGTCCTCCGGGCGTTGCCAGCGCGTCGATGACGGTGAATGATCGTCCCCGCGCAAGAGCCCCCAGCACCGCGGCCGCATCCGCCACGCCGTCGCCGCCGAGCGGCTGGTCGAGGGTCACGTGATTTGAGAAGGCCCGGAACGCGGCCTCGTATCGCGGCACCGGCAGGTGCAGGCTCGAAACGTCTGGGTCTGTCGTTTGCCGAAGGCCCAGGCGGGCGTGCGCATCCGCCGCGGCCAGGACGCGCACTGAACGAGTGACGCCAAGAGCGTCCCACCGCGCCAGCAGCTCGACGGGTCGATCGAGCAGCGTGGCGATGGCGCCCGGCGCCCGCAACCAATAGCTCAAGACCGCGCGCGCGAGCGGACCATTGCCTTCGTCTCGCCATCCACTATCGGCATTGATCCATTCCAGGCCGTCGACCTCAACGTCCCAGGCTGACCAACGCAATGACGGCCGCGGCGAATCCGGATGCGCTGCGATCCCAATGCCGCCCAGCCGCCGCACGTCTGCCAACACATCGGCAGCCGTGCCTGCGAGCGGATACGGGGCCCTCGGCAATCCCAACGCCACCAGGTGCCCGTTCGTGGTGTTGAGTTCGACCGCGTCGATCACCAGCACACCGTGTCGGTACTGCGGTGCGTCGGGAGCGCGGGTGCCATCCCCGTGATCGGTCACCACGATGAAATTCAGGCCGGCACGCGCGGCAGCGGCGGCAATATCGTCGATCGAGCCACTGCCGTCGGAGCGATCGGAATGAATGTGATACGCCCCACGCGCGGTCGGGTCGCTGCCCTGCCATGGCAGCGTCATCCTGGGCGCCGGTGGCATGAGCACCAGCATGGCGAACACGACGACGGCCACCACGACGGCTGCCGCCCGCACGTCGCGCCGATGCAGTACCTGCGTCATATCTCCATTTACGAACGAGGGTGGAACTTGTCGTACACCGATCGCAGCCGCGCTTCCAGAACATGCGTGTAGATTTGCGTCGTTGACAAATCGCTGTGCCCAAGCATCATCTGGATGGCGCGCAGGTCGGCGCCACGCTCGAGCAGATGAGTGGCAAACGAGTGGCGCAGTACATGCGGACTGAGCGACGCGGTCATTCCACATTGCCGGCCGTAGGCTGTCAGGATCTTCCAGAACCCCACACGTGTCAGCCCCGATCCGCCGCGCGCATTCACGAACAACCGCGTCGAGGTCCGTTTCTTGAGCAAGGCCGGCCGAGAATCCTGGAGATAGCGAGTGACCCAAGACGCCGCTTCATCACCGAGCGGTACCAGTCGTTGCTTGCGCCCCTTGCCGGTGGTGGTCAGATAGCCGCTCTCGAGGTTTACGTCCTGCGGCTTCAAATTAATCAACTCCGACACGCGCAAGCCAGTGGCATAGAGCACTTCAATCAGGGCGCGGTCGCGGAGACCTCGCGCGGCGGTTATGTCGGGAGCGCCTAGCAGCTTGTCCACGTCCTCGGTCGAGAGGAATTTAGGGAGGGTCTTCCACGCCCGAGGTGCGCGCAGGTCGTCGGCCGGGTTGAGGGTGCGGTGTCCCGACACCACCAGGAACCGGTAGAAACCGCGAAAGCACGCCACGGCTCGCGCGACCGAAGTCGGCGACCGCCCCTCCCCCATCAACTGCCGCACGAGCGCTTCAAGGCCGCGGCGGTCGAAGTCCTCAACCGGCGTCTCTAGGCCGGCGGCAAAGTGCAGGAGGTGTGTCAGGTCTCGGCCGTAGCTGTCCACCGTGTTTGGCGACAGGCGCCGCTCGACGGCAAGGTGGGATAAATAGGCGTCGATCAGCGCACTCACTTCCCGTAGCTTAGCCGATGCGTCATTGACAGCAGGAACACCGGGGACTAGCATCAGCCTTTCCCTTGGTCGAAACAGAGACACGCTAGTGGCTTCAACACGTTCGAGATGGCAGTCGCTCCCTACCGAGGCCATTAACCCCGCTTCGCTCAACATCGACAAGCTCGACGCCGGTGGCATTGTCGATCTCATGCTGGCCGAAGACCGCCGCATGCTTGCCGCCGTACACAAAGAGCGCGACCGCATTGCCCTCGGTGCCGACATCTGTGCCAAGGCCCTGCGCAAGGGTGGCCGAATCGTGTTTGTCGGCGCCGGCACCAGTGGCCGGCTCGGCGTCGTCGAATCTGCCGAGATGCCGCCGACCTTTGGCACCAACCCGCTGCTGGTGCAGGGCATCATGGCGGGCGGCAAGAACGCCATTATTCGCGCCAAGGAGGGCTCGGAGGACAACTACGAGGAAGGTGCTCGCGCCATCACCCGGCTCGATCCGACGAAGAAGGACGTCGTCGTTGGGGTCTCGGCGAGCGGCATGACGCCCTTCGTGCGTGGCGCGTTGACCAGTGCTCGCAAGTCCGGCTCGCGAGTGGTCTTCGTAACCTGTGATCCGCGCAACGAACTGCAGGCGTTCGTCGACCTGACCATCGCGCCTGCCGTGGGACCCGAAATCATTGCTGGCTCGACGCGGCTCAAGGCAGGTACGGCGACCAAGCTCGTCCTCAACATGCTGACGACGTCGGCGATGATTCTGATCGGCAAGACCTACGGCAACCTGATGGTTGACGTGAACGCGCTCGGATCGGACAAGCTCCGCGACCGCGCCCGCCGCATCGTCCACATCGTGACCGACCTGGACTACGAAGAAGCCGAGAAGCTGCTGAAGAAGGCCCATTGGAACGTGAAGGTCGCAATCGTGATGCAGAAGACAGGGCTGACCTACGCCAAGGCGATCGCGCGGCTGCGCAAGTCGGACGACCTCATTCGCGAGGCGATCAGCGAAGACATCGAGCCCCGCCTCAAGAAACTGATTTCCAGCACGCCCTAAGCCAGCCGTCGGGATGCCGGACGGTCGAGCATGACCGTCACCCGCGAATGCACCTGCAGGAATGACGCCGGCAGGCGCGTCGTGATCGGCCCGTCGATCATTCCAGCTACCGCGGCGCTCTTTTCCTCGCCGGTCGCCATCAGCACAATCTCCTGAGCGTGAAGGATGGTCGCCATTCCCATCGACAGCGCATGGGTCGGCACCCGGTCGATGTCGCCGCCAAACAGTCCGACATTGGCACTGCGTGTCTCAGGCTGCAGCGCCGCCACGTGTGTCTCGGCATCAAGAGCGTCAGCGGGCTCGTTGAAGCCAATGTGGCCGTTGGCGCCTATTCCCAGAATCTGGATGTCGATGCCCCCGGCCTGTTCGATGGCGCGCTCGTAGCGGGCGCATTCGGCAACCAGGTTTGCAGCCATCCCATCGAGCATGCCCACGTTGAGCGGCTCGATCCGCACGTGATCGAACAGCTCACTCTGCATGTAGGTTCGGTAACTGCCGGCATCTGGGGCGCCCAGACCCACGAACTCGTCGAGGTTGAACGTCCGCACCTGCGACCAATCGACATGACCGCGGTGGCTGCGGGAGCGCACTTCTCGATACAGGGCAACCGGCGTACGGCCGGTCGGCAGGCCAAGAACGATGCGCGGCTTGAGGGAGATGGCTTCGATCAGGCGAGCGGCGAGCGTCGAGGCCAGGACATCTTCGTTGTCAAATCGTTCAATGTTCACTGCGGCGCTTCACGTAAGGTCACAAGGTAAGGTGGCACGCGAACGCCGCCCCGAGCTTCGGCCAACGCCAGGCGCACGGCGCCGGTGGCCGGGTCGCCATCAAGCGCCGACACGATGCTGCGAGGCGCCACCTCGGACAGCCGGGTAGTAACCTCGCCGGCGAGCCAGTGCGCGCTGCGAATCATCCCGCCGGAAAGCAAGATCGGAAATTGCTCACCGCGCATGTCGAGCCTGGCAATCACCGACGCGGCGGCGAGGGTCAGCTCATCGGCCGCCTTGCGCATGATCTCGGTGGCCACGACATCGCCTTCGGCGCGGGCCCGCTCGACGGTTTCGCCCAGCGACGCGATGGCACGCTTACCCTGGGCGTGGTCGTAAATCTCCGACACGAGTTGCTCGGGACGAGACAGCGAAAAATGCGCCAGTATCAGTGCCGTCAAGCGCGTGTGAGGTCCGCGGCCGTCAGCGTCACGCGCGACGGCTTTCAGCGCGCAGCGGCCGATCCAGTAGCCCGAACCTTCATCGCCTAATGACGTCCCCCAACCGCCGGCGCGGGCGGCCACGCCGTGCCCGTTCACGCCGTAGGCAATCGAGCCGGTGCCGGAGATAAGGACGACGCCCTGACTCACCGCCGACGCCCCCTCGATCAGCGGCACGCCGGCCACCAGCGCGATCAAGGCGTCGTTGACGATCAGCGTGTGAGCGCGAAATCCGAGGCGACGCATGATGCCGCGGATGACCTCTCCGTCGCCTTCGCGATCCACGCCGGCAAGCCCCAGGCACACCGCCGCCGGTGGGATCGGGTGTTTCTCCATGGCCTGATCGATCACGTGGTGCAGGACTTTTTCGACCTCGAGCTCGCCGTGAGCCTGGAGGTTGGCGCCGCTCGCGCGGCCCTCCCCCACGACGCGGCCGTCGGCATCGGCCAACAGGGCCACGGTCTTGGTGCCCCCCGCGTCAATGCCCAACACATGCATCCACTTAGCTTACAACCCGTGCCTGTCTGGGCGCGAGGCGTGCTAAATTGATGTGTTCGCTATGCTTCGCTCCACTCCCCCAGTAGTGGCGCGCTCCGCCGTCGGCGTGGCGCGCCTGGTTCAGCGGTCAGCCTTCATGCTGACGTTCGCCGCACTCGTGACCCTGGTTGTAGTTCGACCACCTGGACTGGCCGCGCTGGCGTCGGCGTCCAGCACCTTGGCGCCCGAGCGCGTGTCCTCCGAAGCAATTGACGCGAAGGACGAGACCCGCGCGCTCTGGGTGACGCGCACCACGTTGAGTTCCCCCGACGCGATTCGCCAAATGGTCCGCGCGGCCGGCGCGGGGGGCTTCAACACGCTCCTTGTCCAGGTGCGCGGACGCGGTGACTCTTACTACGCGAGCACGCTTGAACCACGCGCATCGGAACTGTCGGCGAAGCCGGCGTTCGATCCTCTGGCCACCGTGCTGGATGACGCGCATGCCGCGGGCCTGAAAGTACACGCCTGGGTGGCCGTGAATTTGGTGTCGAGTTCGGTCAGCCTGCCGGCTTCGCGGGAGCACGTGATCTACCGTGCCCCGGAGTGGCTGATGGTGCCACGTGAACTCGCGGCCGAAATGAAGAAGGTCGATGTTCGAAGTCCTGCATATCTCGGCCGGCTGGCCCGCTGGACGCGCGCCCATGCCTCCGAGGTGGAGGGCCTCTACACCTCACCCGTCCACCCGGGCGCGCAAGCACATGTCGCAGCGGTGATCGGCGAGTTGGTGCAGAAGTACGCGGTCGATGGCGTTCACCTCGACTACCTCCGCTTTCCGAACGAAAGCTTCGACTACAGCCCGTCGGCGATCGAATTGTTCAAGACGACCATCCTGCCTGGGTTGACGGAGCAGGAACGCCGGGATGCCACCGCCCGCGAAGTGCTCGATCCTGCCGCCTACCCCAACCTGTTCGCCGAACGCTGGGATGAGTTCCGTCGCTCCGGCCTGACGGAGCTGGTCGTGAAGGTGCGGACTGCGGTCAAAGCGGCACGGCCGGGAACGATCGTCAGCGCCGCCGTCGTACCCGACGCGCGGCAGGCCGCCATGTCCCGTTTGCAGGATTGGCGCGCCTGGCTCGACCAATCGCTGCTCGACGTGCTCTGCCCCATGGCGTACACCACCGACGAAGGCATGTTCCAACAGCAGGTATCTGCCGCTCGCGACTATGCCGGTAACGTACCGGTGTGGGCGGGTATTGGCGCCTACCACCTGACCCAATTGCAGACCGTGCAGCACATTGCCGCCGCCCGCAAGCTCGGCGCCAACGGAATCATCCTGTTTTCATACGACGCCCTGACCGCCCCCCCGAACAGCGTCGGCAGCCTGAGCGAGCTGGGGCGTGCCGCATTCGGAGCCGGATCGCACTAAACTGCCCGGGTCCATGTCGCTGTCCGCAGTCGATTACGCCGTCATTGGCGTCTACTTGCTTGCGATCACCGCGTTCGGTTCGTGGTTCGCGAGGTACCAGAAAACCACGCGCGATTATTTCCTGACCGATCGCAGCGTGCCCTGGTGGGCCATCTGTTTCACGATCGTTGCCACCGAAACCAGCACACTCACCTTCATCGGCATCCCGGCGCAGGCGTACGGCGGGAACATGACGTTCCTGCAGCTGGCGATCGGCTACATCATCGGCCGCCTGCTGGTGAGCATCCTCTTCATCCCGGCCTATTTTCGCGGCGAGCTGTTCACCTCGTACCAGTTACTGCAGCGCCGGTTCGGCACCAGGGTGAAGACACTGGCGGCGGTCATCTTCCTCATCACGCGATCGCTGGCCGACGGCATTCGCCTGTTCACCACGGCGCTCGTGATTTCCATCGTGACGCAAGTGCCGGTGACCTGGGTGGTGATCGTCCTCGGCGCGGCGATGATCGTCTATACGATGCGCGGCGGGATCTCAGCGGTGATCTGGACCGACGTCGTCCAGATGTTCGTCTATATTGCCGGTGCCGCGGCAGTGGCGCTGGCGCTGCTCAACCGGATTCCTGGCGGTTGGCCCGAGGTGGTTCGCGTGGGACAGGACACCGGCCGCTTCGTCTTCTTCGACCCGGCGTTCGACCTGACCCGCGCGTACACCATCTGGGCCGGCCTGCTCGGCGGCGTGGCGCTCACGTTGTCGACCCATGGCACCGATCAGTTCCTGGTCCAGCGCCTGCTTTCGGCACGCAGCGCGAAAGAGGCTTCGCGTGGCCTGATTTTGAGCGGCTTCATCGTGTTCGCGCAGTTCGTGCTGTTCCTTTTGATCGGCGTGATGCTGTTCGCCTATTACCAGCACGTGCCGGTCCCGCAGACGCTGTCGCGCGCCGATCAGATTCTGCCGATCTTCGTCGTCAGTGAACTCTCCAACGGCCTTGCTGGTTTCATCGTCGCCGCGATCGTCGCCGCGGCGCTTTCGCCGTCGCTCAATGCGATGGCCGCCACCACGGTCAGCGATTTCTACCTGCCCTACATGAACCCGACGGCCGACCAGCCCACGCAGATGCGCGTGTCAAAACAGGCGACCGTGGGATGGGGCATCGTCCAGTTGGCGGTCGCGATTGGTGCGCAGTGGATGGAACGGTCGGTGCTCGATGCCGGACTGGCGGTCCTCTCGTTCGCCTCGGGCCCGGTGCTTGGGGCGTTCTTGCTCGGCACACTGGCGTCGAAGGTGACCGAACGTGACACCTTCGCGGGAATGCTCGCCGGCCTGCTGATTGTGACGGCGGTATGGTGGGGCACGACGGTGGCCTTCACCTGGTATGTCCTGATCGGTGCGGCCACCACTTGCACCGTCGCCCAGATCATGTCCGCCGTGGCGCCACGGCACACCCCAACGCCCTCCTGATCGTGAACACCGGCTTTTCATCCGTCACCACGGTCCTCGAGCGCGCCATTGCCGCGCGGGTATTTCCCGGCGCGGTTGTCGAAGTGGGCCGAGCAGCCGGCGCGGTAGCGACGATTGCGCGTGGCGCGCTCAACTACGCACCCGGCGTAGAGCCCGTCGCGCCAGGCACCATCTACGATCTCGCCTCGCTCACCAAGGTGCTAGCTACCGCGGCGTTAATCGCCGATGAGTTCGCTACTGGGCGAATGCGGATCAACGACCGCGTACGGCATTGGATACCGACGTGGACGGGTGACGAACGCCAGCCTGTTACGCTTCAGGACCTGCTCGAACATTCTTCCGGTCTGCCTGCGCACCGCCCGTACTGGCAGCGCCGGAGGGGGCGCATGTCATTCGAGATGGCGATCAGCGAAGAGCCGCTCGATTACCTGCCGCGCGCGCAATCGATCTACAGCGATCCGGGATTCATGCTGCTGGGATTTGCGATCGAGTCGGCGGCGAGAACACCTCTCGATCGACTGTTTGCCGCGTGGCGCTCGCGCGAGATCGCTGCCGACGTCGACCTGATGTTTCGGACGTCACCGCGGTGGCATGACCGCACGGCGCCGACCGAAGAGACCTCCGACGGAAATGAGCGGCGCGGCGAGGTGCACGACGAGAATTGCGCCGCGCTCGACGGCGTCGCCGGACATGCCGGCCTGTTTGGTACAGCGGGGGCCGTCGGCGCGTGCGCGCGATGGTGGCTCACCTCTTCGGCACTTCCCGTCTTTTCGCGCAAGAGCACGGTGCCGGGCAGCTCGCGCGGGCTCGGATGGGACACCATGCTGCCGACTTCGTCGTGCGGTAGTCGATTGTCGTCGCGGGCCATCGGGCATACCGGTTTCACCGGGACGTCGTTGTGGATCGATCCAGAGCAGGACTTGTATGTGACGTTCCTGTCGAACCGCGTGTACCCATCGCGAGGAGGTGAGGGCATGCAAGACGCACGGCGTGCGGTGCACGACGCCGTGGTGGCGGACTTATCCGCCTGACCGGTTAGTTCCCTGGCGGCCGCGCCGGCCCTGGCACCGGCGGCCGGTTCGGTTGCGAGCCAAATGACCCTGAGGGCATGCCAAAAGCTCCCGGACGCTGGGGCTGAACTGGCTGTTGGGGTCCCACGCGGCCGGGCTGACCTGGCACCTGGCCGGGCTGCCCGCCCTGACCCGACCCTTGAGGCCGCTGCACCGTCTGAACGTAGACGAACGCCCATTCGTTGTACTTACTGCGGCCGTTGAACACGCGCAGGGACGTCTCGGTGCTCTTGGACGTCACGCCGATGATGCCGCCGGTGCCAAGTCCACGCTGTCCCCCGACACCCGAGGGCGGGGTCTGGATAGTCGGAGGCGGCGCCTGTTGACCCGGGCGAGGGGTACCGGACTGGATCGCCTGACTGGCATAGATCGGCTGAAAGTCGTCGTTGGCAATCGGGTCTTTGTATTTCTTGCGGAGAAAGCGTTGTTCAACCAGTACGTCGATGGTCGGCGGCGCCGTGTTGGCAAATTTGCGCTGGAACAGCCCAATCGCGCGGGCATACTGATTGCCGCGGAAAATGAGTTCTTGTTCCTTTTCGCGCGTCGCCAGCGTCGTCCATTGGGGCATCAGCGCACCCATCAGCACGGCCATCACGCTCATAGCCACGAGCAGGGCGGCCATCGCATAGCCTCCTTGACCCGGTAACTTCATGAGTCTATTATCCTTAACAGGTCTTCCAGTGTCACGTTTCCTGCCGCTCCACGTTTTGGTCATGCTCGCGGTCTGCTCGTCTTGGGCCTGCGAGAAAGTACCGCTGACTTCGCCGACTGGATCGGTCATTTCTCTTTCAACCAATTCCAACATCGTTCCGGTTAACGGCTCCGCGCAGATCACTGCGACCGTCACTGAGTCCGCCGGCACAGCGGTGCAGAACGGCACCACCGTGGTCTTTACTTCAGACTTCGGACGCATGGATCCGGCCGAAGCCCAGACACAGAACGGCCGCGCGACGGTTCGTTTCGTGGCCAGTGGACAGTCGGGAACCGTAAAGATCAACGCATTCTCCGGCGCTGCTTCAACGAGCGGTGGCACGACGAGCGGCGCGCTAACACTCCTGGTCGGTGGTGCCGCGGCGGGACGAATCTCCGTACGGGCCGAACCGCCGAACATCCCGCAGAGTGGCGGCACGGTCCAGATTTACGCGAGCGTATCCGATACGAATGGTAATCCGCTGATGGGCGCGCCGGTCGCATTCACGATTGGGGGCACGACCGGCACCGGCATTCTTGGCTCCCCGTCGGCCGTGACCGATGCCAACGGCCAGGCACAGACGTCACTGACGACGAACCAGACCACCACGGTGACCGCGACGGTTGCGACGACGACCGCGGCCGCGCTGACGGCCAACGTGGTTGTCACCGCTCTTGCCGCGCCCTCACTCGCCATTGTTTGCGCACCACCTACCGGCGGGTTCGCCACGGGCGTTGCGGTGAACTGTTCGATCAACCTGCCCGCCACCACGACCACGCCGATTCAGAACGTCACCGTGAATTGGGGAGACGGCACGGGTGAACAGCCGGTGGGCAATGTCACCGGCACGACGACCGTCTCGCACACGTACTTAGCGCCCGGAACCTACACCGTTACGGCCTCGGCAACCGACCTGAACGGCCAGCGTGGCACTGCGGTCGCCACCGTGGTGGTGCAGGTCATCCGGCCGACGCTCAGCATCACGGCATCCGCGACTACCGGTTCTGCCGGCGTTCCTATTTCGTTTACGGTCACGCCGGCCACCAACCCAACGCAACCGATCACGAACGTCGCGATTGACTTCGGCGACGGCACCACCCGTGACCTGGGCGCCATTTCCAGTGCCACGACCGTTACCAAGACCTACAACGCCGAAGGCACTTACACTGTGACGGCCACGGTCACGGACCAAAGCGGCCAGCGTGGAAACGCTTCCACGCAAGTCGCGATTGGCCGCGCCGCATCGCCGACCATCACAACGTTCGACCAGCCCGCTGGCACGGGTGCGGCGAACAAGACGTTCAGAATCGTCGTCAGCGCGGCCACCGGACTAAGCATCCGGTCGGTCACGGTCACCGCGAGCAGCGGCGCATCCGGTCCGGTCTATAGCGGCTCTGGAAGTGGGACGTTCGCCACGTCGACGGTCCCGGCGGGAGCGATCCTGACCGCGACGGTTACCGACTCAGCCGGTAATGCGTCGACCGGCCAGCTGGTAGTGCAGTAGTTCCCGTTCAGACGATCGTAAAAACAAAGGGGCAGGGCGCAATGCGCACCAGGCCCTTTTCGCTATTCGCTGTTCGCCGTTCGCTGTTCCCTATTCGCGGTTCGCCATTCGCATTTACCAATCGGCGTAACGCGAGCCGTCGAGCGCGTTGCGGTCGGAACCGCTCTTCACCTGATAAATGCCCGCTTGCGATGCCGGGTTGTTGGGGTCCGGCTCCGCCTGCACGGTCGTCCAGGTATCTTTCGACTTGGTCATCGGGTCGATCGGCAGTTCACGAATGTAGCCTTCCGACGCCAATTCGGCCAGGTCTGCTGGCCACTTGTTCTTGTCAGCGTAGAACTGATCGATCGCGTCGTTCATCCGGAACAGGTTTTCCTTCAGCACGGCTTCTTCCGCGCGGGTAATGCTGCTGCGGTACTGCGTCATGCCCATGCTCGCCAGGATCACGATCAGGGACATAACGACCAGCACTTCGATGATCGTGAACCCGTTCGCACGGGACCACTGGGACGCCGGGTTTTGCATGCTGCGCTTCATGGTGCTAATCCCACTCGCGATACTTGGTGCCATCGAGCGCGGTGCCCTGGTTCTTTGAGTAGACGTCGTAAACGTTCTGTCCGCTCCAACTCGAGGAATCGGGCTTGTCCTGATAGGCGCGCAAGCCCCATTCGCTGTCGCCGACGGTCGGATCCATGGGGATGCGGCGAAGAAACTTCAGCTTGCGGCCACTCGCGTCGTTGGCCACCGACACGCCATCGACCAGCGTCTGGAGATCGGGCGGATAACCCTCGCTGTTGGCCTTGAGTTCAGTGGTCGGAATCTGTCCCGCATCAGCGGCGTCCTTGAACTTGTCGATCGCCGTGCGCATCTCGCGCAACACGCGCCGCAACTCAGCCTCTCGCGTCCGCTGGATGGTTACCTTCGCCAGCGGTTGTACTGCTGAGGCAAGAATCAGGACGATCGTCGTGACCACCAGCAGTTCGACGAAGGTAAATCCGCGTGCCATCACTACCGTACCGTGACTCCGGCCTGCAGGAACTGAACCGGCGCGCTGGCGCCGCCGGGGACGCTGGCCGAACCGGTGACCGTGAGCGAACCGGTGCCGACGGCCACCGGCTCCACCAGCAGCGCGGCCAACAAGCCGGACGTGGATGCGCCAGTTTGATCACCCGGCCGTGTGATGACGATATCCACGCGGCCACTCTTCTCATCGACCTGGCTACTGAACGCAGGGGCGGCGCCGCCTTGCCGCATGAAGGTGCCTTCCTGCACGCTGCGAACGCGGATGAGGGCCGGGTTGTAGGTCAGCGAAAGCGTCAGCGTCGACAGGCGCGACGCGCCGGCGACCGAGATCGGTACGGTGTACGGGCCGCTGCCCAGGCGCATTTCGCTTGGTGGGCTCAACGTGATCCGCGCCGGGCCCACGGGCTGTGCGGGAGCAGGCGATGGCGGCGCGGCAGCCGTGGTGACCGGCTGCGGCGATGGCGCTGACTCGGGCGCGACCGGCGCTGGAGGGAATGGGTCGGGTGATGCCACCGGAAGATCCGGCGGCGAAATCACGATGTTACTGGGCGCTGGCGCGGCCGGCGCGACCGGGACCATCACCATGCCGGGAACCGGAGAACTGCCCGGCGGCACGACCGGCCGCATGGCAGTCGCGCCGGGCTGGCCGACGGCGGGCGTCACGGCGGTGACGGCCGGCGATGGAGCGACTCCCGGAGTTACCGGCGCCCCGGCCGCGGGTGCCGGAGCGGCGATGATCGCGTCGCCCCCCATCACCGCCGGGGGCCCGCCCAATGCCATGTTGCTCTGCGTGCCGATGTAGATCGGGCTGAGGTCTGACGCGCGCAGTTCGTGGGTCCGCAGGATGCGCGGCGTCAGCAACATCACGATGTCGGTCTGGCGGATGTTCTTGTCGTTGTCCGAGAACAGCTGCCTGACGATCGGCAGCCGCATAACGCCTGGAAAGCCGCGCAGCGAACGACGCTCGTCCTCGCGCAACAGGCCCGCCAACAGGTTCGACTCGCCATCACGCAGCCGCAGCTTCGTGGTCACCTTGCGAGAGAAGAACGACGGCAGGTTCTGCTCGCCGACCAGCAGGTCTTGTCCGCGCGAGCTGTTCTCGACCGTGATCTCCAGGATCACGTCGCCGTCGTAGGTAACCCGCGGCGTCATCTCGACGTTGATACCGATCGGCCGGTAGCTGAATGAGACGAGCGGGTTGGAGCCGACCGAACCGGTAAAGTTGGGAGTAAAGGTCGTGCTCGGCACCGGCACTTCTTCACCGAGATTCAACGTCAGCTTCTGGCCTTCGGTACCACGCAGGTTCGGCTTCGCCAGGACCTTGGTTGACGAATCCGTCTCGAGGAAGCGGACGACCGCCGAGGGCACAGACAGATAGAAGTCCGCGGTGCTCACACCCTGCGAAATCGTATTCAGGTTGAAAGGCTTGGCGTCAGCGGCCGGGGCGGCTTCTGGCGAGAACGCCAGTGCGGCGGAGTAGCTTCCCAGGTCGAGTCCGTAGCGCTTGGCGCGCTCGCGGCTGACTTCGAGGATGGTCACATCCACCACCACCTCGGCACGCGGCTTGTCGTTGGCCTCGAGAATGCGCTCGGCAATCTGGACGACCGGACCGGTGCCACGAATGGTCACCGTGTTGGCGGTCTTGTTGGCAATGATCTGCGGCTGAATCGCCATGCCGGCGACCCGGATCAGGCCGGTCAACAAGGTCTGCATCTCGGTCGCGTCGGCGTTTGAAATGAAGAAAGTGCGAATCACCTGATCTTCGTACTGCGTACGCTTCTGCGTGCTGTCGGCGGCGACAATGATGGTTCGCTCGTTCAGCACCTTGTAGAAGAGCTGATTCGTGAGCATGATCTGTTGCAGCGCCTGTTCGAGTGAGACGCCTTCCAGCTTGAGACTAATCGGCCGGTCTTGGAAATCCCGATCCAACGTGACGTTGATGCCGGTCGAGCTGCCGATGAACATCAACATCTCACGCAGGCTCGTGTTGTTCATGTTGATGTTGAGCGGTTCGGGGCTGGTCGGGTTCAGCACCGGTTCGACGCTGCGGCGCGCCTGCTGGCGCATCTTCTCGATCTCGGGACGCGGTGTCGCCGCCTCGATGCGGTCGCGCAGCATGCGTTCGAGTTCGGCGGCCTTGGCGGCGAGCGTGCGATTCGACGGCTCGAACTCCTGCGCCTTTCGGAAGGCGCGCAGCGCCTCGTCGGGTTGTCCGGCGGCCTCGAATTGGCGCCCGCGGTCGGAGTACATCCCGGCAGCCGCGATCATCGCCCGTTCCAGCGCGATCTTATAGTCCGGACGGTCAGGGTCATCATCGAGGGCCTGCCGGTAATAGCCGACCGCCGATTCCCAGTCACCGGCCTGTCCCGCGGTTTCGCCGCGAGTGAACGCGCGGCCGGTGGCACAGCCGGCCGCCACCACAGCCGCCAGCGCGACCAACACCACACCGCCTGCCAAACCCCTGATCATCATTCGCCCTACTGACCTGTCAACCGAATCACCTGCCGGCCGCGCCCATCGAGGTAGGTTACTTCCACCGATTCTGCGCCGACCTTCTGAATGCGGTAGCGGCCGTCGATGCTATCGCCGTCCTTGCCGTACATCGTAACCTTCCCATCGCTGAGCACTGCCCATTTCACCCCATCAGCCCGCTCGACCAGCGCGATGAACTTCAACGGAATCGGCGGCGGTGGCGGCGGACCGGCCGGCGCTGCCGACACCAACGGCGGCGTCACCGCGGCCGCCGGCGGCGCCACCATCCGTGGCGGCGCCGGCACGACTTTCGGCTGAAACCGAAACGGGTTTCGCGCGGTCCCACTCGGTTCGCCGCGATCCGCGGTCAACGCTTCAAGCCGCAGCGGCTTCATCGGAGCAACGGCCGCCCCGGGCGCATCCTGCTGCGCTCGCGGCCGTGCCCGTGCCCGCGTCACGACGGTCGCGGCCGGCGTCGAACCGGTCTGGGTCCAGACCCCCAGCGCCAGCACCAGCACCACGGCGCTGCCGATCAACAGCCGGCGACGATCAGCGAGCATCGCGCCTCGCGCGGTAGTAGGTCGACACCGCCAGTGTCAGCGACAGCGGTGAGCCCGCGTCGCCGCCTTCACTGAGCGACAGGTTGTCGATCACCACAAACTCGGGCAGCGTTTCGATCGAATTAATGAACTGCTGGACGTCTTCCCAATCGCCGCTCAGGTTGTAGTTCACCATCAAGCGGTCGAGCGACGAATCCCGCACCGTTTCCGGCGTCGTAGCGCTCTGCAAGAACACGACGTCGTGCGAGCGAGCCAGCAGGCTCAACTTCGAGTGGATCAGGCGCTGCGCCCCGCTGACATCGGCCGGCAACACCTCGCGATAAAAGCGATCGAGGTCGCGGGTCGCCTGGGCCTGCGCGTCGCGGGTCGCCTCGGCCGCCGTCAGTTCCGATCGCGCCGCAGCCAAGGCCCGGGTCGACTCCTCCGCCCGGGTGCCACCACGCTGCACCGACGCGCGCAACGGCAGCACCAGCAGGACCAGCACGGCGATGCTGACCGCCAATAACGCGCCGAGCGGCACCAACACCCTGCGGTGTTCTGACAGCACCCGTGCGAACGGCACGTCGCTGCCGGTCGAAAACAGGACCTTCATGGCCGGTCTCCTGCCACGACAGCCGCGGCTGACCGATTGGCCGGAACACCCTTGCCAGGTTCAGACGCCGGCGGGGTCGTGGCGGCCGCCGGGGCGGGGACCTCGTAGTACGCCTGCAGCACCGACGCCAGGGTCCCGTCTTCCACGCTGGCATCCGATCGCGACAATACACCCCGGAACACGCCGGACTTTTCCAGGGCGTCGATAAAGGCGTCGAGATCTTCACGCTGTCGCGACATGACCCGGATCGCGACCAGCATCAGGCCCTCATCATCGACCTGCGGCTGCACCGAGACGACCCGTACGGCAGGCGGCAGGGTGGCCTGGAACTGGTTCAAGAGTTCGGTCCACGAGAACGCCCTGCGATCGATCAGGGCATTGGCCTCGCGGGCTGCCGCACTCACCAGCAGCAACTGCGACTGGTCGATCGACTCCTGCACAGTGCGGGCTTTCTGCCGGAGCTCACGGGCCTGATTCTCGTTCTGGGTCACCGTCTGACCCAACTCCCGGTTCGCGGTCTGGAGCCGCCACAGCTCGACGACGTTGAAGATCATGAGTCCGGCCGCAATCACCGCCACGGCGAGCAGGCCAACGCGGACGATCCGTGTGTTGTAGAAGGGTCGCGTCGACAGGTTGGTATGCAGCATGGTCACGCCACCCTGCCTTCGCGCAGCAGCATGCCGACCAGCGGCGCCAGTACGTCGAGCAGTTCCGGCGACGCGCCAATGCGGTCGGCCAACGTCGCCGCGTGACGTGGATCCACCGATTCGACGCCTATCCGCAGGCGCTCTTCAAGTCCCCGACGCACGCTCTCTGCGCCGCCCGGCAAGCGGGCCGCGCCGGCGATCAACACGCGGGCAAAGCCGCTACCGTGCAGGCGATCCTCGTAGTACATCGCCGTCTGGTGAATCAGGTCGGCCAGCGAGCCCTCGGCCTCTTCGCCCCGGTGACGGAAGAACAACAGCGACTGATCGCGCATGACCGCGAGCGTGAGGTAGGTGTCGGTGATATGGACCAGCAGCCAATCGCCCGACGGCCCGCCCTGGCCCGCCTGGATCGCGTTGATGACACTGAACGAGGCGATGTCAACCAGGCCGGCCTCGGCGCCCGCCATCAAGCACGCCTGCTCGTACTGCTGAATGACATCCGTTCGCGCCAGCGAGACGATCATCTCGCAGCTGCCATCGGCGGCGGTCACTCCGGGCGAGACGCTAAGCACCGCCTGCTCGATCGGGAATGGCGCGGTCTTGCGCACCTGCCACCGGACAATCTCCTGCAGGTCCGCCAGCTTGGCCGGTACCGTGTCCAGCTTCAATAACGACACCTTCGACACCGTGTCGGGCACCACCAGCGCGACCCGCGAGGGCTTGTTGCCCAACTCGGCCAGAACGCGGCCGACCGCCTTGGCAACCAGCGGCACGTCCACCAGGTTGTGCGCGGCGAGTGCCGGCACCACGGCGCCTGGCGGCAGCGCTTCTTGCGCGTGCGCGGCAATCACCGCCTGATTGCCACGCCACACCAGGCGGGCGCCACCGACATGCGCGTGATCGATCTCAATCGCCACGTCGGGCGGCGGGGTTTGAAAGAAGGTCCTGAAGCTCATTCGACGAACGTCACCTTGTTGATCTCGCGCAGAGTGGTTTCGCCGCTAAGCACGCGCTCGACGGCCGACTCACGCAGCAATCGCATTCCCTGATCCTTGGCCGCGCGCTTCACTTCGGAGATCGGCCGCTTGTCGAGAATGATCTCGCGAATGTGGTCGGTCAGATCCAGCAATTCGCAGATCGCCATGCGACCCTTGAAGCCGGTGCCGGAGCACTCAATGCAGCCAGCGCCCTCGTAGAAAGTGTGCTTGGCCGCGATACTGGCGTCGATCGCCGACTCGGCAAGCAGCGCCGGATCAATGGTCGCGGGCCGCTTGCAGGCCTCGCAAATCTTGCGGACCAGCCGCTGCGCCATCACGCAGTTGAGCGCCGAGATGAATTGGTACGGTTCCACGCCCATGTTCAGGAAGCGGCCGAGCACGTCGAACACGTTATTGGCGTGCACCGTGGTGAACACCAGGTGACCGGTCAGCGCCGACTGAATGGCGATCTGGGCGGTTTCGGGGTCACGAATCTCACCGACCATCACCTTGTCGGGATCGTGGCGCAAGATCGAGCGCAGCCCGCGAGCGAAGGTCAGGCCCTTCTTCTCGTTGATCGGAATCTGCGTGATGCCCTTCAACTGGTACTCGACCGGGTCTTCAATCGTGATGATCTTGTCCTCGATGGTCCGGATCTCGGCGAGCGCGGCATAGAGCGTGGTGGTCTTGCCGCTGCCGGTCGGGCCGGTCACCAGCACCATGCCGTAAGGCTCGCGGATGTACTTGCGGAACCGCCTGAGTTCTTCTTCCGGGAAACCCAGGATGTCGAGGCGCAGTTCGGTGAACTGCTCGCTCATCGACTGCTTGTCGAGAATACGGATCACGGCGTCTTCGCCGTGCACGCTCGGCATCACCGAGACGCGGAAATCGATGGTCTTGCCTGGCACGCGAAGCCGGAAGCGCCCATCCTGCGGTACGCGCTTCTCGGCAATATCGAGTTCAGCCATGACCTTGATGCGCGACAGGATCGAGCTGTGGAACCGCTTGGCAATCGGCCGCATCGCCGACTGCAACACACCGTCAATGCGGTACTTCACATAGACCGCGTCATCCTGGGTCTCGATGTGGATGTCGCTGGCGCGCCGCTGGATCGCCGTGAAGATGGTCGAATCGACCAGCCGGATGATCGGGCTGCTGTCGCTGGTCAGCCGCTCGACGGTGAGGTTCTCGTCGCCGAGGTCGTCGTCTTTGAGGACCTGGATCTGGAATTCCTCGGTCGCCTCATCGAGCACACGCTGCGAGCTTTCGCTCTTCTTCAGCATGCCCTCGATCGCCGACCGCGCCCCCACCATGACCCGCACCGGCGTGCCGAGAATTACCCCGAGCTCGTCGATCATGGGCAGGTCGGTCGGATCCGACACGACGATCACCAGCGCCCGGCCATCGCGGCGATACGGCACGAAGCCGTAGCGCAGCATCAGGTCGGCTGGAATCGATCGGAACAGCTCCTGATCGATGCGGAACTCCTGCATGTTCAGGAAGTCGATCCGGTAGCGTTCGGCCAGGCGGCGGGCCGCGGCCTCTTCGGCGCTACGCTCTTCCGCCGACACCTCCGGCGCGACCGGGTCCTCGATGAGGGCCGCCGGGTCGAGCGTGTCGTCCGGAGTTACATCCACCTGCTGCTTCCCTTCATCATGACCCGCCAATCACCGAGGTCAGCTGGAACAGCGGCATGTAGAGCGCCAGCACGATGCCGGCAATCACGACGCCCATGAACACCAGCATGGCGGGCTCGATCACCGTGACGAATCGCGACACGTCGGTGTCGATTTCCTCATCGTAAAAGTCGGCCAGGCTGTTCAGCATTTCGGTGAGCGCGCCGGTTGACTCGCCCACTTCGATCATCTTGATGGCGACGTCGGGCAAGGTCTTGCGCTCGAACACCGTGGCCGAGAAGCTTTGCCCCTCGCGGACCTTGGTCGCGACAATCGCCAGTTCCTCGCCCAGGTGGCGATTGCCGGTGGAGCGCGAGGCAATCTCCAGCGCGTTCACCAGCGGAATGCCACCGCCGAGCAACGTCGCGAGCGTGCGGGCCAGTTGCGTCGTCGCGAACTTGTGAAAGCTGGCGCCGATGAACGGCAGCTTCAGCAACAGCGCGTCAAACTTCGAACCGTGGCCCGGCCGCTTGACCCAGCTCCAGAAGGCGGCAATCGCCGCCCCCAGTGCGATCACAATCAGCCAGAACTGCGCCCGCATCACGTCAGACACCGCGACGATAATGCGCGTCGACAGTGGCAGTTGAGCACCGAAGCTGAGGTAGAACTCCGAGAAAGTCGGGACCACTTTCAGGATGATCACCGAGACCAGCACCACCGACAGGCCAACCAGGATCGCTGGATAGATCATCGCCGAGATGGTCTTCGAGCGCACGGTGTCGACGGTCTTCGAATACGCGACGTATCGGCGTAGCACCGCGTCTAAGTTGCCGGCGCGCTCGCCCGCCATCAACGACGCGGTGTAGACGTTAGGGAATAACTCGCCGTGCGCGGCAAACGCGTCAGACAAGGCGGTGCCGCCCCGCACCTTCTCGTAGACATCATCCAGCACCGATTTGAACAGCGGGTTGGTCAGGCGGGTGCGCAGGATGTCGAGCGACTGCACCAACGGCATGCCGGCTTTCAACAGCGTGGCCAGTTCCTGGTTGTAGACAAGGAACTCGTGACGGGTGATTTTCCGGTTCGAGCCGAACGAGAAATTGCCAAGGCCGAGCCGGGGCCGGAGTGCCAGAACGTGCAGCCCCTTGTCCTCGAGCTCACGCCTGAGGGCAGCTTCGCTCTGGGCCACGTAAAGGCCCTCGATGATCTCACCAGTGGTGGTGCCGAGCCGGCAGCGGAATTCCATCCCTAAAAATTTGACCCTATTTTACTTCCCTTTAGACGGCCGCTCCGGCCGAATAGTCTAGGTTCACCTTCGCAAAGGCCACGACGGATCAGGTCAGGATTACCGGCCAACCCGCTGCAGGATTCGGCGAACGTAGGCCTGGGTTTCCGGGTAGGGCGGCAGGCCTCCGTAGCGTCGAATCGTGCCCTCTCCTGCGTTGTAAGCCGCCAGGGCTGATGGCAGCTCCAGCCGGCTGAGCAGATCCTTAAGGTGTCGCACACCGGCCTCGATGTTCGCCTTGGGGTCGTACGAGTTCCGCACGCCGTACAGCCTGGCGGTCGCCGGCATCAGCTGCATCAAGCCCCGCGCGCCCTTCTTCGATCGGGCACGCGACTGGTAGTTGGATTCCTGCTCAATCACGGCGTGTATCAGCCGCGCATCGAGATCCTGACTGACGGCGACCGTCGAGATGAGGTTGGCAAACGGGCGCGCGGCGAGCACTGCATCCGCCACCATGGCGCTCGGCGCAACGGTCGAGTCTGGAGCCACTGATTCAGACGGCGCCCCAGGAAGCTCGGTCAAGGGCTCTGGGTACGGCACCTCGTCCGGATCGACACGCGTCACCATCACCGCGGGAAACGTGACCTCCCCGCCGGCGCG
>JANLWW010000110.1:0-36025 GCA_031364805.1 Acidobacteriota bacterium
ATCGCCAGCGGCGACTTGTCCCGCAAGATCACGGTCGACGCCCGCGGTGAAATTCTGCAGATCAAAGACGTCATCAACACGATGGTGGACCAGCTGAGCTCGTTCGCCTCGGAAGTGACCCGCGAGGCCCGCGAAGTCGGCACCGAAGGTGAGCTGGGCGGCCAGGCCGACGTGCCCGGCGTCGGCGGCACGTGGAAGGACCTCACCGACTCGGTGAACTTCATGGCGGCCAACCTGACCAGCCAGGTGCGCAACATTGCCGAAGTGACCACCGCCGTCGCCCGCGGCGACCTGTCGAAGAAGGTCACCGTCGACGTGAAGGGCGAAATTCTCGAGCTCAAGGACACCGTCAACACGATGGTCGACCAGCTGAGCTCGTTTGCCGCCGAAGTGACGCGCATGGCGAAGGAAGTCGGCAGTGAAGGCCGTCTCGGCGGCCAGGCCGACGTGCCCGGCGTCGCCGGCACCTGGAAAGACCTGACCGACAACGTGAACCGGCTCGCCGCCAACCTGACAACCCAGGTGCGCGCGATCGCCGAGGTGGCCACCGCCGTGACGAAGGGCGACCTGTCGCAGTCGATTAATGTCGAAGCAGCCGGCGAAGTGGCGGCGCTCAAGGACAACATCAACGAGATGATCGTCAACCTCCGTGAAACCACGGAGAAGAACACGGCGCAGGACTGGCTGAAGACCAACCTCGCCAAGTTCACCCGCCTGCTGCAGGGCCAGCGCGATCTCGCCACCGTCTCGCGGACCATCCTGTCGGAGCTCGCGCCGCTGGTGCCGATGCAGCACGGCGTCATCTACTTCAACGAGTCAACCACCGAAGAACCGGATCTCCGCCTGCTGGCGAGCTACGCTTACACCGAGGGCGAGAACCTGCGCACGCGGTTCCGGGCCGGTGAAGGCCTGGTCGGCCAGGCCGCCGTCGAACGCCAGCCGATTCTGCTGACCGACGTGCCGCAGAACTATGTGCAGATCAGCTCGGGACTGGGCGCAGCGTCGCCCACCAATATTTTCGTCGTCCCGGTGCTCTTCGAGGGCAAGGTCAAGGCCGTCATCGAGCTGGCGTCGTTCTATCGCTTCAACGACACCCACCTCAATTTCCTGGGCCAGCTCACCGAATCGATCGGCATCGTGCTCAACACGATCACGGCGACGATGCGCACCGAAGAACTGTTGAAGCAGTCGCAGTCGCTGGCGACCGAGCTGCAGAAGACCAACGAAGAGCTCGAAGAGAAGGCGGAACTGCTGGCCACGCAGAACGCCGAAGTGGAGCAGAAGAACCGCGAGATCGACCAGGCCCGCCTGTCGCTCGAAGACAAGGCCGCCCAGCTGGCGCTGACCTCGCGCTACAAGTCGGAATTCCTGGCCAACATGTCGCACGAGCTGCGCACGCCGCTCAACAGCTTGCTGATCCTGTCGCGCCTGTTGGCGCAGAACTCTGAACAAACCCTCACCGATAAGCAGGTCGAGTTCGCCAAGACCATTCACGCCTCGGGCTCGGACCTGCTCGAGCTGATCAACGAGATTCTCGACCTGTCGAAGATCGAGTCGGGCATGATGGACGTGGATGCCGTGCCGGTGTCGCTGGCGCAGGTCCAGTCGTACGTCGAACGCACGTTCCGGGAAGTGGCGGGCAGCAAGGGCCTGCATTTCGCGGTCGACCTCGATTCACGGGCGCTGCCCTCGATCATCACCGACCAGAAGCGCGTGCAGCAGGTGTTGAAGAACCTGATCTCGAACGCCATCAAGTTCACCGAGTCGGGCTCGGTGACCTTGTCAATCGAGCCGGCGACCACCGGCTGGTCCAAAGGACATTCATCGCTCGATCGCGCCACCGGCGTGATTGCCTTCCGAGTCGACGACACCGGCATCGGCATCGCGTCCGACAAGCACCAGGTCATCTTCGAAGCCTTCCAGCAGGCCGACGGCACGACCAGCCGCAAGTACGGCGGCACCGGCCTCGGCCTGTCGATCAGCCGCGAGATTGCCAAGTTGCTCGGCGGCGAGATTCGCCTGAGCAGTGCGGTCGGCAAGGGCAGCAGCTTCACGCTGTTCCTGCCGTCGGTTTACGTCTCGACCTTGACCTCGAGCGAACGCGCCGGAGTGCCGGTCGAGACGCGGCTGGCGGTGGACCGCGCGCTGGCGGCCGAGGATTTGCCGGTTGACGACAATCCGTTGGGCGACGACCGCTCGCTGATCGAACCTGGCGATCGCGTGCTGTTGATCATCGAGAACGACCTGGCGTTTGCCCGCATCCTGATGGATCTGGGACGCCAGCGCCAGTTTCGCTGCCTGGCGTCGGTGCGCGGTGATATCGGCTTGCAGATGGCACGCCAGCACCGGCCGGACGCCATCACGCTGGACCTGGATCTGCCAGGCCTGGACGGCTGGAACGTGCTGGATCGCCTGAAGCATGACCCCAGCACTCGTCATATCCCCGTGCACGTGATCTCGGTGACGGACGACCCGCACCGCGGCATGCGACTGGGCGCCAAGACCTTTGTCGCGAAGCCATCCGACTTCGAATCGCTGGGTCAGGCGTTTGGAGGCATTCGCGATTTCATCGACCGCAAGATGAAGACCTTGCTGATCGTTGAGGATGACGACGTGCAGCGCGCCACCCTGGTCGAGTTGATCGGCGACGGCGACGTCGAGATCACGGCGGTGGGCAGCGGCCAGGAGGCGGTCGAGCAGCTCAGGGAGAAACAGTTCGACTGCATTGTCCTCGACCTGGGCTTGAGCGACATGAGCGGGCTCGATCTGCTCGAGCAGATGCGATCGGACCGGGCCCTGTCGCAGGTGCCGGTGATTATTTACACCGGCAAGGACCTGTCGCGCAGTGAAGAGGCGGAGCTGCGACGGCTGGCGCAAACCATCATCATCAAGGACGTCAAGTCGCCTGAGCGCCTGCTCGATGAAACGACGCTCTTCCTGCATCGGGTGGAGAGTGCGCTGGCACCCGACAAGCAGCGCCTGCTCGACCAGTTGCACCGCAGCGACCCCACCCTGACCGGCAAGAAGGCGCTGGTGGTGGACGATGACATCCGGAATATTTTCGCGCTCACGAGCATTCTCGAACGGTATGAGATGGACGTGCAGTACGCAGAAAATGGTCACGATGCCCTGAAGATTCTGGGGGAGAACCCCGACATCGACGTCGTGCTGATGGACGTGATGATGCCGGAAATGGATGGCTACGAGGCGACCCGTCGCATTCGTGACAACGCCACGTTCGAGGAACTGCCGATCATCGCCATCACGGCGAAGGCGATGAAGGGCGATCGTGAGAAGTGCATTAACGCCGGGGCATCAGATTACGTGACCAAGCCCGTCGATTCCGACCAGCTGATCTCGTTGCTGAGGGTCTGGCTGTCCAAGTGAAAAAACAGGTCAACATTCTCGTCGTCGACGACCGAGACGAGAACCTGGTTGAGCTCGAAGCCGTGCTGAGCGATCCGAGTTATCGGATCGTGCGCGCCCGGTCGGGCCGCGAAGCACTCAAAGAGGTACTCGACCAGGACTTCGCGCTGATCCTGCTCGACGTGGTGATGCCTGGAGTCGACGGTTACGAGACGGCCGTACTGATTCGTGAGCGGCCCCGGTCGCGGCAGACGCCGATTATTTTCCTGACGGCGAACGATTGGGGCGTCCAGCACGTCTTCCGCGGCTACACGGTCGGCGCGGTGGATTACCTGGTCAAGCCGGTTTCGGCCGACGTGCTGCGCTCGAAGGTCGCAGTGTTCGTCGAGCTGTTCAACAAGCAGGAGGCCCTGCGCACGGCGCAGGAGGCGCTCGAGTCGAAGATTGCCGAGCGTACGCGTGAGCTGGCGACGGCGAACGTTGCCCTGTCGGCGGAAATTGAAGAACGCGTCAAGATTGAGCAGGACCGCGTCCGTCTGTTGAAACGAGAGCAGGCGGCGCGCATGGAGGCGGAGGCCGCCAACCGGCTGAAGGATGAGTTTCTCGCCACCCTGTCACACGAGCTGCGGACACCCCTGAACGCAATTATGGGCTGGGCGCACGTGCTGGGACAGACCTCTGGAGATCGCGCCACCGTGCAGCGTGCGGCCGAGGTGATTCGCCAGAACGCCGCTGCGCAGGCGCAGCTGATTGAGGACATTCTCGACGTGTCTCGCGTGGTTGGTGGACGCCTGGTGCTGGACACTCGTCCGGTGCAGATGCGGATCGTCATCGAAGACGCCATCGAATCGTTGATGCCCGCTGCGACTGCGAAAGCTATTAACATTGAGCGCACTCTCACCTCTGACATTCAGGTGTTTGGCGATCGCGACCGCCTGCAGCAGATTGTCTGGAATCTGGTCTCGAACGCGTTGAAATTCACTCCCAAGGGCGGTCGGATCGAAGTCGAACTGCACGCAGAAGGCGGCGACGCGGCTCTTCGGGTGACCGACACCGGCATCGGTATTCCCGCGGACTTCCTGCCGTTCGTGTTCGATCGGTTCCGGCAGGCCGACAGTTCCATGAGCCGGCGGCACAGCGGCCTGGGCCTCGGGATGGCGATTGTCCGCCACCTGGTGGAGTTGCATGGCGGCACGGTGAGTGCCGAGAGCGAAGGCGAGGGCAAGGGCGCAACGTTCAGGCTGCGCCTGCCCACGCGGTCGGATGCCCAGCCGGCACTCGAGCCGGTGGATGTCCGGCCAGCGCGCCAGGACGACGAGGTGGGCGACCTGGAGCATCTGCACGGCGTGCATATCCTGATCGTCGAAGACGATGCCGACTCGCGCACCGTGCTGGCGCTGTTGCTGCAGAAGTTAGGGGCCCTGGTGGAAGCAGTGGCGTCGGCGCGAGACGCCGTAGAGCGAGTCACGAACCGGCGTCCCGACGTGCTGGTGAGCGACATCGGCATGCCTGACGAAGATGGCTATTCCCTGATCCGGCGTGTGCGGCAAATGCCGGCTGACAGGGCCAAGAAACTGCCGGCGATTGCCCTGACCGCCTACGCTCGCCGGCAGGACGCAGAGGCCGCACTTGGCGCCGGCTTCGATTACCACCTGTCCAAGCCGGTGGCCCCCGCGGCGTTGATCAAGGCGATTAAGAGCGTGACCGCCAACCGAAGAGCGAATAGCGAATAGCGAACCGGGAGCTACGCATTCATGGCGTAGACCACGACGTTCACGCCAAAGCGCGTGTTGTCATCGCGCTGAAACCGCTTGTTGCGCCAGTCGTAGTCCCACTCGCAGCCATAGTCCTTGTTCGAATAGAGCACGCCGACGCGGTTTCTGAACGAGATGCCGCGTAAATAGTCGTGCACCAAATCATCGCCCCAGCCATTCAACTCGTGCGCGGTTTGCGGCGGTCCGTCCGGAAACTGGAAGAAGGCGCGGTATAGCGCGTGGTTACGGGGCAGCTTGTCGAGCGTATCAGGGCCGGGAAAGGCCCGCCGCATCTCCTGCTCGAACGATGTTGCATACAACCCGGCGACGTCGTGATTGCAGTCATCCGAGAAGAGCAGCCCGCCGCGTTCGACGAACCGGCGGAGCGTTCCCCGCTCAGCTTCGGAAAACCGCACCAGTTTGTGACCGGTCATGAACAGGAATGGGAACGACAGCAATTCTTCGGAATCGGCCGTGATGACCACTTCCTCCGGATAGACGGGAATGCTTGTGTACTCGACGACCGAGTTGAGGATGTTGGCGGCGACCTTGGGGTTGTAGTCCCAGTCGCCCGAGTCGTAACGAAGCCGGGCGAAAACGAACTCGTGTGCCCGGGGCTTGCCTCGCACCGGGCGGGGCACCTGGTCCAGCGTCATCGGTGATTGCCACGATACCGCACACTGGCACGAATCGTGGTTATGGATGAGCATGGCCCAAGGAAGTGATGCCCCTGAAAAGCCCACGGCCGCTCTGCCGGAGGTGCCGACCCAGATCACTGCGGTCCAGGTAATTGCCGTTCTTCTGTTGTTGTTTGCCCTCTCCTATGCGAGGGGGGTGTTGGCCCCCCTGGTGCTCGCGCTGCTGGCAAGCCTGGCGCTCGCGCCGCCGGTCCGCTGGCTCTCACGCCTAATCCCGCGCTGGGTCGCGTCCGCGGTCGTGGTGGTTGGTATCACGGTGGCGGTTGGCTTCACGGCCTACCTGCTGTCTGACGAAGTGGCCGCCTTCAGCCGACGACTGCCGACCATCGTGCGCGACGTGCGAGGAGCCGTGCAATCCGCGTCGCCTCGACAGGGACTGCTGCGCCAGCTGCAGCAAGCGGTCAGCGAATTTGAACAGTCGACGGAGTCAGCGCCGGCGAGCAATGCTACGCCCGTCACCATCGTCGATCCGGTCGATGTGCAGCGAGGCGTGATCGCCGGCGCGCGTTCGGTCGGCGGTTACCTGGGTCAAGGCGTGATGATGCTGTTCCTGATCTACTTCCTGCTCGCCTCGGGGGATATGTTCAAGCTGAAGTTGGTGAAGCTCAGCAGCGAGCGCCTCTCGCAGCGCAAGATCACCTTGTCGATGATTGACGAGATCAACACCAAGATTGGCCACTTCGTCTCGTACCAAGCGTGGAGCGGCCTGCTGGTGGGTGTGGCCACCTGGCTGGCGTTCACCTGGTTGGGGGTTCGTTACGCGGGGCTGTGGGGCGTTGCGTCCGGGTTGCTGAACGTGGTGCCCTACGCGGGGCCCACCGTCATTCTCGGTGCTTCGGCCCTTGCGGCTCTCGTTCAGTTCAAGTCCGCGAGCATGGTAGCGCTCGTCGCTGGTGTTTCCCTAGGGATCACTGGACTCGAAGGCTTCTTGCTGGCGCCAACCATGCTCGGTCAAGCGGCACGCGTCAACACGGTGGCGGTCTTCGTCTCAATCATGTTCTGGGGATGGATGTGGGGCGGGGCCGGGCTGATCGTAGCCGTGCCGGTGCTGATGATCGTAAAGACCGTCGCCGACCACGTCGAGTCCCTTTCTGGCCTCAGCTCTTTGCTGTCGGACTGAAGGGCTCTCGGGTACGGGCATTGCACTAGGTTGCATGAGGAGACACTGATGCATCAGCCCGCTGCACTTTCAACCGCGCGCGAGTCGTTGTCGCGAACCCTGCCTGCCAATGTTGGGGAAATCGAACGCGCTATGTCGGCATTGGCCGGCGTGGCAATGCTCGGCTACGCGTGGAAGCGAGGTTCGAAGAGCCTGGCACTGATGTCCACTGGCCTCATGCTTCGGGGTTTTACCGGCTACTGCCCGGCTTACGCGGCGTTGGAAGTCGATCACACCGGCGGCACGGCTCGAAGTGGGTCGCCGAAGCTCGGGCTTGCGGCCGACACAGCCACTACAGGACAAGTGGCAACGCGCATTGAAGGGGTGTGAGATGGCTGGAAACTCGTTTCGTGCCGGACTGGTGGACGAAGTGCGGAATCTAACCTACGCAGAAGAGAACTGGTCCACGGCCCCGCACAAGAAGCCATCTGGCAGCACGCTGTTGCGGCGGGCGATTGCAAGCCATCTTGAGAACAACCGTGGCCAGATCACGCTCCAGGATTTGATCAATTTGCTCGACGACCAAGCGCGGGGCCCAAGCGGTGCCGCTATGGCGGCGGGTGTCATCGAAGAAGGATCCAGCGTGCTTCGCGCAGACATGGATGAGGCAGAGATGGACGCGTGCATGATTGCCGTGATTGCGTGGGCGGACGCACTCGACCCCAGCGATGTCTCCTCCCCACAGATACACGCCGGGTTCGGCGACCCGGACGATGATGATTGTGAAGACGACGATGACGAAGCTCGACCGGTGCAGAGCAGGGTGCCCGAGCGAATTGGAACTCTGGCCCGGGCGGCTAAGCAACGGGCCAGGAATTCCTAGCTGCTGTTGTCGCCTTTAGACCGACGAAGGCAGCCGATAGCGCACGCCGTCCAGGCGGACGAGGAAACCGGCGTGGACCAGTTCGAGTAACAGTGTCTGCGCCTGCTCGGGGCTGAGTTGCCAGAGGCGAGCCGCCTGCGCAGGGGTTAAGCACATGCCTGGCATCTCGCGAAACTCCGCGCGAGCGCGGGTGACGAGGTCGGTGAGTTGAGGGGTGGTCTGGGACGTTTGCATATTCATCGCGCTCCTCTTCGGCGGCTCGATGCATTTCAGATGCCACGGAGAGGACGACAAAAGGCGCGATAATTCGCGACTTGCCAGACGAACTTTACCGGCACAGACCCATCTGCTCCCCACTCAGTGCAACGTGCTGCCGATCATTTCCCTGTCGTGCGCGGCAGATTGCCACTCAACATCGGATTGCCGTGACGCTAAGCGAGCGCGCTGCCGGTTAGAAACCACGAACGCTAAGCACCAGTTGGCTAGCCAATTGCTAAGGATAAGACTGGAGTAACCATGTATCTCAGACTAATTCCCGCCGTTCTCGTCTCGATTCTGTCAATCGCCTCACTCGCTGCCCAAGGAGAGGACCGGGCTACCGTCCAGTTGCGCGACGGTACCAAGGTTGAAGGCCGCATCGAGGAGCTGGCACAAGGCACGCTGTTCCTGCGCGTGTCTCAGCACGACCAGCGCCGAATCCCTGTCTCGAGCATCGCATTGATCGACCGCCAGGGTGCGGCCGCCGGCCTGCCCGACACAGAGATCCGTGAGGCTCGCAACGCCGAGCACCTGCTGCTGCTGACTGGTGGTTCCAGCGTCAAAGGACAGCTGGTGCAGATTGTTGGCGGCGAAGGATCCGGCGTCGGCGGAGCACGCACATACGTCTTCAGGACCGCAGCTGGCGAGCAGCGGAGTTATTCGCAAGGTCAGGTCGGGCGCATCTACCTGGGCTCCTATCCGTTCGAGGCCGGCGTTCGGCAGGCTGAAGCCGCGGTAACGAGCGCGGCCGTACCCGCAGGCGGCGTGCGCGTGCCTGCCGGATCGGGCTGGGTGTCTACCGGCATCACCGTCAGGAAAGGTGAGCTGGTGTCCTTCGACGCCAGCGGAGAAGTGCAACTGTCGGGCGACGGAGGTGACCGCGCGCGTCCGGCCGGCACCAACCGAACCGCCGCGTTCTCGCCGATGCCCGCCGTCAACGCCGGTGCGCTGATTGGGCGTATTGGCGGTAACGGCCGGCCCTTCGGGATTGGCGATCAGGCCAGCGTGCCGATGCCTGACGGCGGCATGCTGTATCTGGCAGTGAATGATGACGAGCGCGCGGACAACGCCGGCGAGTTCATTGTGGTCGTGAACCGCCGCCGCTAGTTACATCGACTGGGCGAGACGAGCGCGGCGACTACTTGCCGCGCAGCGTCTTGCCCAGTTCCAACGCCACCTTGGGATGGTCCTGGGTTCCCTCCACACGAATCACCAGTCGCGTGCCGGCGCCGTTCTTCCTGAACAACGGGTCGAAGGGTTTTACCAACCAGCGCTTGAATCCCGTCAATGTATTTGACGCCGACGCGTTCAATAACACCTCGCCTTGCAGTGACAACGTCTTGGGCTCGAGGCGGTGCGTGCCATTCAGCTTGACCGCAGCTCCTTGTACCGTGAAGGCGAGTCCGCGGTATGTGAGGACGCGGTCCTTCAGCACGAACTTGCTGGCGAGATTCGAGGCGACGTTGTCGATCGATTCATCGCTCGGGCGTCCCTGGCCGCGGCGGCTCAGGGTATCGATCTTGTCCTGCACACCAGCATCGGCAAATCGGACGCGGTCGGCTCGAATTGAGCCTTCCAGGGCCAGCCGATCCAGCACGTCGGCATCCCCTTGCGGCAAGTCGAAGGCCGCATCGATGGTGACCGTCCCCCGCGCCATTGGCGGCTGGGCTTTGCTCGCCAACTGCAGCAGCTCGGCGAGATTTGCCCCTGAGCTCGTGACGTTGAGCACCACGCGCTTGCCCTTCAGGCCGTGGGTGCCCTCGACCACGCCGCGAGCGCGAAGGGGAGAGCGACCCAACATGATGTCGACGCGCTTGAGCTCGACGTCCCCCTTGGTACCGTCCACCACCGCGTCATAGGTAGTCGTGAGCGGCAGGCTGGAGCCGTCGAGCGCGGTGAGCCGGAAGTCCGGCGTGCGTGTCTCGCCACTGGTGGCAATCTGTACGAGCATGCCGCTCATGGTGCCGATCGCGTTCAGCTGTCCCTGCATTCCCTTGATAGTGCCCAAGTCGGCAGCGAAGGTGTATTCGCCCTCGAGCCCGCTGGCACCGGGCTCACCCGCATCCCATGGGCCAAAACGGCCGGCGGCTTCGATCTTCCCGTAGGGAATGGGGTTGGTCAGGGCCGCGCGGAAGCGAGCGGGCGAGCCCGAACCGAGGTCGTCCATCTCTAGTTCAAAGATGTCCCAGACCTTAGGATTCTTGCCTTCAGTCTTCGGAATGATGGCCAGGCGGGTATTGGTCGCCGTGAGGCGTCGTATCAAGAAACCGCCACGGCTGGACTCGTCGTTGGTCCCGTTCTCTTTCTGCGGCCTCGGAATGGGACGTTTGCCGGTGGCGTCGTCCTTGGGAGGGATGTGGATCTCCATGCCGTCCACCTTGACGTGTTCGACAGTGGAGCTCCAGAGGTCCATGGGCTTCAGATCAACGGTAAACGACGACACCACGATTAACGGCGGAATGTCGGTCCGGCCGCGATGTCGAATGGTCAGATCGCGTGCGGTAAGCCGCAGTGGGTACCACGCCAGATCGACCTCGCCGAGTGCCACCTCGCTTTCGAGCGACTCCTGAAGTGATTCGGTGACCCAGGCGTGCAACCGGGGCTCGAGTTGCCTGAGGCCGATCAGAATGCCGATGCTGCCAATGGCAATGGCAGCGATCAGGATGCCGAGAGTAATCTTCAGCCTTCGGCTCACGGCCTGACCCCCGGCACCGGCACGATAGAGATCTTACCGTCCTTCTCGAGCACGGCCTGGCGCACGTCGGCGAGATCGGTCAAGCCATGGTTCTCACGTGCCGCGCCAAGAATGTCTTCGGCGTCGATCGCGTGGGCGGTCATCGGCCGTTCGCGCAGCTGTCCATTGGTCATCAGCATCACGGCATCGCCTTCAATGAGCTGATCGAGCGCCGGGACCAGGCGCTTGAGGTGTGTTAACGCAATATCCAACGAGACCAGGGTCATCACCGCCAATGCCCCGCTGGCCATGGTCGTGTCCGTCCCCAGCAGCGCCTGCTGGGTGGCGTCGCCGATCACAAGGATCAACACCAGGTCGAACGTGGTCGTTTGAGCCAGGGTGCGCCGGCCGGCGATGCGAAAAACGATTAGCAGAAACAAGTAGATGGCGGCTGCGCGCACGACCACGCTGGCGCGGTCTCCCAGAACGCCGGCCGCGCCCAGCACGACGAGGGCCAACAACAGGACCGAACCCAGGCGTTGCAGCCAGGTTTCCCATTCGATGGCGCGCTCGGACGCAAAGGCCATGGCGGCGGCGTGTTGTGCGGCTAGCGGGTCCGTGTCGCCAGCATCGGCGCGTCCTCAATGACGAACGCTTCGATCTTCGGCGTCGAGCGCACGTTGCCGACGATCACCACCGTGTAGAAGTGGCCGGCCTCGATTCGTACGTTGGCGACGGTGACCAGTGACGTGGCCTGGCCTTCCGCGCGGACCTCGATGGCCCCGTCCAATGGCTCGATTTCCTCGTAGCCCGTGACCGACTGAAAGTCCACGCCGTCGAACAGCGCAGTGTTACTCCCGGACACGGTTACGTCGACCTCGCCCGCGTCGGTGCTGCCGTGCACGACGCGCAACTTCGCGCGCCCGTTAGCCGGCGACGTCAGTAAGTCATCTACCACGCGCAGGTGGACCCCGTTGTTCACGCCGGGCAGGGCAAACACAGTGTAGTACTCGCCGTCGTCCAGTCCTTCGGTGTTCGAGGACAGTGCCTTGGCGTTGGGCATTCCAGCCGGCCTAGCCGAGAAAACGTAGCGCTTGCCGTCGACCACGCGATACGGCATCACGGTCTTATAGGCGAGGCTCTCGAACACGGCGAGGTCGCCGGCATAGATATCGATCGGCGCGCCGGCAGGAATCGCGTGGACCACACGCACCATCGCTTCGTCGCGCTGCTCGAGCGCCGCGGACGACGGGGCAGTGGACTGGCCGGCAGGCGAGGTCGTCGTGACAGCCGCGGGGCTCGTCTCGGCACGGTCGCAGGCGGCGCCGGCGGCGACGATCGCCAAGGCGACGAACGAATGAATGAACGCCTTCGCGCGTGGGCTCGGCGGCTCACCGATGCCGGGATGCTCGGACGGCAGGCTGACCGGCGGCTCGATCGATGGCGGATCACCCTCAGGCTCCCGATCGAGGTCTGGCCGATGCGGATCATCGGGAGGAAGAATGGGCTGTTCGGGAGTTTTAGGGAGCCCGGGAATTGGGCCGTTGGGAGTAACTGGATCTGGTGACAACATCACTTCTCCTGAGACGACTCCGGGTGTGGCTCCACTGAGATGATGGATGACGGGAGCCACACCCGGCGGCGGTTATAAATCTTCTGCGCCGGTCTCCTGCGCCGGCGGGTCCTGCCCCCGGCGGTCCAGTCGGCTGGCATCGGTGTCCGCCTCCAGCGGTTCATCCGTATGCTTCGGTGGCGGCATCGTCTCCGATGCCGCCGCCTTATCTGCCTCTAACTTGGCCTCTGAGTCGGCCTCGGCAGCCACCACCGGTAGGTTTGCGAGCATCGTCAAATCTTCAATCACGATGACCTCCTGATCCGACGCGTGGTTACTGCAGTCGCACGACCAGGGCGGCGCGGCGGTTCAGCCGGCGCGTCTCTTCGCGTCCGTTGTCGTGCTTGGGCCGTTCTTCACCGAAGCTCACCGAGGTCAGGCGGTCCGCGGCGATGCCGTTCTGCGTCAGGTAATCCCGGACGGCGTTGGATCGGCGCTCACCGAGGGCCAGGTTGTACTCGGACGTGCCGATGCTGCAGGTGTGCCCTTCGACCGTGAGGCGGAGCGTGGGGTTTTCCTTCATCGCCGCCAGGGCCTGTTCGAGCACGCGCTGGGCTTCCGTGCGCAGCGTGTAGCGGTCGAAGTCGAAGTGCACGTCTTCGAACGTGTAGGTCTTGACCGGCGGCGCGGGAGCCTGGGGCGCCACGACCGGAGCGGGCGGCGGCGTCGGCGGCGCGACGGGCGCGGCCGGCGGCATCGGGGGAGGCGGCGTCACAACCGGCGGTGGCGGCGGTGTGCGGCGCGGGCTCCAGCCAAGGCGGACGTGGTAGTCAACGTAGTCGGCGCGCGAGCCTTGCGAGGCTGCGATGCGCTCGGGCATCGGCGTATCGAATCTGACTTCAGCGCCGATGAAGAAGCCGCTGTTCGCGAACCAGGTCACGCCGGTCGTGAACGACGTCTGGCGATCGACGAAGCTGTTGTCGGTGCTCACGCTGCCGTCTTCGCCAATGAGTCTCGTCTCGAGAGCTGCGTTGTCGCGGACGGGATGGTCACCCAGGATTTCACCGTGGATGAGCCACGACGGCGTCGGAGTGAGGCCGATGCCGGCGCCCCAGTGGAAGTTGTTCGGGACGTGGATGACCACCGGGTCTGTGGGATTCTTGCGGAGGTTGTAGCCGGCCGTGCCGGAGACGACGGCCTTGTTGGAGATCCATCGACTGAGGACGCCCGAGAAGTCTGCGGCGACCGAGCCCTGGCCGGTGCCGTTGTTCGTATCGCCGGTCGGCAGGTTGACCGTGGTGCGCGCGGCGAGACTAAACGCATCGCCCGAGCCTTCGCTCAGAAGCGCAAACTTGCCACCGACGCGCAAGTCGCCACGCTTGTTACCGGTCCAGCGTTCGCGGGCGTAGGGCCTCAGGCTGTCGATGCCACCCTGGTCCTGATCCGACGGCACGAACACCGTGGCAATGTCGCGATCGATGCGTTCGATGAAGTCCCACGCGGCATAGACGTCGAAACGTTCACCAAAGCCATATGAAACATTGGCCGTGAAGTTGGCGATGTTCATCAAGCCCTGGGGCGTGTTACGAGAGTTGCGCTGGGCAGAACCGCGCCACTTTCCTTTGCCGTTGGTGTCGGCCACGGGAACCCACCAGAGCCCGGCGTCACCGTCAGTTGTGACCGCGACACGGCCGCGCTCATCGGCGGTTTGTGGATCGGCAGGCTGCTGAGTCGCCTGGGCCGCCGGTTGCTGGGCCGCTGCGGGCATTGCGATTGCGAGTAGTCCTGTTATCAACCAGGGTTTGACACTCATCGGTTCTCCGTTCCTTCTGTGCGCCGTGGGCGCATCATCACGAACTGTTACAAACCGCGTGCCACCGTTGTGGTGGGGTAAACCTAGCTTATCGGTTGGCTCTTGCCTGAAATGGGCGCTGATGTGCTCATCTGAAGCACATCTTCGAGCACCTCTAGCTCGACGGGCTTCACGAGATGGTCGTCGAAGCCGACTTCCAGCGATCGGCGGCGATGTTCGGCTTGGCCCCAGCCAGTGAGGGCAATCAGCCGCATGCTGCGGCCCCACGATTCCCGGCGAATCGCGCGGGCCACATCGTAACCGGACACTTCGGGCATGCCGATGTCCAGCAGGACGACATCGGGCCGTACTTCTTCTGCCAAGCGAATGGCCGAACGGCCGTCGTACGCGGTGTGGACCTCGTGCCCCGCGGCGCGCAAAAGGAATGCGAGGCTGTCGGCGCCGTCCTGGCTGTCGTCCGCAACGAGAATCTTGCAGGTGGCCCGTTGCGCGGGCGAGGCAGCGGTTGCGAAACCGCTGTTCGCGGCCGTGCGCGAGAGCGGCAGCGTCACGGTGAACTCGCTGCCGTGTCCGACGCCCTCGCTCCAGACCGACACGGTGCCGCCATGCAGTTCGGCCATCTGTTTTACCAGCGTCAAGCCAATGCCCAGTCCGGTTTGCGAACGGCGCATGTCGCGATTGAGCTGCACGAACATGCCGAATACGCGTTCCTGATCCTCCGGGGCAATGCCAATGCCACTGTCGCGAACGACCACGCTGACCCGGTCGGTGTGGGGCGCGACGGTGATCCAGATGCGACCGCCGGCGGGTGTGAATTTGGCGGCGTTGGTCAACAAGTTCAGGAAGATCTGGGAGGTGCGTGTCGCATCGACATCGAGCAGGCAGGGCTCCGGCGGGATCTCGGTGGTGAGGCTGACGCCGGCGCCCGTCAACTGCGGCTGTGCGGTCTCGACAGCGGTCTCGATGATCGTCCGCAGGTCGATGGCCTGGCGCTGCAGGGTCAGGTGGCCGCGGGTAATCCGGCTGATGTCCATCAGGTCGTCAATCAGCCGCACCAACTGGGCGATCTGCCGGTCCATGACGCCGGTGGCTTGCCGCCCAATATCCGAGAGCGTCTCGCGGCGCAGGATCTCGGCGACATTGCGAAGAGGGGCGAGCGGGTTGCGCAGCTCGTGTGCCAGGGTGGCGAGGAACTCGTCCTTCAGCTGTGCTTCGTACTGCAGGCGGCGCTCGCGGTCTTTCAGGGCGGCACGGGCCTCTTCAGCTTCGTGGGCGCGGTGTTCGGCCTCGTCCTTCGCCTGGCGCAGCTGGTCCTCGACCTCCTGTCGCTTTCTGATGTCCACGAGCAGCCGCTGGCGTTCCTCGGCCAGTGCGACCTGCTGTTCGCGCTGCACGGTGACGTCGCGGAACGCGCCCAGTACCCCGGTTAACGTCCCGTCCTCGCGGCGTTCGGGGTGGGCACTGTATTCGACGTGGACCAAATGGCCGTCTTTGGCAATCACCCGCGCGTCGCCGTGCGCGTCTTCGCCGGCGCTGGCGCGGTTGAGCGCGGCCTGCAACGCCAGGCGGTCGTCGGGATGAATCAGTGCGAGCCCTGGACGGCTTTGTAGCTCGTCTAGTGTGTAGCCCACCAAGACGGGCAGTCCGCTGGTCGCGGAATCAATGACGATGTGTCCGCCGGGCTCGATGCGGGCGTGGAAGGCGAAGTCGGAGGCGAGTTCGCCGATCAGGCGGTGGAAACCTTCACTCTCCCGCAGGCGGGCCTGTTCCACGAGCAGGCGCTCGCGCGCACTATACAGGTTGCCACACAACCAGCCAACGACCAGCGACACGACCCAGACCGTGACCACCCAGGCGGTGAGGTTGGTGCTGTCGATGCGGCTGTCGAGCGCCAGCATCAGCGGACCGGTCGCAGCGCCGCCGAGGATGCTCGTAACAAGCGCCGGACGAAACCCGTTGCGCCACGCAAGGACCGCCACTCCCAGCACGAAGACCGACCCGGCGACGTAACTCGTCCAGATGGCAAGGGGCACGATGACCGCGAGGCAGATTGCAAAGACTGCAACCCCGCGCACCAGATCTTGCCAGATCGTCGCGCGTTTGGCGGTAGCTTCGTCTTGGTGGCGCATGAGGTTTCGGCCTATTCAGGCAAAAGGCTACCCAAAAAGAGCAGTTAGATTCGCCGAATTTAGCGTTCCGGGGGAATAAAGCAAATAGGATGCCTAGAGTTCGGGCGACTGAAGGTAACGGGAAGGGAGGCGGTGGTCGAGGCGAGATTCAATGAATCGGGAGGCGGCCGCGACCTTCGCGATGTCCACTCCGGTCTCGATTCCGAGTCCATCCAGCATGTAAAGCAGGTCCTCGGTGGCCAGGTTGCCCGCCGCTCCCGGAGCGAACGGACAGCCGCCGAGGCCACCCGCGGAACTGTCAAACGTCGTCACGCCGTAATCGAGGCCGGTGAGTACGTTCGCCAACGCCGTACCGCGCGTATCGTGAAAGTGCAGCGCCACCTGGCCAAGACCGACACAGGCAGCGACCGCGTCCAGGACCTGCGGGACCTGGCCCGGGTGCGCCACTCCTATCGTGTCGCTGATCGCCACTTCGAATACGCCCAGGTCCAGCAGCCTGCGAGCGACGGCGGCGACCTGGGCAGGGGAGACGGCGCCCTCGTAGGGGCATCCAAAGCAGGTCGAGAGGTATCCCCGCACGCGCAGGCCGGCGGCGAGCGCGTCGCGGCAGACCTCGGCGTAGGTGAGGAGCGACGCCTCAATGGACTGGTTGATGTTGCGCTGGCTGAAGGTCTCGGACGCCGCGGCGAAGATAGCGACTTCGCTGACGCCGGCAGCCATGGCGCGGGTCAGCCCGGCGCGATTTGGCACCAATGCGGAGAAGCGAACGCCCGGACGCCGCGCGATTCCTGCGAACACGTCGGCGGCATCGCCCATTTGAGGCACCCATTTCGGCGACACAAATGCCGAGACTTCAATGACGCGGTGTCCAGCGGCGCTTAGCCGATCGACGAACGCGATCTTGTCAGCCGTGAGGACGAGAGACTTCTCGTTCTGCATCCCGTCACGCGGACCGACTTCCACAATGGCCACGCGCGGCGGTATGCGCACCTACTCAAACTCCAGAAGGTTCACGCCCGGCTGGACCAGGTCACCCTTGGCACATGCCACCGTCTTCACCACGCCCGCCCGCGGCGCGCGAATGGGCAGCTCCATCTTCATGGCTTCGAGCACGATCAACGTCTCGCCCTCGGCCACGGTCTGGCCCGGTGCGACGTGAATGGCGACCACGGTCGCGGGCATGGGCGACATCACACCGGGGTCGGTGCTCCTTGCGCGCCGCCGGCCCGGCTTTGGGGCTTCAATCGTCTCGACCTGGCCATCAACAAACACCCACTGGGTGTCGCCCTCGCCGGCGACCGCCACCCGCCATCGGCGTTCGCCATCGTCCACCAAATACCAGCCGGCGCCGATCGCCGTCACGCTCGGATCAGCCACGCCAACCGCCTAGCGTCAAAAATGGATCGCTGCCTGGTGTGCCTGGTGTGCCGGCTGACACTCTGGAGCCAAGGCGGCGATGTTCGGCGACGGCTGCCAGTGCTGCGGCGGGAAGTTCCTGAACCGTTGCGGCGGCGATCGCGACGCCTTCGCGATCGAGGAAGCCGGTATCGATCGTCGCGGCGACGAACTGCTCGTGTTGCAGCAGTTGGATCATGAATGGGATGTTCGTGCGAATGCCGAGCACGACAAATTCCCGCAGCGCGGCCAGCGCCCTCTGCCGCGCGCCCTCGCGCGAGCCGGCCCAGACGATCAGCTTGGCCAGCATCGGATCGTAGTGCACCGACACGATCGACCCAGCCGCGACCCCACTGTCGACGCGAATGCCGGGTCCCTGCGGTTCGCGGTAAAGCAGAATCGGCCCAGCCTGCGGAATGAATCCCTGGGCGGGATCCTCGGCGTAAATGCGGCATTCGATCGCATGTCCGCGCTGGCTGAGGCTCTCCTGTGTGAATGGGAGCGGCGCGCCGGCCGCCACCGCCAGTTGGGCGTGCACCAGGTCAACGCCGACGACGCATTCGGTCACCGGATGCTCGACCTGCAGGCGGGTGTTCATCTCGAGAAAGTAGAACCTGGCTGAGTCGCCGTCGCCTTCGAGCAGGAACTCGCAGGTGCCGGCATTGCGATAGTCCACTGCGCGAGCGGCGGCAATCGCCGCCCGTCCCATGGCCTGCCGCACGGTTGCGCTGAGAGCGGGGCAGGGACTTTCTTCTACTGTCTTCTGGTGCCGGCGTTGTGCAGAGCACTCGCGTTCGAAGAGATGCACCACGTTGCCGTGGGAATCTGCGAACACCTGGATCTCAACGTGACGCGGGCGTTCGATCAGCCGCTCGACATACAGCGTGCTGTCGCCGAACGACGCCTTGGCCTCTCGACGAGCAGCCGCCAGGGCATCAACCGTTTCGGCAGCGGTTCGCACGATCTTCATGCCGATACCGCCGCCGCCGGCCGACGGTTTGATCAGGGCCGGAAAGCCGATCCGCTCGATCGCCGCCGTGAACGACGCATCGGCTTGGTCCGCGGGCGCTTCGCCGGGAACCACTGGCACGCCGGCCTCGACCATCAGACGGCGGGCGCCAATCTTCGAACCCATGCGTTCGAGCGATGCCGACGGCGGTCCCACGAACACGAGGCGCGCGTCCTCGCACGCCTTGGCAAAGTGCGCGCGTTCCGACAGGAAGCCGTAGCCCGGGTGCACGGCATCGGCGCCAGACGCCTGGGCTGCGGCGATGACCTTCGCGCCATCCAGGTAGCTGTCGCGTGCCGGAGCAGCCCCGAGGTGAACGGCACGGTCTGCGGCACGAACGTGCGGGGCATCAACATCGGCGTCGGAATACACCGCCACCGTCTCGATTGCGAGTTCGCGACAGGCGCGCATGATCCGCACGGCGATCTCGCCACGGTTCGCAATCAGGAGCCGACGAATGCTGCCGGTGTGCGTGCCGACCGTCACCTCGGCTCCTCGATCCAGCCGGGCTTGCCCTTGGCGAGAAAAGCCTGCAGTCCATCCTGACCTTCGGGCGACACGCGCTGCTCGGCAATGGCCTCGGCGGTGATCGCCATGACCTCGGCCGGCGGCCGTCCGGCCACGCGGGGAATCAGGGCCTTGGCACGCGCCACCGCGGTTGGCGAGGCAGTGAGGGCTTCAGTCACGTATTGCTTTACCGCTGCGTCAAGGCCCTCTGGCGGCACCACTGCGTGCACCAGGCCAATCTCTTTCGCTCGCGCCGCGTCGAAGCGCGCCCCGGTCAGGAACAGCTCGCGCGCCGCCGACACGCCGATCTTCTGAATCACATATGGCGAGATCATCGCCGGCAGAATGCCGAGCTTTGTCTCTGTGAATCCAAAGATCGCGGCGCCCTCGGCCACGACGATGTCGCAGACTGCCGCCAGCCCGGAGCCGCCGCCGAGCGCGGCACCGTGAATGCGGCCAATGACCACTGCCGGAATGGTGTCGATCGCCAGGAACATCTCGGCGCCCGCCGTGGCATCGCGCACGTTGTCTTCCTTCGAATAGCCCGCCATCTTCGCCATCCACCCGGCGTCGGCGCCCGCGCTGAAAACCTTGCCGGCGCCGCTGAACACCACGACGCGAAGAGCCGGGTCGGAATGCGCCCCCCGCGCCCAAGCAGTGAGCTCGGCAATCACATGCTCGTTGAAAGCGTTGCGGACATCAGGACGGTTCAGCGTGACGTATTCAACAGAACCGCGCCGCTCGATGGACAGAAATTGAAAGCTCATGAGTGCCGGATTCCATTATAGCGACAGGCCTCACCACCCATGCTGGGATGGGCGTGCGTCGACTTTGCGAGAGGCTACCGATGACGCGCAGATTGTTTCCGCGTTATCCCTTTCTACATTCTAAAGATGCCAAACTTCGGCGGCGGAATCGGCGCGTTATAGGACGCTGACAGCCCAAGAGCCAGAGCCGATCGCGTCTCGGCCGGATCCAGAATGCCGTCGTCCCACAGCCGCGCCGTGGAGTAATAGGGCGACCCTTCTGAGTCGTACTTCTGGAGAATCGGCTCGCGAATGGCGGCTTCGGCCTCCGCGGAGAATGCACCGCCTTCGCGCGCCAGCTGATCACGCTTGACGGTGGTGAGCACGCCGGCCGCCTGTTCGCCGCCCATCACCGAGATGCGGGCGTTCGGCCACATCCACAGGAGGCGAGGGTCGTACGCCCGGCCGCACATGCCGTAGTTGCCGGCGCCGAACGAGCCTCCCACGATGACCGTGAACTTCGGCACGACGGAGTTGGCGACGGCGTGCACCATCTTGGCGCCGTCCTTCGCAATGCCGCCGCGCTCGTACTGCTTGCCAACCATGAAGCCGGTGATGTTCTGCAGAAACACCAATGGGACGCCGCGCAGGTTGCAGAGTTCGATGAAGTGGGTGGCCTTCAGTGCCGACTCCGAGAACAGCACGCCGTTGTTGGCGTTGATCCCGATCAGGAAACCGTGGAGCCGCGCGAAACCACACACCAGGGTCGTGGCGTAGCGCTCCTTGAACTCGTCGAAACGCGAGCCGTCAACAATGCGGGCGATCACTTCGCGGACGTCGTAGGTCTTACGCAGGTCAAGGTTGACGATGCCGTACAGCTCGGCCGGGTCGTATGCAGGCTCTTCGGACCGCGCCAGGTCAGCCGGCAATGTTTTTCGCGTGTTCAACGTCGACACCACGATGCGCGCCTGGTGCAAAGCGTGAGCGTCATCATCCGCCAGGTAATCGGCCACACCCGACAGCCGCGTGTGCACGTCGGCGCCGCCGAGTTCTTCAGCGGTGACCTCTTCGCCGGTCGCAGCCTTCACGAGCGGTGGCCCGCCCAGGAAGATGGTCCCGGTGTTCTTGACGATGATGGTCTCGTCAGACATGGCAGGCACGTAGGCGCCGCCGGCGGTGCACGAGCCCATGACCACGGCGACCTGGGGAATGCGCTCGGCCGACATGCGAGCCTGATTGAAGAAGATTCGGCCGAAGTGATCGCGATCGGGGAAGACCTCGGCTTGAAGCGGAAGGAAAGCACCGCCCGAGTCCACCAGGTAGACACAGGGCAAGCGGTTCTGCAGCGCAATCTCTTGCGCCCGCAAGTGCTTTTTTACGGTCAGGGGATAGTAGGTGCCGCCCTTCACCGTCGCGTCGTTGGCGACGATCATCACGTCGCGGCCTGACACGCGGCCAATGCCGGTGACCACGCCAGCGGCGGGCGCGTCGTTCTCGTACATCCCCCAGGCGGCGAGCGGCGAGAGTTCGAGAAACGCGGTTCCGGGGTCGATTAACGCTTCAATGCGTTCGCGCACCGGCAGCTTGCCCTGCTCGCGATGGCGGGCGAGGTACTTCGGTCCGCCGCCAAGCGCCGCTTGCGCCAGGCGATCACGATGCTCTTGCACGAGGGCAAGCATCCGCTCCCGGTTGGCGCGGAACTCTGCCGAGGAAATGTCGATGTGCGAGGTGAGGGGATCCATCAGGCCGGCGATGCTACCACCCCGGCATTATACCGGCCCTCGCGTGCTCGTGAGCGACGCGTGGGCCAGTGGTCGTGCCTCTACTTCTTCATCACCAGTACCACGCCCGCGATGAGCAGCAGGCCTCCGGCGATCGGTGGCAGCGGCACCCTTTCGGTCTTGTTGGCGGTGATCTCAATCGGTCCCGCGTCGACGATGGTGTCGCGGCGGGTCCACGAGAGGCCGCCGTAGGCGAGGCCTGCGACACCAAGCACGATGAGAATTATGCCGATTACTTTCACCACCTATTAGAACCCGCATCCCACCTGGTTCACGACGAACCAAAGAGCGATGATCGAGACCGGCACACCGAGCAACCACGCAACTCCATACTTCATAAGCCCTCCTCCAGTTAGCAAATCCGTAATCGGCTTCTGCAACACGCGTTCCAGCGTTTGGGAAAGCGGATCCAACTTTGCTATGGCTCATGGTGGAGGTAGTGATGAGAGGTTTCAATCACCAGATCGGGTTGCCTACGATGGCATTAGGTACCGAGAATGTGGACTTTGTCGCCGCGTTCAAGCAGAGGATGAGCCAGCTCGGGACGAAATGCCGCCAAAGCCTGTGCACCGTGCTTCACGGGGGGCACGAGCTCTACCGGGCGCGGACCGACACCAAGATCTATCAGCAGTGCCTGCTTTGCGGGTATGAGACGTCAGGCTGGACCATTGACCGGCGCGACCGCCAGCTGCACCTGGTCAAATCTCGGCCGTCGGCCGCTTCGGGCCACCGCTAGGCACTCGACGAGCGCCGTGCTGTCGCGGGAACAAGGTATGCAAGGAGGCTACCTGGATAGATCTATAGATGTTGAGTCGTCACCGCCGAGTAGCGTATTGGCTGGCTCTCGCCGCAACGTTGCTGCTGGTAATCGGTATTTTCACTTACCAATGGGTTAGTCGCCGTGCCCAAGTCACGGGAATGGGCCGCGTCCTCTCAGCGGATGAGCTCGGCGTCTCTCAAGCGGTCGTCGTGGCGAGTAGCGCGCTCGCGCTGTTGTCCGTGTTGATTGCCGGCCTGCAGATGCGGGCCGAGTCCCGAAACCGGCAGCAAGTTGAGCTCGAATTGCAGGATGCCCTGGCCTCGGTTGAACACCAGGTCGCCGAGCGAACCAACGCGCTGTCAAGGGCCATGGCGGACCTGAAGGTGAGCGAACAGCAGTTCCGCTTGATCACCGACCTCAGCCCCGTTCACCTCTTTCGCGCCGGCCCCGACGGCGACGTGAAGTACTTGAGCCCCGGCTTCATGACCATGACCGGGTTGACCCAGCAAGAAGCGCTTGGCTACGGCTGGATTCAGGCCGTGCATCCGGATGACCGCGATCGGTTGATGGCCAATTGGGAGGAAGCGCTGCGGTCACAGGCAGTCTTCCAGGGGGAGTTTCGCTTCAGGACCGGCGCGGGCGACATGCGTTGGTATCGGGCGCGCGTCGTGCCAGACCGCGACAACTCTGGCGCCGTGATCGGCTGGGTGGGAGCGTCGGTTGACCTGCACGAACTGCACCTGGCGCTCGATGAGCGCGCCAATGCCCTCGCGACTGCCGAAGAAGCCCGCCGCGTGGCTGAAGACGCAAGTCAACTGAAAGACGAATTCCTGGCGACGGCGTCACACGAACTGCGCACGCCGCTGAATGCGATTGTCGGCTGGGTGCACGTCCTGCAATCGGGCGCCGTGATCGACGATGCCCAACGGCAGCATGCCGTGGGTGCGATCGATCGCAATGCCAAGGTTCAGACGCGGCTGATTGAAGACTTGCTCGACGTGTCGCGGATGATCCAGGGCCGTGTCAGCCTGACCGTCGCGCCGCTCGACGCCCGGTCCATCGTCGACGCCGCCATCGATGCCATCCGACCGGCCGCCCTCGCGAAGGAGATCGAGGTTCATGTCGTTTGCCCGATTGAACCAGTGCCGGTCATCGGCGATGCGCAGCGGCTGCAGCAGGTTGTGCGGAACCTGCTGACCAACGCGGTGAAGTACACGCCGCGTGCCGGCGCAGTGACGGTCGTCGTCAAGACGGTTCGTGGCCACGCCGTGATCAGCGTGGCCGACACCGGCGAAGGCATTGCGCCGTCATTCCTCCCGCACCTGTTCGAGCCCTTCCGTCAGGGCTCCTCTGCCACCATGCGCACCGGAATGGGCCTTGGGCTGGCGATCGTTCAGCGGCTGGTGGATTTGCACGGCGGTCGGATCACTGTCGAGAGTGAGGGCGCTGGAAAAGGCGCTGAGTTTACCGTGTCGCTGCCACTCGCGCCGGTAGATGCCTCGGCGTCAACCCAGCCGGCGCCGATCGCTCCCATGTTCGAGAAGTTGCACGTGCTGGTGGCGGAAGACGATGCCGATTCGGCCGCAGCGGTGACCGCCATCCTGCAGATGCACGGGTGCGAAACGCAGACTGCCGCATCGGCCGCTGAGTGCCTTCGCATTACCGAAGAGTGGCCTACCGATGTTCTGGTCTGCGACATAGGCCTGCCAGATGACGATGGCTATGGTCTACTGCGGCGACTGCGCAATCAACCCGCCGGGGGGAACATTCCCGCCATCGCGCTCACCGCCTACGCCAGGCCCGAAGACCGGGCGCGGGCGTTAGCCGCGGGCTTTCGGGCACACTTGTCGAAGCCCCTGGATCCAGCCAGCCTGCTGCGTGAGATATCATCTGCTGTTAACACCCGTTAGACAGCGCACGATGAATCCTGCTCCTTTCGCCGAATCTACCGGCGCGTTTCTCGCTGCGCGCATTGAAGCCGCTCAGCGTGACCTCGCCATGCGGTGGCTCGAACAGTTGACCGCGATCCTGCCGGTCGAGAGGCGCGAGGTGTTTCCGACCACCCAGTTGTTGGATCACATCCCCGAGTTGATCGCCGAAATTGCCAAGTACTTGCGCGCGCCCCATGATGAGGCGATTGCCGCGAACACCGCAGTGATGACCAAGGCCGCAGAACTCGGGGCGTTGCGCCACGAGCAGCGTTCATCGGTTCATCAACTGCTGCGTGAGTATCATTTGCTCGGTACCATTCTCGAGCAGTTCATCACTCGCGAAGTCGCTGCCATGGGCGGCGCCGCCGACGCCGTGAGTGCACTTGAGTCCCTCAGCCGCGTCTCGCACGCAGTGCGTGTGCTGCAGCAGCAGACCGTGGATACGTTTGTCGGCAAGTATTCAGAAACCATCGAGCGGCAGACGTCGCAGCTGCGCGGGTTCACGCGCCTGATCAGCCACGAGATCCGCCAGCCACTGGGTGTGCTGCAGGTGTTGTCGCGCATGATTCCCGTGGTTGACGCGAAGGGCCAGCAAATGGTCTCGACACTCGAACGCAACGTCGTGCGACTGGCCGACGTGGCCGGCAAGCTCGAGCGGCTGGCTCGGTTGACGCGTGCGACCGACGACGACTCGCCGACCGAGCAGGAAGTCGAACTATCGGCGCTGGCCGCCGATGTTGCCCGCCAGTTGCAGGATATGGCGACGGCGCGAGACGTCACGATCGTGGTGGCGGACGACTTGCCTCGCATTGTGGTGGATGCCGGCCGCGCCGAACTGGCGGTGCTGAACCTGCTGGCGAACGCCATCAAATACTGCGATCCGGATAAGCCTGAGCGTTATGTCCGCGTGCGCCACGCGCCTGGGCCGGTGGCGTCGATTGTCGTCGAAGATAACGGCATCGGCATTCCGGAGCAGCAGGTGTGCAAGATCTTCGAACAGTTCGTGCGCGTGCATTCGGACCGCGACGACGAACTGGGCGCGCAGGGCCTGGGCCTGGGCCTGGCCATCGTCCGCGAGTGTATGCAAGCCATGGGCGGAACGGTGACCGTGACCTCGGAAGAGGGGAAGGGCGCGGCGTTTACCCTGACGTGGTCCGCGCCTCTCCCAAGACCTGATCGCTAGGCGGTCGGCGACTCGCTGATCCCGCACTCTTTCATCTTATTGAGCAGCGTCTTGTAGCTCACCTGCAAGTACTCGGCGGTCTTGCGCCGGTTCCAGCGGAATCGCTCGAGCGCCAGCTGGATTGCCTCTTTTTCGGCACCCATCGCGGCATGCCGTGCCAGCTCCTGCAGATTGACGCCATCGGCGCCGTTGACGAACGGCGCATGTGCATCGGCGGGCGCTGGCGGAGCTGGCACGGCCACCGCCACCGGCGCGGCCGGAGCCGCGGCCATGGACCGGGTCGGCGGCGGGGGAGCGTAGCTGTGCGCCGCCGGTTGGTAGTCGTGTTCGACGGCGGCGCGGGCATGCCGCAGCCGGCCGAGCTCGGCGAGAATCAACGCTTCGTCCTGCAACACGACCAGGCGCTTCATCATGTTCTCGAGCTCGCGGATATTACCCGGCCATTCATACGACAGCAGGGCGTCCTGCAGCACAATCGACGGGCGCACCGCCGGGCGACGGTAGACCGAGGCGAACTTCAGCAGGAAGAACTCGATCAGCTGTGAGATCTCCTCGCGACGTTCCCGCAGGGGCGGGACGTGCACTTCGATGACCTGCAGGCGGTAGTAGAGGTCTTCGCGGAACGTGCCGGCCCGCATCATCGCCTCAAGATCGCGATTAGTCGCGGCAATCACGCGGACGTCCACCTCGATGGTGCGATTGCTCCCCAGCTTGGTGAATTCGCGATCCTGGAGCACATGCAGGATCTTGGCTTGCAGCGCCGTCGGCATCTCGCCGATTTCGTCAAGCATGATGGTGCCATGCTGTGCGAACTCGAATTTGCCGACGCGGGTCGAGGCTGCCCCGGTAAAGGCGCCGCGCTCGTGTCCAAACAACTCGCTTTCGAGCAGTTCTGCCGGCAGTGCGGCGCAGTTCACCTTGACGAACGGCGCGCTGCGGCGGGGTGAGCGGCGATGGATCTCGCGCGCGATCACTTCCTTGCCGACGCCGCTTTCTCCGCGCAGCAGCACGCTGACATCATTGTCGGCGACGCGATCGACCATGGTCATCACCGGCTGCATGGCCTTGCCCGAACTCCAGCAGGGTTGCGCGCCGTCGGGGTCCTGACCGACTTGCGTGCGCAAGCGCTGTACTTCACTGGTCAGCGACAGGCGCTCGAGGGCGTTGCGGATTGCCGCCTCGAGGGCCACCTCACCGACGCCGTCAGGATCCCCGGGCTTGACGACGTAGTCGATGGCGCCGAGGCGGACGGCTTCGACAATGGTGGCAGGCGTTTGGCCGCCCGACAACATCACGACCTGGGCCGCCGGATGAGCGAGCCGGATGGCACGCAGCGTCTCCAGGCCATCGAGGCCCGGCATGAGCACGTCGAGCAGAATGACGTCCGGCAGGGCACCCTCGCGCAGGGCGGCCAGGAGCGCGTCGCCGCTGTCATAGCTCGCCGTGTCGTAGCCCCGCGAGCGCAGAAGGGTCTGCAGGTATTCGGCAAACGGCTTGTCGTCGTCAACGATCGCGAGTGTGGCGCTGCTCATACGGTTACCAATGGAATGCGGAGACCAGTGGACGCCTTGTGGTCCTGGTGGTTCCACGTCTGAATGCGATGCTGACCGAATACGAACGAGGCCCAGATCAGCGAAAGGCCCTTGCCGCCGCGCACCACGTTGACGGCCGTGGCGCCGGGGCCGTCGGGCGTGGGCGGTAAGGCCCGCACCCCCTCCTCCGTGCCGGCCCGAATGACGATCGCCTCTTGTGATGCGGCCACCGCGACGTGGTGGGGCGCGCTTTTGTCTTCGTCGAAGGCCGCCTTGCACATCACGGCAATCGCCCGGGTGAGATCCTTGGGCGCATTGGTCGCGACGCGCGCCGGTGTCGCCGGCACCTCACTCCAAATCGCGCCGGACAGCTCGCTGCTCGCCGCAAGGTCCCGCGCAAGAACCGAGAGGTCGATGCGCTCCAGCAGAGCGACCTCGCTCGCTTCCGACAACGCGCTCACCTTGCTCATCTCGGAGCACAGCACGGCGATCACGCCCAGCGCCTCGCGCGCTTGTTGCAGTGCGCGTCGCTGATCGTCTGGCGTGGTGAGCCGGCCGTCGACATAGAGCTTTAAGTATCCCTGTGAAACTGCGAGTGGCGTACGAATCTCGTGGCCAAGGGTATTCAAGACTTGCGCCATGTTTGGCTGCATGGCTTCAATCTAACACGCGCAGCAGGCCGCCATGTTCTGGCACGGTGCTTGAAGTAAACACCGCCAGGAACACTGTGGCACCCAATCAACCCCCGACCGGAAAGCACATTCTCATCGTCGACGATTATGCTGACGCACTAGACATCTGGGCGATCTACCTGCAGTCTATGGGGTATCGCGTCTCGACGGCCGCTGATGGCCTCACCGCGGTCGCCAAGGCCGAGGAACTGCTGCCAGACCTTATTGTGCTGGATCTGGAACTGCCCGGCCTGACGGGCTTCGAGGCGGCCAAGCGGCTGCGAACTAACCCGGACACCGCACAGATTCCCCTGATTGCCGCGACCGGTTACTCGCATGCTCGCCAACTTGATTTGGCGCGGCAGAGCGGGTTTGACGCCGTCGTCGTCAAACCGTGTGACCCGGACATGCTGGTCCATGAAATCGAGCGGCTTCTGGCAGCCAGCGAAACGTCTGACGAGGACCAACCCGGCCATTCGGCTGGGGAACAACCTCATAACAATAGGTAAGCGGATACCCACTGGTGGAGCAAATGACTACAGACACTGTTGTGATGGAGCGGGCACTGATCGTGATGGCAATTGCCATGAGCCTTCAGGCCTTGTTGTTTGTCGGCGCCGCCATTGGCGCGTTCATCGCCTGGCGGAAGGCGACCCAGGCCTTCGAGGAAACCAAGCAAGCCATGAACCTGCAGATCGCACATCTGCGCGCGCACGTGGACCGCATCAGCGGCACCGTTGAAGAAGTGGCGAGCTCGGTGCGTCGCGGCACGACGGCGGTCGGCGACGTGGTGGAAGACGTGCGGCAGGCAATCGGCACCGTCGGTAGCTCGATTCACTCCGTCGCATCGGTCGTGACGGCGCCGCGCGCCGCAGTCGCCCTCGGCGTACTGCGCGGTCTCAAGATGTGGCGGCAACGCCGCGCCTCGCAGCGCGCGTCAACAATCCTCGCGTCGCAGCTTTAACAGGAATTCAAAGTAAAAGGAGAATCGGAAATGAGAATGATGGACGACAACGAATCGGGTGGTAGCGGCATGTTCCTGCTGGGCGCGGTGGCGGGAGCGTTGGTGGGAGCGGGCGTTGCGCTGTTGATGGCGCCGAAGCCCGGCACCGAAATCCGGCAGGACCTGAACGCCGGCTGGGGATCGCTGCGCGACGCTGCCGCGCGCCGTTATCGCGAGATGGCGGACCGGGCGGGCGTGCAGCTCGAAAACATCGAAGAGAAGGCCGATCAGCTCGCCGATCAGCTCGAAAGCTCTGCGCGTGAAGCGGTCGACGCGGCGTCGTCGCGGTTGAACGCAGCGGCGTCGCGCGCGACCACGACCATTCGGGATGCCAGCGCGAGCGCCAGCGGCCCCGTAAACACGCGTCACTCCTAAGACGGAGACCGAATCATGTTGACCACGATCCTCGTTCTGCTCGTCGTTCTCTGGCTGCTTGGCATGGTCAGTTCGTACACGCTCGGCGGCTTCATCCACATCCTGCTCGTGGTGGCTGTTGCGCTGATGCTGATTCGGGTCATCCAGGGCCGCAAACCTATCTGACGATGCGAATCCGGTGAGTTGGTGATGTGGTGATTGGGGGTAGACCCATCACCAGTTGCCAATTCACTGGCCTCGCAAGACCAGGGCACCGCCTGCATTAATTCGCTACAAATCTGTATAGTTGTCCTTCACTATGCCTCTACCTAAGTCGTCCAATCGGCGTCGCGTCCTGGTGGTCGACGACGAGCCCATGGTCACCGAGTGGCTGACGATGGTGGTCGAGCAGGCCGACCGCAGCCCGGGGTACGAGGTGCGGACGGCGGCCGTTGGATCGCGGGCAACCGAGCTGTTCCGGTCGTGGCGACCCGACGTGGTGCTGCTCGACCTCGTGTTGCCCGACATCGACGGCATTGCGTTGTTGCGGCAGCTCAAGGAGATTGACGCCGCGCCCGAGATGATTGTGATCAGCGGCGTCGGCACCATCACCCGCGCCCTCGAGGCCGGCCAGGCCGGCGCGTTTTACTTTCTCGAGAAAACCAACCTCGATCCTGCGGGCGTGCTGTCGATTCTCGACCGCGCGTCCAGCCTGCAGGTTGAGCGCGCGCAACACGAGCGCTTGAAGGAACAAGTGCGCGGGCAGTACGCCTTTGCCAACGTCATCGGCAAGAGCAAGAACATGCGTGAGCTGTTCGAGCTGATCGATGCGGTGGCCGAGAGCGATGCCAACATCCTGATCCAGGGCGAGAACGGCGTCGGCAAGGAGTTGATTGCCAACGCCATCCATGTCACCAGCCTGCGTTCGCACGGCCCGTTCATCAAGATCAACTGCGCGGCGTTGCCGAAAGATCTGATCGAGTCGGAACTGTTCGGCTACAAGAAAGGCGCGTTCACGGGGGCCACCAGCGACAAGATGGGCCTGCTTGAACTCGCGGCCGGCGGCTCGCTGATGCTCGATGAGATCGGCGAGATGCCGCTGCTGTTGCAGACTAAGTTGCTGCGGGTGTTGCAGGAACGCGAGTACCGGCCGATTGGCAGCGACCGCCTGGTGAAGGTCGACTTCCGGCTGATTTGCGCCACCAACATCGATCCGGACGCGGCGCTGAAGGATGGCCGCCTGCGCGAGGACTTGTACTTCCGCATCAACACGGTGACGCTACGGGTGCCGCCGTTGCGCGAACGCAGCGAGGACCTGCCGCTGCTGTGCTCGCACTTCCTCGACAAGTTCAACAAGCGCTACCAGAAGAACGTCCAGAGCATTTCAGCCGCGGCGTATCACCTCTTGATCCGCTTCCGCTGGCCCGGCAACGTCCGCGAGCTCGAGAACGCCATCGAGCGCGCCGTGCTGGTCGCCAAGACCGCCGACGTGCAGCCGTCGGATTTACCCGAGCCGATTCGCGGCGACTCGGGCGCCGAAGACGCCTTCACGGTGCCGCCGCATCATACGCTGGCGGAAATTGAGCGCATGACCGTGCTGCAGACGCTGCAACGCACCAACTGGAACAAGCAGGAAGCCGCGCACATTCTGGGGTTGTACCGGCCGACGTTGTATAGCAAGATCAAGAAACATGACATCAAGGACCCGCGCGTCTCGGGGCGCGTCGTAGAGGAGACGGGATGAACGATCGAAACCTGATGATTCTGGGCGGCATGATTGGCGCCGTCGTTGGTGTGGGCTTAGGGTTTACGCTCTTTACTGACCGGGGCCGGCGGCTCCGCTCGGAACTGCAGCCCGAGATTGAAGCCGTCCTGCGCGAGGCGGCCCGCCTGACTCAGGTGGTGGAAGAATTCAAGGCGGGACGGCCGCTGGCACAGGCCGGCGCGGCGGTCGGCGCCGCGGCCGGGCCACGACGGACCGCCTAGCGTGGCGGCAGGCCGCGGGCAGCCCGGTCAAATTCGCCTGATCGGCCTCGCATCCTGGCGGGGGGTGGGCGAGCTCTACAACAGCGACGCGCTCACCCATGCCGGCTCGGTGGCCTACTACGCGCTTATCTCGCTGTTTCCGTGCCTGCTGCTGTCACTCGCCATTCTCGGCGAGCTGACCGCCGATGCGGCGGAACGCGACGAAGTAGTGCGGTTCGTGTTTCGCTATTTCCCACGACAGTTCGATTTCATCACCGGCCAGCTCGACGCGTTTCAAACCGCGCCGGTCAGCTTTGGCTTCGGTGGCATTCTCACGCTGGTGTGGGCATCGACCGGCGTGTTTAACGCGCTGACCTCGGCCGTCAATCACGCATGGGGTGTTGAAAAACGCCGAAGCTTCCTGAAGCACCGGTTGGTCGCGTTTCTGATGCTGGTGTCGGCCGGTGGCGTGCTGCTGCTCGGGTTGGTACTGGCGAGCGTGGTCCGTCTCGCCGAAAGTAGTCGCTTCGCCAACGCTTTCTCGCATTCACCCTGGGTCGGGTGGGCCAGCGGCGTGACCGGGCACTCTGCCGCGACCTTGCTGTTGATCATGTGTGTCGCGCTGATGTTCTACTTCATCCCCAATACCCGGGTGCGCTTTCGCGACGTGTGGCCCGGTGCGATCATGGTCGGCATTCTCTGGCGGGTGGCGTTCTCGCTGTTCGCCTGGTACGCCAGCGACCTCGCCACCTGGAACGTGATCCACGGCTCGATCGCTGCGGTGGTGGTCTTCCTGCTCTGGATCTACGTCAGCGTTGTGATTCTGCTGTACGGGGTCGAGATGACCGCCAGCTACGCCCGCCTGCAAGATGCCGCCGAACGACATCCGGCGATCACCCCGTTGGCAGCAGTCCCCGGCCCCACTCCTTAGGCACCTTCGGCACCTTAGGCACCCTAATTCAGTATCATCAAAAAGATGCCGAACCGCCTTGGGGCTGAACAGAGTCCCTACCTGCTGCAACACGCCAACAATCCGGTCGACTGGTATCCGTGGGGAGAGGAGGCGTTTGCGGCCGCGCGCACCGCAGGAAAGCCGATCTTTCTCTCGATTGGCTACGCGACCTGTCATTGGTGTCATGTGATGGAGCGCGAGTCGTTCGAAAACCACGGCGTTGCCAAGGTGCTGACCGATCACTTCATCGCGATCAAGGTGGATCGAGAAGAGCGCCCGGACGTGGATCGCGTCTACATGACCTTTGTGCAGGCCACCACCGGGTCGGGCGGCTGGCCCATGAGCGTGTGGCTGACGCCCGAGCTGCAGCCGTTCTTTGGTGGCACCTATTACCCACCGTCGTCGCAGTGGGGGCGTCCCGGTTTTGTCGACGTGCTCACCGAAATCAATCGCGCCTGGCGCGATGACCGCGCGAATGTCGTCAAGTCGGCTGGTGAGATCGTCGTCCGGCTCGAGCAGGTGGCGCGCGGGCAGGACGATCGACGCACGCCCGATGCGGCGGCCCTGATCAGCACCGTCAGCCAGTTCGCCCGGACCTTCGACACGCGGCGCGGTGGGTTTGGCGATGCGCCGAAGTTTCCGCGGCCGAGTGAACTGCTGTTCCTGCTGCGCGAGCATGCGCGGACCGGCGACGCCGCGCCGAAGGCGATGGTGGTGCAAACTCTGCGGGCCATGGCGCTCGGCGGCATGCGTGACCACCTCGGCGGTGGGTTTCATCGTTACTCGGTCGATGGCAACTGGCGGGTGCCGCACTTCGAGAAGATGCTCTACGATCAGGCGCAGCTGGTGCTGGCGTATCTCGAGGCGGCGCAGGCGAGCGACGATCCGTTCTTCGCGCAGATTGCTGAAGACACATTGCAGTACGTGCAACGCGACATGACCGATGACGGCGGCGGGTTCTATTCAGCCGAGGACGCCGACAGCATTCCGCCCGGCCAATCGAGCGACCCTCACGTGCACAAGATGGAAGGCGCGTTCTACGTCTGGGGCCAGGACGAGATTCGCGCCGCGCTCGGTGCCGATAGCCCGGCATTCGAAGGCCGCTACGGGGTGCTCCCAAATGGCAACGCGCCGTTCGATCCGCAGCAAGAGTTCGTCAACAAGAACCTGCTGCACACCGCGCAATCGATTGCTGATTTGGCGCGCGCCAGCGGCAACACACCGGTCGAGATCGCCGAGGTGCTGCTGCGCGCCCGCAAGGTGCTGTTCGGCCTCAGGAATGGCCGGCCACGACCGCAACTGGACGACAAGGTACTGACGGCCTGGAACGGCTTGATGATCGCGGCCTTTGCCCGCGCCTCCCGCGTGCTTGATGGGGGCGCGTCGCTCGGCACCGACAGCGAACCCGGCCCGCGTCACCTGGCGAGTGCGGTTCGCGCCGCCACCTTCATCAAGCAGACCATGTGGGACGATACGGCCGGCAAGCTGCTGCGCCGCTACCGGGCGGGCGATGCGGCAATCGAGGGATATGCCGAGGACTACGCCTATCTGGTCTTCGGAGTGCTTGAGTTGTTCCAGGCGACCGGCGACGCCGCATGGCTGGCCTGGGCTCGCGCGCTGCAAGCGAAACAGGACGAACTGTTCTGGGATGCCGATGGCGGAGGCTGGTTCAGCACTACCGGTAACGACCCGTCGGTATTGCTGCGAATGAAAGAAGACTACGATGGCGCTGAGCCTTCACCCACCTCCGTATCGGCCATGAACGTGTGGACGCTGGCGCATCTCACCGGCGACCCGTCCTACCGCGCGCGCGCCGGTGAGGCGCTGGCGTCGTTCGGCGGGCGGCTCGAAGACCAGGGCCGCGCGGTGCCCTTCATGGCTGCGGTCTTGTCGGCGTCGCTGGCGGTCAGCGAGCAGATTGTGATCGTCGGCCGGCGTGAGGCCGCAGACACCCAGGCAATGTGGCGGGCCGCGAACCGGCGCTACCGGCCGTTCACCGTGATGGTGTTGGCCGACCCGTCCGGGCAGGCGTCGCTGGCGGCTCACATGCCGTGGGTTGCGGAGATGAGAATGATCGACGACAAGGCGACCGCCTACGTGTGCCGTGAGTTTGCCTGCGACGCGCCGGCGACCGACCCGGTCGTGTTCGCATGAGCGATCTCGTGCGCGTGCAGGCGTCGCGTGACGGCGCCTGGCAACGGCTGCAGTTGAACGCGGAGCCCGGGAACCTGTTGTCGCTCGACCTGGTGCGGGCCCTCGGACGTGCCCTGCACGATCTCGAGTCCACCCCGGGCATCAAGTGGCTCACCATTGAAGGTGCCGGCAGCGAGTTCTCATTTGGCGCGAAGATCCAGGAACATGAGCCGCGTCAGATGACGACGGTGCTGCCCGAGACGCATCGCGTCGTCAAGCAGGTACTGGCGTTCCCCGCGCCGACGGCGGCGCTCGTGAACGGCCGCTGCCTGGGCGGCGGCTTCGAACTCGCCCTCGCCTGCGATGACATTCTCGCCACTGATTCGGCAACCTTCGGCCTGCCAGAGATTCGGCTGGCCGCGTTTCCACCGGTGGCGGCTGCTCTCTTGCCGTTGCGGGTCGGCGCTTCTCGCGCGACGCGCGCCATCGTCACCGGTCAGTTGCAGGCGGCGGGGTATTGGCACGACGCGGGCCTGCTGTCGATGGTCGCACCGACCGCAAGCTTGTTGGAGGCGGCCGGCGCGTGGTTCGATACTCATCTGTCGCCGCATTCGTCCGTCGCCCTGTCGCATGCCGTGGCGGCGGCCCGGCTGACGTTGCGCGCGCAGGCCGAGCCGGCGCTTGACCGGGCCGAGCGCGATTACCTGAGCGGGCTGCTCAAGACCCATGATGCCGCCGAGGGCGTACAGGCGTGGGTCGACAAACGCGCTCCAAACTGGAAGAATTCTTAAAGAGGACCGTCGTAATGATTGACGTGGATGTGTGGGTGCGCGGCGCCACCAGTGCCGTGACGCATAAGATGAAGGGCGTTTCGGCCGATGCCGAGGCGTGGACGGTCGCCGACGTGAAGGTATTGCTCGAGCAGATGCTGAAGGCGCTCGATCGCGCGCGGGATCCGAACGGCGATCCGCCGGCCGTCTCGATGCGGGGTTTCAGCTGGATTGTCAGCCCCGACCAGGGCGGCGTTCTGGTGCACCTCGAACTCCAGTTGGGCACCGCCAGTGCCGGACCCTTCAGGATTAGCGAAGAGCGCTTGTCAGACATGATCACGCGCGTGATCGGCGGCCCCAAGGAATCCAAGCTGGTGCACTGACGTGACGACGACGGAGTTGTTGTTGGCGTCGATCGACGAGGCGTACGACAAGCCGTCGTGGCATGGGACAAACCTGCGCGGTTCGCTGCGCGGTGTCACCCGCGAGCAGGCGGCCTGGCGGCCCACCATCGCCAGGGCTACGGTGGGCAAGGCCCCAAGCCGGCACAATATCTGGGAGCTGATGGTGCACGCGGCGTACTGGAAGTACGACATCCGCCGCCGGCTGACAGGGGAGAAGGGCCACTCGTTTGCGCTTGAAGGCAGCAACTTCTGGTCGCGGCCGGTGCAGGGCGGTGACGCCGAATGGCGCGCGGACCTCGCGTTGCTGCAAGGCGAGCACGACCTGCTTCGCACCGCCGTCGCGGCGTTTCCCGCGTCGCGATGGACCCGCAAGGCGCCGGGGAAGCCCTTCAACTTCGCAGGGCTGGTCCGCGGCGTCGCCGCCCACGACCTGTATCATGCCGGGCAGATACAGCTGCTGAGACGATTACAGGAGAGCTGAGAGTTGAAAGTGGGAGAGTTGAAAGCTGGTAGTTGAAGTGGAAGTGTCGACGCCGGGGTGGCGAAACTGGCAGACGCACAGGACTTAAAATCCTGAGACCAGCAATGGTCGTGCGGGTTCGATTCCCGCCCCCGGCACCATCCTTCGTAACTACCCTGGCTCACTCCGACCCGTCAGCTCGACCGATCTCCACGTAAGTCTCGCCGTCTTCCCTCGAGACCC
>JANLWW010000151.1:0-40671 GCA_031364805.1 Acidobacteriota bacterium
CCCCCCCCCCGCGGCCGGCCATGTCCTGCATTCCCACCATGGTCACCGACGGTGCTGCAATGTCGAGGGCGAGGCCGCGGCCGAGGAACACCCGTTCGTCCACCGCCTTGGGGTGCTCGCCTTGTGCCTGCACCACGTCCATTCGGCCATCGCCGTCGAGATCGGCCAGTGCGATACCGAGCGTGCCTGGCGTCGGGGCGCCGTCAAACACATCCAGCTTCACCGAAAGGTGGCCCTTGCCATCGTTGATGAGCAATCGATCGGGACCACTGAGGGAGCCCACCACGAAGTCGGCGTCGCCGTCGGAGTCGTAGTCGAGAAACGCCACCATGTTGTCGTCTTCGCCGACGTTGGCGGCCAGCGGCCACCACGCCTCGGTGACGTCGCGGAAGCGGCCCTTGCCATCGTTGCGAAACACGTGCTCGCGGCGGTTGGAACTGTTGCCGCCCACAATCTCACCATCGTTCATCGTCACCAGGTCGAGCCAGCCGTCGCCGTCGAGGTCCATCGGTTCGAACTCGTAGTTGTTCGTGTACTGCGGCAGCCCGCGTCCATCGTCTGTGAATGTGCCGGCACCATCGTTGCGAAACAGGTGGCTCCCAGGGCAGCGCTTGCACGAGACGAGGGCATCGAGATCGGCATCGTTATCAACATCAGCCAGCTCGAGGTCCCACGAGAACCGCACACGAATATCGGGCATGCGTGCGGTGGTGGCGTCGGTGAAGCGGCCGGTGCCGTCGTTGAGCCACAGGCGGGTGCGGCCGCCATCGTTGGTCATGTTGTTGCCCGGCCCCCAGTCGGCCAGCACCAGGTCGAGGTCGCCGTCGCCGTCGACGTCACCCGGTTCAAGGTCGCCGACACTGAGCGGTTGTGCCGGCAGGTGGGTGCGCGTGACTTCCGCGAAGCGGCCCTGCCCCGCGCCCATGAACAGCCGGCTCTGCGTCTGGTAGGTGGTGCCGACGATGATGTCGACGAAGCCGTCGGCGTTGAGATCGCGCGCCTTGATGACGCGGGCGAGATCCGGAGTGTCGCCAAGCACCTGCGCCGTGACGTCCTGGAACTTCAGGCCCGGCCCGGTGTTGAAGAACACCTGGTTCGGCTCGGGCGTGCCCGGCGTCGAGTAGTCGCCGCCGTTGGCAAACAGCAGGTCGGGACGGCCATCGCCATTGAGATCGGCGATCTCCACCTTGTTGGTCCAGTACTTGGTCTGGCCAATGGCGGTCGCGGTGACGTCCACCCACAACGGGCGCGCGGGCGTCTTCACATCGGGAACGGATTGGGCCGACGCCGAAGCGGCCAGGGCGCACCACAGCACCGCCGAAAGCACTAACGCGACCGGCGTGAACTTCTCATTGGTAGGCAACGGCTCCATTATCCTCGGGAGGTTGCGCGACCGGAAGGCACAACACTTCGGGCCACGGCGGTCCTAGCGGGCCTGCAGTTTCTGCTTGAGCTCCTCGAACCAGTTCACCACGACGATGAAATTCGTCTGAGGCAGGGTGTTTGCCTGAGTCGCAGCCTGGCTGGCGGTCGGGTCCTTCACCATCAGGAACCGGCCGTCGCGCGCCACGTCATACCCGGTGTGGGTCCCGCCCTTGTTGTAGTAACGGTCCTCGAACAGCTTGCGTGGCGCGCTCACCGACAACGGCGCCGCCGGCCCCACACGCACCGCCATCATCGCGCCCTCGCCACGAAAGAACAGCTCGTCGCCCTTCTTCGACCACACCGGCTGCCGGCCGCCGCCGGTCGAGATCTGCGTCTTGCCTTCGAGCGACGGGTACGCCCGCACGTACACTTCGTCCCGGCCCGTTTCCGTCGAGAAATACGCCAGCCAACGCCCGTCGGGCGACAGCCGCGCGCCAGCCTCGCTAAACTTGCTCTGCAGCAGCGGCTTGATGGCGCGGTCGCCCTCCATGGGCAGCAGCACGAGGTCAGTCTGACCGCCGTTGATTTCCGCGACTGCGAGAATGAGCCCGCGCCCATCCGGCGTGACGGTTTCCACGTGAACGTGCTCCCGGCCACTCCACAACGCGGATCCTTCTCGAGGCAGCGGCGGACCAGCAGCTGGATGTGCGAAGGCACCGTCGCGGGCATCGCGCTCCAGTCGGGATCGCTCTTGATGACGGCCGCCATCACCTCGGACATGTCTTCGCCATCGAACGTGCGGCGGCCGGTGAGCCTTTCAAACAGCACGCAGCCGAACGCCCAGAGGTCGGCGCGCTTGTCGACGGCCCGGCCCTTCGCCTGCTCGGGCGCCATGTAGGCCGCCGTCCCAAGGATCACGCCGCGCAGCGTATGGCCGGCGTGGTAATCGTCGGCGAATTCATCACGCTGGCCGACCCTGATCCCTGCTCCCCGATTCCCGATCCCTGGTCCATCGCCTTGGCGAGGCCGAAGTCGAGCACCTTCACGGTGCCGTCGGGACAAACCTTGACGTTGGCGGGCTTCAGGTCGCGATGGACGATGCCGGCCAGGTGCGCGGCTTCGAGCGCCTCGGCGATCTGCCGCGCGATGGGGAGCACCTCGTCCAGCGGCATCGGGCCGCAGGCAATGCGCTGCGAGAGGTCGTCGCCCACGACCAGTTCCATGGCCAGGATGCGGACACCGTCCACCTGTTCGAAGCCATGGACCTGCGCGATGTGGGGATGATTGAGCGAGGCCAGCGTCCTGGCCTCGCGGTCGAAGCGCGCCACGCGCTCGGCATCCAGTGCAAACGACTCGGGCAGGACCTTAAGCGCGACCTCGCGATCAAGGCGCGTGTCGCGGGCTCGGTACACTTCGCCCATGCCGCCGGCGCCGAGCGGGCCCAGCACTTCGTACGAACCAAGACGGGTGCCGGGATTCAAGCTCATCAGTTTGTGGCGCGATTATAGCCGGTCGGGGACCGGGTACTCACCGGTCACTGCCACCGAAAGAGTTCGACCCCTCCTGAAAATAAGAGCCGCTCAATCGAAGCCCCCGGGACGTTCTTGTGCCACGTTGGCCGCGCGCTCGAGCGCCAGACCGGCGCGCACGATGGTGCCTTCGTCGAAGAGGCGGCCGATCAGCGTGACTCCGTGGGGCACGCGTCGTGGCGGGCTGAACCTCGGCAGCGGGTTGGCGGGGTCGGGCGCCCAGTCGCTGCGAGCCTCGCTGACCTCGACAAAGCCCGTGCGCAGGGTCAGCGATGGCTGGCCCGTGAAATTGGTGACCGTCAGCGCCTCGTCCCTGAGTGATGGCACCAGCAGCACGTCGACCTTCTCGAACATCGCCGCCAGCTCGCGCGCGAACCGGCGGCGCAGCCGGTCGCCCTGGACGTAGTCCACTCCCGATAAGAACCGAGACATCCGGAACAGGTTGGGCCACGCGTCGGGCACCTGGACCTTGAGTTGATCGTCCGAGCCGCTGAGCGTGAGTTCCTCGAACGCGGCCGCGGCTTCGCTGAAAATCACCGGCATCAGCGAACCCTGCGGCAGATCCGGCCACGTCAAATCCACGCGCTGCAACCCCTGGGCAACGAGCGCATCCACGGCGGCGCGATCAACCGGCGTCGCGGCCTCCATCCACGCCGGGAACACGCCCATGCGGAGACCACGCACGGGCGCATTCGCGTCGTAGTCGAGATGGCTCGGCATGCTCGACGCATCGCCGGCGTCGGGTCCTGTGATCGCGTGCAGCACGAGCATGGCGTCTTCCACGCCACGGGTCATCGGCCCCAGCTTGTCGAGCGACCAGCAGAGCGCCATGGCGCCGGTGCGCGGCACGCGGCCGAAAGTCGGGCGCAGCCCGGTGACACCGCATCGCATGCTGGGCGCGACGATGCTGCCGCCGGTTTCACTGCCGATGGCAAACCCCACCAGCGCCGCGGCCACCGCTGCGCCGGGTCCGGCACTCGATCCCGATGCGCCCTCCTCCAGCAACCACGGGTTCATGGTCTGGCCGCCGAACCAGATGTCATTGAGCGCGAGCGCGCCGAGCGACAGCTTGGCGACCAGCACGGCGCCGGCATCCTGCAGCCGCTTGACCACCACCGAGTCTTCCACCGGGACGCGATTGCGAAACGGCTCGGCACCGTAAGTCGTCGCGATCCCGGCGGTGTCGAGCAGATCCTTCACGCCGAACGGAATGCCATGCAGCGGACCGCGATACTTCCCGCCCGCGATCTCGGCGTCGGCCGCCTTGGCCTGGGCGAGGGCCCGGTCGCGAGTCACGGTGATGACGCTGCGCAGGCGCGGATCGTGCTGCGTGATGCGATCGAGGTAGATCTGTGTGAGGCGCATGGAGGTCAACTGCTTGCGCTCGACCCAGCGTGACAGCCGCGACACGGGTGCAAAGGCGATGTCGACATCGGTCGCCGGCAGCGGACCTGGATCAGCGGTGGAGCGCACGAACTGGTCGCGCGCCGGCGGCACGAATCCCACCGCCTTCGCCGGGTCCCACAGCATGCCGGGCACGAGGTCGTCGGTCATCGCCACCTTTCGCGGGCCCGTGCGGCGCTCGAGTGTCGACGACAAGGTGCGCCGCCAGGCGCCGGCCATGGTTGCGCGCTCGGCGTCGGTGTATGCCACCTGCATCAGCTTTTCAGCCTCGGCGAAGGTGGCGGCCGTAACCTCGGGGCCGGTGCCGGACGAAGTGCCCCACGCCACCGGCGCACCGGGCGTTGAAGCCGGCGTTGCTGCGGTCGTGCCGCTCGCCTGCTCCGGCACGGCGCGGCAGGCCGCGGCCAGGGAGGCCACGCCGAGGGGCGCCGTGATCAGGAACTGCCGTCGCGTATTCATCTGCGCTACTCCATCTCTTCCCGGGAGGATCAGCCACTCCAGCCACCATGTCGCTCATCGACCTGCACCGCCGGGTGTCACCTCGTCGCCGACACGAACTTCTGCACGCGCCGCCGGTCCCCCACTTCACTGAAGTAGAGGCTCCCGCGCGAATCGGTGGCGAGGTGGTGTCTCAGCGGCCTGATGGGTCGTCTATCTCACCAGCGCCTGGTAGACCAGCGGCTGGAACGCCGAGGCGACCGGCGACCCGGGATAGCGCTGCACCATCACGATCGCGACCAGCCGCTCCTTGGGATCGACCCAGAAATTGGTCCCGTAAATACCGCTCCACCCGTAGATGCCGTTCGACCCGAGCGTCTGGGTCGCGCCGACGTCGGTAACAACGCGGAAGCCAAGGCCGAACTGCGCGCCGCTGCCGATCAACCCGGAACCCGGCAGGTCCGCGGTGTGGCTTGCCGTCATCAGCTCCACGGTTTTCGGGCTGAGCAGCCGCGCGCCGTCGAGCACGCCGCCGTTCAACAGCATCTGCGCGAAGCGCGCATAGTCGCGCGTGGTCGACACCAGTCCGGCGCCGCCCGAGAAGTAGGTCTTGCCTTGCTCCTTGTACGACGCGAGCGGCGACATCACGGTGTTGCCGAAAGTCTCAGGATCGGTCATCGGCCTGATTCCCGCGGCACCATCTGGAGAATAGACGGTGGCCAGGCGCGACCACTTGGCGTCGGGCACCGCGAAGTCGGTGTCTGCCATGCGCAGCGGCTTGAAGATGCGCTCGCGCATGAACACCTGGAAGGGCTGACCTGAGACGACCTCGACTACGCGGCCCAGGACGTCGGTGGAAAGGCTGTAGTTCCACGCCGCGCCAGGTTGACTGATCAGCGGTTCGGCCGCGAGTTTGTCGATGGCCTCCGCGAGTGTCATCGAGGTGACGGCCAGTCCATCCGCGACACCATTCTTGCGATAGCCGCCGCCCACCGGGCCGCCGTTGATGAATCCGTAGGTGATGCCCGAGCGGTGCGACAGCAGATCGCGGAGATTGATGCCGCGACGCGCCGGCACCGGCGTTTCGGCGGCCCCCTCGAGCACCCGTGAACTCTTGAAGGCCGGAATGAACTTCGACACCGGATCGGTGAGCAGCACCTTGCCTTCTTCGTAGAGCATCATCAGCGCGACGCTGGTGACCGGCTTGGTCATCGAGGCAATGCGGAACATCGTATCGGTGCGCATGGGCGTCTTCGCCGCCACATCCTGGAAGCCGGAGGCATGCACGTCCACCGTCTTGCCGTCACGGGCGATCAGGGTGACGATGCCGCCGGCCTCTTTGCGGTCGATGAAGCCCTGCATGCCGGTGTGGAGCCGGGTGAGCCGTTCGGCCGAAATGCCGACCGAGGCCGGCGTGGCGGCCGCGGGTGGTGCGATCGCCGGCTGTTGTGCCGAGACGGCGTAGCCCGCGAGGGCCACGAGCACGAGAGTGCGAAACGCGGACTTGAACACGGTCATCGGGTCTCCTTCTTGACGAAGTCGATCAGCAACGTGGATAGCGCCGCGGCTTGTTCCTGCTGAACCCAATGTCCAGCGCCGTCGAGCAGATGCGTGCCTCGGTAATTGGTCGTGATCTGTTTCTCCAGCCGCTCCAGCGAACCGGGATTCTGATACGTGCCCCAGTCCTGCTTGCCGCTGATGAAGCTGGCTGGCACGTCCAGCGTCTTGCCGGCAAACAGTTGCAGGTCATCTCCGCCGGGCGCGCCGCGATAACCGTTGAGGCCACCCTGGAATCCGGTGCGGCCGTACTCCTCGGCATAGACCGCCAACTCCGCATCGGGCAGCCACCGGTTGGCGGCAATCTCGGCGGCTGTCGGCATGTCGGCGGCCACCTGTTCAGCCATGCCCTTGTCGAGATCCATCACGTAATAGCGCGGCAGCTTCGCCCACTCGGCGGCGGTGCGCGCGGCAAGCGGCTGCGGGTTGTTCTGTTTCCAGTCCGCGCTTTTCGCGTGGTAGTAGGCGCGGAAGAACGCGAGCATGCCCTGCTTGGGCGGCCACATGTTCAGGTTGGCCTCGCGCGTCTGGTAGTAGCGCTGGTAGTGCTTGCGCGGCGGCGACAGCTTCGCCAGCTCGTCGTAGATCGCATTCGGGTTGCCGGCCGGCGTGGGTGCCGCGGGAGTATTTGCCGTATTGAACGGCAACGTCGGCGCGCCGCCGAACGGCGCGCTCATCATCACGACCGAGCGGAAGACCTCGGGGCGCGCGAGCGCGCACCATCCGGCCAGGGGCGAGCCCTGGTCGTGGCCGAACACCGCCGGCAGCGAACGGTGTCCCATCGCCGACACCAGCGCCAGCATGTCCTTGATCCGATTGACTGTGCCATAGGGCCGCAGGTCATCGTCATAGTTCACTGGCGCCGGTGAGGTGCGGCCGTATCCGCGCATGTCGGGCGCGAACACGTGGTAGCCCGCAGCGGCCAGCGGCGGCATGAGCTTGCGCCAGCTGTAAGCCAGTTCAGGAAAGCCGTGGATCAGCAGGATGCCGGGACGGCCGGGCGTTTCATATCCGGCCTCTAGCACGTGCATGCGCAGGCCGTTGACCGCGTCCACGAATCGCGAGCGGATGCCGGGTGGCAAGACGCTGGGACTGAGCGGGCCAATCGGACCACCAGCAGTTGGTTGTGCGGCCTCGATGCGAGCGTTGAGGGCCAGCGGCGCGAGCGCACCGACGACCGCCGTAAACTCGCGGCGGGTAAGGGTGGATCGGCGACTGCTCATGAAATCTCCCCTGCAATAGTGAGGTTGACATTCACAACGAGCCAGGCTGTCAAGGCGTGTCGCCGCAACAGGTCATCGTGACGAAGACTTCATCACTGAATCGCCTGACTTCGACGCGTACTGCTTTCACGGCATGCGCCGGCCCGCTCAAAGCTGACCAGCGTGCGGATCAGCGCGTTGTAGCGTGAGTGCGCCGCGTCGGCATGTGCGTCCGCCAGCCGCGCGTACAACCGGTGTTCCGGCGAGGGGTCGCGTGGAGCCGCAGACCATGCCGGTGGCGGACTGGGCAGGTCGCATCCCAGAAGGCGCAGACGTGGAGCGCCAATCAGGACAAGCAGGGCTGCCTCCGACTCGTGGCCCGCGGCCAGGTCGCGCAGTCCCTGCTCGATCAGCTCTCCCCCAGGAAGCCCCGTGGTCTCCACGCCCGCAGTATAGCGCCGGGCCGCTACTTCGCCGCGAGCTTGAGGTCGATCACCGCCATCGTCTTGTCCCACGCCATGGTCATGGTCGCGCCGGCATCGGTGACGTTCGTGAAGCCGATCGTGAACTGCTCGACCGACGACTCGGCCGTGCGCACGGTCATCGGCGTGCGCAGCAGGTCGAACTTCGGATCGTAGTTGGTCGCGCCAGACAGCTTGACCTTGTCGGTGGGGTCAAACGTTTCCTGTATCGGCTGATTACTCATCACCAGCGTCCAGTTCCCCGGCTTCAGATCGACGAACACGTTGTAGACGCCCGGCGCGAGCGTCTTACCGCCAATGGTCAGTGGCACCTGCGTCGTCAGCCGCGTCGTGTTGTTCGCACCGGCGCGCCATAACGGGGCGTCCGCGTTGACGGTCTTGCCGTAGTCGGCGCCGGCGCCGAAGATCTCCTTGCGGCCGCGCAGCAGCGGGCGGCCGTAGTCGACGACAATCCACTTGCCGTCGCGATAGGCTTGTCCGCCTTCAGCCGTCTTCTCCCACCGTCCGGCCACCTGGATGGATGCCTGCCCCTGCGGCGACGGCACCAGCTTCACTTCCGGTACGGCCTGGGCCAACACCGCTGCGGCCATCGCGCCACACAACATCGCTACCGACAACAAAGAACGAACACGCATGCAAACTCTCCTTCACCACACTTTACACCCCGGCTGCCTCACCATGGGCTGGCCGGCCTGGCACGAAAATGCCGCCGCGAACTCGGGCATGTTGCTGACGATGCCGTTGGTTCGGTATTTTTCCGGGGAGTGCGCGTTCGTGACCGCGTGCATGCGTGCCGCCTCGGGCCGCGTGTTCGCGCACCAGCTCTGCGCATAGCCGACGAAGAAGCGCTGCAGCGGCGACAGGCCGTCTTTCGCCGGCGGGTTCTTGCCGGCGGTCTCGGTCATCCACGCGCGATACGCGAGGATCACGCCGCCCAGGTCGGCCACGTTCTCGCCCAGCGTCAGCTGGCCGTTCACCTTCACATCGTCCACCGCGACATACGACGAATACTGGTCGACCAGGCAACTGGCGCGGCGCTCGAACTCGGCGCCGTCGGCCGGCGTCCACCAATCGCGGCGATTGCCCTTGGCATCGAACAGCCGTCCGGAGTCGTCGAAGCCGTGCGTCAGCTCGTGGCCGATGGTCGCACCGGTATTACCGTAGTTCGGCGCATCGTCCATTTTTGGATCGAATGCCGGTGGCTGCAGCTGCCCGGCCGGGAAGTTGATCTCGTTCATTTGCGCGTCGTAGTTGGCGTTGACGGTCGGCGGGCTCAGGTACCACTCGCCCCGCACCAGCGGCTTGCCAATCTTGACGAGCTGTCGCGTGACCTCGAAGGCCATGGCGCTCTGTGCATCGCCGAAGAAGTCGCCGGCGGTGATTCGGACCGACGAGTAGTCGCGCCACCGGTCGGGATGGCCAATCTTGTTGGTCACGCCGCGCAGTTTCTCGGTGGCCTGGGCCTTGGTTTCGGCCGACATCCAGTCCAGTTGCTTGATGTCGTCCGCCATGGCCGCCTCGACCTGCTGCACCATGCGCAGCGTACGGGTGCGGGTGTCGGCGGTGAAGTACTTCTCGACGTAGACCTGGCCAAGCGCCTCGCCCAGGTGGCGATCGACGCGGCCGACGCAGCGCTTCCAGCGCGGCTGCAACTGCTGGGCGCCGGCCAGCGTCTGGCTGAAGAACGCGAAGTCGGCATCCACGAATGCCGCGCTCAGGTACGGCGCCGCGAGCCGTGCCGTGTGCCAGCGCAAGTAGGCCTTCCAGTCGTTCAGCGGCACGCTGGTCAGCTGCTTCTCGAGCGCCGTGAAGTAGCCGGGCGCCGCGATGTTCAGGTCGGCGATCTGCGGAATGCCCATTTGCGTGAAGTAGGCATCCCACGGCCACGACGGCGTCATCTCCTTGAGCTTCATCCGCGGCAGCCGGTGATATGTAGCGTCGGGATTGCGCCGCTCGACCCGCGACATCTGGCCTGCGGCCAGGCCGGTCTCGATACGCAGCGCCGTTTGCGCGTTCGCCGACGCGACCGGCGGCGTGTCGCCGAGCAACTGGAACACTCGCGCCATGTGCTCTGCGTATTTAGTCCGCAGCGCCACCGATCGCTCATCGGCTTTCAGGTAGTAGTCGCGATCGGGCAGGCCCAGCCCGGACTGGTCGATGCCGGCAATGGTTTCGGTGGCGTCCTTCGCGTCCTGCTCGGCACGCAGGCTGAACAGGATTGGCCCGAGCACCACCATGGTGCGGTGGCTGTCGGCGACGACCGCCGCGAGGTCGGCGAGCGACGCAATTTTCGCGATGGCCGCCATCTGCGGCGCCAGTGCGTGCGCGCCGCGGCGCTCGATCCCGGGTTCGGCCATGCAGGCGCCGTAGTAGTCGCCGATCTTCTGCTGGTTGGGCGTGCGGCCGGTCGTGCCAGGGGCGTACTGCTCGAGCAGGGCCCGCAGCAGCGCGCGGTTCTCGTCCTGCATCTTGGCGTAGGTGCTCCAGCTCGATTGGTCCGGCGGAATGGGGTTGTTCTTCATCCAACCGCCGCACGAGAACTGGTAGAAGTCGACGCACGGCTCAGCGGTGCGATCCATGGCCATGGGATCAAGCGACGGCGTGTAGGGCACCGGTGGAGCGCTTGGCGCCGCGGTGTGTGCGGAGCCCTGGGCGGTCAGGCTGGTGCCAAGAAGCACGAGTGCGAAGGCGATGCGAATGGCGGGGTGCATGGGGAAACCAAGCCTCTCGGCTACAAGGATACCTGTTCGCCGGCAGGTCAGGAGGAGGCGCGCAGTGAGCCTGGCCAGTCCCTTTTGGGCTCTCAGCGGAAGGGGTCGATCGTGCGGACGCGGCCATAGCGTCGATCGTGCGCGAAGTCCTCGCTAAAGATGGTGTCGAGGCCAAACCGCTCGGCATAGGCCCACAGGTGCGCGTCGAACCAGGGCAGCCCGTAGGTGGCGGCGCCGCGAATGGCCGTGCGTAGCACTTCTTCGTCCGGATAGACCACCTCGAATTGCCGCAGCATGTCTTCCATTTCCAGTCGCGCGTCGCTCGGCGAGAGCAGCGAGCCCCCGCCTTTCGATAGCGGCTTGGTGGTCGCGGCCACGAACTCGAGCAACGCCTGATGCGGCACGCGGATGGAGTCATCAGCAATGCCGGCCTTCAGGAGCGCGGTCGCCCTGGCTTGCTTGGCCGGATAGCGGGGGTCGAAGCGATACACCAGGATGTTGGTGTCAATCAGCGCGGCCACGTGCGTACAACTCCTCACGAGTCCAGCCGCGGGTTCGGCCTTTCGGGACCGGCCCACGCTGGCGCTGCCGCTTGGTGGCGCGGTCAAAATGCGTCAACTGTTCGTGACGGCTGCGTTCGACAGTGTCACCGCTCCGCCGGGTGACGAGCAGCGCACCGCCGTTGACCCGGACGTCCAGCGTGTCGCCGACCTCGATGCCCGACTGCGCCACGGCGGCTTTCGGCAAGGTGATCTGAAACTTGCCCGTCACTTTGGCCATGGCACAAGGATGGCAGACGTCAAGGATTGCGTCAAGGATTCGTCATTGCCGAATGACGGGCCGCGCCGGCCATCTCGTTCGTTTCGGGATCGCACACCCAGGCCGGTCGTGGCGACCAGGTGTACGTCGAACCCTACCCGCCCAGCGGGAGCCGTACCGGAGCTACTTCGCCGGCACGAGGCGCTTCAGTTCCTCGAGCCAGTTTTGCACGACGATAAATCCCTGCCCGAACGGCGACTCGGTCCCAACGACCGCCTCTTTGATCATCAAGAATCGACGGCCATCGGGTGGCACATCGTAGGTGCGCCACGCCGCCTCTGAGCCTCGGGCGCCGCCGTATCCGGCCGTGGTCAACACCCCGAGACGGCCGGTGCGAAACGAGCCCCCGGAAGCCTCAACGGCCACCACGGCAAGGTGGCCAGCGCCGTCAAGGAAGGCCAGTTCGCGTCCGCCGCGGGTCCAGGCCGGTTGGGAGCCGCCACTGGTCGACACCTGCCACCGGCCGTTGGCCATTTGCGGAAAGGGCGACACGTAGACTTCGTTGCGGCCCGATTCCCCAGACTGGTATGCGATGAAGTGGCCATCGGGCGAGACGTCGGCGTTGTATTCGTCGAACGGCGTTTTAAGGAGAACGTCCGCGGCGCGGGCTTCGCCTCGGCTGCCCAGTGCGATTCGGACAAGGTCGGCTCGCTGCGATTTCGACTGGACTTCGCGCCCGATGACGAACGCCCCATCTGGCGTGACTGTGTCAGGCGCCTGAGTATCTGAGCTGGTGGTGAGCCGCACGTCGGAGCCCGTACCATCTGCCGCGCGCTCGTAGAGGTTATAGATTCCCGTCCGTGTCGAGGCGAACACGATGCTGCGGCCGTCCGCCGTCCAGACGGGCATAATGTCCCCCGACGGGTCGAACGTCAGCCGCGTCAGCGTCTGCCTCGCCAGGTCCCAAACCCAGATATCCTGTTCTTGATCGCCGATGGTGACCGCCACGCTCGTTCCATCCGGTGACAGCCGCACACTCCGATAGGCGCGCGGCGGCGCCGGAATAGGCGTTTCGCGTCCCTGTCGGTCGACCCACACCAGCAAAGACCCGGCTGCCTCGCCAATCCCCTCTGGCAAATAGACCAAGGTGCCACCGCTGGTCACGGCGGCGTTCAAGGCGCCGGTCGCGACCGCTCCCAATCGATCAACCATCCGAACCGGACTGCCGCTCAATTCTCGCCGTGTCAGGTCGAATCGCACGGCGGACAAGCCGCCGCTGGTCGAATAAACGAGGTGCCCTGAGGCCACGTACCGGGCATCACTGCCGCCCTTCAGCAGCGTCGTGCGCTGGCCGGTCTGAAGATCCAGCAGGGCGATCTGGGCATCGGCGCCCTGCGGCGCCCCAATGGTGAACAGCAGCGCACGCCCTCCTGGCAGCGCAGACGGTAACAGATGCCCTGTTTCTCCCTGCTCCGACAAGAGGGTCGTAAGAACCGTGGGTTCGCCGCCGCCCGCCGGCACTCGGAGCAACCCAGTGGTCGGACTGTTGGTGCCGACGACGATGGTGTCGTCGTCGATCCAACTTAATCCGCGAGGCAGACTCGGAAGTCGGGCGAGTGTGACCGGCGACCCTCCACTCACCGCTACTTTCATCAGGCGGTCTGCCGCCACGTAACCAATCCATCGACTGTCGGGAGACACGACCAGGTCGAGCACATCCGTGATGCCAGGCACCACCAAGACGTCGAGCCGATCGAAGTACCGCACGGCCAATCGGCCCTGAATCCCGGTGCGATACGCAAGGAACGACCCATCCGGTGCGGCGGCGAAGACGCGGGCCGAGGCCTGGACAGACGCCGTCAAGGGCAGGGCTATTGGTGTCGGGATCGTCAGACGCGTCAACCGGGCAGGCGGCACGGGCGTGGGCTGCATTATCAGCACGGCCGCCAGTGCCATCGACACAATCACAAAGCCGGCGCCGAGCAGGACGACGGCACCCGGGCGCGCCGCCGCGGCCGATGGCGACGCTGCCGATTCGACGTCCCGGCTATCACCGATCAGCTCGAGCCGCGCGTCGCCGATGTCGCGCAGGCGCTTTTTGGGATCCTTCTGCAGGCACCGCGCCATGAGGTGACGGATCCACTTTGGCAGCGTGGACGGCAGCGCCTGCCAGTCGGGTTCCTTCGTGACCGCGGCCGCGATCACATCCGTGACGGTCTCACCCGTGAAGGGGGGTCGGGCCGCGAGCATCTCGAAGAGCACGCAGCCAAACGCCCAGATGTCGGCGCGCTTGTCGACCGGCTTGCCTTTCGCCTGCTCCGGCGCCATGTAGGAAGCGGTCCCGAGAATCACGCCCATGGCGGTCATCGCCGGCGAGGTGATGGTGGGCGAATCGGCAGGACTGAAGTCGCGCCCCCCTGGCACGGCGTCCATCGCCTTGGCCAGCCCGAAGTCCAGCACCTTGACGGTGCCATCGGGCCGCACCTTGATGTTGGCGGGCTTGAGATCGCGGTGCACGATGCCCTGCTCGTGCGCGGCCTCGAGGGCTTCGGCGATCTGCGCGGCGATCGGGATCGCCTCGTCCACGGCGAGCGCGCCTTGGGCAATGCGATCGGCGAGCGTCGGGCCTTCGACCAGTTCCATGACGAGCGCCTTCACGCCGCTGATCTCGATGCCGTAGATGCCGGCAATGTGCGGATGATTGAGGGAGGCCAGCACCTCGGCTTCGCGCTGAAACCGCGCGAGCCGATCGGCATCGGCGGCCACTGCGGCCGGCAGCACCTTGAGCGCCACCTCGCGCTTCAGCGTCGAGTCCTTGGCGCGATAGACCTCGCCCATGCCGCCGGCCCCGAGCGAGCCCAGCACTTCGTAAGCGCCGACCCGGGAGCCGGGATGGAGGAGCATGCGCGGTGATTATACGTGCGGCCAACACGTCTCCGTTGGCGGTAGGATCGGCGCATGACGCGACGCCGATTTGTCTCCATTCTTCTCCTGGTCGCCCTCGCCGTCGTGGGCGTCCAGGGTCAGGCACAGCCCTCGCTGCAGAGCAGCGACCTCGCCGGCCTGCGCCTGCGCGGCATCGGGCCCGCCACCATGTCGGGACGCTTCGTCGACATGGACGTCGTCGAATCGAATCCGTTTGTCATGTACGTCGCGTCGGCGACGGGTGGCATCTACCGCACCACCGACAACGGCATCACGTGGGCGCCGGTGTTCGAGCGCGAAGCGGTGCACTCGATCGGCGACGTCGCGATCTATCAGCCCGATCCGAACATCATCTGGGTCGGCACGGGCGAGCGTGCCAATCGCCAGAGCGTCGGGTGGGGCGACGGCATCTACAAGTCTACCGATGGCGCGAAGACGTGGACCAACGTCGGCCTCAAGACCTCGATGCATATCGGCCGCATCGTCACGCACCCGTCGAACCCGGCGATCGTCTACGTGGCGGCGCAAGGGTCGGTGTGGGGCGCCGGCGGCGAGCGCGGCCTCTATCGCACCATGGACGGGGGCAAGACCTGGCAGCGCACGTTGCATGTGGACGAGGACACCGGCGTAACGGATGTCGTGATGGACTCGCTCGATCCGAACGTGCTCTATGCCGCGTCGCACCAGCGTCGCCGCAGCGCCTTCGGCTTCAACGGCGGCGGCCCCGGCAGCGCGCTGTGGAAGAGCACGGACGCCGGCGCGACGTGGACGAAGCTGACTGGCAACGGCCTGCCCGAGGGCGAGTACGGCCGCATTGGCATTGCAGTCTACCGCAAGGATCCGCGCGTGGTGATCGTCAGCATCGAGCAGGGTTTCCGCTACAACGCCTCGACGGCCTATACGGAGCGCCGCGGCGGTCTGTATCGCAGCAACGACGCCGGCAAGACCTGGCGGTTCATGTCGAACTGGAATCCACGGCCGATGTACGCGAGCCAGCCGACCATCGATCCGCAGGACGATCGTCGCGTCTACCAGCTCAATCAGTATTCATACTCAGACAACGGCGGCGAATCGTTCACCTCGCCGAACACCACGACCCACGGTGACGATCGCTTCGTGTGGATCAATCCGAAAGACTCGCGCCATGTCATCAAGCTGGATGACGGCGGCATCGGCATCTCGTTCGATCGCGGCCTGAAGTTCCTGTACGTGCAGAACCTGCCGGTGTCGCAGTACTACCGCGTAGCGGTCGACAACGAGCGGCCCTACAACATCTACGGCGGCCTGCAGGACAACGGCTGCTGGAAGGGGCCAAGCGCCAGCTGGACGACCAACGGCATTCTGAACGAACACTGGTCGCGGCTGTGCGGCGGCGACGGGTTTTTCGCGATGCCCGATCCGTCGAACCCACGCCTCGTCTTTTCGGCCAGCCAGTTCCTGGGCCTGGGCCGCACCGATACGCGGACGTGGCAGAACCAGGACGTCCGCCCCGGCGATCCGCAGGGCGCCATTGGCGACCGCCGCAACTGGAACACCTGGGGAAAGAACGTGCCGCAGCAAGTGCTCGGCAACGAGTGGCACTACGCGAACTGGGACGCGCCGATCGCGCTGTCGCCGTTCGATCCCGCCACCATCTATGCCGGCGGCAAACACTTGTTCCGCTCGCGCGATCGCGGCAACACCTGGGAAGACCTTGGCGACATGACGACCGGCGTCGATCGCAGCAAGCTGCCCCTGATGGGCCGCCTGCCCGACGAGAACACCCTGTCGGTCGATGACGGCGTGCCGTTCTACCCGGGCCTGGTATCGATTGCACCTTCGCCGCTGACCAAGGGACTGCTCTACGTGGGTACCGACGATGGGCGGCTGCGGATGTCGAGTGATGACGGCAAGACGTGGACCGACCTGCAGGATCGCCTGCCCGGCCTGCCGAAGTCGTCGTGGTTCGGCGGCATCGAGGCGTCGCGCCACAATGCCAACACGGTGTACGTCGCCATCGACAATCACCGCAGCAACGATCTGAACAACTACATCTACAAGTCGTCGGATGGCGGCAAGACGTTCACCGCCATTGCCGGCGACATGCCGGCCGGTCGCGTGGTGCGCACCGTGCGCGAGGACGTCAAGAATTCAAACCTGCTGTTCGCAGGCACGGAGATCGGCCTCTTCTTCTCACCGAACGGGGGCACCAACTGGATCGAGCTGAAGAACAACCTGCCGACCCTGCCGCACAACGACTTGATCATCCATCCGCGCGACAACGACCTGGTGCTGGCTACTCACGGGCGAGGCATCTGGATTCTCGACAAGATCAACGCGCTGCAGGAAATAACGCCGCAGGTGATCGCCTCGCCCGCGCACCTGTTCACCGTGGCGCCGGCGTACCAGATCCGCCAGACCAACGTGAAAGCGCACACCGGCGACATGTGGTTCCGCGGTGAGAATCCGGCCAACGGAGCTCTGGTGGACTACTGGCTCAACGCGGCCGGCACCGCGCCAGCTATCACCGTGCATTCGGCTGGTGGTCAGTTGATCAATACGCTGCGCGCCACATCTACCAGAGGCGTCAATCGCGTGGTGTGGAACCTGCGCGAGAGCGACCTGCCAATTCGCGGCGGGTTTGGCGGCGATGACGATGCACCGCAGGCGGGGGCGGGAACGCCTGGGCCATTGGTGGCGCCGGGTGTCTTCGTGATTCGCATGACGGCCGGCGGCCTCACGCTCGAGCAGAAGGTGGAAGTGCGCGAAGACCCGCGCATCGAGATCACCGCGTCGGAACGCAAGCTGTGGACCGATGCGCAGGCGCAGGCGGCGGCATTGGCGCGGATGTTCGGGCCGGTGAACGATCGCATCCAGAAGCTGCCGAGCACCGCTGATACCGCGGAGGTGAAGCGACAGTCGCGGGAACTGACGTCGCGCATCTCCGGGTTGTACGGATCGATCAGCCGCTGGACCGGCGCACCGACGAAAGACCAGCTGACGCGGTTGGCGTACTACCAGACGATGGCGAAGGAGTTGGCGGCGAAAGCTCAGTAAGGCTGGCCACAGAGGACACAGAGAACACAGAGAATTTCCTTGTAAATGCGGTCAGGCTTCGCAATAGCCGGCTGGCATTTCGAAGAGAACTCTGCGTCCTCTGCGTCCTCTGCGTCCTCTGTGTCTTCTGTGGCTAAATTTCTTTTCAGAACTCGATCAGTATCCCCGCCACCGGCAGCAGCGGAAACAGCTTCTCGGTCGGATTGCCGATTCGCCTGGTGACGATGTTCACTCCCGTGCGGCTGGGCCGGAAGTTTTCTCGATTGAGCGCGTTTACGACTTCCATGAACAGCGTCAGCCGCCGAGAGCGATAGGTGAACGTGCGGTCGGCCCGCAGGTCGAGGCGCGAGTATTCCGGCAGGCGCGTGCGGTTGCGTTGTTCGCCCAGCAAGTAGCCATTGGCATCCTGCGCGATGTAGCCGGCGATGGGAAAGTTCGAGCCGTAGCGCATCCGCGCCGACAGGCTGGTTCGACCCGACCAGCGGTACGCGACGTAGGCGTTCATGGTGTGGCGCTGGTCGAAGTCGGCGGAGAACGTTTCGGGCGAGGAGTCTCCGCCGGAACCAACGTCGGTCAGATCCGACTTGCTCCACGCATAGGACAGCCAGCCGTTCAATCCGTTGGCCGACTTACGCTCGAGCGTCACTTCAACTCCCTTGGTGATGCCAACCAGTGCGTTCTGCCATCGCGAGTCCTGGGGAAGCACCACGCGGTTGTTCACCACCCGCACTTCGGAATCCTCAAAACGCAAACGGTCGTCATCGTCTCGGCGGTAGAGCGAGGCGGCCAGGCGCCAGGCAGAACCGAGGCGCTGTTCGAGCCCGCCTTCGATCGTGACGGCCCGTTCTGGTTTCAGCACTTTGCCGTCAGCCGCGAACAAGGTTTGATCGATCGAAGGGGGCTGGTACTGGATGCCTGCGCCGATCCGCGCCTGCAGTCCGCGGGTGAGCGCGAGCTCAGACAGCAGCCACGGCGAAGCCTCGCTCGTGCCGGTGATTTCCCAGTATTCGATGCGGGCGCCGGGAGTGACCGAGAACCGGGCGCTCGGCGTCCAGCGGTACTGAGCCCAGCCGGCAGCCGACCACGTGTCCCGATTCGCGTTGAGGATCGTCAGTTCCGACCGGGACGTGAAGCGACGGTCGATCCGCTCGGCGTCGAGCCGCTGTGCCTGCGCGCCGAACTCGAACATCTGCCCGGACTTCGGGTTCCACGCGGCACTGCCCCGCCAGGTCACGTCGAGGTCGCTGCCCTCTTCGCGCGTGCGGCCGTCGAGCACCTGGTTTTGGTAGTCGGCCTTCAACACGTAGGCCTGCTGAGACACCGCAAGCCTGGCCGACGGCGTGAACCGCCATTGCAGGTTACCGATGTAGGTCGTACTGGTGGCCGGGTCGAGGGTGTTGGGGCCGGGCTCGGCCTCCAGCTCGCGGAGCACCGAGCGGCCGGTGAGCAGGGTGACTCGAAGGGTTTGGCGCGGCGTCAGGTCAACAGTCAGTTTCCCCTGCGCATCGGTGAAGCCGAACGTGGTGTCGGTGGTTGAATCGATCTGCCGCAGCAGCCAGTCGATGTAGCTCTTGCGAACGGCCACCAGCCAGCTGGCCTGCTTGCGGCTGCCAAGCGGCCCTTCCCACACTGTGCTGGCCGCCGATGCGCTCAACAGGCCGCGAACAGTCAGCCGCTCGCGCGAGCCATCGCGGGTGGTGAAGTCGAGGCGCGAGCCGAGGTGCGAACCGAGCCGCTGCGGATGCGGTCCGGCGAGCAGCGTCGCGGATTCGAGAATGTCGCTGTTGATGAGTCCAAGCGATCCGGTGTCCTGAACGCCGCGGACGGTATGGAACAACAGCGGACTGTCAACGCCGTCGACGGCAATGCCGATATTCGACGGCCCAAGCCCCCGGAGCGCGAACTCGGCGCGAAAATCGTCGCCGGTGGAAACGCCGGGTAACACCTGCACCGCGCGGAACGGATCGTCAGCGACGAGGCCGCGTAATGCCAGCAGGTCGCGGCTGCCGAGCACTGATTGACTCGTCACGCCTGGCTCGGCTTCGCGGAACGGACTCGCCGACACCGCAACCTCTTCAACGTAGGTGCTCGCGCCTTCGGCGACCGGAATCGTGATGTCTACCGCGGAGCCCGCAATGACCGCGACGTCGCGGCGAACGAGTCCGTAGCCCACTACCGAGACGATCACGGTCTGCGGTCCTGGCGCCACATCCGCGATCTCGAAGCGGCCCTCCGCATCTGAAAACGACTGCTGGCCAGTGGATTGAATCTTGACCAGCACCGCAGCCAGCGGCGCGGCAGTGCGCGCTTCCACGATGGCGCCCGTCACCCGGCCAGTCCCCACCTTCGCCGCTTCTTGGATCTGTGGTGCGGCTTCGGTGGGCAAGGCTGCCGATGCGTCCGTCGAAAGAGACAACAGCGCCGCGACTAGTAAGGGGATCAACAAGGAAAGTGACCGCAATAAAAACAGTATGCACTGTGGTCGAGCGTAAAGCACGAGAACCGGGCCAGACGTTGGGAGCGACGTTCGGAGAGCGATGGCTTTAGCCATCGCTGAAGAGACGTCCGGATAGCGATGACTGCCGTCGCGGAAGGGACGTTCGGAGAGCGACGGCTTCAGCCGTCGCTGCAAGGTCGCCGCGGCTCGTGGCTCGCCAGTTCCACCAAGCTGAATCTCGACGATCCGGTGAACGCATAGTCCTCGGGTGACGCCACAAGTCCCGCCCTGACGGGATTCCACGCGATGTACGCGCCAACGGCAATTGCTGACTCATCGTCTCGGAGCGTATGGTCCCAATAGCCTTCCTGCCAGAGAAACTGGCCACTGCGCTGGCGTTCCCGGAATCCCGAAAGCTGGCGCCACAGACTCACCCATCTCACGAAGTCGGCATCCGGCCGCTGCCCCGCAACCAGAACGTGCGCGTGGTCGGGCATCAAGCAGTACGCAACTACTTCAAATCCATGCTTGGACGATGACTGAAACAATTGCTCGATCACAACCTTACAGACGGTGGCGCTGGTGAACGCCGGGCGGCGGCGATAAGTGCCTGCCGTCAGGAAATGACTCTGGAATCCGAGATAGTGCGAACCGTCAAGGCGATGGGGAGGCCGGGCCATCGTACAGATCGCTGCAAACCGTCGGCCGGAACCAGTAGAATCGACGGACCATGCGCGCTTACGCCACTCTTTTCTTACTTGTCGTTGCCCTGGCAGCGACGGCTTCCACCTTCGCCAAGGCTACGGCGGACAAGAAAGCCGTCGCTCTCCGAGCGTCGGACACCGCGGTTCCAGCGACGGCTGAAGCCGTCGCTCTCCGAACGTCGGAACAGACCATCACCTATCCTGACCCCGCGCAGCGCGTGCTCACGCATCGTGAGCAGAACGAGCTGGTCACGCCGTGGATCAAGAAGCGGTTCGACACCCTGCTCGCCGGGTTGATGACCCGCGAGGGGATCGACATGTGGATCATCCCGACTCGCGAGTACAACGAGGACCCGGTGTTCGCGTCGATGGCGCCGCTCACCTACTACGCCTCGCGCCGCCGTACCATCCTGGTGTTCTACAACCCGGGTGGCGGCAAGCCGGCCGAGCGCTACTCGATCGGCCGCTTCGACTACGACGGCATCTTCCCGATGGTGCCATCTACCAACGACGGCCAGCACGAAGCGCTGCGCAAGCTCGTGGACGAGAAGAACCCCAAGGTGATCGGCATCAACGAATCCGACGCCTACCAGCACGCCGACGGCATCACCGCCAACGAGAAACGCCGGTTGATCGAGGCGCTGGGGCCGATGCACACCGCCAAGATCAAGTCGGCCGAGATGCTGGCGGTGGGCTGGCTTGAAGTGAAGCTGCCGGAAGAACTCGAGGCTTACCGCCACGCCATGAAGGCCGCGCACATGGTGATTCGCGAGGCGTTCTCGAACAAGGTAATCACGCCCGGCAAGACCACCAACGAGGACGTGGTGTGGTGGATGCGCCAGCGCGTCGTCGAGCTCGGGCTCGGCAAGTGGTTCCAGCCGTCGGTGACGATTTTCCGCCAGGGCGAGAAGACCAGTCCTCGCGGGGTCATTCTTCCCGGCGACATGCTCCACACCGACTTCGGCATTGTCTACATGGGCTTCTCCACCGATACGCAGCACAACGCGTATGTGCTGAAGCCGGGCGAGACCGATGCCCCAGCCGGGCTCAAGGCGGGATTGAAGGCCGGCAATCGCTTGCAGGACTTGACCATGCAGTACGCGCGGCTCGAGCGCACCGGCAACCAGGCGCTCGCGGATGCGCTGGCCCAGGCGAAGAAGGAAGGCCTCGTGCCCTCGATCTACTGCCACCCGATTGGCTATCACGGCCACGCCGCCGGTCCGCCGATCGGCATGACCGACTATCAACAGGGCGTGCCCGTACGTGGTGACTACGTGTTCCGGCCGAACACGTGGCACTCGATCGAGCTGAACGTGACCTTCAACGTGCCCGAGTGGGGCAACCAGCCGGTGCGATTTGCGCTGGAAGAAGACGCCGCGATCATGCCGGGCGGCAAGTGGGACTGGATCGACGGCCGTCAGGAAACGTTCTACCTGATCAAGCAGTGACGGCCTACTGAACGGGTGGTGCGGCGGCTGGATCAAATGCCTTCCAGTCACCGCCCATCCACTTCACCAGTGTCGCGGCGGCCAGCGCCGCCGTGAGGGGCGCATCGCCGCTCCACTCGCCCCGGCGTGACATCGCGGGTGACACAAACGCCATCCACGTTTCGCTCGCGCCGGCCACGTCCTTGCCATGGTCTTTCCAGTCCCGGGGCGTGCGCCCGCGGCCGTGATCGGTGGTGATCAGCATGTGCGTGCGGCCGCGATACTCAGGCTGCGATTGCAGCCACGTCCACAACTGCCTCAGGTAATCGTCGGTGCGCGTGTAGGTTTCGAGCACCCGGTCGTAGCGGCCGTCGTGCGCCCAGTCGTCGGTCTCGCCCAGGGCGAGATACAACACCCTCGGCTTGTGACGCGCCAGGTGATCCATGGCGAACCGGAAGCTGTAGGCATCGTGCCGCACGCTGTCCCACGGCGTTGGTGTCTCGAACTGCAACCGGCTCTGACGGCCCACCTCCTCGTTCGGTGAGTCGAACGCCTTGTAGCCGGCGTTCACCGTCAGCGAACCCTTGGTGTGCTCGACGATCGCGTTGAAGACGTCCCACGATGCGAACGCCGCCACTTGCGCCTTCGACAATCCTGCCTGCTTCTGGAGAAACTCCAGGACCGTCGGGTACGGATTGCGAATCGGGTCGTTGCTCTTGATGGTGTCGTCGTGCGCACGGCCGGTCAGGATCTCGGAATAGCCGGGATACGAGAACCAGTGGCCGTTGGACAGGTGCACGCGGCTGGCCCGCGCAGGATTGCCTGCCACCGACCCGTGCTCGCGCATCAGCGTGCCCCAGAAGAACGGCATCAACTTCTCGCGGCGCGCCTCCGGCGTTTCGGCCCAGAACCGCTGGTAGACGGTCTGGTCCTCGATCCGCTGCCGATCAGTCAGTTGGGACTTCAGGATTTCGCGATCGAGCCCGCCGAACAATTCCTCGATTCGCGCACCGTCAAGGGTGATCAGCACCACCGATTGCGGCGATTGGGCCAGTACAGTCGTCGTCAGCCACGCGGCCAGCAGGGCGATTGGCAGCACGAGTCGGGTCATGGTCCGGATTCTAGAACGCCGGCGCAACGGACACGCAATTGTTATTCTGGTGACGCCAACGTAACATCTCCGTGTTGTACGGTCAGGCTCGCGCCTGTGATCCTGGCCGGTTTGCTTCTTGGAGGATCGACATGACAAGGCTCACTGGCGCGGTTGTCTGCGCCTGCCTGCTCCTGCTGGCATACGCGGCGCCGGCAGCAGCTCAACTCGACACCGCCACCGTGATCGGCGTAGTGACCGACACACAGGGGGCCGTCATTCCCGGTGCCACCGTCACGGCCACCAACAAGAATTCCGGCTTTGTGCGTTCGACGACCAGCGACGCCGAGGGCCGCTATCGGCTGGCGGCCCTGACGCCCGGAAGTTACGAGGTGGTGGCGGAGCTCCAGGGTTTCTCTCGGGCGCTCCGACAGGGACTGAGCTTCTCCCTGGGATCTGAAGCGGTCCTCAACTTCACCCTGCAACTGGGGACGCTGAGTGAAGCCGTCACGGTTACTGCCGAAACGCCGGTGGTGCAGACGACGACGGCGGCGGTGGAGACGAAGCTGGACCGCGCGGCGATTGACGTGCTGCCGATTATCGGCCGCAGCTATGAGTCGCTGCTGCGCATTGCGCCGGGCGCGCAGAGCTCCAACGGCACCTCGTTTGTCGGGTCACGCGGGCGCTCCAACCAGTGGAACATCGACGGTGTCGATAACAGCGAGGACATCTCCGGCTACTCGCGGCAGGCGCTGGCGCTCGACTCGGTGCAGGAGGTGCAAATCCTGGTGACCGGCTTCAAGGCCGAATACGGCCAGGCTTCCGGCGGCGTCGTCAACGTCGTCACGCGTTCAGGCACCAACGACCTGCGCGGCAGTGGCTTCTTCCTGTTTCGCGACCAGTCGATGATGGCGCGCAGTCCGTACGCCGATCGCAGCCTGCCCGCGGATCCGTTTCAGCGCGTTCACTACGGCGGCTGGCTGGGCGGACCGATCAAGGAGAACAAGCTGCATTTCTTCATCAACTACGAGCGTGAGGACCGCGACACCAACTCGACGAGCACCCGGACGCTGCCGGCGTCGATCGCCGCCTTCTCCCCTGCCACGCTCCAGTTCCTGAGCCAGAACAACATCCCGGTCTCGCTGTTTGGGGCTGGCGGCTCGAGCCGCCAAGTGCGGCCGGAGTTCGTCGACATCCACAACATCACGGCGAAAGTCGACAGCCAGTTGTCGAACAGCCAGTCGCTGACCGGCCGCTACCAGCTCACGAATGATACCCAGCCGTCGGGCCAGAGCGGCACGCTGCTCGACTTCAACGGCAGCACTTCGTACTCCCGAACCAACTACGGGAACCTGAACCACAAGTGGGTGGTCGGCTCGAACAAGCTGAACGAGTTGTACCTGCAAGTGGGCCAGACCCTTGGTGACTTCTACACGTCGTTCCCCGGGCTGACCAACCTCTCGGTCACCGGCGGCTTCGATCTCGGCGGCCCGAGTAACTACCCGCAGGGCCGCACCGACTGGGTCTACCAGGTAATCGACAACTACACGTGGAACCTGTCGGGCACGCGCACCGGCGAACACACGGTCAAGTCGGGCGCGCAAGTGAAGATCTTCAGGAGCGACAGCTTCTTCGACTCTAATTTCCGCGGCACCTACACGTTTCCGTCGCTGGCGGCGTTTGTCGCCGGCACGCCCAGCCGCTTCACGCAGAATCAGGGCGACTCCACCCTGGCGCGGCCGAATCAGATTTATGGCTTCTACCTGCAGGACGACTGGCGGCCTTCGAACAGCCTGACGCTGAACCTCGGCCTACGCTACGACTACGAGGGCGCGAAGACCGAGGCGCTGAAGGATGTCACCGGCACTGCGGGACCAGGTGTGAGCCGCGATCGCAATAACCTGGCGCCGCGGTTCGGCTTCTCCTGGGCCCCCGGCGGCAGCACCTCGCAGGCGATCTACGGCGGCACCGGCAAGTACTACGATCAGGTCATCCTCAACGTGATCGGGAACGCCCGGTTCACGCCGCCTAAGATCATCGGGATCCAAATCGACAACCCGGGTTTCCCGAATCCGTTCGGCGGCACCCAGACGGTTCCGGTTCCCAGCCTCTCGGTGATCGACGACAACCTGGTCACGCCCTGGAACTGGAATTCGCAGATGGGTTACCGGCGCGAGCTGACGCGCGATCTCGGCCTGGATGTCAGCTTCGTCTACAACCGGGGCTACGACCAGATCGGGATCACCAACACCAACGCCGGGCGGCCTGGCACCGCGAACATCAACGGCGCCGGCGCCGTCAGGCCCGACCCGCGCTATACCAACGTGAGCTTTTATACCAACCAGGGCGAGATCCGCTACAAGGGCCTGATCGTCGACGTCCGCAAGCGTCTCAGCAACCGCGTCTCGGGCGAAGTGGCCTACACGCTGTCGAAGACGACCGACAACGCGTTCAACTTCGTGAGCTCGGTCGTGGTGCCGGAGCGGCCCGACCTGCAGTGGGGTCCCGGCAGTGATGACCGCCGCCACGTGGTCACCGGCAATGTGGTCTACCAGATGCCATTCAACCTGACGCTGGCGACGATCGTCGAGTACCGGTCGGAGGCGCCGCTGAACATTACCGTGGGCCGCGACGTCAACGGCGACGGCCTGACGGGCGACTGGGTCAACGAGGGCATCTGCCGCAACGTGGCCTGTCCGGGTTATGCCTACTCGCGCAACAGCGTCCGCGAGGTGTCGACCGACGAGGCCAACCGGCTGCGGGCGCTGTTCGGCCTGTCAGCCATCCCGGCATTTGAGAACAACCCGAAGCTCTTTAACGCCGACGTAACGCTGCAGTGGGCCCCCACTCTGGGCGGCAGCCGCCGCATCAAGGTGTCGGCTGAGGCCTTCAACGTGTTCAATTTTCCGCTGAGGAACCTGCCGACCGAGAGCATTACGTCCGGCAACTTCGGCCGTGTCACGTCGGTGTCGCAGGCGCGCGCCGTGCAGTTCACCCTGCAGGTGGATTTCTAGGCCGGTGCGCCGCTCGGGTAATGGCATGAAGTTGGTTCCGCTGATGACTCTGACGGCAATCGTGGCGTGCGCATCCGCGACCATTGCCCAACGGCAACCCGCGCCGGTGCAGGGTTTCAAGCTGATCGCGTCGTATCCTCACGACCCTGCCGCCTTCACGCAAGGCCTGGTGTTTGCGGACGGCGAGTTCTACGAGAGCACCGGCTTGAACGGCGAGTCGTCTTTGCGGCGCGTCGAGATCGCGACCGGCAGGGTGCTGCAGGCAATCAGGGTCCCCGAGGAATATTTCGCCGAGGGCCTGGCACTGGTCGGCGACGAGTTACTTCAGCTCACCTGGCAGCACCAGCGCGGCTTCGTCTACGACCGCAAAACGTTCGCGCAGAAGCGCACGTTTTCTTACCAGCACGAAGGCTGGGGCATCGCTTACGATGCGGCGGGTGGCCTGGTGATGAGCGACGGCAGCGATACCCTGACGTTCCTCGATCCGAAGTCCCTGGCCCCGTCGAAGACTATTCGCGTGCGCGATGCCGGTCGCGCCGTCGCACAGCTGAACGAGCTGGAGTGGATCGAGGGCGAGATCTGGGCCAACGTCTGGATGACCGACCGCGTGGCGCGAATTTCTCCTGTCACCGGCGACGTCAAGGCGTGGCTCGATCTATCGACGTTGTGGCCGCGTGAACAGCGCCAGCCGCCCGCGGACGTGTTGAACGGAATCGCCTACGATCGGGCCACGCGCAGGATCTTCGTGACCGGCAAGAAGTGGCCGCGCGTCTATCAAATTGCCGTACAGTGAGACCCATTGCCATGCATGCAACTTTCCGTTCGCTCTCGTTGTCACTGGTATTCCTCGGTTTCGCCGCCTCGGCGTCAACCCAGACTCGCGCGGTTCTGCCGCCGGTGCCGACGCCCACCGACGTGAAGCCGGGCAGCATCAGCTGCGACGAGTGTCCGTATCCGTATCCCAGCAACTACCTCGATATCAGTGTCTACAGCCAGGACGTTCGCATTTCGTACATGGATGTGGCGCCGCAAGGCACGCCCAACGGCCACTCGGTGTTGCTGCTGCATGGAAATAACTTCGGCGGCTTCTACTTCAAGGTGATTATCGACGCGCTGACCAAGGAGGGCTTCCGTGTGGTGGTGCCCGACCAGATTGGTTACGGCCGCTCGTCGAAGCCGATCGCACCATACAACTTCAACACGCAGGCGCGTAACACCTGGTTAATTCTGCAGCACCTGAAGATCGAGAAGGCCATGGTGGTGGGTCACTCGATGGGTGGCATGCTCGCAGCTCGCCTGGCGACCCAGTATCCGAAAGCGATCGAGCGGGTGGTGATCTACAACCCGATCGGGCTCACCGACGGGCGCTACGATCGGCCGATGACATCGATCGACGAGGGTTACAAGCAGACCCTGAAGTCCGACTACCAGGGCACACGCGCGAGCCTGAGCCGCTATGTCGCGCACAACCCGAAGGCGTGGAACCAGGAGTTCGAAACCTACACGCGCATCCGCTACTCATGGACGCTCAGCTCGGAATGGCCGCGGCTGGCGATGGTGCAGTCGCTGATTGGCCAGATGCTGTATCAGGATCCGGTCGTCTATGACTGGGCGCACATCCAGGTGCCGACCCTCGCGTTCGGTGGTGCCGAAGACATGTTGCTCGGCACCGCGGCGGCGTTCCAGGAGCGCATGAACCACATCGCCAAGACCGTGCCCAATGGCAACGGCCGAGTGCTGATGATTCCGGGCCTGGGACACGTTCCGCACCTCGAGGCGCCCGAGAAAGTGCTGCCGCCGCTCGTGTCCTTCCTGAAGGAAGGCGTCAGCCCTTGACACTAGTCCGTCGACAGCAATAATCGGGGGGTCTCGCGACACGTCGAACTGAACTGGAAGGGGTATGCCTGAGCGAACGTTCGGCCAGGACCACCGGCGGATCGGTCACGGCAGTGAGGAAGAGCCTCAGAGCGAGACACGGACCAGCTTGCGCGCCGATACCCCGATCGCGGCGCAGTGGGGACGCTTCGACCTTCGCCAGAAGGTCGGCGAGGGTGGTTTCGGCAGCGTCTACCGCGCCTGGGATCCGGATCTCGAGCGCGAGATCGCGGTCAAGATTCTCAAACGCGACATTGGTGGCGAGCCCCTCAGGGACAGCCTGCTGCGCGAAGGCCGCGCGCTGGCGCGCATTCGCCATCCCAATGTGGTTAGTGTACTCGGCATCGAAGCCGAGCGCGAGCAGGTCGCGCTGTGCATGGAGTTCGTGCACGGCGAGACACTCGAGGAGGTAGTGCGGACCAACGGCACGCTGAGTGCGCGCGAAGCGGCGGTCGTCGGCGAAGACGTGTGCCGTGCGCTTGCCGCCGTCCATCTCGCCGGCTTCGTGCACCGCGACGTCAAGGCGCGCAATATCATGCGTGAGCAAGCCGGCCGTATCGTCCTGATGGACTTTGGCGCGGGGCGTGAGGAGTGCCGGCCCGGCCGCGACGAGATCGGCACACCGGCATACATGGCGCCCGAGGTGCTGCTGGGCGCGCCCGCCACCGTCACCAGCGACATCTACAGCGTCGGCGTTCTCCTGTATCACCTGGTGACTGGCAAGTACCCGGTCGAGGGCAAGACCATGGAGGAGGTCGCGGCGGCCCACCGGCACAAGCGCCGGCGACCGCTGTCTGAACGACGACCCGAACTGTCGCTCGACTTCATGCAGGTGGTGGACCGCGCGTTGGCCTTCGATCCGGAGCGACGCTACCCGAGCGCCGCGGCTCTTCTCGAAGCCTTGGGCGCGATTGGCGATGATCCGTTTTCGCAGCGCGCGATTGGTCTCGCAGCCGGCGTGGGACTCGGCTCGGTCGCGCTGATCACATTCTTCGGTTTCCTGACCACCTCGGCGTTCAACCTGTCGGTTGGCCGGACGCCGCCGTTTGACGCCGAGCCACGCACCGTGTGGGTGGAAATGGGGCTGCGCTCGCTCGTGACGCCCATCGTTTACGGCTCCGCGATGGTGCTCGTCGCGTGGGCGGCCCAATTCGGTCTTCGGGTCTTGCGGTTGATCAAGCCGATCGACCAGGCCGCACGCCGGGTCGTGGCGCACGTCGCGCGGGTAGCGGCGCGCCTCAACCTCGACGACGCCGACGTATTCGCGCAAGCGGTGACCGCGCTCGGTGTGATCGCATTGGCGGCGATCGTCTGGCAGTTCTCGGACCTGTTGCGCGCACTCTTCGCGCTGATCAACGACGCCCCGGCCGAGGTGTTGCGGCCGCTGCGATGGGATGGTGAACGTGTCGCCCCCTCGCTCTATCGGTTCTCGCTTGATGTGTTGGCCGTCTTCCTGATCGTGGCACTGGTTCGCACGCGACGGATGCAGGCCAGAAAGCCGCCGATCAGGCTGCGGCCGATGCTGCCAATCATCGGCCTGTTGACCCTGACCGCGCTGATGCTCGAGACGCCTTACCGCTTCGGCTGGCACTTCGCGGAGCGGGTGGATGCTGCCGGTGAGCGCTGTTACCTGCTCGGCGAGGCGGCAGGCGATGGCCTGATCTATTGCCCCGATCGGAATCCTCCGCGCAACCGGGTGATCAACCTGAGCGACCCGGCGGTCCGAAGAATCGGCACCGCCGAAAGCATTTTTTCCCCCCAACCAGCACGCTGACGAAAGGGACGGTCATGAAGCGATACCGACGTCTTGTTCTGATGACTCTTGTCGTGGCCCTTGTGGCGCCGGCCTCAGCCTACGCGTCCGCGGGGTGGTGGGACTGGCTCGACAAATTGAGTGGGCCCGGACCATTCAACAACGGTTTCCTGCTCGATTTCCGGTTGTTCTGCCAGGTTGACGACGACAAGCCCAATCCAAAAAATCCAAACGCGTTAGGCGAGTCGGCCTCGTGGACGAAGACGTCGTTCGCGAGGGGTTCTCGTGGACGACAGTGCCTGACCAACGCCGTTTCGCCGGGAAACAGGAACCTGGTTCGGAGCTATTTCGAAGTGCGCGGCGGGCGCATCACGACCGAAAATCAGCCGCTCTTCAGTGACGTCCCAGGCGAGTTCGTCGGCACCGTGGCCGCTCACCAGGTGATGGGGATGTTCATGCGCCAGGTGGATCCGATGCTGGCGGTGGGCGCCGGCGCCGGGTGGATGTGGTTCTCGGGCGATAACCTCGACGGCCGTCCGGGCCGGCTCGTCTTTACGCCAATCGTCGTCGCCATCGCACCGCTCAAGGTCCTACCGGGAATCGATGCGCAAAAGGCCGGCGCCTTCACCATCCGGGTGGAAGAAATGATGCTCGTCGGCGGGCTCGAGGCCAGCGACTTCAACGCACGATCGCGCTCGACGTTCAAGACGCGCGGCGATCTGGTGACGAGCGTGTCGCTGATGGTCGACGTCCTCGCGCTGTTCGCCAGGCCGTGACTGCGCCGGTCGTGCTACTTCACGCGGAGCGCAGTGGTGTTGGTCACCCGATAAATGGGGTAGGTCTGGCCGGCGGCCAGTCCTTCCTCGATGATGTTCCACGTCACCAGCCCATCGTCGCTCTCGGGTTCCAGCAGGTAAAACGCCAGCCGCGCCAGCGGCTGGTCGGCCGGCACGAACAAGGCGCCCGGTGACACCGACAGCTGCGCCTGCTCGAAAGTGCCCGTCAGCCGCGCTTCGCGATGACCCTGGAACACCCGTTCCGCGCGCGTGTAGTCGGCAATCGTGAATCGCTCGACCGACACTTGTGCCGGTGTCGTGATCTCCTCGACTTTCAGTCCGTGCCAACGCAGGCGGTCGATGGCTGCAGCCAGGCGCGGATTGGCCGGAATCAACCAACCCTTGGGCATCGCGACCGACCTGGTCGCTGCGAACACGCCGTAGTCCTTCATTGACACCGGCACGGCCATGTCGGTCATGGCCAGCATTTCCTTGCCCGACTTCGGGTTGGTCACCTTCTTGACGTCGCCGACGAAGATGCCGACCTGCTCGGGCAACGCGCGGATCTCGAAGTCGATGCCCAACGCCACCGGCTTCGCGTTGCCGGGCGCCGTGAACTGGCGATCGGCCTGCGCCGTGAGCTGCATGATCGGTTTCGCGTTGGCCGCGACCGACTTCCAAATCTCGGCGACAAAATCTTCAGTGACGTCGACGCGTCCCTTGAAATCCAGGTAGCTGTAGGCCTCGGAGAGAATGGCGATGCGGTTGCGAAGTCCCGCGTAGTTATTGCCGAATCGGGGGCGATGATCGAAGGTGCGCCAGGTGACGTTACCGGGATTGGCGGGATCGACCCGCGAGCTCTCGCGGCCACCACCGTCTTCAGGCGCAAAGTTCCCGTAGTAATAGGTGCGCCAGTTGTGGTTCTTCAGCATGGCCGCGCGAATGGGCGCCAGCAGTCGCTCGCGCGTGAACTCGATGAGCCGCGCATCAGCGTTGGGGTTCAGAATGGGCGAATAGGTCAGGTGATTCGCGTGGTACGAGCCGTTGGTCGTATGCAAGTCGACCAGCACATGCGGATCCCACTTGTTCATCAAGCCGACGAGCGACCGCGCCTCTTGCGAGTCCAGCTTCATGTAGTCGCGATTGAGGTCGAGTCCCTTGCGGTTCTCGCGGGTGCCGACGCCAGACACGGGCCCATACTGCGCCGTGCGGTTCTGCACGTTGACGTTCTCGTTGCCGTCGGCGTTGTAGTTGGGGGCGATCAGGATCACCAGCTGCCTGGTCAGCGGGGTAAGGTCGCCCGACAACAGCCGGCGCGCCAGCACCAGCACCGCTTCCTTGCCTTCGACTTCGCCGGCGTGGATGTTGGCCTGCACGAACACCAGTGGGCGCCCAAGTTTCCGCGCCGCTGCGGGTGTCGTGACCTTGGGGTCCGAGATCACCAGCAGCGGCAACTCGCGCCCCTCTTCGGTTTTCCCGAACGACTCGGCATGCATGAGCAGACTCGACGAAGCCAAGCCGGCGATGACCCGCTGCACATCCGCGTACGTGCTGGTCTCTTGGTAGTTGCTGATCTCCGCGCGCGTGCGCAGGTCAGGCTGCTGTTGCCCTGAGGGAGTAGTCATGACGGTCAGGATGAAGGCGACGACGATGACGGGGAGACGCATGATGGGGCGAATTATGGCCCATCCGCCGCGCCGGGCGCCGCGCGGTCACGCCAGCTTCGTAAGTGGCTGTGCTACTACTGAACAGAGAGTGGAGCTGATCCGGCCTCAATTAAGGTCCAGGATCTCAGCAATTTGCATTTAATGGCGCGACAACACTCTTGAATTCTGTTGTTGTCGGGGTAACGGCATGTAAGATGCATGGCCGTGAACGTGTCGTTAAAGTTCTTTGATGTCTCTCTTAGTCTTTTCAGAAGAGACATCTTTGCGGGCGCGGTTTCCGCGCCCGCCAGCGCCGGAGTGGAAGGGCGTCGAAAGTCCGATCGGTCAACCTTCTTGACCATACCGGGCTCCGCCCGCGTGTACGTCGTCGCCGTAGTGGTTGCGGGCGTCCTCGGCCTGCTTGACTCCGTGCGCGGGCTGCCACCGCAGAACCTGGGCTTGTCCCTCATGTTGCTCGCCCTCGCGGTTGCGACCTCGGCGGCGAAAATCGAGTTGCCGCTCGGCCGCGGCCGCTCGAACCTCTCGTTGTCGCATGCGGTGAACTTCTGGGCATTGTTCGCGCTCGGGCCGTCGCCGACGGTGTTCATCGCGGCACTCAGCGCGTGGGCACAGTGCACGTTGCGGACCCCCGAACGCAACCCGATGCACCAGGTGGTGTTCAGCATCGCGTCGCTGACGACGACGGTCTGGGTGGCCGGGCTGCCGTTGGGCGTCGTGATGGGCGCCGACCCTTCGAGCGTGACGGCGCTGGTGCGCGCGGCCGCCGTGGTGGCGCCGCTGTACTTCTTCGTCAACACCGCACTGATCGCCGGCGCGGTCGCGCTCTCGACGCGTCAGCCGGTCGCACGCATCTGGCATCGCAACTTTCTGTGGAGCGCGCCGAGTTATCTGGCCGGCGCGGCGCTGGCCGCGGCGGCGACGCTGGCGTGGCAACGGGGACTGTTCGTCTGGCTGGCGCTCTTGGCGGCGCCTCTCTACCTGGTGTTTCGTAGCTATCACACGGTGGTCGCTCGACTGCGCGAGGAACAAGACGAAACGCGCCGCGCGATGGACGTCCAACTGGCCACCATCGAGGCGCTGGCGCTCGCCATCGAGGCGAAGGCCGGCTGCACACCCGAGCATGTCCGTTCGATCCAGCTGTATGCGGCGACGCTGGCCGAGGCGGTCGGCCTCTCGGACAACGAGGTCCAGGCGGTTCGCACCGCAGCCCTGCTGCACGACGTGGGCAACATGGCGGTCCCCGAACACATTCTCGCGAAACCTGAAGCGCTGACGCCCGAGGAGTTCGAGCGCGTCAAGATTCACCCGCGCGTGGGTGCCGAGATCCTGCACAACGTCCCGTTCGGTGCGCCGGTCGCTGAGCTGGTGCTGTGCCATCACGAACGGTGGGACGGCCTGGGCTACCCGCACGGGCTGCGCGGCGAGGCGATTCCAGTTGGCGCGCGGATTCTGGCGATTGCCGATTGCTTCAGCACGCTGCAGATCGACCGCCCGTACCGACCCGCGCGCACGGCGGTTGCCGCGCTCGCCGTGCTGCGCGAGCACTCCGGCACCGCCTACGACCCGGCGCTGGTCGACCTGTTGATCGCGCGGCTGCATTCGGCGGCCCTGCCGGTCGAGACCCCGGAGGATCAGCGAGTGCTCGAGGACATCAGCGGCACGCATCGCGAGGAGCAGACGCTGTACGAAATCGCCCAGGCGCTCGGCTCGAGCCTGAGCGTCGAAGACGCAATGGTACTGATTCACGACAAGGTGATTCGGCTGGTGCCATTCGTGACGTGCGCGCTATTCCTGGGCAACGACACCGACGGCTATGGATGCCGTTATGCCCACGGGCCCGGCACCGAAGCGCTGTTCGCGGGGGCACCCAAGTCGTGGAGTGATCTCTCGGTGCAGCTGCCTGCCTGCGCCGACGGCCGGGCCGGCCGCGGTGAGGACCTGGCGGCGCTGCTGGCGTGTCCGCTGATCAACGACGGGCGGCGGATCGGCGGACTCGTGATCTATCACACGACCGCCGGTTGCTTCACCGACGAGCACCGGCGCGTACTCGAGCGGGTCAGCGAGCAGGCCGCGGCGGTGATCTACAACTCGACGCGCTACGAGCAGACGCAGCATGAGTCCCACACCGACGCGCTGACGACCCTGCCCAATCGACGCTCGTTCGATCAGCAGTTCGAAGCCGGGCTGGACCGTGCGACCGGGCACCAGACCAGCGCCAGTGTGATTGTCCTCGACCTCGATCGCCTCAAGGAGATCAACGACACCTTCGGCCACGAAGCGGGCGATCGGGCGCTCTGCGCCATCGGCACCGTGCTGCAATCGACGGTCCGCGAGAGCGACCTGTGCTCGCGCTTTGGCGGCGATGAGTTCATGGTCGTGCTGTGGGGCTGCAACCCGGAACACGAAGCCCAGCGAGTGGCCGAAGTGCAGAGCGCGGTCAGCGCCTATCCCTTCGAGCCGCGACCGGGCGTGCGGGTCGAGCTGTCGATCAGCGCCGGCTGCGCCCGGTTTCCAGATGATGGACGCACCTTCAATGAGCTGCTGATGGTGGCCGACGAACGGATGTATCGCGACAAGGCGGGTCGGCGCTCCCGCAACTCCGGCCAACCGAACCGGCCCGTTGGCGCCGGCGCCTGACCGCCTACTTTTCCTTCGACGTTGACGTCGCCGCCGGCTGCAAATACTTGTTGAACCAGTTCAGGTAGCGATTGAGCCGGTCACGCTCGTAGCTGGGTATCGTCAGGCCGTGGAACTGGCCGGGATAGATCACGAGCTGCGTGTCCACCCCCAGGCTCTTGAGCGCCTGATACATCTGCTCGCCGCCGGCGATCGGCACGTTGAAGTCTTTCTCACCGCCCATAAACAGCGTCGGCGTCTTGATCTTGTCGGCGTTGAAGAACGGGTAGGACACCTTCATCCACTTGTCCTTGCTCTTCCACGGCTGCCCCATCTCCTGGTCGTACTGGATGATGTATTGATCCAGGCCGTACATCGTGAACTGCATCGAGCTGCCGGCGCCGCTGATCGCCGCCTTGAAGCGGGTGTCGGTCGCAATGGTGTAGTTGGTGGAAATGCCGCCGTAGCTCCAACCGCCAATGCCGAGGCGAGTCGGATCGGCCACGCCCTGCTTGACCGCCTCGTCCACCGCGCCCAGCAGGTCGACCACTTCGAGATTGCCCCAGTCGCCATGAATGGCTTTTTGCCAGCCGTTACCCCGCCCCGCGCTGCCGCGATAGTTGATCGCCAGCACCACGTAACCGTTGGCGGCGAGCAACTCGCGATCGAAGTTGAAAGCATGTTGATCCTGCCCGTTCGGTCCACCGTGAATGATCAATAGCGTCGGATACTTGGTGCCGGCCTTGAAGCCCGCCGGCTTCACGATCAGTCCGTGGACGTCGGTGCCGTCCTTGCTCTTCGACTGAAAGTCTTCGGTGGTGCCCAGCTGTAACTCACTGGCGAGCTGGTCGTTGTGCCTGGTCAGTTGGCGCAGGTTCGACGCCTCGAGCGCATACACCTCGGTGAACTGTGTCGGCGAGGTCGCCAAGACCGCGAAATTGCCGTCCTTGCCCGGGCTGAGGGCGCTGATCACGCGGCGTCCCGTAGACTTGCGCTGCACCGTGCCGCTGGGGTTCTCGGCAGGCACGGTCGCGACGTGATTGGTACGGTCGTCCTGCAGCAAGAACGAGATGTGCTGTCCATCTGACGACCACGCAATGTTCGAGACGGCACGGTCGAGCGCCGGCATATAGACCGGCGGCTTGGTCGACGGACCGGCCGACGCGGGTGGATTCGCAGGCACCACCACCAGCTTGTTCATGCCGTAGGCGGTGTTGGCGTCGTTGTCGCCCACGAGCACCGCGATGCGGCTGCCGTCGGGGCTCCAGGCTGGGCGGCCACCTTCACCATCGGCCGTCTTCGTGATCTGTTTCGGCGTGCCGAACGGCGTGGCATCGACCACCCACACGTCCTCGTTCGACGTGCGATCGGGCTCGGCGTGGCCACGCTTGCTCAGGAACGCGATCTGCTTCCCGTCCGGCGACCACGACGGACTCGCGTCATCGGTGTTGCCCTTGGTGATCACGGTCGCCGTCTTGGTCGCCAGGTCGAAGATGGCGATATGGCCGTAGAGGTCCTTCAGGTAGCCGGAGCGGTCTTCCTTGAAGTGATAACGATCGATGACGATCGGCGGCGCGGTCTTGCGCTTCCAGCCGTCCATCTTCTCGGGCTCGTCGGCCGGATCCTGATCGTTGGCGACGAACGCAAGGCGCGTGCTGTCGGGCGACCACTGGATGTCGGAGACGCCGCCCTTGAAGTCGCTCACGCGCTGGGCCTCGCCACCGGCGCGGCTCAGCAGCCAAATCTGGCCGCCCTTCTTCTTCTCTTCATCCGTGCCGCGCGATGCCACAAACGCCAGGTATTTGTTGTCGGGGCTCCAGCGCGGAGACGATTCGTTGTCGGCCGACGAGGTCAGCTGCAGTTGCTCGCTGCCGTCCCACTTCACCATCCAGATGTCGCTGTTGCGCTTGTCCTTCTCGGCATCGATCGTCGATACCGTGTAGGCGACCCATACGCCGTCGGGCGATCGCTGGGGATCGCCGATGCCCACGATCCTGGAATGGTCGTCCAGGACCAGCGCGCGACGGCCCTGCGCAGTGGGCGTCAGCGACGCCGACCCGGCCAGGATCAGGGTGAGACCAAGGAGGTATTTCGTCATCGGGACACTATAGCCTCATGCTATTCTTCCGGCGCACTGGGCCGAGGCATACCGCCAGCCCTCAGCGTCCCGGGAGGATACATGCACGTTTCTCGTTTTCTGACAGCGGCCGGAATGGCCTTGGCACTTGCGGTCACCATGTCGGTGAGCCCGCTCGCCCAGGCCAAGACAGATGAAGACTACGACAAGCTGATGAAGGCTGTCGGCGCGGCCAACGGCGCCATGCGGGGAGCGGCCAAGGAACAGAACCTGGCCGGTATTTCCGCCGAAGCCACCAAGATGGTCGCCCTGTTCAAGGACGCCCAGGCGTTCTGGACCGCCCGCAACAACGCCGAAGCGGCCGAATGGGCCGGCGCGGCGATGAAGCATGCCGAGGCCCTCTCGAAGGGGACCGACGCCGCTGCGATCATGGGTTCGATGAAGGAACTCGGTGGTACCTGCCAGACCTGCCACGCGAAGTATCGCGACAAAGACGCGAACGGCTTCATCATCAAGAAGGGTTAAGGCTTGACGACGGCGGTGGCCGCAATCGCGACACCGCCGTCCGTCATCATCGTGACCGTGATCGACTCCCCCGCCTTCAGCTCGCGCTTCATGTCCGAGAGGCGCAAAAACATCCCGCCAGCTTTCAGTGTCAGCGACCCGTAAGCCGCAACCGTCATGTTATCGACCGGCTTGTCGGCGGAATAGAGTTCCACCTTCGCCGCCACATCGCTGGTCGCCGACATCAGATAAATGTCGTACATCGTCGGGTTGTTGATCACGACGTAGACCGCTGTAGTGGCGCCAGCGACGACCGCAGTCGCATCGGAGGCCGTGGGCGCCGGCTGGACCGCCATGGCGAAGATGGTGATTGCGACGAGGACATTGGCGATCATTTGGGTAATGCCTGGGGCATGTCGGCAATGACGTAGATCATCGCGGCGATGGCGGCGGCCGCCTTCGAAACGTCAGCCGGATCGATGCGGTCCACGGTGTCGGCCGGGGTGTGGTGGATGGTGAAGTACTTCGTCGCATCACCCGAGTAGGCCATCATCGGCACCTTGCCGAGCGTCGCGATTGGACCGATGTCGGCGCCCCCGCCGCCGGGGCCGACGTCCTGCAGACCGAGCGGCGCGAGCAGCGTGCCGATGTCGGCGACCAGCGCGCGGGCCGCCTCGGATCCGGTGAAGCCGAGTCGAGCCGGCGCGAATACCCCCGAGTCGGACTCGAATGCCATGATGTGGTTCGCGGCTTCCTTGGCGTGCTGATCGCGGTAGCCATTGCCGCCGCGCATGCCGTTCTCCTCGTTGGTGAACAAGACGACGCGGACCGTCCGCTTGGGGCGGATGTTCAGCGTCTTCATCAGCCGCGCCGCCTCCCACGTCACCACGCACCCCACGCCATCGTCCGATGCGCCGGCCCCGGTGTCCCACGAATCGAAGTGGCCGCCGACCAGGACAATCTCGTCGGGCTTCTCGCTGCCACGAATCTCGCCGACCACGTTGAACGATTCGACATCGGCGTCGAAGTGCGCCTCCATCTTGAGCCGCAGGCGGACCTTCACGCCGCGGTTGACCAGGCGCTGAATCCTGACGGTATCTTCGACGGGAATGGCGGCGGTCGGAATCTTCGCGACCGTGTCGTCGCCGTAGTTCATGCCGCCGGTGTGCGGCGTGCGCAGGCCGACTGGGCCGACGGCCCGCACAAGCGCGGCGAGCGCGCCGTGCTGCGACGCCATGCGTGCGCCGCCCGAGCGGTAGGCCACCGTCTCGCCGTAGTTTGTGTAGGGTACGTTGAACAACACGATCTTTCCCTTGGCCTCGGCCGACCGTTTCGCCAGGTCGTCACCGCTCGACACGACCATCACCTCGGCTTCGATGCCCGCCGGCGGGGTGGCGACGCTGCCACCCAATCCCAGCATGGGGACGACGTGGTCAGGCGGGTTGGTGATCTCCAGGCTCTCGACGCCGCGCACCCACTTGGGCACCATCACCCGCTCGGTGTGGACGCTCTCGAGGCCGTCTTTTTTCATGGTCTCGACCGCCCACGCGATGGCGCGGCTCAGGTTGCCGGAGCCGCTGATGCGCTGACCGTAGGTATCGGTCAGTTCGGCAACGCGGTCCCAGGCGAACTGGTCGGCGGTCGCGGCCTTGATGAGCTTCTCGGCGTTGGCGCGATACGGGTCGAGCCAGGCCGGACGGCCCTGGCCCGAAAGCGAAGCGGTGAGGGCCAAAGAAAGGCACAGGAGGGCGCTGCAGGCTCGACGCATGGATCGGATTATAGGCGCTCGTCCCCACGACGCGTATAAGCGTAAACAACGGCGCACTATCAGTGTTATAAGTTCCCGGTATCGCGGCCATCCTTGGCACCGTCCCCTCGGGTTCAGGGGTGAGACCGCGACAAGGAGCCGTGTATGCATTGGAAGACTTTGAGAGTGGTGTGGATGGCGTCGCTCGCGCTGATGGTGGCACTCGTGTTGCCGGCACTCGCGCAGCAACAGACGGGGGCAATCACGGGACGCGCCACCGACACCAGCGGAGGCACTCTGCCCGGGGTGACCGTGTCGATCACCAGTCCGAACATGATCGGCGGTGCGCGCACGGCGGTCACTGACGGACAAGGCGTGTATCGCTTCACGCTGCTTTCGGGCGGTCAGTACAAGATCTCGTTTGTCCTCCCCGGCTTCGCCACGCTGAACATCGAGGGCGTGACCCTCAACGCCGGCGCCACGGCCACCATCAACGGCAAGATGGATGTCGCGGCGCTGCAAGAGAGCGTCACCGTCACCAGCCAGTCGCCGACGATTGACCTCGAATCGGCGAACGTCGCGGTCAACTGGGACCAGCAGAAGCTCGACGACCTGCCATCCAGCCGCAGCCTGACTGCCCTGGTGTCGATGATTCCCGGGCTCTATGCCACGGCGTTCGACGTCGGCGGCTCGAATTTCGGCACCGGTTCCGGTCCCACCGCGCGCACGTTCGGCCGCGCCGGCGGCGGCGTAGTGAGCTACGACGGCATGATCTGGGACCAGACCTACGGCGACTTCGGTACCTATGAAGAAGCGCAGATCACCACCGCGGCCAAGGGCGCTGACGCGATGAACCCTGGCGTGACCATGAACCTGGTCCTCAAGTCGGGCAGCAATACCTTCAAGGGCGTGGGCTCGGCGAACTACCAGTCGGGCGATTTCCAGGGCAAGAACATCACGCCGGCACTGCTGGCCAAGGGATACGCGCCAGGCGTGAACAAGTTCACGAGCTACAAGGACTTCTACGGCGAAATCGGCGGACCGATCCTCAAGGATCGCCTCTGGTTTTATGCCAGCCATCGCGACGCCTCTTCTGGCAACCTGATTCCCGGCTTCATCAGCTTGGCCGATCGCCAGCAGGTGGAGTTCTATACCAAGCTGCAGGATCCGACCGGCAAGGTCACCTACCAGATGACCAAGAACAACAAGTTCGAGGGCATGTTCCAGGTGGGACGCAAGTGGCAGCCGTACCGCACGGCGAGCCGGTATGTTCCACTCGAATCGACACAGAACCAGGACTCGTGGTCGCTGGTGGGACCGTCGTTCAAGTACCTGTCGATCCTGTCGTCGCGGGCGACCTTTGACGCCAGCCTGCAGCGTGGCGGCTACTGGTGGCCCGACGTGCCGTGGACGACGGACGTGCGCAAGACCGACCTCGCCACGACCAACGGGCCGACGCGCGGCGCCTTCCTCGAGACCGATCGCACGCCACGACGCTGGCAATACGGCGCCACGTTTGCGTACTTCGCGAACTTCTGGGGCCGCAACCACGAGTTGAAGTCGGGCTACCTCGGGT
>JANLWW010000161.1:0-3155 GCA_031364805.1 Acidobacteriota bacterium
TGTCCGCCCATCGTGTTCGACTTCGATGATGCGATCTTCCTGCCGAGCGTCAGTGAGGCGAACCGGCTGATCGCCGCCCTCAAGACGCCAGGCAAGGTCGCCACCATCGTCCGCCGCAGCACGCAGGTGGTGGTCGGCAACGACTACCTGGCCGCCTACGCGCGGCAGTTCAATGCAGCCGTCACCGTGATTCCGACCAGCGTCGACACCACGAAATTTACGCCGGAGCCCGGATCCCGCACTCCGGATCCAGGCATGCCGGTGGTCGGCTGGATCGGCAGCCCGACGACGTCGAGGTACATCCAGGGGCTGCAGCCGGTACTGCAACGGGTCGCCTCGCAGCATCCCTTCGTGCTGAATGTGAGCGGCACTGGCGAGCCGATTGCCATGGCCGGGGTTCGCGTGGAGAACCCGGCGTGGAAACTGAGCGGCGAGATTGACTTGTTCCGCAACTGTGACATCGGCGTGTATCCGCTGTTCGACGACGCCTGGGCCAAAGGCAAATGCGGATTCAAGGCGATTGAATTCATGGCCTGCGGGGTGCCAGTCGTCGCCTCGGCGGTCGGCGTCAACCGCGAGATTATCGAGGACGGCGTGAACGGGTTTCTGGCGACGACGGATAATGAGTGGGTTGACAAACTGGGGCGGCTAATCGCCGACCCGGCGCTGCGGGCACGTTTTGCCGCCGCGGGTCGGCAAACCATCGAACAACGCTATTCACTGCACGTCAACGCGCCCCGGCTGGCGGACGTGCTGAAGCGGGCCGCCGGCCTCGGCGCGGCAGGGGGACAGCCGTGAAGAATTTTGCGATTACTGGTGTGGCGGGCTACATCGCGCCGCGCCATCTCAAGGCGATCCAGGACACCGGCAGTCGACTGGTGGCCGCCACCGACCCGCACGACGCGGTCGGCATCCTCGACCGCTTCGCCTTCGATGTTCGCTTCTTCAATGAGATCGAGCGCTTCGACCGGCACCTCGAGAAGCTGCGCCGCGGTCCCGAAGAGCAGCGCGTCGACTACGTCAGCATTTGCGCACCCAATCACCTGCACGACGCGCATATCCGCCTGGCCCTGCGGGTCGGGGCCAACGCCATCTGCGAGAAACCGCTGGTCATCAACCCGTGGAACCTGGATGCGCTGCAGGAAATCGAGCGCGAGACCGGACGCAGCGTCAAGACGATATTGCAGCTCCGCGTGCATCCGCAGCTCGTCGCCTTGCGCGACCGGCTGCTCGCCGACACCTCGAGGCGCCACCAAGTGTGCTTGACCTACATCACCGCGCGAGGTTCCTGGTACGACGTGTCCTGGAAGGGGCACGTCGAACGCTCCGGTGGCATCGTCACCAACATCGGCATTCACTTTTTCGACCTGGTGATCTGGCTGTTTGGCAGCGTGCGGTCGTCGGCGGTGCATCTGCGCGAGAGCCACGAAGCGGCGGGTGTCCTCGAGCTCGAGCGCGCGGACGTGCAGTGGTTCCTCTCGACCGACAGCCGGCAGCTGCCGTTCACGCCGGAACCGGGTAAGAACACCACCTTTCGCTCGATCACGGTTGACGGCCAGGAGGTCGAGTTCAGCGAAGGGTTCACCGACCTGCACACGCGCGTCTACGAGCAGATCCTCGCCGGCGGCGGCTTTGGCATCGAGGAAGCGCGGCCGTCGATCGAGTTGACTGCCAGCATTCGACAGGGCGAGGTCGTCAGCGGTCCGAACTCACACCCGAAGGTGGTGACGCGTGGCTGAGGTGTTCGTGCACGAGTCCTCGTACGTCGATGACGGTTGCGAGATTGGCGAAGGTTCGAAGATCTGGCACTTCTCGCATGTCATGTCCGGAGCCCGCATCGGCCGGCGCTGCAACATCGGCCAGAATGTCGTCATCTCACCGCAGGTAGTGATTGGCGACAACGTCAAGATTCAGAATAACGTGTCGATCTATACCGGCGTGATCCTGGAAGACGACGTCTTCTGCGGGCCGTCGATGGTGTTCACCAATGTGGTCAACCCGCGCAGCCACGTGTCACGCAAGGACGAATACCAGACCACGTTGGTGAAGAAGGGCGCGTCGCTCGGCGCCAACTCCACCATCGTGTGCGGCCACACGGTGGGGCGCTTCGCGTTCGTCGGCGCCGGCGCCGTGGTGACGAAGGACATTCCCGACTATGCCCTGGTAGTCGGCAATCCCAGTCGCATCACCGGCTGGATCTGCAGTTGTGGCGTCAAGCTCGCGGCGGGCGCGGCGCCGCCATCCCACGCGACGTGCCAGTCGTGTGGCACCAGCTATACGGTCGATAGTGGCCAGCTGATTCCCGCATGAACACTCTGTCCGACAGCAGGATCCTGGCTGGCGTCCGCACCTGCATGCAGGCGGCGCTTAAGCTGAGTGATGCCGACACCGCCGGCATCAACCTCGCGACCACCGCAGTGCAGTTACCGGGGTGGACGTCGATGGCACACCTCGAGCTTGTGCTGGCCCTCGAGAATCGATTTGGCCTGATGTTCGAGGCCGAGGAGATCGCGGAACTGGCGTCGGTGAGGGCGATCGTCAGCGCGCTCGAGCGGGAGAGAACCACCTGACATGGAAGGCGTAACGCTGCTCGTGGTGCCGCAGGTCAACGTCAACGACGACACCGTGTTACTGGCGCGGTGGTTGGTCGCCGACGGCGCGACCGTGTCGCCTGGCGAGCCGGTGTGCGACCTCGAAACGACCAAGGCCGCGTCGGAAGTGACCACCGCGGCCGCGGGCGTGCTGGTGCACGCGGCAGCCGCAGGCGCCCAGGTTGCCGTCGGCGCGCTACTCGGTGCGATCGGTCCAACGCGCGAATCCGCCTCTGCCTACCTCGCGTCGCTGGCGACGCCGGTGCGATCCACCGACGGCTCCGGCGCCACGACCAAGGCGGCCGCGCTGGCGGCGAAGCATGGCGTGTCGCTGGACGCCGTGCGCGCGAGTGGCGTCCACGGCACGATCAAGGAATTGGACGTGCAGCGGTTTGTTGCCGCTGCACTGCCGGCAGGGCTGGGGAAGTTCGTTGAGCGCGAAGGGCCGATGCCGGCCTTTGATGCCACGGTCGCGGCGAACCTGCGACGGTCTACCGCACACCTCATTCTCACGAGCGTTGACATGGACTGCCGGTTGGCCAACGCCCACACCGTGATCAGCGA
>JANLWW010000153.1:0-69026 GCA_031364805.1 Acidobacteriota bacterium
TTACTTCTTCTTGTCGTCCTTCTTCTTGCCGTCGTCCTTCTTGTCGCCGGCCTTGGCGTCGCCGTCCTTGTCGGTCTTGCCCTTCTTGGCAACTTCGGGTTCGGCTGCGCCACCGGCCGGGGCCGCGACAGCACCTTCAGCCGGCGTCGCTTCTTCGGCCACCTTGATGGTGATGACGTGGACGAGCATGAGGTCGGAATCGGTGACCGGGGTCCACGCGGCGTCGGCCGCCACGTCACGGACGTGGATGGCGTCGCCAATGCCGAGGTCGGTGACGTCGACTTCGATCGAGTTCGGGATGTCGGCCGGGAGCACTTCGACTTCGATCTCGCGGTGCACGAAGTCGAGGATGCCGCCGTCCTGCTTCACGCCGCGGGCATCGCCCTTGAGCGTGATCGGCACGGTGACCTTGATCTTGCGGTCCATGTTGACGCGGTAGAAGTCGGCGTGGAGCAAGTGGTGGGTGACCGGGTCGAGCTGCACGTTGCGCACCAGCACGCGGGCATCCCCGCCCTCGGCGATTTTCAGCGTGATCAGGGTGTTGAGGCCCGAGCTGGAGTGCAGGATGCGCATGAAAGGCTTGGGGTCGACCGCGACCGCTTCCGGTGCGGGCGCATCGCCGGCCTTCTGCGCGCCGTACACAATCGCGGGGATCTGCCCGGCGACGCGCAGCCGCCGTGCCTCGTTCTTGCCCCTGGTGTTGCGCTTGACTGCGTCGAGAATTGCTTCCATGACTTGCTGACCTTCCTCGGGCTTCGGCCGCGGCCTACACCCTTTTGACAATTAAGCGGTCTTGGGGACTTGAGGACTTGGGGTCTTGGAAATTCAAGACCTCAGGACCATCGGACCTCACGACCGCACTTACACGAACAACGACGAAACCGATGTCTCTTCATGAATGCTGCGAATGGCCTGGCCGAGCAGGCGCGCCACCGACAGCACGACGATTTTCTGGCATTTGGCACGGTCCGCGGTGAGCGGAATCGTGTTGGTGATGAGCAGCTTGTCGATCGGCGCCTTCTCGATGCGGTCGATTGCGGGGCCTGACAGCACGCCGTGAATGGCGCACGCCAGCACGCGCTCGGCGCCCGAATCCTTCAGCGCCTGCGCCGCCTTCTGGATGGTGCCGGCGGTGTCGATAATGTCGTCGGCAATCACGCAGGTGCGGCCCGCGACTTCGCCGATCACGTTCATGACTTCCGCGGTGCCGTCTTCGCTGCGGCGCTTGTCGATCACGGCCAGTTCGGCATCGAGCCGCTTGGCATAGGCGCGCGCGCGTTCGGCACCGCCGGCGTCGGGCGCGACGATGGTCAACTTCTCGTACGACTGGCGCGCCAGGTAATCGATGATGACCGGCGCGGCGAACAGGTGATCCACCGGCAGGTCGAAGAAGCCCTGGATTTGCGCCTTGTGTAGGTCCATGCACAACACGCGGTTGACACCCGAGGCGGTCAGCACGTTGGCGACCAGCTTGGCGGAAATCGGGACGCGAGGCTTGTCCTTGCGATCTTGCCTGGCGTAGCCGTAATACGGGATGACCGCGGTAATGCGCGCCGCCGACGAGCGGCGGAACGCGTCAGTCATGATCATCAGCTCCATCAGGTGAGGATCCACCGGAGCGCAAGTCGGCTGGATGATGAAGACGTCGGTGCCGCGAATATTTTCGTCGATCTGGAACGAGACTTCGGTGTCGGGAAACCGGCGGAGACGTGCCTGTCCGAGTTCCACCCCGAGGAACTCGGCGATCTCAGCCGCGAGTTGCGGGTGAGCGCTACCTGAGAAGAGTTTCAGTTCTCCGAAACCGGTTGGTCGCATATCTACACGCCCGGCGGAGGCTGGGCCAAAACTAAACTGCTTTCGCGAGGCGAAGCCTCAGGTTCACGACGAAGTCTCGCGAAACTGGTTGGGGCGGAAGGATTCGAACCTTCGAATAAGGGTTCCAAAGACCCTCGCCTTACCGCTTGGCCACGCCCCAACACCCCGGGGCAAACTCGTATCGTATCCGAGTTTAGAGGCCGGCGGCAACCCGGCGGGCGTACTCCCTGCGGGCCATCGTGCGGGTATGCAGCGATAGCCAGCCCGGCCGGGCCAGGTCATCGGCGGTGCGCCGCGCTGCGTCGGCACGCTCGAACAGGCCAAAAACGGCCGAGCCGGAGCCTGACATGGCGGCAAAGTTGGCACCGGAGTCGAGCAAAGACTGGCGGATCCGGGCAATTGCGGGATGGTGGCGCACCACCGGTACCTCTAGGTCGTTGCGAAGGGTCGCAGCCCACGAGGGCCAGCCAGCCGGGTAGGGTCGGGGCGCTGGTTCCCTGGTGGCGCGGCGCGATTCTTCGTCGAACCAGGTATAAGCATCGGCGGTCGACACCCCGAATCCCGGCCGCAGGATCACGACATGCACCGTCGGGAGGTCGGCCAAGGGGTAAATGTCGTCGCCGCGACCGAGGCCGAGCGACGTGCCGCCGACCAGGAAGTACGGGACATCGGCACCCAAGCGCGCCCCAATCCGCGCGAGCGTAGCGAGGTCGAGCCCCATCTTCCAGAGCTTGTTGAGGGCCAACAAGGTCATCGCCGCATCGGCGCTGCCACCGCCGAGTCCGGCCTCGGCGGGAATGCGCTTGCGGAGGTCAATCGACACGCCTTGTGGGGCGGTTGTCTTGCCGTTCGCAACCCGGTTCAGCAACGAGGCTGCCTTCCAGACCAGGTTTCGACGATCGGTTGGGATGTCTTCATGGTCGCAGACGATCTCTAACGGCCCTCGGCGGCGGGTGACTGTCACCGTGTCGAATAGCGCGAGGCTTTGGAAGATCGTCCGCAGATCGTGATAACCGTCTGGACGCGTGCCGAGAATGCGGAGATCGAGGTTGATCTTCGCAAAAGCCGGGAGGCTTACAGATTGTGACATGGTGCCTAGGGTGCTAGAGGTGCCAAGGGTGCCAAGCCGTCAGGACTTGGGGACGAGTGGCGCGACCGATCGTAGCTCGTCGAGCGTCATCGGATCGGCATCGGCGGGTACCTCGAGCGTGAACGCCAGCGGGTTGATCGCTGTGTTTACTTCGAGTTCGCCGACCCGCGCCGTGACGTCGATGGTGGCATCGCCCGTCCGGCGCACGCGCACCACGCGCGGGTAGCCGCTGACATGCTCAGAGTAATCAAGGCGCCAGGGCCCGTAGTCGGCCGCGACCACCACGGGGCGTCCCTGCTGAAGCCGCAGGTAAGCGATGCGATCGGGCGCCAGCGTTACGGCCTGCCAGCCACCGGGCCACTGCTTCCCTTCTGCCGGAGCGGCGTTGTCGGCGAGACAGCCCGACACCATCAACCGTAGATCATCGGCGCCGAGCGCGAGACCGGTGAGTCGCTCGAGCACGGCGGCGACTGCCGTCTCCCTCAAGACGCGATGTTCACGCGGCAGCAACAGCGTGGCCAGCTCCGCGCGGCCCGCGAGAATAAACACCGGCGGCCCGAATGGCGCGACCCCTTCGAGCCGCACCGAGCCGCCCGACTCGAGTCCAGCAATCACGCGGCCGCGAATGCGTTCGCCAGCGGCGCGGCCCGACAGCGCCAGCTCGCCGGTCAGCGAGCGAAAGCCTCGGCACGCTGCCGTCGCCGTGGTGAACGCATCGATCGCGTTGGGATCGGCGGCCGGCGCGCCGACCGGCCGCGGCGGTGTGCGCGCGGCACACCCCGACACCGTCAGCGCGAGGACCAGGATCGCGAGTTGGATCATTACTTGGCGCGGGCGCGCGCGGCCTTGATCTTCTTCTCGATTGCGGCGCGATCGATCTGCTCGCCGTCACCGGCCAGCGCGCGCTCCCAGGCGGCAATTGCGTCGGCACTGCGTCCGCGCCGCGCGAGCACGTCGCCATGGTGATCCTGGATCACCGAGTTCGCCGTGAGCACGGCGGCGGCCTTGGCCAGCGGCGCGTCGGCTTCGTCGGCCTTGCCCTGCTTGAACAATGCCCATCCGAGGGTGTCGAGATAGGACGGGTTCTCGGGTTCGAGCTTGACGGCGCGCTGTGCCAGGTCCACCGCTTCGGGCAACCGCGTGCCACGATCGGCCAGCAGGTATCCCAATGAATTGAGCGCGCTGGCGTTCAGCGGGTCCTCGGCCATCAGCCGCCTCAGTTCCTTCTCAGCTTCTGCCAGCTTGCCGCCCGCCTCGTAGGCGTTGACCAGGCGCATGGTCAGCACTTCGTCATCGCCGAACGTCCTGCGCGCCTGCTCCAGCGTGCGGACCGCATCGTCCGTCCGCTTCTGCTCGGCATAGAGGTCCGCGAGCCCGACGACGAATTCTCGGCTGTTAGGGTTCTTGGCCGCGCCGGCCTCCATCAACTGCAGCGCCTCGGCCGGCTTGCCGCCCTTGGCCAGAGCCTGCGCGCGCAGGCGAATCATGCGCGGCTGATCGGGACTGCGCACCAGGTTCTCGCGCGCAAGCGCTTCGGCGCGGTCGAACCGGCGCGCTGCCAGGTGCGCCTGCACGAGATAGGCGTCGATTTCGGTGTCGAGCGGCGTCAGCGTCTTGGCCGACGTAAAGGCGGCAATTGAGGCATCCCACTGCGCCAGTTGCTGCTGCGCAATACCAAGCTGCACCAGCACCGCAGCGCCTTCGACCTCGCGACCCTTTGAACGGGTGGCCGGGTCCTTCGCAAACGGCGCCACGACATCCACCACCTGCCTGAAGTCGTAGCGGTCGAAGAGGATTTGCACCAGCGCGTAGAGACCCGTCACGTTCGCGGGCTCGGCCGTCATGATCTTGCGCGCGGCGGTTTCCGCCGCCTTCAGGTCGCCGGCCGTACGCTCGATGCTCGACGTCAAGTACAACGCGCGCACGTCGTTCGGGTTTGCCTTCAAGAGGTCGGCCAAGACCTCTCTCGCCCGCGGCCCGCCATCCTCGACGTTCAGTAGTGCGGCGACCAGGCGCAGCTGCACGTCGCGGCTCGGCTGTCGCATGCCCTTGAGCGCCTCGTCGTACGCGCCGGCGGCATCCTCCCACTTGTTACGGCGCTCGTAGAACTGGCCAAGCTGTGCCCAGTAGCGGGGATTGATCTGCGCGGCGCCCAGCAACGCTTTTTCGGCTTCTTCTATCTTGCCGCTGGTCGCGTACGCCTCATACAGCAACACCAGTGGCTCGGCGGCCCACGGCGCCTGGGTGGAAACGCGTTCGAGTACCGGCACCGCATCAGCGGTGCGACCGGCGCGCAGTTGCAGCCGGCCGAGCGTCATCTGCAGATTGGGATCGACCGCCATCACCGGCGACTTCTGGATGGCGATCAGGTGGTCAATTGCCTTCACGCGCGCGCTCGACGGCGTTTCACCCGCTGGAGGCTGGCTGCCGCCTTCGGCCCACGCCGCGTAAATCTGAGCGAGCACCACGTGCGCTTCCACGTTTTCGGGCTCGAGTGTGAGGGCCCGGTCGGCCTGGAGAATGGCCGGCGCCGCCTGTTGCTGACGCGCATGGGCGCCCGCCATTTCAGCGGCAATCTCAGCCGAGTTGGGATCGAGTTTCTGCGCACGCTGGAGCGAGGCCATCGACCCAGCCGAGTCGCCCGCCGACTCGAGCCGCCTTGCCATCATGAACTCAAAAAACGCCTGCGCCTTCGGATCGTCGGGGGCCGCCGCCGTCTGCCCGCCTTCGCTGCCGGCAGCTTCCGCCTTCGCTGAAGCTGCGGTGGACAGGTCGGCGAGGTCGCGCCGAAGCTCGCTCGGCGACGTGCGAGCGGAGGCGAACGCGAACACCGGGCCGGACACTGCCAGCGCGACCAAGACGATGCGAATCACGAGCATGGCGCGATCTTACCCCGTGACAACCCCGTGACTGAACTTCGTGTTCCGAACTCTCGCCCGAACCTCGGTGTTAAGATTCCCCACATGCCCGTCGACGCTGAACTGCTCGAGAGTCTCGCCTGTCCGGCCTGCAAGACCCCGGTTGCGCTGGTCAAAGACGGGACCGCGCTCAAGTGCGGGTCTTGCCACCGCGTTTATCCCATCAAGGACGACATCCCTGTAATGCTGATCGACGAGGCGACGGTCGAGCCCTGAAGATTCTCTTGATCCGGCTGCGCCTGATTGGGGACGTGGTCTTCACCACGCCCGCAATTGGCGCCCTGCGCCGCCGGTTTCCGACCGCCCGCCTGACGTATCTCGTGGAAGCCGCGGCCGAGCCTGTGGTGCGCCACCATCCCGATCTCGACGAGGTCGTGGTGGTCGATCGCCCGCGCGGCCTAGCCCGCATTCGCTATGACCTGCAACTCGCCAAACGCTTGCGGGCCGAGCGGTTTGATGTGGTGATCGATTTCCATGGCGGCCCCCGGAGTGGATTCCTGACGTGGACCAGCGGTGCGCCCGAGCGCATCGGCTACGCCCTGCCTGGACGTCAGCTGAGTTACACCACGCGGGTGCCGTGGTCCCGGTCGCTCGTGCCGCCTCGCCACTCGGTGCTCAATCAGTGGGATCTGATCGCGCCGCTCGGAATTGGTCCGCCGACGGGAGTCGCGGATCCGGTGGTCATGCCGGTGACGGCAGACGCCGCCGCCCGGGTCGCCACCAGGCTGGCGGCCGCAGGCGTTGCCGACACCGCGCCGATCGTCGTGCTTCACGTCAGCGCCGGCAACCCGTTTCGGCGCTGGCCGACCGCTGCTTTCGCTGAAGTTGCCGCGCGGCTGGCAGAAGAGCATCGCGCACGCCGCATTATCATCACCTCTGGACCGTCGGAAGCGGACGCGGCTGAAGCGGTTGCCGCGCAGGCACGCGCGCTGGCGGGCCCTGCGGGCGATGGCATCGTGCGCACGGGCGAGTTCGACCTGGCGGAACTGCGTGCTCTCGTTGGCCGCGCGGCCCTCTACATTGGCGGCGACAGCGGGCCGTTGCATATTGCCGCCACCACCTCGACGCCGGTGGTCGCCCTGTTTGGCCCGACGCTGCCCGAGCGTTCCATGCCGTGGCGCGATCCGGCCGTGGGCAGCATTGCCGTGGACGCCGGGCCGTTGCCGTGCCGGCCGTGCCATCAGCGCCACTGCGTGCCCGGTGACTTTCGCTGCCTGACCGGAATTTCGCCTACCATGGTGCTGGACGCAGCACGGACGCTGCTCCCTCATCACCCGTGACCACATTTTCCCTTACGGCGGGCATGCCGCCACGCGATCGGCTCGAGCAGATCGGCATCTTCGCGCTCGTCGGCATCGTCGCCACCATGCAGCTGTCGATCGCGGCAGCGCAGATCCTGCTCGCCGTCGCGGTGTTGACCTGGCTGGTGTCGCACGTCACGCGCGGCGAACGGCTACAGGCGCCCTCGTTTTTCTGGCCGCTCGTGACCTACGCCGCGCTCACGCTGGCGTCGGCCGGCTTCTCGCTCGATCCTGAAGTCAGCTTCACTGACTGCAAGCAACTGGTGCTGTTCATGCTGGTGCCGGTCAGCTACGACCTGGCCCGGGGCGCGCGCGCCAACACGGTGCTCAGCATCATCCTGACCATCGGCGCCGCGAGCGCTTTGGTCGGCATCGTGCAGTACGGGGTGCTGAACTTCGACGGATTGGGCCGGCGGCCACAGGGCACGCTGTCTCATTGGATGACCTACTCGGGCACGCTGATGCTGGTGGTGTGCGCCGCGACTGCACGCCTCCTGTATGGCACCTCGGGCCGTCTGTGGGCAGCGTTCGTGATGCCCGCCCTGCTGGTTGCACTGAGCCTTACGCTCACACGCGGCGCGTGGGTTGGCGTCGCGGTTGGCGTCGCCGTCCTGTTCTTGAGCAAGGACTTCCGCCTGCTCGCGCTGATCCCGATCGTGATCGTCACCGCCATCCTGTTGGCGCCGCAGACGCTGACCGACCGGGTCTATTCGATCTTCGATCGCAACGACCTCACCAGCCGCGACCGCGTCGCCATGCTGCAAGCCGGTGTCGCGATCGTCAACGACTACCCGCTGATGGGAGTGGGACCTGATCAGATTGAACGGGTCTACCCGTATTACCGCGTGCCCGATGCGGTCAAGCCAACCAATCCGCACTTGCACAACGTGCCCATGCAGATTGCCGCCGAGCGCGGCCTGCCAGCACTAGCCGCGTGGGCCTGGTTCTTCGGCTCGGCATCGCTCGGCTTGCTCAAGCTGCTCCGTCGCTCGCGGCACAAGAGCCTGGCGGCCGCGGGACTCGGCGCCATGGCCGCCATGTTGGCCGCCGGCCTGACTGAATACAACTTTGGAGACTCCGAGTTCCTGATGCTGCTGCTCGTGATGATCACTCTACCGTTTGCTGCCGATCGCGACGGAGGCCTGCCGTCGTGAGCGCGTCGCTGCTGCCCGAGATCGCGTCCGCGCGCGCGCACGAGTTGATCGACCGTTTCGCCTCGCGGCGCATCACCGTGGTGGGCGATGTCATGCTTGATCGCTTCGTGATCGGGCGCGTCAGCCGGATCTCGCCAGAAGCGCCGGTGCCGGTAGTCGTGTTCGACCACGAGGAATGGCGCCTGGGCGGCGCCGCCAACGTCGCCAACAACCTCCGTGCCCTCGGCGCGACCGTCGAGCTGATCGGTGTGGTGGGTGCGGATGAAGCCGGCCTGCAACTCAAGAACGAACTCGCCGCGAAGGGCATTCAGGCATCCGGCCTGATCACTGATCTCGAACGCAAGACCACCACCAAGATGCGCGTCGTGACCACGCGCAACCAGCAAGTGGCGCGCGTCGATTACGAATCCGATCACGAGGTCGGCGCCGCCCTCGAAGAGGCGCTCGCATCGCAGGTCGAGATGCGCGCAACGACGGCGCAGGTCATTCTCGTGTCGGACTACCAGAAGGGCGTCATCACGCGCCGCTCGATGGCGCAATTGGCGGCCTTTGGCCAGTCAGCCGGCATTCCGGTGATCGTCGATCCCAAGGTGCCCCACCTCGACTACTACGCAGGCGCTTCGCTGGTGACTCCGAATCACGTGGAAGCGGAGAGCGCCACCAACATCCGCATTGAGTCGCATGACGATGCGCGCCGGGCGGCGGAGTCGTTGCGTCGGCAGTTGGGGGTGGAGAACGTGTTGATTACCCGCGGGGAGCACGGCATGTGGCTGTCCCACGCTGGCGTCGATGGCTACCTCCCGGCCTCGGCGCGAGAAGTCGCCGACGTGACCGGTGCCGGCGACACGGTGATCGCGACCCTGGCATTGACGATTGCCGCCGGCGGCAACCTGGCCGAAGCCGCCCGCATCGCCAACGAGGCGGCGAGCATCGTGGTTGGTAAGTTCGGCGCCTCGACGGTGTCGCCGGACGAACTCAAACGGCGCTTCCCGAACGACTAGGGCGCCGTCGTCGCGGGATAGCCGATGCGGATGATGCCGGCCTTGGTATCACCAACCGCGCCCTTCGTCAACCAATCCAGCGACGCCTTGAACATCAGCAGACGGTTGTTCTCCCACATCGCGTTGTGCGAGGAGCAACCCAGATCGATCAAGACCTTCTGGCTCGAACCGAGGTCGTCGTAGAGCGGCCGCACACGTTCGGGGGTGACCTGCTTGTCGTGAACTCCGGCGATGATAAGGGCCGGGATCCTAATGGCCGCCGCCATTGCGGCATTCCATCCCCAGGTGGTGGTGGAAGGTGCGCGCCGAACGCCGGTGCTCCAGGTTGCGCCGACCGGATCCGATGCGATCATGTCGGCCCACACGGCGTCGCGAACGGCGGGCTCGAACTGATCGGTGCATCCCACCTGGCGATCCCAATTGGCAACGAACTCCGCGCGCGACTGGGTATTGAAGGCGACGCCGGCCCTGGGCAGCGAAGGCGCCGCGGTCTCGGCGCTCCGGTTATATGCGGGTGCGAGCAGCACCATCGAACGAATCTTCTCTGGATGCTGCGCCGCATAGCCGCCCGCCCGTGGGCCGCCGAGCGACCACGCCACGAGGCTGACCTTCTCGACCTTGCGGAGGACGCGAATGTAATCGACGACCCCGTCGATGTCGTTCCAGTCGGAGGCGAGGTTGGTAAGTTGATTCGGGTACGGCGCCACACAAGGCGCGGCCATCAGCGCCGGCACCAACAGCTTTTGCTGCTCGGGCGAGAGATTGCACGGATCGTTCATCGGCCCCGGGCGCGTCGAGCGGCCGTAGCCGGTGGTATCCATGGAGAACACGTCGAACCCGGCGCTGGCGAGATAGGCCATCCAGCTGTAGCCCGGCGCCGAGGGGTCGAAGGCGACCTCGGCCGGCGTGCCGGCGCCATGCACGAAGAGCACCACGCGATCGGCGGCCGGCGCCGCGGCGGCTGTCTGCACGCGCTCACGCACGTAAATGTTGGCGACCTGTCCCGCGATCGACGGCACCGTCGATGTCACACGCACGTAGTGATCGACCGACTTCGGCGAATCGGCTGGCCGTTGCTCGGCCGACCCGGCCAGCACAGCGGTCGCGATCAATAGAGCGATGAAAGCGGACAGTCTCATGTGAATCCTCGCGCGGATTCTCTCACACCGTTCACCTTCGCGCTTCAACCTGGCCAGTTCCGCCTTCATTCTTGTCGTCAACGCGTCCAAGATACGCCCCTCGTCCGGGCAGGGTCTGCCAACGGTCGAAGCCCACCGGTCAGCCACGTGCTACGCGCCGAGTTGGCCGGCCAGGTCGTTGAAGTCCTTCGCCGACAAGTCGACCTGCGAGTCAGCCTTCAAGTCGGGCTTGCCGTTCGGCCCGAACTCGAGTGGCCGGGCCACAAACGCGGTACGCAGTCCCACAGTTGTCGCCGCGCGCAGGTCCCCCGAGTGCGCCGCCACCATCATGACCTCGGCAGGCTTGAGGTCGAGAATGTCGGCGGCCGACTGATAGACCTCGCGATCGGGCTTGTAGCGGCGCACGAGCTCCGCTCCAAGAATGCAGTCCCACGGCAGCCCCGAGTGTTTCGCGAGGTCGGTCATCAGCGAGATGTTGCCGTTCGAGAGGGGCGCGATGGTGAAGCGCTTCTTTAACCGCGTGAGCCCGGCGACGGCGTCGGGCCATGAGCGCAAGCGGTGCCAGGCGCGATTGAGCGCGTCGGTCTCAGCTTCCGATAGCCCGGTGATGCCAAAGTCGATCAGGATCTTGTCGAGGATCATCCGGTGGAGGCCATCGAGCTTGGTCCAGGGCAGGTCGCCACTGCGGACGCGGTTCATGCTGGGCCCGTAGCCGGCGCGCCAGGCGTCGGCGAACTTCGCCCCGTCCACCGTCAGCCCCTTTCGTTTCGCCAGCTGCTCGACCTCCTCCGTCACCGATGTGCGCCAGTCAACCACCGTGCCGAAGGTATCGAAGACGAGGGCCTTGACCGATGACAGTTGCGCACCCGGCGCGGCGGCCTGAGCGCGGGTGGCCGAGACACCGCCGCCGGCCGCCAAGGGCGAGACGATCAACGCAGCGGTGCTGGCTGTCAGGAATTCCCGGCGTCGAATCATGGCACACCGATTGGTCATAGGGTCTCGCATGATCACACCGCGGCGCCTCACAAACGGCCGGAGGTGATCCCTCGCGCGGATTCTCTCACACCGTTCACGTGAACGTCGCGATCTCGGCCAGCGGCTTCTTGGTGATGTCGGGCACGGTCGCACCATCGGCCGGATGGCCGACGACCAGCACTAGGAACGGCCGCTCGCGCGCGGGCCGGCCGAGAATGTCGTTGAGAAATCCCATCGGACTGGGCGTGTGCGTCAATGACACCAGCCCCGCATGGTGCACCGCCGTGATCAGGATTCCGGTCGCGATGCCGACAGACTCCTGCGTGTAGTAGTGCTTGACCTTGCGGCCGTCGGGCAGCTGCCCATAACTCTCCGCGAAAATCGCGATCAGCCACGGCGCGGTCTCGAGGAACGGCTTGTGCTGGTCGGTGCCAAGCGGCGCGAGCGCATCCAGCCATTCCTGCGGCGCCTTGCCGTTGTAGAACGCACGCTCCTCTTCTTCAGCGCCGTCGCGAATCCTGCGCTTAATCGCCGGATCACTGACCGCCACGAAGTGCCACGGTTGCAGATTGGCGCCATTGGGCGCCGTGCCGGCCGCGCGGATGCAATTCTCGATTACCTCGCGTGGCACCGGCCGATCCGAGAAGTCACGGACTGTCCGCCGGCGCTTGATCGTCTGGTAAAAGGCCGCGGCGCGCGACTGCATGGTCTCGACATCGCACGCCTCGTATCCGGGCAACGCTACGAAGTTCACCATCATCATGCTCCTAGTCGTTGTCGAACGAGCCGCCCTTGCCCGGCATGCGGCGCAGCATCGTCTTGAAGCGTCTGGTGATCACATCAACGGTCCATGATCGGCAGGTACTGGCGCCACGGGCCGACCTCGTCGCGGTAGCGCTTGGCCATGACGCGGGTGGTCTGCGCGAGGTGCCCGAGATCGTGCGCGACCCAGGTCGCCAGCAGTTGGCGCAGTGTCACCCGGCCCAATGCCGGGTGCTCGCCTTCAAGCTGCAACTGCGGTTCCGACAGGTGCCAACTCCGTAACGTGAGCACGTTCGCGGCCCGCAGTGCGGAGAACTCGTCGAGTAAATTGACCAGCGTCTTGCCGGCGCTCTCGCGAGTTTGCGCGAAACGATCGTACGGTTCGAAGCGTCGATCGTCGCCCTGCGCCATGATGATACGAGCACGCGGAATCCAGTCCGTGCGTTCGCCGTGAATCAAGTGACCGAGATTGTCGAACGGGCTGAAGGTATCCGGCCCTTCATTGCAGGTGATCCACGCATCTGGAAGGCCCGACAGCAACGCCCGGAACGTGGCCGGCGTTTGCTCGAGAACGGCAACGCCTTCGGTGACCTCGAAAGCCATCACGATTACTTCCCTCCTGCTAGGTGTTCGCCGTCGCAATGTACTGGTCGACGTTCTTCGCAAGCACGTCGAGTGGCACATTGCCGCCAAGCACCACGGTGTCGTTGAAGGCCTTGGCCTCAAATTTTGCCGCGAGTGCGCTCGTGGCTCTTTCGCGCTGGCGATTAATCTCGCTGTGGCCCACCTTGTATCCGCAGGCCTGTCCGGGCCATGAGCAGTAACGATCGACCTCGCTCGCGACCTCCATGGGATTGGAACCGTTGATATCCACGAAGAATCGCACGCCCTGCTCGCGCGTCCAGCGTTTGGCGTGGATGCCGGTGTCCACCACCAGCCGGCAGGCACGAAACGCCAGCGCCTGCAGGTAGCCCAGTTGCCCGATGGGATCGCTGGCATAAGCGCCGAGCTCGTCGGCGAGTTGCTGGGCGTAGAGCGCCCATCCCTCGGAGTAGGCATTAAACGCCAGCAACTGCCGGATTAGCGGCATCTGATGCGTGTATTCGCCCTGCAGGATGTGACCCGGAATCGACTCGTGAAACGTCAGGTCAGCCAGACTGTACTTGCTGTGCAGTTCCGTCGTCCGGAGATTGATCCAATACTTCCCTGGAATCTTGCCGTCAATTGATCCGGCCCCGCCGTAGGCGGTCGGCGCGCCCGGTTCTTCTTCAGGGGGCAACCGCTTCACTTCCATGTTGGGATTGACCAGCGTGTTGAACGCCCGCGGCAACTGTGCGCGGATCCAGGTCAGTCTCTCTTGGATGAACGCCAGGATCTCCGCGCGGCCTTTGTCGCCCTCGGCAAACTGGTAGCGAGGATCCTTGGCGAGCGCCTGCATGCGCGCGCCGACCGTGCCCTTGGTGAAGCCAGCAGTCTTCAAGATCGTGTCCATCCGGGCATGCAACTGTTCGAGCTCGGCCTGGCCCATGACGTGAACTTCGTCCGGCGTCATGTTCGTGGTGGTCGACGCCTTCAGCGCCCATCGATAAAACTCGTCGCCATTCGGCCGCGCCCACATCCCCGCTTCGTCCCTGGCGACGGCGCGTTGCGTTTCGAGCTCGGCGATCTGACGGTCGAGCGCCGGCGCGATCTCCTGCACGGCAATCGTACGGGCACGCTCGGACCAGTTACCGGGGAAAGCCTTCGTCCGCCGGGCGACGGATTCGACCAGTGAGCCGCCTGCGCGCGCGCTCTTCGCCGACATCCGCATCTGCGAGAGCGCCTTGTCGATCAGGAACGCCGGCGGCACCAGGCCCTTGCCGCGTGCGGCTTGCATGCGACCGAGCTCGCCATCGAGTTGCTTACCGTACGACTGGAGACGGGAGAGGTACGCCTCCGCATCAGCGGCGTCGTTGATCGGATGGTCACTATCGAGAAAACGCGGCAGATCGAGATAGGCGCCGACGTTCTGAATCACGACGTACGGGGTATTGCGCCAGCTGCCGACGGTGATGTCGCCGTAGGGCAACGCCATGCCTTCGCTGGCGGTGGCATAGGCGCTGCGCACGACCTCCACGCTGGTGCGGATGGCGTGACCCAGGCCCGAGGTATCAAACGCCTTGGCCCGTTCAAGATCCTGCCGCACGATGTCGGCAATCTTTCTCTGGCCGTCGGCAGACCGATCGGCCAGCTGCGGGCGTAGTGCTGCCCTCGCCCCGGTGTCGATGCCGAGCGTGGTCGCGCTTTCCGGCGCAAACCGGAGGTAGTTCTCACCGATCTGATCCAGCAGCGCGAGCGCGTCGGCGTCGGGATTGTTCGCGATCGGCGCGGGCGTCGGTTGGCTGTTGCAGCCGTTCAGCAGAGGCAGGGCCGCCGTGGTGGCAATGGCCGCCAGGGCTTCACGCCGGTTCATCAAGGGCCGCATCGTCATGGGCTGATTCTAACGTCGGAACGTCCAGGCCAGGATGCGGCTTTTCTTCTGGCCGTGCGCCATTTCGAGCGTCTGGACGTCAGCGGCGTTCACGGCGTCCAACTGCTTGAACAGGCGTGGCAGGTGCTCGCTCCTTGAGACGAGGGTCGTGAACCATCGGCACAATTGGGGTCGCTCGGCGCTCTCGGCAATCATGCGGCCGACAAATCCCCGCTCACCACCTTCACACCACAGCTCACCCGCCTGCCCGCCGAAATTCAACGCCGTTGCTTTCGACTTCTTCGTGCCCAGATTGCGCTGCTTCCGGCGAGTCCCCTCGGCAGCCGCCTCGGCCGACTCATGAAACGGCGGATTGCACATCGACACGTCGAAGATCTCACCCGCCCTGGTCACGCCGGCGAAACACGCGAGCGGCGAGTGCTGCAGCCGGCACTCGATCAAGTTGGCCACCGACGGATTGGAGGCCACCAACTTCTTTGCCCACTTGACCGCGACTGGATCAACTTCGGTGCCGACGAAGTGCCAGCCGTACTCGCACGCGCCGATCAGCGGGTAGATGCAGTTGGCGCCCATCCCGATATCCAGGACGGCTACGGGCTTTCGCCGCGGCGTTGACGCCTGGCCCGCGCCGAGCAAGTCCGCGAGGTGGTGCAGATATTCGCTACGCCCGGGAATTGGCGGGCACAAGTAGTCGGGCGGCAGGTCCCAGTCGAGGCCGTACGCGTCCTTGAGCAGCGCCTGGTTGAGCGCCTTCACCGCCGCCGGATCGGCGTAGTCGATCGAGACACTTCCGTAGGCATTGGGCGCGACGAATTCGGCCAGTCGTGGACTGCTCGCGATCAGTCGCCCGAAGTGGTATCCGGCCCGAAAACGGTTCCGCGGATGCAGCTGTTCCTTGACCAATTCGCTATCATCTTAGTGTGACCCTGTTGGTGCCATCGGCGCGACCCCACGACCATGACCTCGAGGGGCTACGCGCGCGGCTGAGCGCGCTCGACGCGGCGTATGCCGAAGAGAGCGCCACGGCATCTCGGACGCAGGCAGACCTGGCCGCGTTCAAGACCCGGTATCGTCACGAGGTCGGCCAGCTCCACGAAGAGCTTGATCGGTTGGAAGCTGATCTCGCCGAGGCCGAACTTGGCGAGTTGTTGAAGAGACCGCCCACTCCGCGTGCGCCTGACGCTGCCCCTCCCCCGGAGCGCCTGGAGACGCTGCCACGCTTTGCCTCCGACGCCGTCCGCAAGCTGTTTCGCGATGTCGCGAAAGTGATTCATCCCGACCTGGCAAGGGACGCAGACACGCGTGACCGGCGTCACTCACTGATGATCGAGGCGAACCGCGCCTATGCGTTGGGCGACGAGGAGCAGTTGCGCGGCATTCTCGAGGCGTGGGAGCGCAGTCCGGAAGCGATCGAGGGCACCGATGCCGAGGCCACACGCTTGCGCCTGGTCCGCCGCGTCGCCCAGATCGAGGAACAGCTCGCACTGGTCGCGAGCGCCCAGCAGGCGATGCAGGAATCGCCGATGGGGCGGTTGAAGAAGATGGTCGACGAAGAGGCCGCCAAGGGGAAAGACCTGGTGAAGGACATGGTCCGGCGCCTGAAGCGCGACATCCTGGTTGCCACCAACCGGCTCGACGCGCTTCGACCGCCCACGAGCGTCATTGCGGTTTCAGAAACGCCGCGATGCGATCGTTGAGGAAGCGCAAGTCTGCCGGGTTACTCGCGGCCCCAGCGGTGTGGCCCCACAACGATGGAATCGGGGCGAACGTCACGCGCGGAATCAACGCCTGCTCGTAGCGGGCGTCGGTGAGCGGAAAATACAGATCCGTTTCGGACGGCATGTATAACACGCGCGCCTTGATCGATCGCAGCGCCTGCTCGACGCTCCCGTCGAACCCTGGCGTGGTTCCCACGTCGTGACGCTGCCACGTCCTCGCCTGCAGGATGTAGTCGTTCGCGTCGGCGCTGAAGCGCTTCCGGAACCCCTGCCACGCCTGTTCGAACGTGGTCCCAGCCGGCGAGTTCGTGCGCCACAGCTCCTGGCGCCACCACTCCTGCGAATACAGCCATCCGGCCCAGACCATGCCAAACGCTTCGAGGCCCTTCGCTGGTGGCGTGGTGTAGTCCCCGCCTTGCCACACCGGATCGGTCGTGAGCGCGGCGATCTGCCCTTCCAGCCGGACGAAGCCGTGACCGTAACATTTCGCCGTCCCCGACGTCGCGACGATTGCATCCATGAAAGTCGGATGACTCACGGCCCACTGAAAGGCCTGCTCGGCACCCATCGAGAACCCGACCACCGCGCGCAGGTGCTTCACGCGCAGCTCGCTGGTGACGAGGCGATAAACCGCGGCGACGTTGTCGCGGATGGTCATGACCGGGAAGCGCGGACCGTGAAACGGCTCCGGCGTGTTGCTGGGCGACGACGACCGGCCGTTGCCGAACAGCTCCGTCAGGATCAGGAAATCGCGCGCCGGGTCGAACGCGCGATTCGGGTCACTGCCGCGAATCAGCCAGTTGTAACCGCTGAAATTCGCCATGTAGTGCGACGGCAGCAGGATGGCATTGTCGCCGCTGGCGTTCAACGTGCCGAGCGTCGTGTAGACGACTCGGGCTTCGGGCAGGACGATGCCGCTTTCGGTGCGGAAGTCGCGAATCACGAATTCGTGCCGTTCAAGCGGAGCACCGGACTGGGCCGCAGGCTGAGCCCCAGACACCGTGGCCGCGACCACCGACAGCAGAACCGAGAGGCTAAACCAGAGGAGGCGACGTCTCGTCATCACAGGAGACTTTACTCCTGAACCCATTCGCTGCCTTGACTGTGAACGCGCCGCCTCTTTTGCAGCCTGCGCGCTTACAGTCCGAACTGGCGAGGCATCAGCCGCGGCGCGGGCGGCTGCCGCGCGACGGCGCGACCAGCCACCCGCTCGACGAGCTACTTCAGCCTTCGAAAACGGGCCTCGGTCGACTGCCCCTGGCCGTTGGTCGCGGTCACGATCAAGACGTCGCCTTCGAGACGAAACTCCGACGTGCTTTCTCGTCCTTCGTTGTCCGGCGATGCGGCGCTAGCAGCCTTGCGAGTCAACTTGTTGCCGGTCACTCGATAGGTGCCGTACTGGCCCTGCAAGTTGTAGCGCTCCACCAACTGTTCCTTTGTCATCTCCGCCCGCGGAGTCGGGCTCTTTGCGCGATTCGCCGCGGCCGTGAACTGGACGTAGTGCCCATTGGCGTAGATCAAATGCAGCGGTGGCGTGGGCTGCTCCTGCATCGCTCCGGTCGTGACATTCTTGACGGAGACCTGCTCCCACGGACCGGCGACCGGATCCTTGGCCTGTGCGAATACTCCAATCGGCAAGAGCGACAACGCCAACACCGCAAGTCCGAGTCTCATAGACATCTCCTTGGCGACAACTGGACGGGCGCCGCCGGCAGGCTGCCGATGGCGCGGTGATTATGTACCGGATATGTGTCCCCCACTTGGCTGATTTCAGGCGCTGGGCCATCACGACGCCGACCTCGTTCAAGGGTTCAGCGCGGTGCCGGAAGTGTCTGCGGCCAGTGAACACCATGGCCAGCCCGTGCTCATCGGCGGCGGGGATCACTTCCGCATCCTTCACTGATCCACCTGGTTGCACGACTGCGGTGTCGCCGGCTGCGGCGACAGCATGGCCAGGGCATGTGCGCCTCGACGACCTGATCGCGCTGCTGCACGAGCAGGGCGCCGAGAATGGAGCGATATTCGCTGCCGCCGAGCGCGCCGAGATGGACGTGCGGCCTGGTGGCATCTTCAGCATCGACATCGCCACGGCAGACGGCAAAGACGCTCCCAACCTCGGCTGCTTCCTGGACGTGGTTCCGATGGAGCGACTGGCCTGGACCTCGATGTTGTTCCCCGGCTATCGCCCGGCCGTCTTTGACGACAGTCCGATCACCGCCATCGTCACCATGGAAGCCGTCCCGGTCGCCCGGTGCTGGGGGGGCAGAAGCGATAGGCGTGAAGCTGACCGCGCCGGGCAGCCTGCTTATTTCGCGGCACGCAGGATCTTCGCCATGGCCTTGCCCTTTGCCAGCTCGTCGACCAGCTTGTCCAGGTAGCGAATCTCCCGCATGGTTGGCTCCGTGATGTCTGCCAGGCGAACACCGCAGATCACACCGGTGACCAACGTCCGATGCGGGTTCATGCGTGGCGCCTCGGCAAAGAAGGTCTCGAAGTCGGTCCCCTGTGCGAGCCTGGCTTCGAACTCTTTCTGGCTATAGCCCGTCAGCCAGCGAATGATCCCATCGACCTCGGCCTTCGTGCGTCCCTTCTTCTCCGCCTTGGCCACGTAGTAGGGATACACGCTGGCGACGCTCGTGGTGAAGATCCGGTGCTTCTTGGTCGTGCTCGTCTGCATCGTTCTACTCTCGCACCATCTGGATGTCGCGGGTGACCCGCCAGACACCATGAGCGTCGCGCGTGACCGGACGAGTCAACACGCAGTCTGGCCGCGACTGGCACGGCCCATTCTTGAAAGAATCTAGGTCCAGTAGTGGAATGCCGAACTTCCGCCGTCCAACCACGATAGGGTCATCAGCGAACTGTAGTGACAGCAACAGGGGTTTGTAGCGTGGCGCCTTCACGACGTAGTGCGCGTGTGCGGGCCCGTTGTCGTAGCTGCCGGGACGGATGGTTTCGTACTGATACCGTCCCATCGAATCTGTGCGCAAGGAGCCGTGCAGTCTCGGGTTCAACTCGCCGGCGTTGGGGTCGGTGATATCGGTGGCGTACCGTCCGCGGATGTCGGTGTGAAACACGTAGATCGACACACCGGTTACGGGCGTGCGACCGTCGAGCGTCCGGCCAGTCACGATCAATCGCTCTCCGGGCTCGTCTTGGCCGGCGACGGTCACAATGGATGGAGCATCCACGGCCGCGGTGTACTGCGCCGCCAGGTATTCAGGAACAATCAGCTCGGGTGCCTGTGCGGGCATCGACACCCCAAAGGCGATCGTTGCGGCAATCAGCAACAGGGCTACGCGTCCGAACGTCACCTGGCCAATCCCTTGCGCATGAGCAAGCCTGGCCCGAAACGCGTCTCTTCAGTGCCCACGAGCTCAAATCCGCACGCCCGGTAGAAGGCTTCTGCGTGCGGATTCCCAACGACGTGAAGAGCTGCGGAGCCGCGGCGGCGCGCCGCCTCCACGCAGTGCTGAAGCAGCGCCATTCCATATCCTCGGCGCCAGAGGCCTGGCTCAACAAAGAGCGCGTCGAGCTCAGAGTCGCCATCGTCACGCGCGAGAATGGCCGCAAACCCGACAATGGCACCAGCACATTCGGCTACGACGACCAGACCGCCCGCGAGTTGATCGGGCGGTATCTCGATTGCGTCTGGGTGCTTAAGTAAGGCTTCGCGGTCGCCGGGATTGTTGAGCGAAGCCCGCGATTGCAGCGCCTCAAGCAGCTGTTTCTCGGCGACGACGGCCGACCGGATGATGAGATCAGTGGTCAACATGCCCTCGTGGCTACTGCTTCCGTGTCAGCGTTACATTCGCGAACGGCGACGATGTCCCGGAGTTATCCAAGTTGTCGATCGTGCACGCCCAAGTCGTGGGTGGTCTGCTTCTTAGCGATCGTGCCGGTTAACACCCATTGGCCGGTCATCTTGCCATGAGAGCTTCGGGCTCGCGCTCCAGGCCGGTGTTCGCCTACGTGCCAATGCTATTGGCCGTCCTGATTGCGCCGGAGCGCGGCAAAGTCACGGGCACCATGCACGAAGGCCCCCACTTCCACGAGATCGGCCTCAAGGCGGTACATGAGGCGATAGCGAAACACGAATACTTCCCGAACGGCTGGGTCATTCAATTCAGGAACCACCCGGCCACGCTAGGCCAGCGTCGACAAGTGCCGCGCCGTTTCGAGCGCGCTCTCAAGCACCCGAAGAGCATTCGCGCGAATCGGTCGCGAGGTATTCGATGACTTCGTCGAGCGCCAGTTGCGCCGACTCGGCCCAAGACTACCCGACGTTCCCGAGGAGCCACTTGCGACGCATCTCGGCTTCAACTTGTTCGTGCGGCACAGCTCGGTCTTCCGCAATATCGGCTTCGCCGCGAGCCAACGCCTGGAGTACGTAGAGATGGTACTGAACGTCCTCAAGACTGCAGGTCTCCGGCAAGCGATCAAGCAGCGCGCGAACGGATTCTTTGGTGGTCATGGGGTCAGACCTGAAGGTAGCCCCAGTCTACGCCTGTGGATTCTGGAGGTCAAAAAGCCCAGTTGTTGAGTTTCTTCGCCCAGCCACGCTACCAGAACTCGGAATCCCAGCGCGAACCTGTGTGGTGCAGACCTCCAATCCGCGGCGTAGCTCGGCCAGTCCCCACTCGGCGCCTTTGACAAAGCAGGCGGGTCTAACGACCCGCCTCTACAGCTCTGGGCTGTGCCCCATAACGCTCCGAGAAATCGGTACTAATCCGTCCAATCGATGGTTGTCTTAATCAGTGGCTCAGTGCCGGAAGTGTCTGCGGCCAGTGAACACCATGGCCAGCCCGTGCTCATCGGCGGCGGCGATCACTTCCGCATCCTTCACTGATCCACCTGGTTGCACGACTGCGGTGGCGCCGGCTGCGGCGACAGCATCAAGGCCATCGCGGAACGGGAAGAAGGCATCTGACGCGGCGACGGAGCCTTTGAGAATCATCGACACTGTGTCTGACCTCCATCCTGCCGCCTTCATCGTCGCCACCTTGACGGCATCAACGCGGCTCATCTGCCCGGCACCGATGGCGAGCGTACGATGTGCGTCCGTGAAGATCACCGTGTTCGACTTCACGTGTGCCATCACGCGCCAGGCAAAGCGCAGGGCCTGCCACTCGTCAGCAGTCGGCTGGCGCCTCGTGACGACCTTGAGGCTTTCCGCCGGCCAGGGCATGTGCGCTTCGACGACCTGATCGCGCTGCTGCACGAGCAAAGCACCGAGGATCGACCGATACTCGCTGCCGCCGAGCGACCCGAAGTCTGCTTCGAGTACGCGCAGGTTCTGCTTCTTCGCCAAAATCGGCTTCGCCGCCTCGTCCACCGACGGCGCCACCACTGCTTCGATAAAGGTCGAGACGATGGCCGTCGCGGTGTCGACGTCGATGGGCCGGTTGAGGCCGATGATGCCGCCGAACGCCGCGAGCGGATCGGCCTCGCGCGCGCGAACGTACGCGTCCGCGATCGTCGCACCGGTCGCGACGCCGCACGGGTTGGTGTGCTTGATCACCGCGGCGGACGGCTCGCTGAACTCCAGCACGATCCGCGCCGCGGCGTCGAGGTCGAGCAGGTTGGTGAATGACAGTTCCTTGCCCTGCAGGATGGCCGGCGCACCGAGGCCCGACCCCGGCTCGAGGGCATACCACGCGGCGGGCTGGTGGGGGTTCTCGCCGTAACGGAGGTCGCGCAGCTTGTGCGCGTGGACCGACAGTTCGTCCGGGGCAAAGGTCTCGCCAGGGCGTGGGGACTTGGGGGCGTGGGGGCCTGAAAATTTGTCGCCGTCAACGCTGACCTCGGCCAGCGTGCCGGCAATGGCGGTGTCGTAGCTGCCGGTGTGCGCGAAGGCGCGGCGCGCGAGGTCGAAGCGGAACTCCACCGACGGTCCGCCCGAGCGGTCGAGCTCGGCGATCACCTCGTCGTAATCCCTGGGCGACACCACGATCAACACATCGCGGAAGTTCTTGGCCGCCGCGCGCACCAGGCTTGGGCCGCCGATGTCGATCTGCTCGATCAGATCATCGAAGTGAATGCCCGGCCTGGCGGCGGTCTCGACGAATGGATAAAGGTTCACCACCACGAGGTCAACCATACCGATGCCGTGTTCGGCCGCCAGTGCGAGGTCCTCGGCGTTGTGCCGGCGCGCCAGGATGCCGCCGTGAATCTTCGGGTGCAGCGTCTTGACGCGGCCATCCATCATCTCGGGAAACCCGGTCACGTCGCTGACGTTGACCACCACGAGGCCGGCCTCGGCCAGCGCCCGGGCAGTGCCGCCGGTCGACACCAGTTCGAAGCCACGCCCGGCCAACGCTCGTGCGAACGGGACCAGACCGGCTTTGTCAGAAACACTCAGAATCGCACGGCGCATGCAGCTCATCCCTCTTAGAAACGAAACAAACACGAAAACGGCTCAATCGTTAGGGCCGCATTGCTAATTGACACCAAATGTAACGGCCCGGTATCATCCCCGCAGTCCATTTATGCGCGGACCAGAAGGCCGCAAGTTGCGGCCTTTTTTGTTGCCCTTAACCTCATCCTTTGGAGAGGCCGAGGGTCGATCACTACGGTGGCTCAGCCACCTGCAAGACAGGAACAGAACGATGCGTATTACAGGCAAGGTCAAGTGGTTCAATAACGCCAAGGGTTACGGCTTCATCGAGCGCGAAGGCGGCAGCGATGTGTTCGTGCACTACTCGGCGATTCAGGGCGCCGGCTTCCGCTCACTCGAAGAGGGCCAGCCGGTTGAGTTCGAAATCGTCGACGGACCCAAGGGTCCCCAGGCCGGCAACGTGACCCGCGCAGCGTAGTTACCGCTTTGACCGAAACGGTGCCGGGCTCCCCCCCGGCATCGTTTTCCCGTAAGAAAGAACGTCAGTCCTCCCCCACTCGAACCGGCTTCACCGTCAACGACACTTTCCCGTCTTTGAGCGCGACGCGGAACGCGACTTCGCTACCGTCGGCTGCGTATTTCGCGACCTGCGCCTTCACCAACGCGGCCACGCGCTCGATCGGCACCGGCGCCTCGCCGGCGGCCTGCTTCACTTCGACCAGCTTCTGGTAGAGCTCTTTCACCCGCTCCTCGTCCGCGCCGGCGCTTGAAAAGCGCACCACGCGATCCGCAGACGGCTGCTCCGTTTGCTCGGCTCTCGGGACCGTTCTCGCAGGCTCGGGCGGTAGCTTTGCGCCGCCGCGCTTGGGCCGTCCGCCTTCCATCTGGCTCAGTTGCCGCTCCCACAACTCGCAGAACTTGGCGTACTTGTTCTGCATGGATTCGAAGCGAAACCGGTCGGCGGTGTTGCGGATGAACAAGCGATCGTGCTTCTTGACCAGCGCCTCAACGCGGGTGCGGGTTTCCCACGGCAGCCGCGGCAGGCGCCCGGCAAAGAACATGTTGTATTCCGCCTCGAGCCGCCGAATCTCGGCTTCGAGGTGCTGCATCTCGCGATCGAAGTCGCTCTTGGGAGCCGCCACGGCCAGGGCTAGTCGAGAAGCAGGAACCAGATCAGCGGAAGCCACAGCTCGCGAGAATAGGGGATGGGCCGATCGTCGATCAGCACCTCGCATCCAGGCACCGAGCCGATGTCCTCAAAGAGGTCTCGCAGGCGCAACGCATCGCCGGAAAAGAAGCGCGCACGGTGACGCCGATTGGCGCCCTGCCCGATCTCCACATACTCGGCCGACGCCTTTGCCTTGGCCACGGCCGCGTCGTAGTTCGGCCCCTCGAAAGGTGGAAAAGAGAGCGTCACCGAAAACGGCAGGTCGCGCGGCCCGAACAGGGTGTTGTGAAGGTCGGGATCGAGGGCGGCGAGCTCCTCCGCGGTGGGCTCTTCCGGCTTCTCCACGTACGGCCAGAACTTCTCGACCGGACGGTAGGTTCGCTGGGTCATGGACGGACGGATCGTACTACGAGGGTGCCTAAGGTGCCTAGAGTGCCTGGAGTGCACTATCCTCTCTGCGTGCCAAATTTCAGGATCATCCCGGCGATCGAGGCCATGCGGCAGCGCGACGGCGTACGCGCGCTCGAAGGCGCGTTCGGCGCCGAGGCCACGGTGCAGGCCTTGCGCGCAACGGCCAGCCGGTTGCGCCAGACCATCGCAGCCGGCCATGGACCGACCGACACTGCTGAAGCCGCCGAGGCACTGGAGAACGGCGCCCAGGCCACCCTGGCCTCAGGTGCCCGCGGGTCGCTGCGGCCGGTGATCAACGCGACCGGCGTGATCGTCCACACCAACCTGGGCCGCGCACCGATTGCCGCCGTCGCCCTCGCCCGCGTTGCCGCGATCGCTGGCGGCTATTGCAACCTCGAATACGACCTGGCCGAGGGCGCGCGCGGTTCCCGCAACGTGCATGCCGAATCGTTGATCACCGCGCTGACCGGCGCCGAAGCAGCGGTGGTGGTGAACAACAACGCCGCCGCAACCCTGCTGATCCTCACGGCGCTGGCCAACGGCCGCGAGGTGGCGATCTCACGCGGCGAGGCAGTGGAGATCGGCGGCGGCTTCCGCATTCCCGACGTGATGCGCCAGTCGGGCGCCACGCTGCGTGAAGTGGGTACCACTAACCGCACCCGGGTCAACGACTACACCGCCACCGTGACCCCGGCGACGGCGATGTTCCTGCGCGTGCATCCGTCCAACTTCCGCATTGAAGGCTTTACCGAACGTCCCACGCTGGCCGACCTGGTGCAAGCCGGACGCGTCACCGGCATCGCGGTCGTCGAAGACATCGGCAGCGGTTGCCTGGTGGAGGATTTGGCCGGCGAGCCATCGGTGCAGGCGTCGATCATTGCAGGCGTCGACCTGGTGTGCTTCAGCGGCGACAAGCTGCTGGGCGGTCCGCAGTGCGGCATTATCGCCGGCCGCAAGGATCTGGTCGATCGGCTCCGCATGCATCCGCTGATGCGGGCGCTGCGCGCCGACAAAATCACGTTCGCCATTCTCGAGGCGACGCTCGGCGAATACGTCGCCGGCCGTTCGGCGACGACCGTTCCGGTACAGCAAATGCTGCATGCGACGGCGGATGAGATCGAGGCGCGCGCCATGGTGCTCGGCGAACGGCTGGCCGCCGGCGGCTGGCAGATCGCGATGATGAGCGGCGTGTCCGCCGTGGGCGGAGGCAGTGCACCCGGCCTCGGCCTGCCGACGGTGTTGCTGTCGATCAGCCACGAGGGCGAGTCGGCGGCGGCGACCGCAGCGTGGCTCCGGACACTGGATCCTCCCGTGGTGGCCCGCATCGAGGACGAACGGGTCGTGATGGATTTACGGACGGTGTTGCCGGAGCAGGACGCCACGCTGGCTGCTCTGCTGTCACGACTGTAGCCACAGAGCACACAGAGAATTTTTTTCGAAATGCCCGCCTGGTATTTCCAAGAGTGGCTCGACGTCCTCTGCGTCCTCGATGGTTAAGTTAGTCCAGCCGTCGCAAGACCATCAGCGTGATGTCATCGAACTGCGGTGCCGATCCGGCGAACTGGTCGATGGCATCGAACACCCGCGACACGATTTCTGCCGACGGCTCGTTCCGTGCGTCGCGCACGATCGCCGTCAGCCGGCTCTCCCCGAACTCATCGTCTTGTTCGTTCTGCGCGTCGGGCACGCCGTCGGAACACAGAATCAGACTGTCCCCTGGCTGGATCTCGACCATCGTGGTTTCGTAGGGCAGGCCCGGCGGCAGCAACCCCAGCGGAGCGCCGGTTGAGCCCAGCAACAACACCTCCCCATTGCGCCTCACCAGCAGGCTGTTGATGTGCCCGGCGCTGACGTAACTCGCCCGGCCAGTCTCGGGCGCCAACTGCAGCAACGCCGCCGTCACGTACTTGTTGTCCGCGGTGGAACCGTGCAGCAGGTCGTGCGCGTGCCCCGCCAACTCCTGCAGCGATGCGGTTCGCCCCAGCAGCGCGCGCAGGGTGGCCTGCATGTGGCTCATCAACAACGACGCCGGCACACCCTTGCCAGACACGTCGGCCACGCACAGCAGCACCGAAGCGTGATCGCCGGTCGGAATGGCATCGTAATAATCGCCACCACACCGCTTGGCCGGACGGTTGCGGGCCGCCAGGTCGTAGCCGGGCAGCGACGGCAGTTGCGCGGGAAACAGGTCGGCCTGAATGGTCGCGGCCAGTTCGAGCTCGCGTTCGTAACCTGCCCGCGCGACTTCGGCCGCCTTGTTGAGCGCCAGCAGCCGCTCCCGTTCGTGGCCCGCCTCTACGGTGCGCTCGAACAAGCGAGCGTTCTCGATCGCGGTGGCGGTCTGCAGCGCGAGCGTATTCAGCAGCTTCAACTCGCGCGCCTCGTAGGCCATGGGTAATGTGCTCGCAAGCATCATCACGCCAATCACCTTCTCGCCCACTTTTAACGGCGCGCACACCAGCGAGCGGACGTCGATCACGGCGTTGATCCGGCGCGGGTCGCCCATCACGTCGTTGACGATCTCGCCAACCCCGGTTGCTGCCACGGTCCCAGCGATGCCAGAGCCGCGTTTGAAGCCAGAGAGCCCGGGTAGTTCATCGCCGAAGGCCGCCGCCGACGTGAGCGCGCCGGTCGCGTCATCGAGCAGGAGAATGGCGCCGTCGGTGGCGACAATCAAGTGACGGGCTTCCTGGAGCGTGAGCTGCGCGACCCGCTCGAGATCCAGCAGCGCCGCCAGTTTCTCCGAGAAGCTGTAGATCAGGTTCACCTCGCGATAGAGGTGCAGCACTTCAGAGCCGAGGGCCTTTCGCTCTGACTCCTTGTCGGCCAGGAAGCGAAGCAGGTCGGCTACCGCTTCGGCACCCTGCGGGCCCGACACCGAGCCCAATTGCTTGCCGTCGTGAACCACGGAAAAACGCTCGCCGCCATTCGCCGTGCCCAGCAGCGGCGCACCGGCGGCGTCTTCGACTGCCAGGCCGCCGCCAAACGCGCGCTCGAGAGCCGCGACCACCGGGCGCAACCCATTCTGGGCGCCGACGATCTGCTTCAGGGAAATACGGGCCATGGTTGCGATCAGATGCCGAGCACGTCGCGGGCCTTCATCAGCAGCGAATCAGGATCGGACGGCTTGGTCATGTAGAGATCGGCGCCGACCTCGATGCCCCGCTGCCGGTCGAACTCCTGGCCCTTCGCTGTCAGCAAGACGATGTAGACGTTGGACAGGCCGAGCACCTTCTTGGTGCGTTCGCACACGTCGAAGCCGCTCAGCTTCGGCATCATCACATCCAGGAACACCAGGTTCGGCTGCAGCGTCTGGATCGCCGCCAGAGCCTCTTCGCCGTTGGTCGCCACGTGCAGCTCGACGCCCTCATCTTCCAGCTCCTCGAGCGTCTGGTGCAGCAGCGTGCGCAGGTGCACTTCGTCATCGACAATCAGGATCTTCTTGCTCACACACACTCCTACCGGTAGACAAAGAAGAGGACGTTTTCCAGGCCCTTTTCAAAGCGCAGGGTCTGGACGATCTCTGGTTTGGGGTCGGCCGAGCTGAGCATGATGATGTCGGGCTGCAGCATCTTGGCTTTCTCGAACAGGTCGTGGCCCCGGGCTTCGGTCACGCTGTAGCCGCGCGCCTTTAGCACCTCGGTCAGGGTCTTCACCGCCGTCGCATCGTCATCCACCACCAGCACGCGCTTGTGGGACTTGCGCTGATCGAGCAAGGCCCCGACCTCACGGAACAGGATGTCGGTGTTGATCGGCTTGGTCAGGTAACGGTCGACGCCCAGCCGGAAGCCGCGCTCGCGATCCTGCACGATCGACAGGATGATGATCGGGATGTCGAGCGTCTGCGGGTCGTTGCGCAGGACGGCGGCGACGTCGAAGCCGTTCATCTCGGGCATCATCACATCGAGGACGATCAGGTCGGGACGCTGGCGACGGACTTCGGCGACGGCCTCTCGGCCGTTCGCGGCCGTGATTACTGCGTAGCCGGCTTCGGTAAACTCCTGAGTCAGCAACTCGCGAATGTTCGCTTCGTCATCGACGACCAGGATACGCGGCTGCCGCTCCGCCGTCCGCGGCGTCGTCACCACGACCTGGTCGCGCAACTGGCGCACGACCGTCGCGAGATCGAGCGGCAACGACGGCTGCGCACCATCGGCAATCGGCAGCGAGAACGAGAAGGTGCTGCCCTTGCCAGGTTCGCTGGCCACCCACACGCGGCCGCCGTGGTGTTCGACAATCTCGCGGCAAATCGGCAGACCGAGGCCCGTGCCCTTAGGTTTGTCGGTGAGGGTGTCGCCCACCTGCTTGAAGCGCTCGAACACCTTCGGCTGGTCGGCCGGCGTAATGCCCACGCCGGTGTCGATGACGCTGACCACCAGCATGTCGGCCTGACGAACAGCCCGGCACGTGATGGTGCCGCCGTCGGTGAACTTGACGGCGTTCGACACCAGGTTAATGACGACCTGAATCAAGCGATCGCGATCGCCCGTGATCACCGGCAGCGTGGCGTCGACCTCCTTGATCAGGCGCAGCCCCTTAGGTTCGAGCAGTGAGCTGGTGGCCGCCGTCGCGTGGTCAATGATTTCCTGGACGGTGACCGGGCCCATGTTCCACTCGAGCTTGCCGGCCTCAATCTTGGCGAGATCCAGCACATCGTCAATCAGCTTGGTGAGGCGCTCGCCCTCGCCCACGACAACCTGGAGGTTGTCCTGAATCTGCTGCACCGTCTGCAGCACTTTTTTGTCGTCGCTCTTGAGGATTGGGAAGATGCGGTCGTCGAGGCGCTTCTTGATGATCTTGGCAAAACCCAGCACCGACGTGAGCGGCGTGCGCAGTTCGTGGCTGACGGTTGACAGGAACGCGCTTTTGGCGGCATCCGCCTCTTCGGCCGCCGCCCGGGCGCGCTGCGCTTCCTCGAACAACCGGCGATTGTCGTGTTCCTGCTCGTTGAGCTGCCGGTAAGCCGCGGCATTGTCGAGCGCGATCGCCGTGAAGGCCGCCAGGTTCTGCATCATGTTGAGGTGATGCTCGGTATACGCGCCCTTCTCGAAGCTCTGGATGGTGACGATGCCCAGCACCTTGTCCTTAGAGACGAGCGGCAGGTAGATGATCGACTGCGCCGTCTTCGACATGCTGCCGTCTTCCAGTGCACGGGCGGCCTCGGCGTAGTGCGGGATGTACTTGCCCGATTCCTTCTCCACGTCGTTGATGAACACGGGCTCACGATGTTCGATGCACCACACCGGCAACTGGCTGCGGTCGGTGGTGCTGCGCGAGTAGGGGGCATAGCGCTTACCCTTCTCGATTGCCAACCGATACTCAATCTCGTTCCGGTCGGCGTGATATAGGCCGACGCCAAAAACGTCGGCGTCAGCGAGCTCGTTGACCCGCCCGTAGAGCTTGTCGAAGATGGTGTCGAAATCGAGCGAGGCGGTGATCTCGCGCCCAATGTCGCTCAGTAATTCGATGCTGCGGTTGCGCTCGCGTTCGGCACCGGCCAGCGCTTCGGCCGCGTCGGCCCGCAGGCGGGCCTCGGCAAACTCCGAACGCTGCCGTTCCTTTCCGAGCAGTCGCCGCCGCTGGATGCGGTCGATCCCGAACCCGACAAAGCCGAGGAGGACCAGGTAGCCGGCGTAGGCCCACCACGTGCGATACCACGGCGGCAGGATCGAGAAGGCATAGGTGGCCTCCTCGCCCATGGCGCCAGTGACGCTGCGAGCGCGCACGTGGAATCGATAGTCGCCGAACGACAGGTTGGTAAAGTCTCGCCTCGCCTCACCAGTCCAGCTGGTCCAGTCCGGATCGAGGCCGTCGAGCTTGGTTTGATACTGCGTTGCGGTTTCATCGATAAAGGTTGGCGCCGCGAACTCAAGCCGTAATGCATCAGTGGCTGCCGGCAAACGTGGCGCCTCGGCCACGGTGGCCCCACCGTAGAGCACGCGATCACCGGCAGTAACGCGGCGCACGAGCGCCGCGAACGGGGTCGGCGCCGCCGCCGCCTTTTTCATATTGAAGCGGACAAACTGCTCTTTGTAATTGAACCAGCCGATGTCTCCTGGCTCGACAAACACGTAGCCTGTTGGGATCGGGCCAAACCTGCTGAACAACGTCTCGTCGACCTTCCAGCTGCCCGAGCCGTCCGGCGTCAGTACCCGCGTACCCTTTCCGGCATTGGCGAGCACGGTGCCGTTTGGTCCCTCGGCCACGCCGAAGCTGCCGCGCATCTTGTCGCTCGGCAAGCCGCTGATCAAGTCGTCCTTGACGAACTTCTGCGCCTTGGCATCCCAGGTCGCCACGATGTTGTCGGCCGCCGCAGACCACGGGGCGAAGTACGCCTTGCCGTGGAGGCGGATGACACCCACGCCCCGTTGCGGCAGCCCGTCCTTCTCACCGAAACGGGTAATCGTGGGGGTGGGCCGCGGCGTTCCAGGCGTGGGAGGGGTGGCAAACGTCAGGCGCACCAGGCCGACGGCATTGGTCCCCGCCCACACCGTCCCGTCGTCGTCTTCCGCAACGGAGCGCAGTTGTTCGGTGACGCCCGGCACGCGGCCTTCATCAATCCACTTCCCGTTCACCCAGCGAAACGACGAGAGGCCATCAAACAGTCCGATCCACACGCGGTTCGGGTCGCGCCGTGACCGGACGAGTGAGGCCGCGCGGAAGGTGCCGTCTCTCGGCGCGTGAATGGGCACCGCCGTCGTGCCCCGAATTTCGTAGAACCCGTCGGTCGACGCCACCGCCAACACCGGAGCAATCTTGCCGGTCGGGTCGGTCATCTCCGCAAACGCCCAGCTTTGCTGGCCGATCCCGGGAATCTTGATGAACCGCGCCGGCTGGCCCGCACTCGCGGGCTCGAGGTAACTCACCCCGCTTTGCCACGCCAGGAAGAGCCGCCCCTGGTGCCGCTCAATCGTCCAACTGCCGTTAAATCCGTCCGCCTCGCCGAATGCCGTGGCAGGTGAGGGGAACTCGACTCGTCCCATTCCGCGCTCACCGGTGGTCCAGATCGCCCCCTCGCGATCCGCCATCACGTTGTAGATCGCATTAGACGGCAGCCCCTGCGTTCGATCGATGACCATGACCCGGCGGCCCTGGTGATCCATCATCACCAGCCCGGCATTGGTCGTCGCCATGACGTAGGTGCCATCGGAGAGCTCGATGCCCTTGTAGAGCGACGCCGACTTCAAGAACTCATCCAACTCGGTCTGGAACCTGGTGAGCGCCGCTCCGTCGTAGAGGAAGAAGCCGTTAAAACGAGTACCAATCAGAAGCCGCTTCTCGTCGTAGCGATAGATGACCGGGTAGACCTCGCTGCCCAGAGACTCGGTGCCTGGCAGCGGCTTGAAGGTGTCGCCGTCGAGTACATTCAACCCGTTCTCCGGTAGGGTGACGTACATCTGTCCATCGACCAGCGACGAGCGATTCAAGCGGGTCGGCGGACGGATCACCGTGATCGTGCCGTTGGCCCACCGGTAGACCGCCTGCTCGGTCTGAAACAACACTCCCGACTTGGTCGCCCACGTTCGCCAGACGTCGGTGAAGCCGCGCGCCGCTTGCGGCACCTTGTCGGCGAGCGACTGGTAGGTCATCGTGCCGCTCGCATCCGGGGTGAGGTAGCCGAAGTCCAACTGCGAACCGGCATAGATTACGCCGGCGGCATCGATCGCGAGGGACCGAACGGTCGCGAGCGTCTTGGTCTCGATCAGCCGCCAGTTCACGCCATCAAACTCGATCACGCCGCTTTGGCTGCCCACGTAAAGGACGCCACGCGCGTCTTGCACCATCGACCAATTCTGGCCGGCGGCGTTGACGTCGAGCGGAGCGTAGGTGCGGATGAACGGCCGCCCTTCCTCCGGGTGGCGCCCGCCTGGCTCGGGGGCGGCGGTGGACGGCGCGACGACGGGGGCGGAAGGCGTTTGCGCGAGCGCGGTGGCCGTCAGCAGGCAGACGGCGGCAAGAGCGGCTGGAAGTCGCATGCGAATGGGCCCCCTCGTGGGCAGCCCGATTCTACAGGGGAAAGAGCCCGGCAGTAGTCAGAAGATCGGATTCGCCACAGAGGATACCGAGATCACAGAGCAAGAACTTCCCAGATGCGATCGGGCTTCTAATGGGCCCATCGGAATTTTGAAAGAACTGCCTCTGTGTCCTCGGCGTCCTCTGTGGCTAAAAGATGGTGCTGATCGAGGCCTGCGCGAAGTCGATCACCGCCGTCGGCAGCACACCAAGGTAGAGCACGCCGATCAGCGACAACACCAGACCGGCGTAAGCCATCGTGGTAATCGGCGCCGGCACCGGCCGAGCGTCACGGTCGGTCATGAACATCATCACGACGATGCGCAGGTAAAAGAACACCGAGACCACACTCGACAGCACGCCGATGATGGCCAGGCCGTAATAGCCCGAGCCGATCGCGGCACTGAAGACATACCACTTGGCGATGAAGCCCGCGGTCGGCGGGAAACCGCCCAGCGACAGCAGGAAGAACGTCATCAGCACCGCCAGGGCAGGGTGGCTCTTGAACAGCCCGGCGTAGTCGCGCAGGTCGTCGTTGGCGCGCTCGCGCGTGCCAAGCAATGCAATCACGCCAAAGGCGCCGAGGTTGGTCAGCGCATAGGCCGCCAGGTAGAACAGGATGGCGGCCTTGCCAACGTCGTTGCCGGCCACCAGGCCCGCCAGCAAGTAACCGCCGTGGGCGATGCTTGAATACGCCAGCATGCGCTTAAGGCTGGTCTGCGCCACCCCCACCACCGTCCCGAGAATCATCGTCGCGGCGGCGATCACCCACAGCACCGGCGCCCACTCGGCGATCATCGGTTCGAGCGACGACAGGAAGACGCGCACGAACGCGGCCACCGCGGCAGCCTTGACGCCCGTGGACATGAAGCCGGTCACCACGGCCGGCGCACCCTCATAGGCGTCGGGCGACCACATGTGGAATGGCACCGCGGCCACCTTGAACGAGAAGCCGACAATCAGCAGGCCGACGCCCAGCAGGATCATCGGGTTGCCACTCATCGACTGGGCGGCGATCACCGAGCCAATGCGATCCAGGTTGGTGCTGCCGGTGACGCCGTAGAGAAAGGCGACGCCGTACAGGAAGAACGAACTGGCGAAGGCGCCCAGCAGGAAATACTTGAACGCCGCTTCGGTGCTCTGCTGCTGCTCGCGCCGGATGCCGGTCAGCACGTAAACCGCAATCGACATGGTCTCGAGCGCCAGGAAGATCACCAGCAGGTCGGTGGCCTGACCCATCAGCATCATGCCGACGATGGCGAACAGCATGATGGCGTAATACTCGCCGGCCGGGATCTTGTCGCGGTCAAGGGTCTGCGACGAAAAGATCACGGTCAGGATGCCGACCGCCACGAGTACCAGGTTCACGAACAGCGAAAAATTGTCGGCCGTCACCACGCCGAAGCTGGTGGCGTTGCGGTTCCACAGCAGGATGGATGCCGCGCCGGCCCCAATCAGGCCGATGATGGCCAGCCCGCCGAGGGGCATCTTCTCGTCGCGGCCGCGGAACGATTCGGCGAGCAGCACGACGAGACCCGCGAGCGCCACGCACAGCATGGGGATGATGGCGTCGAATGAGGAGCTAATCATCGCGCCACCTCCGCAATCCTCAGGTCTTGTGGTCCTGTGGGCTTGGGGGCTTGTGGGCTTGGGGCGGGTTCCCGCAAGACCACCAGCGGCTGATGAGCCTGCACGCGGTCCACCAGACGTTGAATCGCCGGCTCCATCGGTTTCAGGAACACGTTCGGCACGACGCCCATGCCGATCGCGGCTGCGGCCAGCGGACCAATAATCGCCCACTCGCGGAACGACAGGTCGCGCAGGTCTTCGTTATGGCTGTTGGTGATCGTCCCGTAAAACACCCGCTGGAACATCCACAGCATGTAGACCGCGGACAGGATCACGCCGAGCGCGGCGACGACCACGAAGCGCGGGTCCCACTTGAAGGCGCCGAGCATGATCAGAAACTCGCCGATGAACCCGTTCATGCCGGGCAGGCCAATCGACGACAGCGTGAGAACCAGCATCACCGCCGTCAGCCGAGGCATCACGGTCTTGAGGCCGCCAAACTCGCTGATCTGGCGTGTGTGACGGCGGTCCGAGAGCATGCCGACGATGCAGAACAGTCCGCCGGTGCTGACACCGTGCGCCAGCATCTGGTACGAGGCGCCCTGCAGTCCCTGCATGTTGAATGCGGCAATGCCGAGCACCACGAAGCCCATGTGGCTGACCGACGAGTAAGCCACCAGCTTCTTCATGTCGGGCTGCACCATCGCCACCAGCGCGCCGTAGACGATCGCAATCACCGAGAGCGTGGCGAGCAGCGGGGCAAAATAGAGCGCCGCTTCCGGGAACAGCGGGAAGGCAAAGCGGATCAAGCCGTAACCGCCCATCTTCAGCATCACGCCGGCCAGGATCACCGAACCAGGCGTCGGCGCCTGCACGTGGGCGTCGGGCAGCCAGGTGTGGAACGGGAACAGCGGCACCTTGATGATGAAGGCGATGGTGAACGCCAGGAACATCCAGTACTGCGTGCCCTCGGGGATGTTCATCTCATACAGCTTCAGCAGGTCGAAGCTGTATTCGCCGGTCATCGACTGGTGCAGCCACGACAGGCCGATGATCGCCACCAGCATCAGCACGCTGCCGGCCATGGTGTAGAGGATGAACTTGACCGCGGCGTAGATGCGCTGATCGTAGCCCCAGATGCCGATCAGGAAATACATCGGGATCAGGACGAAGTCCCAGAAAATATAGAAGAGAAACACATCGAGTGCGCTGAACACGCCAATCATCGACGCCTCGAGCAGCAGCATGAAGATCGAGAATTCCTTGACGTTCTTCTCGACGCTGTCCCATCCCGAGAGCAACGCCAGCGGCGTCAGGAAGCCCGTCAAGACCAGCAACATCAGGCTCAGGCCGTCGATGCCGACGTAGTATTCGATGCCGAACGCCGGAATCCAGGCGTGGCGTTCGACGAACTGGAACGCGGGCGCGCCGGCCGAGGCATCGAAGCCGGCCCACAGCATCAGCGTGGCGGCGAACGTCACCAGCGAAATCGCCAGCGTCAGGTTGCGGACCAGGCCGTTCTTCGAACCGTCGCGGTTCGAGACCAACAGCAACACGACCGACCCGATGATGGGCAGGAGGATGGCAATGGAGAGTAGGGGCAACCCGTTCACGTCGCGCTATCTCCAGAGGTAGAAGGCGAGGATGGCAACCGCGCCCGCAAAAATGGACGCTGCATAGGTCTTGACCGACCCGTTCTGCAGCAGTCGAAGGACAATGCTGACGCCGCTAACAAAATAGCCTGCGCCGTTAACCGCGCCGTCGACGACCTTGACATCAAAGCCCCGCCACAGGCCTTCCTGTGAGACGACCTTGATCGGTTGCACGATGGTCGCGTCGTAGACTTCGTCCACGTAGTACTTGTTCAACAGCAGCTTGTGCACGCCGGAGAACTGCGTCGCCATCTGCGCCGGAATGTCCTTGCGCTTCAGCCACAGGAAGGTCGCCAACCCGATGCCCGCGAAGGCGACGAGCGACGACACCGCCATCAGCGAGAGCTCGAGCGAGGTGTGATCCTCGGCACCCACCGCTTCCTCGCCTGGCAGGCAGTCCGCGATGGCAATGCCCGCCAGCTCTCCGGTGGTCACCGGCTGGCCGCAGTTGGTGGCCTGGAAGGCCGGCTCGAGCCACGCGCCGAGGTTGTTATGGCCGCCGAGGGCGTGCGGCACGCCGACGTAGCCGGCGAGCACCGAACCGATTGCCAGAACGATCAGCGCGAACGCCATCGGCGCCGGCGCATCATGGAGGTGCACCGGGGCATGGGTGGTCGGGTGCACGGGGTCCGCGTGCTCTTCCGCGTGGTGCCGATCGCGAGCGTGTGCGGCATGTGCCGCGGGAGCATGATGCGAGTCGGCGGCACCATGGGCACCGGCAAATCGCGGTTCGCCGTGGAAGGTCAGATGGACCAGGCGGAACATGTAGGTCGCCGTCAGCAGCGAGGTCAGCACGCCGACGCCCCACAGAATCTGGTGACCGTGCAGGAAAGTTTCGAACAGGATTTCGTCCTTCGAGAAGAAGCCGGCCAGGCCGGGCACGCCGGCGATGGCGACCGACGCGATCACAAAGGTCCAGTAGGTAATCGGGATGTGCTTCTTCAAGCCACCCATCTTGCGGATGTCCTGCTCGCCGTGCAGCGCGTGAATGACCGCGCCCGAGCCAAGAAACAGGCAGGCCTTGAAGAACGCGTGGGTCATCAAGTGGAAGATGCCGGCGCCGAACGCGCCCATGCCCATGGCCAGGAACATGTAGCCGAGCTGCGACACGGTTGAATACGCCAGCACCCGCTTGATGTCGTTCTGCACCAGGCCGATGGTGCCGGCCATCAGCGCGGTAGCGGCGCCGACCACCGCGACAATCTGCAGCGTGATCGGCGCGTGCTCGAACAGCACGGCGTTACGGCCGATCATGTAGACGCCGGCCGTCACCATGGTGGCCGCGTGAATGAGGGCCGACACCGGGGTCGGGCCTTCCATCGCGTCTGGCAGCCAGACATACAGCGGAATCTGCGCTGACTTGCCCGTCGCGCCAATGAACAGCAGCAACGTGATCAGCGAGAGCGTGCCGAAGGTCACCTCGACCGGCAGCTCTTTCGCGGCCAGGGCAATGGTCGTGAAGTCGAGCGTGTTGAACGTCACCACCAGCAGCAAGGAGCCCAGGATGAACGCGAAGTCGCCGATGCGGTTGACGATGAAGGCTTTCTTGGCGGCGTCGGATGCCGACTTCTTCTCGTAGTAGAAGCCAATCAGCAGGTAGGAACATAAGCCGACGCCCTCCCAGCCCACGAACATCACCAGGACGTTCGAGCCGAGCACCAGCATCAGCATGAAGAAGCAGAACAGGTTCAGGTACGAGAAGAACCGGGCGAACGCTTCGTCGCTCTCCTCGTGCATGTACGAGGTCGAGTAGATGTGAATCAGCGAGCCGATGCCGGTGATGACGAGAATCATCACCGCTGACAGCGCGTCAAGACGCAGGGCCAGGTCGAGCGAGAAGTCGCCGGCCGTGATCCAGGTGAACAGCGTCTGGTTAATCTGCCGCGACTCGGGCGGCATGGCGGCGAGCGACCACACCTGCATGGCGGCGAGCAGGAACGACAGCACCATTACGGCGGACGCCAGTCCGCCAGTCACCGCCTTGGGTAGCCGCCGCCCCATCGTCGCGTTGACGAGGAAGCCGGCGAATGGCAGTAGCGGTATGAGAGCTAACACGTCGTTATTCCTCAGCTCCCAAAAGAATCTGCGTCATCTGTGTCATCTGCGGCTACCACTTCAGGGAAGTAAACGCCTCTGGGTTGAGCGATTCGCGGTGGCGGAACAGCCCGATCACCAGCGCCAGGCCTACCGCGGCTTCGGCGGCGGCCACCGTCATCACGAAGAACGTGATGATCTGGCCGTCGACCGTGCCGAGCTGCCGGCCGAAGGCGACAAACGCGAGGTTGACCGCGTTCAGCATGATCTCCACCGACAGCAGCAGCGTGATCAGGTTCTTGCGCAGGAACACGCCGGCCGCGCCAATGGAGAACAACACACCCGACAACACCAGGTAGTGGCCGATCGACATGGTCAGTCCTCCCTCTTCTTGGCGAGGATGACGGCGCCGACCATCGACACGATGATCAGGATCGAGGTCACTTCGAAGGCAAACATATAGTCAGTAAACAGGACGCGTCCCAGCTCGGCGACCGACGAGACCGCCGGATGATCGCCGGCGACGTCGCCACCGAGCCCGGCGGTGCGCGACAGTGCCCAGCCCAGTTCCAGCGCCAGCAGCAACGCCAGCACGCCGCCGATGCGGACCGCCATCGGACGATAGAGCGGATGGGCCTGGTCCCATTCCGCCGCGTCTTCACGCGGCACATTGAGCAGCATCACGGTGAACAGGAACAACACCATGATTGCGCCAGCGTAGATGATAATCTGCACCACCGCGACGAACGGCGCCTCGAGCAGCACGTAGAGGCCCGACAGCCCGAAGAACGAGCCAATCAGCGCCAGCACGCTGTAGACCGGGTTCCGCTGGGTGACGACCAGCAGCGCGCCGACCACGGCCGCGCCGGCGAACAGGTAAAAGAGCAACGCGTCAGAGCCCAAAGTAGAGCACCCCCGCGGCTGTGAGAAGCAGGTTGACCGTCGCCAACGGCAGCAGCACCTTCCATCCAAACGACATCAGTTGATCGTACCGGAAGCGCGGGAGTGTCCACCGCAGCCACAGGTAGCAGAACAAGAGGAACGCGAGCTTGATCAGGAACCAGATCCAGCCGTATTCAGGCGGGATGAACGGACCGTGCCAGCCGCCCATGAACAGGTTGACCGCGACCGCCGAGACCGTGACCATGTTGATGTACTCGGCCATGAAGAACATGGCGAAGCGCATCGAGCTGTACTCGGTGTGGTAACCGGCGACCAGTTCCTGTTCCGCTTCCGGAAAGTCAAAGGGCGCGCGGTTGGTTTCAGCAATGCCGGCGCAGGCGAACACGAAGAACGCGACCGGCTGGATGAAGATGTACCACTTCGGGATGAAGCCGAACCAGTAGCCCTGCTGGAGGTCAACAATCTCGCGCAGTGACATCGACCCGGCGAACATCACCACGGTGGCCAGCGACATGCCGTAGGCCAGCTCGTAGCTGATCATCTGCGCCGAACTGCGCAGGCCGCCCAGCAGCGAGTACTTGGAGTTGCTGGCCCAGCCGGCCAGCACGATGCCGTAGACGCCCATCGAGGCCACGGCGAAGATCACGAGCACCGCGACGTTGACGTCGGACACCTGCAACGCCATCGGCTCGTCGAGCAGCCCAAAGAACGTCGTCGGCGCGCCGAACGGCACGGGCGCGAAGGCCAGATACGCCGCGGCAACCGAGATGATTGGCGCCAGCGTGAAGAGGAACGCATCGGCCGCCTTGGGCCGCAGTTCTTCCTTGAAGAACAGCTTGACGATGTCGGCGACCGGCTGGAGCAGGCCTTTGGGACCGACCCGCGTCGGACCGAGGCGCTGCTGCATGAACGCCGCGACCTTGCGCTCGGCGTAGACCATCACGGCCGCTGAAATCTGCAGGCCCATGAACACCACGCCAACGATGCTGGCGTAGGCGATGAACGCCGGCGAGGTGACCCACGCGATGATCTCGGCCACGTTAGTGGGTCTCCACCGTAGTCTGTGCACGATAGACCGCCGGCTTGGGCTGCGTGCCCTTGACGTAGGCCTCGAACTCCGGCTTGAAGAACTTGAGGGTGGTCAGCACCGGCGTCGCCGCGGCATCACCGAAGGCGCACAGCGTCTTGCCGTTGATCTGGTTGGCCACGCTACCGAGCAGCGCGATGTCCTTCTCGGTCGACTTCCCGGTCATCATGCGGTGCAGGATGCGATAGAGCCAGTCGGTGCCTTCGCGGCACGGCGTGCACTTGCCACACGACTCGTGACGGTAGAAGTGCAGCAGGTTGTCGGCGAGCCACACCATGTCGGTGGTGTCGTCGAGCGCCATGATGGCGGCCGAGCCGAGCAGCGAGCCCGCCTTCTGCACGTCGTCAAAGCTGGCCGGGATGTCGATTTGATCCGGCAGCAGGATCGGCACGGAGGAGCCGCCGGGGATGACGGCCTTCAGCGTGTGGCCGTCGAGCGGGCCGCCGGCATAGTCGTAAATCAGTTCCTTCAGCGTGACCTTCATGGGCGCTTCGAACACGCCTGGGCGCTTGACCGCGCCGCTCACGCAGAACAGCTTCGGGCCGCCGTTCTTCTCGGGTCCCATCGATGCGAACCATTCCGAACCGCGCGTCATTACCAGCGGAACGTTGCAGAGCGTCTCGACGTTGTTGACGGCCGTGGGACAGCCCCAGGCGCCTTCGACGGCGGGAAAGGGCGGCTTGAAGCGCGGCTGGGCGCGCTTGCCTTCGAGCGACTCGAGCAGCGCGGTTTCTTCGCCGGCTTCGTAGGCGCCGGCGCCGCGGTGCAAGTAGACCTCGCAGTCGAAGCCAGAGCCCAAGATGTTCTTGCCGACGAACCCTGCCTGGCGGGCGTCATCGATCGCCTTCTGCATCGCGGGGAACAGGTGGTAGAACTCGCCGCGGATGTAGATGTAGGCGGCCTTGGAACCAATCGCGTAGCAGCCGATCAGGCAACCTTCCACCAGCAGGTGGGGGTTGCGCTCCATCAACAGATGGTCCTTGAACGTGCCCGGCTCGCTCTCGTCGGCGTTACAGACGATGAACTTCGGCTTCGGCGACTTCTTGTCAACGAACTGCCACTTGAGCCCGGTCGGGAAACCGGCGCCACCGCGGCCGCGCAGGCCCGACTTCTTGACGTCTTCAATCACCGCATCGGGCGTCATGGCCAGGGCCTTCTTCAGCCCTTCGTAGCCCGCCTGGTTCTTGACGTAGTGGTCGAATTCCGCGCCGCCGGGCGTGAACGCGTACTTCGTCAGCACGGGTTCGTAGTCGGGCACCGCTTTGGGTTTCACCGGCGTCGTGGTCTTGCCCTGCCACTCGCTTTCGGGACGGCCCTCGATCGCGAGGTGGCAGCCGCCGAGTGCCTTGAGACCCTCGGTCTTGATCTTGTCGACGAGCGCGCCCACCGCTTCGGGGGCGAGGTGCTCGTGCCAGTGATCGTTGTTGACCATCACCACCGGCGCGCGGTCGCAGGCGCCCAGGCATTCCATCTTCTGAATGGTGAACATGCCGGTGGGATCGGTCTCGCCGGCCTTGATTCCCAGCTTGTGTTCGAGCTGTTCGACGACCCGCTCGGCGCCGGCAAGGGCGCACGACAGGGTCGTGCAGACCTGCAGCACGTACTTGCCCACCGGGTTGCGATGGAACATCACGTAGTAGGACACGACGTCCTCGACTTCGGCGGTCGTGCAGCCAATCACTTCGGCCACGTGACGCGTCACGTTGTTGCTGATGTAGCCCTGCTGCTCTTGCGCAAGATAGAGCGCGTGCAACACCGCCGACTTGCGGTGCTCGGGGGCATAGTGTGCGGCAAACTCTTCGAACTGCGCGCGCGTTGCCGCGCTGAACACAAACTCCGGTCCCTCCGGCAAGGTGGCCCGCATCGAGCGGTGCCAACCCTCCGTGCCGTAGGGCATCGTGGGATGAAAGCTCATCGATCCACGTCTCCCATCACGACGTCGAGCGATCCGATCACGGCGATCACGTCCGCGATCATGCCTCCGACGACGAACTTGTGCAGGGCCTGGCAGGCGAACAGGCCGGGCGCGCGCATGTGCACGCGCCACGGGCGATTGGTTCCGTCCGACACCACGTAACAGCCATGCTCGCCGCGCGGGCCTTCGACCGGGACGTAGGCGTCGCCCGCCGGCACCTTGAAGCCCTGCGAGTAAATCAGGAAGTGCTGAATCAACGCTTCCATTTCGGTATAGACCTGGTCCTTGGGTGGCGGCACGACGCGCTTGTCGTCGCACGCCCACTCGCCTACTGGCGCAATGCGCTCGAGCGCCTGGTTGCAAATCTTGACGCTCTCGCGCATCTCGGCCACGCGCGTGAGGTAGCGATCGTAAACGTCGCCGTTCGAGGCGCCGATCACGTCGAACTCGTAGGTGTCGTAGTCGCAGTACGGGAAGGCGCGGCGCACGTCGTAGTCGCCGCCGGCCGCCCGCGCGATCGGACCGAACAGGCCCCACTTGCAGCAGTCCTCATACGTAATCACGCCGACGCCGCGCGTCCGATCCATCCAGATCGGGTTCTTCGTGATCAGCGTTTCGTATTCATCGAGCTTGCCCGGGAGTCGATCGAGGAACGCCTTGACCGCTTCCTTGTAGCCGCGCGGGATGTCTTCCTTCAGGCCGCCGACGCGAATGTAGCTGGGGAAGAACCGGAAGCCGCCCAGCAGCTCGTTCAGGTTCATGATGATCTCGCGCTCGCGCAGCGCGTAGAGCAGGCCGGTAATCGCGCCGATCTCCATGGCGTGGGTACCGAACCAGACCAGGTGGCTGCTGATGCGCTGCAGCTCGGCGATCAGCACGCGGATCGCGCTGACGCGCGCCGGCATCTTCTCGTCGAGGCCGAGCATCTTTTCAACCGACAGGCAGAACGCCAGGCTGTTGGACTGGGCGCCGAGGTAATCCATGCGCTCGACGAGCGGGATCACCTGCTGCCACTTCTTCTGCTCGCAGGTCTTCTCGATGCCGGTGTGCAGGTAGCCGACGGTCGGCGACACCGACACCACGGTCTCGCCATCGAGCTCCAGCACCAGCCGCAGCACGCCGTGCGTGCTGGGGTGTTGCGGCCCCATGTTGACCGTCATCGTCTCGGTGCGTACGTCAGCCATTCAGCTCGTCCTCAACCAACTCGCAAAGGATGTGCAACATCGTGATGTGCACCTCCTGAATTCTCGACGTCCGGTCGTCATCCACCGCTAGATGGATGGCGGCCAGCGTGCCGGCCTCGCCCCCCCGCCCGGTCAGGGCAATCGTGACCAGCCCGCGTGCGTTTGCCGTCTCAAGCCCGCGCAGCACGTTGGGCGAGTTCCCGCTGGTGGTGATCCCCAGCGCGATATCGCCGGCCTCGCCGTGCGCCTCGACCTGGCGCGCGAACACCCGATCGAAGCCGTAGTCGTTGCCGAGCGCGGTCAGGATACTGGTATCCGTCGACAACGCCAGGGCCGGCCACGCCCGCCGCTCCACCAGGTAGCGCCCCACCAGTTCGGCCACGAAGTGCTGGGCGTCGGCCGCACTGCCGCCGTTGCCGAACGCCAACACCTTGCGTCCCTGCCGCAGTGCGGTCACCACCGCGTCTACCGCCCGGACAATTTCTGCCACGTTCGCGGCCGCGCGCTCGTGCGCCCGCGCCGTCTCGCGCAGCGTCGCCGTCGCCCGGCTGGCGCGATCGGCCATCAGGCCTTCGGCTTCGCCGCCGTGCGCTGGTAGCGATCGCGCTCCATGTTCGCCTGGAACTCTTCCTGCGTGACCTGCAGCGGCATGTAGGTCTGCGCGTCTTTCCGCAGCTGCACCGGGTAGTCCTTGCGCAGCGGATGGCCTTCCCAATCGTCGGGCATCATCAACCGGCGCAGATCGGCGTGACCGTCGAAGACGATGCCAAACAAGTCGTAGAGCTCGCGTTCGGGCCAGCCGGCGCCCGGGTAGAGCAACGACAGTGTCTCGATCGCTTCCTGCGCGTCGAGCTGCACCTTCAACCGTACGCGCGCGCGACGGTGCGGCGACACCAGGTGATAGACGAGGTCGAAGCGCGGCAGGCGATTGGGATGAAAATCCACCGCGGTGAGGTCGGAGAACGCGACGAACTCAAGGCCCTGGCCCTGCAAGGCGCGGCACGTCGGGACGATGAACTCGCGCGGCACGCCGATGGTCGGCGTCACGGCGGCGTCTGCCGAGGCCAGCGCCACGTAGGTCGCGCCAGGCACCGCCGGCGCGATCGCGGCGATCAGTTCGTCAGCGGTCATGCGATGCGGACCTTGGGGGTCTGATCGAGCTTCGAGGCGGCAATCTTTTTCTGCAACTGCACAATGCCGTAGATCAGCGCCTCGGGACGCGGCGGGCAGCCGGGAATGAACACGTCAACCGGCACGACTTGATCGGCGCCCTGGACGATGGCGTAGTTGTCGAACACGCCGCCGCACGACGCGCAGGCGCCCATCGAGATCACCCACTTGGGCTCGGGCATCTGGTCGTAAATGCGGCGCATCGCCGGCGCCATCTTGCGCGAGAGGCGGCCGGCAATAATCATCAGGTCCGCTTGCCGCGGCGAGCCGCGGAACACTTCGGCACCAAAGCGCGCCATGTCGTAGCGACCGGCGCCGGTCGCCATCATCTCGATCGCGCAGCAGGCCAGGCCGAACGCCACCGGCCAGATCGCCGAGCGGCGCGCCCACTGAATCATGAATTCAGCGGACGTCGTCAGGACGGGGATTTCGTAATCAGTTTCGAGTCCCATAACGGTATCTCTTCACCACGGCAGGGCCGGGTTTTGGCGCGTGCTTGTAATCGGGGTCAAACTCGGGGCCCCAGTCGAGCACGCCTTTGCGCCAGATATAGATGTAGCCGACAACCAGGATCAGGAAAAAGACCACGATCTGAATAAGACCGGGCCACGACAGCTGGCGCATCGCCAACGCCCACGGATAGAGGAAGGCGACTTCAATGTCGAACAGCAGGAAAATCATCGCGATGAGATAGAACTTCACCGACTGTCGCTCGCGGGCGTCGCCAACCGGCGGCATGCCACACTCATAGGCCGCCAGCTTCTCGGGCGTGGGATTGCGCGGGCCAAGGAAGTACGACAGCACCACGGACACGATGCCGAAGCCGACTGCGATGACGCCAAGTAGTAGGATTCCGCCCCAGCCGTCCATAGCCTCACTCACCCGATCCGCCGCGAAATTATGTCATACACGCGGGTTTTCTACGTGCTTGTGAAGGATATCACACGCACTACAATCGCACCTGCATGCGGGCCTCCTCGGAACGACTGATCGTCGGGGCGGTGCTCGCCCTGTCAGCCGCCACGCTGGTCGTTCAGGCCGCTGTTCTGCGCCCACACATGTGGCCCGCCGGCGCCGGGCTCGCGGTTTCCGGCGAAAACGTCATGGCGATCATCGCCGAGCCGCGCCCGGTTGCGGTCATTCGCCCTCCTGATGTCCGCGCGGCAGCCGGACAGCACGTCACCGTCACTCGCCTGTGGCCAGGCGGGACCGGGGAACGCGCCGGTATTGGCATTGGCGATGTCGTCCGCGCCTTGCCGACCGACCCATCGGCTGTGCTCCAGGTCTGGCGCGAGGTGCAACAGCTGCGCCCCGGCGCGCCCCTTGCTCTCAGCATTACCAGCGCGCAAACCGGCGCGACCCGCGACGTCGTGATTGAACAGCCCGCGATCTGGTCGATGGACGGCGCGACGTGGGCGGCGTGGCTGCGGCTGCACCTGGGTCCGCTGGCGCAGGTCACGGCGTTTCTTGCCGGCGCCGCCGTGCTGATGGCGCTCGGCGCGCGCGGCTCGACCGCGGCGTTGATGACCGTGGCCCTGATCGTAACGGCCGCGGCCAACGGCGGTCCGCTGCTTGGTAGCGCGCAGTCGCTCCCCGTGCTTGGGTCTTGGCTGCTGGTCTTCAACTGGATCATCACGGCGCTTTCGTTTCCGGTGATCGGTCTGGCGGTGCTCTATTTCCCGCATCGCGCCGACATTCTCGATCGTCATCGCTGGATCGTGCCCGCCGTGCTTGCGGCCGCGGTGCCAATGTTGATCATCGGCGTCCTCAGTGCCGCGTTCCTCTCCGGCGCCGACGCGGTGCTGCCGGCGCTGACCTGGGTTGCCGAACGGGCGTGGACCTTCGACGCGTGCTTTGCACTCGGACTGGCCGCCAACGTCCTGATCGTCATCGAGGGCATCGGCCGCTACCGCACCAATCTCGACGCCAACGAACGGCGACGCATCCAGATCGTCGTCTTTACCGGCGTGCCGGCGGTCTTCGCATATGCCCTCAAGACCGGCATCCCGCTACTGGTCAGCCTGTTTGGCCGCCCAGTGGAAGTGCCGTGGCTGCTCGAGGCGCTGCTCCAGGCGATCGTCTTGTTGCCGGCGTTCGGCTTGCCGTACGCAGTGGCGGTGCGGCACGTGTTCAGCCCGCGCACGGTGCTGCGACGCAGCCTGCAATACGCCTTCGCCCGCCGCACGCTGGCGGTGCTGGTGGTGCTGCCGGTGGTCGCGCTGGTGGCGTCGCTCGTGCAACAGCGCGACATGTCGCTCTCGATGATCGTGAGCGGCCGCCCGCTGTTCTACCTGATCTGCTTCCTGCTGCTCGGCCTCGGCCTGCGCTATCGCCAGACTGCGCAGCGCTGGCTCGACCTGCATTTTTTCCGCGCGGAGTATGACGCGCGAGAGATCCTGGTCTCGCTGGCCGGCCGCGTGCCATACGAAGCCGACCCGCGCGAGCTGGTCGCCATGGTGGTCTCGCAGATCGACACCGCGCTGCACCCCGAGAACGTGGCAGTGTTCGCCCACGCGACCTCGCACCCGCTCGGCGCCCCCTCGAGAGCCGACCTGAGCGGCTCGTTCGAACTGGTGACCGCCCTCCGCGTGAGCGCCCCGTCGCTGCGGGCCGACAGCGGCGTCATCACGCTGCTGCGCTGGTCAGACAAGCCCCTCGAAGTCTTCCTGGATGACGGGCAGTCGCCGGTGGCACGGGTGCCGCCTGCCGACCGCGTGTGGCTGGCGGAAACCAATGCCGCGCTGCTGGTGCCGATCTTCGCCGGCGGCAGCGACCCGCGGCCGTTTGTCGGCCTGATCGCACTCGGTCCCAAGCGATCGGAAGAACCGTACACGCCGGAGGACCGCGAGCTGCTGCGCGGCATTGCCGTGCAGATGGGCGTGGCCCTCGACTTGTCGCGCCTGCGGCAGCAAGTCGGCGCCACCCAGGTTCCCGACGGCGCCACGCAGGCCTTCACGCCCACGGTCAGGGTCAGCGGCAGCAGCGACACGCCGGCGATCGGGGTTGGCGCGATCATCGACAACAAGTACCGCGTTGATGCGATTGTCGGGCAAGGTGGCATGGGCGCGGTGTTTCGCGCGTGGGACGTGCGCCTGGAGCGCGACGTCGCGATCAAGGTGGTGCGCGGCGACCTGTTGGCGGATCCGGATTCGCGCGAGCGCTTCCGCCGCGAATCACAGATCGTGGCCCGACTGCAGCACCCGTCGATCGTGACGGTGTTCGACTACGGCGCGCTGCGCGACGGCGCGGCGTTCCTGGTCATGGAATTCGTGCCGGGCGAAGACCTGCGGCACTTGCTGAGACGGGAACGGCAATTGAAACCGGGTCGAGTGGCCGAATTGCTGTCGGGCATTGCCGCCGGCGTCGAGTCGGCTCACAAGGCGGGCATCCTGCATCGCGACTTGAAGCCTGAAAACATCCTGCTGCCGGAAAGCGGCACGGGACCGAAGGTCGTTGACTTCGGCGTCGCCAAGCTCACGACCCACACCACCGGCGGCGACACCATCACCGGCGCCGGCACCATCGTCGGCACACCGGCCTACATGGCGCCGGAGCAATTGCGCGGGCAGGGCGTTGATGGCCGCGCCGACGTCTTCAGCCTGGGCGTGATGACGTTCGAGATGCTCACCGGGAAGCTGCCCTATGCCGGCACGTCGTTATTCGACATTGGAATGAAGCAAGCCGCGGGAGCCGCTTCTGTCGACACCGGCGACCTGTCCGCGGGGATGGCGGACGTGGTGCGGCGAGCAATCGCCTTCGACAGAGAGACTCGCCCTGCGTCGCCGGCAGCGTTTGCCAGCGAACTGAAGAGGATTGCGAAAAACGATTAGGTCGTTATTTCTTTTTTTTGCTGCTACCGACTTCAGCGAGGCGGCGTTCGATCTCGGCCACCGCGTGGCCGATCTGCTCGCGACGCACCTGGTGAGTGGTCAGGTCGAGCTGCCGTTGCAGCTCAGTTCGCGCCAGCCGCAGTGATTCGGTCTGCCGCGCAATTTCGGGATCAACCCTGGGGCCCTTGTCTTTCGCGACCTTGCGGCTTTCCTCGAGTTCGTCCATGCGCTCTTGCAAGCGCGCTTCAGCGTCAATAAGGCCTTCGCCAGCGTCACCCATGTAGGCGGTCATTATATCCTCAAAGTGATGCAGTCGCACTTCCATCCAGCGGTGGACGAATGGTTCCGAGCGGTCTTCAGTTCGGCAACTGCCCCACAAAAACGTGGGTGGCCAGCGATTGCCCGCGGAGATTCGACTTTGATTCTGGCGCCGACCGGCAGCGGCAAGACCCTGGCGGCGTTCTTGTGGTCGCTGAACCGGCTGATGTTCGAGCCGGTGCCCGATGCGCAGGGGCGGTGCCGGGTTCTTTACATTTCACCGTTGAAGGCATTGGCCGTGGACGTTGAGCGCAACCTGCGGGCGCCGCTGGCGGGGATCTCGAACGTGGCCGCCGGTCGCGGACTGCCTTTTCACCCGCCCTCGATCGCTGTGCGCACGGGCGACACGCCGACTGCCGAGCGGGCGAGGTTTCAGCGCGCCCCCTCCGATATTCTGATCACGACGCCAGAGTCGCTGTTCCTGCTGCTCACCTCGAACGCGCACGAGAGCTTGCGTTCGGTGGAGACCGTGATCATCGACGAGATTCACGCCCTGGTCTCGACCAAACGCGGCGCCCACATGGCGCTGTCGCTGGAGCGGCTGGAGCGCATTGTCTCGAAGCCGCTTCAGCGCATCGGGTTATCGGCGACGCAGCGGCCGCTGGAGGAAGTGGCGAAGTTTCTGGGCGGAGCCGAAACCCAGTCCGCCAGAGCCAACACGAAGGGCACGACGAACACGAAGGCCAAACCTGCGAAGGCGGATTACGCAGATTCCGTTCACGACGAGTTCGCGGACGACCACGCGGTGACCTATCGACCGGTCACCATCATCGACGCCAGTGCGCCGAAGAAACTGGCGATTACCGTGCAGACGCCGGTGGAAGACATGGCGGCCATGGGCAAGCCGGTCGAGCAACCGAGCGGCCCGGCGTCGCGCGGGCCGGTGGCGCAATCGATCTGGAGTTCGATCCATCCCAAGCTGGTTGAATTAATCCGTTCTCACCGCTCGACGCTGTTGTTTGTCAACAGCCGGCGCCTGGCGGAACGGCTGGCCGGCGCGCTCAACGAGTTAGCCGGCGAAGCCCTGGTGCGCGCGCATCACGGGTCGCTGGCGCGCGCACAACGTACCGAGATCGAGGACTTGCTCAAGGGCGGCCACTTGCGCGCCCTGGTCGCCACCTCATCGCTCGAACTCGGCATCGACATGGGCGCCATCGACCTGGTGATCCAAATTGAAGCGCCGCCGTCGGTCGCCAGTGGGCTGCAGCGCATTGGCCGTGCCGGCCATCGCATCGACGAAGTCAGCGAAGGCATCATCTTCCCGAAATTTCGCGGCGACCTGGTGGCGTGCGCGGCAGTCACGGCCGCCATGCGCAGCGGCAAGGTCGAGTCGTCTCGTTATCCGCGCAACCCGCTCGATGTGCTGGCGCAGCAACTGGTCGCCATGGTGTCGATGGACAGCTGGTCGGTGAACGAACTGTTCCGAGCGGTGCGCGCGGCGGCGCCGTTCGCCGAACTGAGCCGCACGATCTTCGATGGCGTGCTCGACATGCTGTCGGGTCGTTACCCGTCGGATGATTTCGCCGAACTTCGCCCGCGCATCACCTGGGACCGCGTCAACGGCACGGTCACGGCTCGCCAGGGCGCCAAGCGCGTGGCCATCTCAAACGCGGGAACCATTCCCGACCGCGGACTGTACGGCGTGTTTCTGTCGGGCGCGGAGAAGGACAAGGCGCGGGTCGGCGAACTGGACGAGGAAATGGTCTTCGAGGCACGGGCCGGCGAGACGTTTCTGCTGGGCGCCTCAACCTGGCGCATCGATCAGATCACGCACGATCGCGTGTTGGTGTCGCCTGCGCCGGGTCAGCCGGGCAAGATGCCGTTCTGGAAGGGCGAGGGTCCCGGCCGGCCAGTGGAACTCGGGATGGCCATTGGCAAGCTGGTGCGCGAGTTGCGAAAGCGTCCGCGTGCCGAAGCCCTGGCGTCCCTTGAATCTGACCACGGCCTGGATGCGATGGCCAGCGCCAACCTGATGCAATACCTGGACGACCAGCAGGCGTCGGCCGGCACCGTGCCAGACGACCGCACCATCCTGATCGAACAATCACGTGATGATTTAGGCGATTGGCGAGTCGCGGTGCTGACGCCTCTCGGCAGCCGGGTCCACGCGCCCTGGGCCATGGCCGTGACGGCACGCATTCGCGACGAAGCCGGCGTCGACGTCGAGGTCATGTGGTCTGACGATGGGTTCGTGGTGCGGTATCCGGATGGCGAACGGTTGCCGCACGTCGCGTTGCTGCTGCCCGATCCGGACGAGGTCGAGGAGCAAGTGGTGCGCCAGCTCGGCTCGACGGCGATGTTCTCGGCGCGGTTCCGCGAGGCGGCCGGCCGCGCCTTGCTGCTGCCGCGCCGTCGTCCGGGTGCGCGCACGCCGCTGTGGCAATTGCGCAAGCGCGCGTCGGACCTGCTGGCCGTCGCCGCGCGCTACGGATCGTTCCCGATCATCCTCGAGACCTATCGCGAGTGCCTGCGCGACATCTTCGACCTGCCGGCGCTCACCGATATCCTCACGCGGGTTCGCAGCCGCAGCATCCGCGTCGTCCACGTCGAGTCGGCGAAGCCGTCGCCGTTCTCCAGCTCGCTGTTGTTCGGCTACGTCGCCAACTACATTTACGATGGCGATGCACCACTGGCCGAGCGGCGCGCGCAGGCGCTGTCGGTGGATCAATCGCAGTTGCGCGAGCTGATCGGCGATACCGAACTGCGCGATCTGCTGGACGCGACGGCACTCGAATCGATCGAAGCCGACCTGCAACACCTGCCGGAACGGTTCCATGCCCGCTCCACCGATGCCGTGCATGACCTGCTCCTGCGCCTCGGCGATTTGTCGCGTGACGAGATCGCCGCGCGCAGCCAGGCCGGAGTCGCCAGTGTCGCGATTGCCGACCTTCTCTCGACCCGGCGGGCAATCGAGGTGCGCATTGCCGGCGAGCCGAGGCTGCTCGCGGTCGAGGACGCCGCGCGCTTTCGGGACGCGATCGGCACGCCGTTGCCGCCGGGATTACCCGACGCGCTGCTCGAGGCGGTCGGCGATCCGGTCGGCGATCTGGTCCGCCGGTATGCGAGGACGCACGGGCCGTTCATCAGCCAGGCCATCAGCACCCGCCTGGGCCTGGGCGCGGCGGTGGTCGAGGCTGCCCTCAAACGCCTGCGCGAGTCGGGACGCGTGATCGACGGTGAGTTCCGTCCCGGTGGCCGCGGCCGTGAATGGTGTGAAGCCGAGGTCCTGCGCAGTGTGCGGCAGCGATCGCTGGCCAAGCTGCGCCAGGAGGTGGAACCGGTCGACGCCGGTGCGCTGGGTCGCTTTCTGGTCCGCTGGCACGGGCTGTCGCGCCCGCGGGTCGGCCTTGACGGCCTGCTCGACGTGATCGAGCAGTTGCAGGGTGTGCCGCTGGTCGCGTCGCTGCTCGATCGTGAAGTGCTGTCGGCGCGCGTTCGAGGCTACGAGCCGGCCATGCTCGACACGCTGATGGGGGCCGGCGAGGTGACGTGGGTGGGCGTCGAGCCGCTTGGTGAGCGCGATGGCCGCATCGCGCTGTATCTGACCGATCACATCGCGAAGTTGCGGCCGCCCGAAGCGCTGCTGCCGGCACGTCAGCAGGGACTGGCCGAACGCGACACCCGAATCGTCGCCTTCCTGGCACGGCAGGGGGCGTCGTTTTTTGGTCCGCTGCACGAGGCGTCGGGCGGGGGCTTTCCGAAAGAAACGCTGGATGCGCTGTGGGATCTGGTGTGGCAGGGCCTGATCACCAACGACACCCTGCACGCGTTGCGGGCTTTTGCCGCGCCGCCGGAACGCGCGCGCCGGCCCGGGCGCGTGCCCTTCCGATCGCGCCGGCTCGTGCCACCGTCGTCCGAGGGGCGGTGGAGCGTCGCGCCCGCCGCCACGGCGACGCCCACTTCGTGGGCAACGGCCATGGCCACCCAACTGCTGACTCGACACGGCGTGGTCACTCGCGACATCGCGGCGGTCGAACAGTTGCCCGGCGGCTTCTCGGCCATGTATCCAGTGCTCCGGCGGCTCGAAGAAACCGGGCGCATTCGGCGCGGCTACTTTGTTGCCGGCCTGGGCGCGGCGCAGTTCGCGCAGCCCGGTGCGATCGATCTGTTGCGCGATGCGCGCGATGTCGGCGACGAGATGACGGTGACGTTGTCGTCCACCGATCCTGCTAATCCTTACGGCATCTTGATGCCGTGGCCTCTGGAGAGATCGACGCGAACCGCCGGCGCCCGGGTGGTGCTCGTGAACGGACAACTGGCCGCATGGATCGGCCGTGGCGACCGGCAGCTGATCGTGTCGTTGCCGGCCGACGAGCCGGAGCGATCGCGAGCGGGACGGGCGCTGGCACGCGAGTTGGTACGGATTGCGAACCATGCGGCCGAGGGGCGACGCGGGTGGCTGATCGACGAGATCAACGGACAGCCGGCCGCCACTGATCCATCCAGTCAGTTTCTGATTGAACACGGGTTCGCGGCGACGGCGATGGGATTGCAATTGCGGGTTGCCAGGCGGCGGGCGACGCCCGATGCCGAGGATGAGCCGGCCGATGCCTGAAGGCGACACGATTTTTCGCGCCGCCCGATCGCTGCACCAGGCGCTCGCCGGGCATCGCGTCACGAAGTTCGACACCGCCTACGCCCACCTCGCGCGCGTCAACGACGACGGCCCAATCGCGGGCAGGCTGATCGAACGCTGCGAAGCGGCCGGCAAGCACGTGCTGACCGTGTTCGAAGGCGATCTCATCCTCCGCACGCACATGCGGATGAACGGATCCTGGCACCTCTATCGTCACGGCGAGCGGTGGTGGCGCGGCCCTCAAGCGATGCGGGTGCGCGTCGACACCGCGGACTGGGTGGCGGTCGCGTTCGACGTCCCGGTTGCAGAGTTCGTCACGGCGAAGGAACTGGCGTCGAGCGATCCGGTGGCGGCGCTGGGACCTGACCTACTGAAGTCAGGCTTCGACCGCGACGAGGCCATCCGTCGCGTGCGTGCCGCGGGCGCGCTGCCGATCGCGCAAGCGTTGCTCGACCAGCGACTGGTGGCCGGCATCGGCAACGTCTACAAGTCGGAAGTGTTGTTCCTGGCCGGTGTCCATCCCGACACGCCAGCGAGCGCGGTGCCACCGAACGGGATGGAGCAAATCATGGATCTCGCACGCAGGCTGCTCAACGACAACGTTGTGCCTGGCACACCGGGCGCCATTCAGACCTACCGATCGTTGAGACGAACTGACCGCAGATCCGACTCGTCCGCTAGCCTGTGGGTCTACGGCCGCGCCGGCAAGCCGTGCCGCAAGTGCGGTACGGCGGTTCAGTCGAAGAAGATGGGCCTCGATGCCCGCACCACCTACTGGTGCCCGTCCTGCCAGCCCACGGGGTGACTGTCCCCTTGGAATCGTCGCTCACCGGAACCCTGGCACTTCCAAGACCGATCGGGAGTGCACCAGCCCCTCAAATTGCTGACGGCAATCGCTGGTTTGCGGCTCGCCACGCTCTGGGCCGACCAGGTCCAACCGGAGGGCATGGGTCAGGCGGGCGATATCGCAACGTCTCTGCGCTGGCCAAGGCCGCGAATGTGTCGGTGATGAGCGCCTTTCGTTTCCACGAGCAGCTTCGCGATGCGGGATTCATTGATGACTCGTCATCGCATCTCAACCTGGTTCGACGACCGGAGCTCTTCCGCCGGTGGCAGGCGGAGTCGCGGCGGGCGTTACCCCAGGAAGTGCCGATGCGGTTTCTGATTCGCGGTTCGCTGCATCAGCAGCTCCACCAGTTCGTCTCGAATCACGAAGGCTGTCTGGCCCTCTTTGCCGCGGCTGACGCGCTAAGGTTTGGCCACGTCAAAGGTGTGCTTCCCTACGTCTACGTCGCCAAGCTGTCCGATCTGCAGTTGAGGAGCTGGAGCGGATTGGCAGCCGTGGCGCCTGGCGAACGACCCGACATCATCGTACGAAAGGCGCCGGCGCCGAAGTCGGTCTTCCGTGGCATGGTGGACGAACGTGATGTCGCGTGCTGTGACGTGCTCCAGGTGTGGCTCGATGTGGCGGCGCATCCCTCGAGAGGTGAACAGCAGGCTGAACTGATCTATCGCAAGGTGCTTCGACCGGTCGTTGAGGGACCCGGCCAGTGACCGACCTCGATTCATTTGGTCGGTTGATTCACGCCATCGAGCCGTGGCGATCGCATCTCGTCCTGGTCGGTGGCTGGGCTCATCGTCTTCTGAGGTCACCGGCCAAGCGTGCGCAAGACCTTCTCTACATTCACGACACACTCGAGTTGTTCGGAGGCGCGCTTCCCACGTTGAGTGGAGTATGGACGAAATCCCTTGTGCCCACGCTGAGCGCCAAGACGGTCAAGACCGTGGAACAATCGGCCGACCAGACTTTCGCATCCGTAACGGATGTCATCCGAGAAGCGGTGCGAATCCCGCAGGACCGCACCATTTCGCCAGAACGGCTGCGCGCGGCCTGTGCGCTGGCGCTGTCGCAGATTCTGGCCGCGCTCTCCGACAACTGATCCCAAGGGTAGCCATGCCAAGACCGACCACGTGGGTCACGGAACTTAGACATTACATCGATGAGGAGACCGAAGAATGGCTCGAGGACATGCCGGGTCCGGCGCTGAACCTCGCGCTCGCCCTGGGTTCAATCGTTGGGTGGGTGACCGATCGCCCGCGGGCTGGCGACGCGCACCGCCTCACCCGCTGCCGTATCAGCAGCTCGCGCACGATCAGCCCGGCCTCAATGGTCTTGCCCAGCCCCACATCGTCCGCAATGAACAAGTTCACGCGCGGCAGCAGCAGGGCCTTGCGAAGCGGCTCGAGCTGGTAGGCGTCGATCTTGATGCCCGCGCGGTAGGGGGCCTGAAACAGCTCGGGGTCGGTGGCGGTGACGGCGTTCCAGCGGAGCGTGTGGTAGTAGGCCGCGAAGTCCTGCGGGTCATCGAGCTGGCCTTGCGAGAGCTTGGACCAGATTTACCTCTGGCTTGTCAGCAGCGACAACGCCTTCGACCAAATAGCGGCGAGAGCGGACAACGGACTATTTCCCAGGTTTGGGAGGTGCATCGGCGACGACTGGCATCGGGGGGTTAACAATAGATTAGACGGCCAGCAGCGGACAATCTCTCGATACTTTGCGTTGTGGGCGCTTCATCACTCCGAGACGTTCGAAGCCGGCGCGCTAAAGGCCGCTGCGCCGACCGCATGTCATGTAATGCGATGCGGGTGGCTGTAGATATTGAAGTCGCCGCCGCGGACGAAACCGCACAGCGTGATGCCTGATTGCTCCGCCAAATCGATCGCCAGGCTCGACGGCGCGGACACGGCCGCGACGAGCGGTATGCCCGCCAGCAGCGCCTTCTGCACGAGTTCAAACGACGTGCGCCCCGACACCAGCAGCACGCGGTCGTCCAGCGGATGCTGATTGGCAAGCAAGGTGCGGCCAGCAATCTTGTCCACGGCGTTGTGACGGCCGACGTCTTCTGCTGACAACTGCAGGACGCCTGAGCGGTCGAACAGGCCCGCGGCGTGAAGACCGCCGGTCGACTCGAACACCGCCTGGGCCGAGCGCAGCCGCTCTGGCAGAGCCGCGATCGTACTGGCGGGCACCGTCCACTTCCCCGCCACCGCCGACACCCGCGCCTGCAGCGACTCGATCGTCCGCCGGCCGCACAGGCCGCACGACGCCGTCATCATCACCTGCCGGCGGTCGGCGAGCCTGACCTCGAGCCGCGCCACTGCCTCGCCGAGCACGGTGACGTTGAGGGTGTTCTCGCGCCCATCCTCGTCCGCATCGCGGCAGTGCTCGATGATGCCAATCTCATCGGCCGACCGGATGACATCTTCCGCCAGCAGGAAACCGGCGGCGAGGTCGCGGTCGGCCCCCGGCGTGCGCATGATCACGGCGAACGGCGCGCCGTTGACGCGCACCTCCATCGGCTCCTCGACGGCCACGCGATCGGTGACCGGCTGGGAATCACCGGCACGCGAGATGACCACGTCGCGAACGCCGGGTCCCTGCCCGCCTGGCACCCTTGACACTTTCCGTAGTCTACGCCGCCTTGCGCTTGTCGGTGATCAGCGAAGCGACGATCGAACCGCCCACCAGCGAGCCGATGATCCCTAGCGACCAACCGATCGGGAAGTGACCACCCCAGGCCTCGTTCAGCCAGATCATCTTGAGGCCGATGAACATCAACACGCCGGCCAGCCCATATCGCAGCAACGTGAACTTGGCGACCGCGCCGGCCAACACGAAATAGAGCGATCGCAGGCCAAGGATCGCAAACACATTGGAGGTGAAGACGATCAGCGGCTCCCGGGTCAGCGCGAAGATGGCCGGCACCGAATCGATCGCGAAGACGATGTCGCTCATCTCGATGGCCATCAGCGCCAGGAACAGCGGCGTCGCGTGCCACTTGCCGTCGATGCGTGAGAAGAAGTGCTTGCCGTCGTAGTGTTCCGACACCGGCATCAGGCGATGGGTCAGCCTCACCAGCGGGTTCTTACCTGGATCCATCTCGCCGCTATCGTGGCCGAGCATCTTGAAGCCGGTGTAGATCAACAGCACGCCAAAGCCGACGATCATCCAGTGATACGACAGCAGCACCGATCCGAGCGCGATGAAGATCGCGCGGAACACCAGCGCGCCGAGAATGCCGTAGAACAACACCCGGTGCTGATACAAGGACGGCACGCGAAAAAACGAAAAGATGACGACAAACACGAACATGTTGTCGACCGAGAGCGTGTACTCGACGACGTAGCCGGCCAGAAACTCAAGGGCCACCTGCCAGGCAGCGGCGGCGGGATCGAAGCCCGGAGTCGCGAGCAGCCGCGGATCCTGCGAGAAGCTCGACAGCGCATAAAAATAGAGCCCGACGTTGAAGACCAGCGCCAGCGAGATCCAGATCGCGCTGAACTTCGCCGCCTCGCGAATCGACACCACGTGCGCTTGGCGGTTGAAGACACCCAGGTCGATGGCCAGCAGCACCAGGACGAAACCGGCGAACGCAGCATAGAACCACAAGTACTCGGCGAGCGGAAACAGGATCACCTTGGCAGCTTACGGGCGCCGTGCGGCCGGCATAACTAGGTATTTTCGTCGGCGATGGACGGCGGAAGCGAGGGGTTGCGATAGGATCGCGTCATGGCCAGCACCTACTCGTTCGACGTGACGTCGAACATCGACATGCCCGAAGTGGACAACGCCGTGAACCAGGCCCGCAAGGAGATTGCCCAGCGCTTCGACTTCAAGGGGTCGAGCGCCGCCATCGATCTCGACGCCAAGGCCAACACCCTGACGCTCACCGCCGAAGACAACTTCAAGCTCGAATCGGTGTGGGACGTCCTGCAGACGCGGCTGATCAAGCGCAACGTCCCGGTCAAGAACCTGAAACGCGAAGACATCCAGCCGGCCTCCGGCAGAACCGTCAAGCAGGTCATCACCCTGCAGCAGGGCATTCCGAGCGACGCGGTCAAGGACATCGTCAAGCATCTCAAGGAGTCGAAGAAGAAGGTTCAGGCGCAGATCCAGGCGGACCAGGTGCGCGTGACCTCGGCCTCGAAGGACGAGTTGCAGGACGCCATGCAGCTGCTGCGCGCCAGGGATTTCGGGGTGTCCCTCCAGTTTGGCAACTACCGCTAACCGGGCCGCGCGCGGGTCAGCCGCGCCTGGGCGGCTCAAGCGGGGACGCGTCCCACTCGACCGTGCGGTCTCGAAGCTCGGTCTGGCCAGCCGCACGCAAGCGCGAGCGCTGATCGCCGAGGGACGCATCGCGGTTGACGGCGACCGTGTGACGAACCCCGACACGCTGGTGGTGCCCGAGCGCGCCGCGATCTCGATCGACGGCGCGCCGACGCGCCGGCCGCCTCGGCTCACCATTGTCTTGCACAAGCCCCGCGGCGTCGTCACGACGCGCTCCGACCCCGAAGGCCGCAAGACTGTTTTCGATCTGCTCGACGCGGTCACCACCACGGTGATGCCGGTCGGCCGCCTCGACATGGCGACCAGCGGGCTGCTGATCCTGACCAACGATACGCGGCTGGCAGACTGGCTGACCGACCCCGCGTCGGGCGTGCCGCGCGTCTACCTGGTGACCGTAGAAGGCCGTGCCGATGACAAGACCACCAGGGCGCTGGCAGCCGGCGTTCGCGTGGATGGCGAGCGGCTGATCGCCGTCAGCACCGAAGTCAGAAAGGCGTCAGCCCGCGAAAGTCACCTGGTGATGACGCTGACCGAGGGCCGCAATCGCGAGGTCAGGCGGATGCTCGCCGCCGTCGGACACCGGGTGACGCGGCTGCGGCGGGTGCAGTTCGGCGGCCTGGAGCTCGGCACGCTGGCGCCCGGCGCCTGGCGCGAGGTGACGGCCGACGAATTGCGGCTGGCGTTTCCCGGCCGCCCTCAGCCCAGGAAGCGAGCGCCAAGTCCGAAGTAGAACATCAGCGTCGCCACATCGGCTGCGGCCAGCACGACGGGACCGGAGGCAATGCGCGGATCGGCCTTCGCCACGCGGAGAATAGCGGGGAATGCCACGCCGAGCAGGCAGGCGACCATCATCGAGAGAGCGATCGCCGCGAAGATCACGGCGGCGACCACCGTTTCGCCGCGCCACACGATCACGACAGCGGCCACCAGTGCGCCACAGCCCACGCCCAACAACGCCGCGATGCGGAATTCTTTCCACAGTGCCGCGAGCAAACGCTTCGGCACGAACGGACCGTCCGTGAAACTCTGCAAGGTCAGGCTGAGTGCCTGCATGCTGACGCTTTCTCCAAGCGCAAGGACGACCGGGATGAATAACGCGAGCACGACCACCTCCTGCAGCAGGTGTTCGAACCGGCTCGCGATGAACGCCGCCATCAGGCCACCGGCAAGGTTGCAGAGCAGCCAGGGGAAGCGATCCTTGAACGCATCGAGGGTTGACCGCTGCGCGGTGCCGTGCACGCCGATCAGCTGAAAGATGTCGTCGTAGGTCCGGCGGGCCAGGTCGATGACCTCGTCGGTGAAGAGGCTCACGTCAACTACGCCCAGCAGCTGGCCTTTTGCGTTGACCACAGGAAAAGCCAGCAGGCGACGGGTGGCGAAATACTCGCTGGCAATCAACACGGTCGCCCAATCGGGAATGGCCACCACGTTGTCGATCATCACCGCGCCAACCTGGTGTTCGGGCTCAGAAGTCAGAAGCCGCCGGGTCGGGACCACTCCGATCAGTTGATGATCGCCATCGACCACGTAAAAATAATGGATGGAACTAGCGTCGGCGGCCGCGCGGATGGCCCGCAAGGCCTGGTCAATGGTCTGGTCGGGAGTGAGAACCACCTGCGGCGGGCGAGCCAGCGGGAGTATGGGCTCGTGCAACTGGGCGGCGGATAGCTGAGCAGCAGGCATGTCCTACCATATTCGGTATTTTCCGACCTGAATCAGTCTTTCTACACGAAGAAGTCCGGCATCAAGTCCTCCTCCCTGACTCCGGCCGCCCGATAGTCCGACAAGTCGATCACTCCAGATTCGCGCAGCACTTCCTCATCGAGCAGGAACCGGCCGGTGCAAGCCCGGCTCGGCTGCGTCAGCACCCAATATGCGGCGTCGGCCATGATGGCCGGTGACCGCGTGATGCCTCGCGCCGCCTGTCCCGCGATCAAGCGGATAGCCTCGGTGTCGATCGCCGTCTTGGGCCAGAGGGCGTTGACCGCAACGCCTTGAGGGCGAAACTCCTCGGCCATGCCTAGCACGCATAGCGACATCCCGTACTTGGCCATGGTGTAGGCGACATGTGGCGCCAGCCACTTCGCCTGGAGAGTCGACTGCAGCGGCGGCGCGAGGTTCAGAATGTGGGGGTTGCTCGACTTCAGCAAATGCGGAATCGCCTTCTGCGAGCAGAGGAAGGTGCCACGAGTGTTGACCTGGTGCATCAGGTCGAAGCGTTTCATCGGCGTCTCGAGCGTGCCGGTGAGCGCGATCGCCGAGGCGTTGTTCACCAGGATGTCGATGCCGCCAAAACGCGCGACCGCCGCGGCCATGGCGGCGTCCACCTGCGCCTCGTCGCGAATGTCGACCGCGACCGCCAGCGCCTGGCCGCCCGCTTTCTCGACGTCAGCCGCAGCGGTGTGAATGGTGCCGGGCAACTTCGGATGCGGTTCGGTGGTCTTGGCGGCAATCACGACGTTGGCGCCATCGGCCGCGGCGCGAAGGGCAATGGCGTGACCGATGCCTCGGGAGGCGCCGGTAATGAAGAGGGTGCGGTGCTTGAGGGACATGGCCCGGCCATTCTAGGCCACTCGCCTTGGATATACTCTCGCCTCATGAGCGCACGAGAGGTCATTGCCGACCTGCGAGAGCTGGCCGCCCTTACGTCCACGCCCGATGGCGCGCAGCGGCTGGCGTGGGGGCCGGTCTGGCGCGAGGCGCGGCACTGGTTCAACGGCAAGCTGGCGGCGCTGGACATCACGCCCGAGATCGATGCGGCCGGAAACAGTTGGGCGACGCTGAAAGGCACGTCAGCGCGCACGGTGATTATCGGCAGTCACCTGGATTCGGTGCCCAACGGCGGCTGGCTCGACGGTGCCCTGGGCGTCATGGCCGGGCTCGCGGCGCTCAGGATGTACAGGAACCAACGGCCGCCCGTGACCATCGCGGTGGTCGATTGGGCCGACGAAGAAGGCGCTCGGTTCGGTCGCAGCCTGCTCGGCTCGTCCGCCGCGGCCGGGGCCCTCGACGTCAGTGAAGTCGAACACCTGGTCGACAAGACCGGCGTGCGGCTGGTCGATGCACTTGCCGAGAACGGCATCGAACTCTCGCGCATGCACCAGGCGATCGGCTTTCTCAAGGCGATCGACGCCGCGGCCTATCTCGAGCTGCACATCGAGCAGGGTCCCGTGCTCGAAGCCATGAACAAGCCAACCGGGGTCGTGCTCGGCACGTTCGGCGTTGAGCGGCACCTGCTGCGATTCACCGGCCAGGCGGCGCATTCGGGTTCGACGCCCATTCCGATGCGGCGAGATGGGTTCTTGGCGGCCGCTCAGAGCGCGCTCGGCTTCCGCGACATTGCCCTCAAGCACACTACCCCAGATGCCCGCGTGGTCTGCACCGTCGGCACCGTGAGGGTCGAGCCGGGGATTGTGACGGCGGTGCCGGGCGTGTGCGAGATTTCGCTCGATCAACGCGCGCTCGACGCGGGCGTGCTGGCGAACATGCTGGCCGATGCCCGCGAGGTGGCAAGCCGGGCGGCGCGCAACAATAACGTGTCGGTGGAATGGCAGCGGGTGTGGCAGATTGACCCGCGGCCGTTCGACCCGCAGTTGATCAAGTTATGCGCCGAGGCCGTGCGAGAGGTCACCGGCGACGCGCCGCACCTGCCGTCAGGTCCCCTGCACGACGCGGCGGAAATGGTGCCGCACATGCCTGCGGTCATGATGTTCGCCTATTCGTCGAACGGCCTGTCGCACTGCAAGGAAGAGGACACGCCAGAGCCGCACCTGCTCAAGACGATTGAGGCGTTCCTGCTGCTGGTGACGAAAGTGGTTGAGAGGCGGTAAGGTCCAAAACGAAAGGCGCGGCAATGCGCCGGGCCTTCGGTCTCTAGTCGGTGCGAATCTGCGCTCTATTCGACGTAGCTGTAACCGCAGTTCTCGCACACCCACATGCGGCCTTGCTTATACATGTTGTAAGCGCACTGCGGGCAGACGCGATACTCGCGGCCTTCGGCGTCTACCAGCTTCTTCTCGTCCTTCTTGTCGCCGTCGGCAAACGGATCCTTCGGCTCTTCCTTCTTCTTCTCGTCTTCGGGCTTCTGCGGTGCCTGCTGGGCAAACGCGGGAAGTACCGACACGCCGATGGCGGCGGCAAACATGGCCGAACCGCGGAGGAAGGAGCGACGATCGAGGCCCGAACCGTTCAGATTTTCGAACATGAACACTGGTCTCCCTGGAATCCGCGTCTGGCTACGCGAGTGCCGAGCTAAAGCCCGGGCTACCAAGAGTATACCGCGACCAATAAAAAAACCGGGCGGGGACACTGCGGCTCACTTCAGATGCCCCACCCGGTGCTTCCCCTCTGTCGTTGTAGGCAGAGAATACGATGTCACATTGACGCGGTTGTAATCGTTTGTCTTGGGGGGCGAGGTGTGGTCTCGCGCCACGCTGGAGATTCGGTCTGTCCCCAATCCACCATTTGGTGAAAATGGGGATCTGACCCCTACTCCAGCATCACGGGGGCGGTGCGTTCTTCGTCAACCACCAGCAGCTCGGGATGGCGCTCGAACAGCCGCGCGCAGGCGTTCCACCGCAGCAACGCGTCATCGTTGTCGGCCGGCTTCACCGCTTCAGCTCGCTCGAAGGCATGCATGGCTTCGCGCAGCCAGTCACCCGCCGGCAAGGCGCGACCAGGACCGCTCTTGCCGAGCAGCGCACGGGCGCGACGCTCGGCCACCAGGCCACCAAAGTAGGCACGCTCGTATTCCGACGGCAGCTTGGCGACCAGGTCCTGGGCCTTGCTCACGGTCTTGCCGTCCTGGTGGGGGAACGAGTCGGTCAGCGCGAGGATCAGCATGCGCGCGGCGTCGGCGTTCGCCGGGTCGGCGCTCAACACGTCTTCGCAAATGCTCTGCGCCTCCTCAGGCTCGTTCAACAGGCGATAACGCTCGGCCTTGGCCAGCGCCAAGGGGATCGCGGAGGTCGAGAGCCGCTTGAGTTCGAACATAAAGGCCGCCTTTCGCGGTTCGCGATTCGTTAGCCGGTGATCATCCGCAGTAGCCGGCTCACCGGATCGTAGAACCGATCGACCACACGCTCCTTGAGCGGGATGATCGCATTGTCGGTAATGTGAATGTGCTCCGGGCACACTTTGGTGCAGCACTTCGTGATGTTGCAGTAGCCGATGTTGTGCTGGTCCTTCAGATCCTGCAGCCGGTCGTCGGTGTCGAGCGGGTGCATCTCGAGCGCCGCCGAGTAGACGAAGAAACGCGGGCCGATAAACTCCTCGTGCTTGTCGTGGTCGCGCAACACGTGGCAGACGTCCTGGCACAGGAAGCACTCAATGCACTTGCGGAATTCCTGCACCCGATCGATGTCGCGCTGCGCCATGCGCCAGGTGCCGTCCGCTGCATCAGGCTTGCGCGGCTTGAACTTCTTCACGCCTTTCTTGACCCGGAAGTTCCACGACACGTCGGTCACCAGATCCTTGATCAGCGGGAACGTGCGCATCGGCTCGACGGTGACCGGCTCGTCCAGGTTGATCGAATTCTAGCGGCTCATGCACATCAGCCGCGGCTTACCGTTGATCTCAGCCGAGCACGAACCGCACTTGCCGGCCTTGCAGTTCCAGCGGCACGCGAGATCGGGCGCCTGCTCCGACTGGATCTTGTGCACGGCGTCGAGCACGACCATGCCTTCGGAGATCTCGGTCGTGTAGTTCTTGAACGCCCCGGAGCCGCCGCCGGGCTCGCTTCGCCAAATTCGAAAGGTCGCCTGGCTCACTGCTTCTGCTCCTCAATGACTTGCTTGAGCTCCGCGGGGATGTCCTTCAGCGGCAGGCGCGACACCTTCATCGAGCCATCCGCCTGACGCCTGGTGGCGATGTTGAAAGTGCCAAACTCGGCCACCTTGTCGGGATAGTCCTCGCGGAAGTGACCGCCGCGGCTCTCCTTGCGCTCGATCGCCGACAGCGTAATCGCCTCCGAACAGTCGAGCAGGTTCCGCAAGTCGATGCAGGTGTGCCAACCGGAGTTGAACTCCCGGTGGCCGTCAATGCCGGCGCGCGAGGCACGCTCGTTGAAGCCGACCAGTTTCTTCACGGCTTCCTGCATCTCGCCCTCATTGCGGACGATGCCGACGAGGTCCTGCATGCTTTCCTGCAGGTCCTGCTGCACCTTGTAGGGATTCTCGCCGGCGTTACCGCGCTCGAACGGTTCAAGCGACGCCTTGAGGGCGCGCTCCACGGCACCGTCATCCACGCGGGGTGCCCCGCCCTTGCGGGCCAACTGTGCGGCGTACTCGCCGGCGCGCTTGCCGAACACGATCAGGTCCGACAGCGAATTGCCGCCCAGGCGGTTGGCGCCGTTGATGCCGGCCGCGCACTCGCCAGCGGCGAACAAGCCAGGGATGGTCGACTCCTGCGAGTCGGCGTCCACCTTGATCCCACCCATGATGTAGTGCGTCGTCGGGCCCACTTCCATCGGCGTGGTCGTGATGTCGAGGTCCGCCAGTTCCTTGAACTGGTGATACATGCTCGGCAGCTTGCGCTTGATGTGGCCGGGCGCGTCGGAGATCTTTTCCTTGATCCAGGCGATGTCGAGGAACACGCCGCCGTGCGGGGAACCTCGTCCGGCCTTCACCTCGCGATTGATGCAGCGCGCCACGTGATCGCGCGTCAGCAGTTCGGGCGGACGCCGCGCCGTCTTGTCCTGCAGGACATAGCGCCAGCCTTCTTCCGCATCGGCGGCGGTCTGCGGCTTGTAGTTGTCGGGGATGTCGTCGAACATGAAGCGGCGGCCTTCGCTGTTGCGCAAGACGCCGCCCTCACCGCGCACGCCTTCGGTGACCAGGATGCCACGCACACTTGGCGGCCACACCATGCCCGTGGGGTGGAACTGGATGAACTCCATGTCGATCAGCTCCGCGCCGGCGCGATAGGCCAGGGCGTGCCCGTCGCCAGTCCCTTCCCAGCTGTTGCTGGTGATCTTGAAGGCGCGACCGGCGCCGCCCGTAGCCATGACGATGGCCTTGGCGGTGAACACGTGGAAGCGGCCGCGCTCGCGGTCGTACGCCAGCACGCCGGCGGCACGGCCGCCATCGAGAATCAGCTCGATCACCGTGTGCTCCATGTGCACGGTGACGCCGAGATAGGTGGTGTGATCCTGCAGCGTGCGGATCAACTCGAGGCCGGTACGATCGCCAACGTGGGCGAGACGCGGATAGCGATGGCCGCCGAAGTTGCGCTGGTTGATGCGGCCATCAGGCGTGCGGTCAAACACCGCGCCCCAGGCCTCAAGCTCGCGGACGCGGTCGGGCGCTTCCTTGGCGTGAATCTCGGCCATCCGCCAATTGTTCACGTACTGGCCGCCGCGCATGGTGTCGGCGAAATGGACCTTCCAGCTGTCGCGGTCGTCGTTGTGCGCCATGGCCGCGGCCATGCCGCCTTCGGCCATCACGGTGTGCGCCTTGCCGAGCAGCGATTTGCAGATCAGTCCGACCGAGACGCCGGCGTTGGCTGCTTCAATCGCCGCGCGCAATCCGGCGCCGCCCGCGCCGATCACCAGCACGTCGTAGGAATACGTTGCGTGGGCTGCCACTACAGGAACCCCGAGGCAGAAAACGCGGACGCGACAACGGAGCGGCCGTCTGGAGATTCGTGTCGGCGCGCCATTAGAAGATTCTCCAGTCAGTGATGATGCCCATCGAGCAAAGCCGCACGTAGACGTCCGCGCCCATCACCGAGAACAGGCTGCACCACGCGAACAACTGGTGGCGCACGTTCAGGCTGGTGACGCACGAATAGGCCATCTCGCAGGCCGGCGACTTGGACATCTCGTCCTTACGGCCGCCGACGATGTGGCGCAGCACATGGCAGCCCCAGGTGTAGCTGGCGAGCAAGCCCACGTTCACCGCGAGCACGATGGTGCCGACGCCGACGCCGAATTCCTTGACGCCCGTCGTCGGATTGGTGAACCAGAGTGCCACCCACACGTCGTAGGCCAGCAGCAAAATGAAGACCACGGCCACCCACATGAAGAAGCGATGGACGTTCTGCAAGATCAGCGGGAAAGAATTCTCGCCCAGATAACTCTTGCGCGGCTCGCCCACCGCGCATGATGGCGGGTCGGCCCAGAACGCCTTGTAGTAAGCGCCGCGATAGTAATAACAGGTGAAACGGAAGCCGCCTGGGAAGGGCAGAATCAGTAGTGCCGGTGAGAACGGAATCACCGCGGGCCACCAGGCCGGCCTGGGTCCGAACCATGAGTGCGGCGAGGCGCCCCACAGCTCGGGCGCATAGAACGGCGAGAGATACGGACCGGAGTAGTAATGCTCACCCTGGAACGCCGCCCACGTGGCGTAAACGACGAAGGCTGAGAGTCCGAGGAACACACCGAGAGGTGCCGCCCACCACGTGTCTGTCCGGGATGTCTTCCCGAAGCCACGGTGGACCGCCGTTACCGGAATCACCTGCATGAAGGCCGCCTCCGAACCGATTTAGGTATGAAGAGGTATGAAGAACGGCTAAGGGTAGCCGCAGATGCGGCAGATATCAACTCAATGCGGCGGCAATACCCAGGCGGCTGAATGCAAGCGGCACAGTTCCGGGGCGCGGCCGATCGACACCAGGTCGTTCGACACCTCGCCGGTGAGCTCGCAGTACTCCGTTGCCAGCCCGCCCGATTCCTTGCAACGGCGAATCTTGCTGATGCCCGACGGCGCGGTCATCCACTCGGCTTTGTCGCCGGTGGTCGCATCCTTCATGAAGCCAGCCCACGCCGGGACGGCGACCACGCTCGCAAAGCCGCGGCGCATGATCGGCTGGGGGCGGTCATAGCCCATCCACACACCGGCGGCGAGGCGAGGGGTAAAGCCGACAAACCACGCGTCGGCGTGATCGTCGGTGCTGCCGGTCTTTCCCCCGGCAGGCAGGCGAAAGCCGCTCTGGCGCGCGCTGTAGCCGGTGCCGTGGTTGACGACGTCCGACAACATCGAGGCCATCAGGAACGCCGTGGATTCACTGAGGACGCGGCGGCCCTGCTCGCTGGCGCGGAACAACACGCGGCCATCCTGATCTTCAATGCGGCGGATGATCACCGGCGGCTGCAACACACCGCCGTTCGCGAACGAGGTGTAGGCCGAGGTCAAGTTCAGCAAGCTGACCTCGCCGGTGCCGAGCGCCAGCGACGGCACTTCAGGCATCTCGCTGAGACCGACGCGAGTGGCCAGGTCGATGGTCGGCCGCAGGCCGACGCGCTGCATCAGGTGGACCGCGGCACGGTTGCTCGAGGTGACCAGTGCCGAGCGCAGTGTCGTTGATTCAACCTCGTGTTCTCCGCCGGGCAAGTAGCCGCCCTGGTCTGACGCGACCATCGCATCCAGGCCGTCGATGGTGGTGCCGGGTGAGAACCCGGCTTCGAGGGCTGCGGCGAACACGAAGGGCTTGAACGCCGAGCCTGGCTGGCGCTTGGCCATGGTGGCGCGGTTGTATGGGCTTTCGGCGAAACTGCGTCCGCCCACGACGGCGCGGACGTAGCCGGTCGCGGGCTCGATGGCGACGAGCGCGGCCTGTAAGGGCTCGCCCTCAATGCGACGCTGGTCGATTTCGCCAAGGCGCTTCATCACGGCTGCCTCGGCAAAGTGCTGCACCTCAGTATCGAGGGTTGTGTAGACGCGAAGGCCGCCCGTGAGGGCCCTCTCGGCCCCGAACTGGTGATACAGCTGTTCGGTGACCAGGCCGACGAAATAGGGACCTTGCGTCATGGCCGACGGATCGATCGACTCGCGCTCAGCAGCGCCCGCCAACAGGCTGCTGACGGGCGTGGCGACCGCGGCGCCGAGTTCGGCCTGGTCCAGGTGCCGTGCTTCAAACATTTGCCGCAGCACCCAATCGCGTCGGTCGCGAATGCGCGCCGGCGTGCGGCGCAGCGCGTAGCCCGACGGCCGGCTAATCAGTGCGGCGAGCGTCGCCGACTCGGCGGCATTGACCTCAGAGGCGGGCTTGGCGAAGTAACCGCGCGATGCAGCCTCGACCCCGTAGTAGCCGTCGCCAAAGTAAACGTGATTCAGGTACGCCTGCAGAATGGCCTTCTTGCCAAACTTCTCTTCGAGCCGCTGCGCCAGCCAGACCTCGCGGAGCTTGCGGCCGTAGGTCCGGCTCCGGTCCAGGACGGCGGCGCGAGCGAACTGCTGCGTGATGGTGCTGGCGCCCTGGGTCACGCGACCCTCGCGGAGGTTGGCAATCATCGACGCCAGAATGCGGCGGCGGTCAACCCCGTCGTGCTCGTAGAAGCGGCGATCCTCGGTGAGCAGGACCGCCTGCACGAGCTCATCCGATATCTCTTCGAGCGACACCGGCAGGCGATGTTCCTTGTAGAGCGCTGAGATCGGCCGATCCTTGGCGTCGAAGATCACCGTCGATGACGGGCCGGGGTTCAGGGTCAAACCGGCGGTCGCCCGATCCACGTCGGCCTTGATCAGCCAGATCGCGTAGCCGGTCGCCATGGCGGTAATGAGGAGGATGGTGGCAAGAAACCGTGAAACGATGCGCGGCGACAGGCGCGAAGTCATGCTGTTCTGCTCTCTCTCGTTGCGAGATAAAGCAAACCTGATGCCGCGAAAGCAGCGGCAAAGCAGGGTGGGAACGAGCCTGCGTGACTAAGGGTATGCCCCTGGCCTACCGAAAGTGCCCCAACATGGTTGCCTTGGCTGGCTGGCCGCACACTCCCGCTATTCGGGCTTCACGCGCTCGAACGAGAGAGCGCCTGAAGGACATTCCTCCACTTGCGTGGTGATCGCATCGGTGGGTTGCCCATCGAGCACCACCCACGGCCGCCGGCGCGGGTCGAACACCGCCGGCAGGCCGCGAAAACAGATGGCGGAGTGCACGCACAGCGACGGCTGCCAAATCACAGTGACTTCGCCGTTGGTATAGCGCTTGATGATGTCATGGCTCATGCCGCCACCGCCGTCGTCTGAATCAGGACCTCCCCGGTCAACGTTCGGTGAACCGGGCACTTCTCGGCGATCTCCAGCAGCCGCTGCCGCTGTTCGGTGTCGAGATCGCCGTCCATGGCGATCTGACGAGTGATCCCGTACGTGCCGTCGGCCGCCGCTCCGGTCAATGTCACCTGGACACTCCGAAGCGTCCAGCCCTTGCGTTCGGCGTAGAGACGCAAGGTCATCGACGTGCAGGCGCCGAGGGCGGCGAGGAGAAGCTCGTGTGGTCCGGGGCCGGTGTCGCCACCGCCGTGAACGGCCTCTTCGTCGGCCCGAAGGTGATGGGAGCCGATGGTGATGTCCTGGCCGAACTTGGTGCCGTCTGAGGCAACGCGTACATCCCGCATGCCCGCATGCTACTCCAGCCGGGATGCCTGCCCGGGGTCAGGTCAAGAAAATCACAGTT
>JANLWW010000057.1:0-1726 GCA_031364805.1 Acidobacteriota bacterium
GTCGCATCCGCCGCGTCTGCACGTCGAGGATCCAGACACCGTCCTTGAAGACCTGGAAGACCACGCGACGCCCATCGGGAGAGACCGCGGGCGTCCGGACCAGACGACCGCGCCGCGGCGTGTCGATCACGATGTCCGCGCGCCCATCCAGGTGGCTGATCACGAGTTGATAGTCGTGACTGTAGCAGAGCGATCCGCCGTCGGGGAACCACGACGCTCCCCACACCTGGCCTGACCGGAACGACGTGTGCCGCCGCACGGCGCCCGTTGACAGATCTCGCAGCCACAAATTCCAGACTTGGGACCGCGACGTCTCGCCGCGAACGAAAGCGAGCCACTTCCGGTTTGGCGACCAACTTGGTACGGCGGCGTAGCCGCTACCGCTCACGCGCTGAGGATTGGAACCATCGCGGCCCGACACGTAGACGCCACGCATACCATCACGATCCGAATCGAACGCGAGCAGCCGGCCATCGGGCGACACCTGCGGGTGATAGTTCCGCGCGCGCTCAGCGAGCAGCGCGGTGACGCGTGACACCTGCCCGCTTTCGTCGAGGGTTGCTACGTGCAAGCGTCCGGTGTCGGCGTGACCCGCGTGAAAGAACAACTCTCGCCCATTCGTGGCAAACGCCGGGGAGAACGCGCCGTCGGCAACCGGTAGAGCTAACGGGCGCGCGGGGAGTGCGTCAGCGGCAGCGGGCGTTGCGGCGGCGTCCGCAGCTCGAGCTGTGGCGACCGTTGGTCGCGGGCCTTCGATGCGTCCGGCGACAGGGCCGGCAGGTGCCTCGGCAAGTTCGGATGCGGTGCGTTGATCGACTGCCTGGTCGCGAAACATCCAGTACGCCGCCACCCCAATTGCAACAAACAGCGCGCCAACCGCCAGACCCAACAAGATGCCGCGCATGGGTACCCGGGCTGCGCGAGCAGGCGGTGGTGAAACCACTTGTGCCGGAGCCCACGGCTCCTTGCGGTGCTCTCGATTCAGGTCGAGGTCGTGAAGGTCGGGCGCGCGGGGAACGCCGATGGCATTGGGCACGTCCGCGACGACGACTTGCGGTGCATGCGGGAGGGGCAATGCGACGGTCGCTGCGGATACCGCTTCGCCCTCTCGAGCCGAGAAGCGTTGCGTCAACTGCTGGATGACTTGTTGGGGATCTCCACCGAGGTGCCACGACAGGATCGACATTAGATCCTGGCGATCCGTCGGGCCTGCTTCGCCACCGGCGGCCCTCAACCGCGCCGGTAAGCCACGCAGGGCCGGCGGCACGACATGGTCGGGCCCCCGATTTACAGCGGGTAACATCGTGTCGAGGAGATGCGCGACGGCAGCGCGTGGATCCGGCGCCGCCGTCGGTTCATTGGCTGGAGAAATCAGCACCTCCCCAGCGGGTGTGATCGAAAGGTCGCTGGCGGAGTTGGGGAAACCCACGCCGGGACCCCGACACACCTCGTGGATAAGTGCGAGCACCTCACGCGTAGTCAGCGCGGCGCCGTCGTGAATCAGCTCACCAACGTTGAGGCTAAGGTTGCCGACGGTATACACATCCGCAACGGCTACAACATCCGTGCCGACGTGCGAGCCGACACGCTGCCCGGCGCTATTTCTTGCGGCGGTTGTAGATCACGTGCGTGACGCCCGTGATTTTGCCATCCTTGTCCATGCGGATGTATTCGTTGTTGATGGTGTTGTTATCTTCCGACAACGTGTTGATCACCACCTGGTTCA
>JANLWW010000085.1:0-10649 GCA_031364805.1 Acidobacteriota bacterium
GCGTTGCCGCATTTGCCTTGGTGTCCGGCCCCCGCGACGCCGTGGCCTTTGGTGCCCTGCTTCACGCCGCGGCCGATGTTGGTGGTGGCGCGGCGCGCCACGCCGAGATTCGCGCCCGCTTCGGTGACGCGGTCGCCGACATCGTCTTCGGATGCAGCGACAGCCTGGTCGAACATCCTGAAGACAAGCTGCCGTGGCGGGAGCGCAAGGAGCAATACCTGACGCACATTGACGCCGCCAGCGCTTCGGTGTGCCTGGTATCGGCCGCCGACAAACTGCACAACGTGCGGGCGATCATTCGCGACTTTCGCATCAACGGCGACGAGGTCTGGCAGCGCTTTCAAGGCAGGCGGGACGGCACACTCTGGTACTACGACGCCGTGGCCGACGCGCTGGCGCGGCGCCACCATTCGGCACTGACGCGCGACCTGTTGCGCGAAGTGGAGCAACTACAGCAACTGGCCGACCACCCGTGATGTGACGGGCGAGCGCGGGGAGCCGGCGATCCGCCGGGTGCCGCGCTGCCACAGGGAGGGTGAGGTCCGATTGAAGACGGGCGCTACTTCGTTTGCAGCGTCGCCAGGTAATTCACCAGCGAATCGATGCGCCGCTTCACGGCGTCGGCATCACCCGCGCCAGACGAGGCGAGAAACGTGTCGCCCCACTGCGGCATGTCGCCGCCGCCATGCCCCTTCACTTTTGTGCGGCCGTCGATCACCTGGAACACCATGTCCTTGGGATAGGTGCCTGCGTTCCGCATGGTCAGCCCCGTCAAATCGGCTGGTTTCGGCGTGAGGTTCTTGGCCAACGGGCCGGTCCCCTTGGCGTCCTTGCCGTGGCACGCCACGCAGTACTGCGCGAAGTGGTTGGCGCCAGCGATGGCGAGTGACGACGGGCTGGCCGGTTCCTGGGCGGTGACGGTCGGCGCACTAGCTAGTGCGGCCGCAACAACGAGGGCGAGTCCGAGTCCGCAGAATGTCAGGCGCATAACAGTTCTCCCTGGCCCACTGCCTATGCACGACCAAAGCCAACCTCACGACGCAAGAATTTAGCGCCTGGCCCAGTAAAACCGCATCCCCGCGATCAGGCCGCGTACCGATGGCTGCGGAAAAATCCGATCGCAAGGTGGAAATCCAGCACCTGAATGCCGCCCCTAAGGCGCAGCCGCGGGCGGGACGCGCCGCTTGGTGGCCTGCTCGAACGCGTAGGCGAGCTCGATGAGTCTTGGCTCGCTGCACTGCGCGCCAACCAATCCCACACCAAATGGCGCCGGCCTGGCGTTAAATCCTGCCGGGAACGGCTGGTTCGGCGCGTTCGGCACCAGGCCGAACGGCACCGCAATGATCGGATAACCCGCGCGCGCGGCGACCCCGGCGCCACTGCCGCCCGGCGTGATGATGGCATCGAGCTTGTGCGCCTTGAGCACAGCATCAATGCCTTGATCGCGACTCAGCCGATGATCCTTGGCATGGTCGGCGTCGTAGCGCGCTTTGTCGGCGACCAGGTCGATCTCATCGGAGATGTCGAGGCGCGATTGCTGGAACTGCATGGCGTTGGCCTTGGTATGCGCCAGGTTCCAGTTGCGCAGCTCGGTGAGCGTCTTCACCGGTGCCGACGGCCCCAGGCTGGCGAGCCATGCGTTGAAGTCGCGCTTCATGCCGTACTTGAAGCCCGACGTACAGCCGCTGTCCTTGCCCTTCGCGTGTTCCGCGCCAGAGCAATAGTCGAACAGCGGAAAGCTGTCGTCGGCTTTGGTGGCGACAAAGCTGGGGAGGTCAGCCGGGTCCACGATCGTAGCGCCTTGCTGCTTGAGCACGGCAATGGCCTCGGCCATCACCTTGGCTTGCTCGGCATTCACGCCGCCTCGCGGAGTGGACTCTCCGGGCAGCGTGACCCGGTCGATGTAGAAGGCACGGGGCACTCCTATGCGCGCGCCCTTGAGGCCGCCGGCGTTGAGGAACTTCGTGTAGTCGCGGCCGGGCGGCGGCGTGCAAGTGCGAGTGGCCGCGTCGTTTGGATCCGGTGTCGCGCCCTCCATGGCGCCCAGCATGATCGCCGAGTCGGTGACCGTGCGCGTCATCGGGCCCGCGGTGTCGTGATCGGCGGTAATCGGGATCACCCCGTACCGGCTGATGCGGCCAATGGTCGGGCGGATGCCCACCAGCATGTTGGCATTCGACGGGCTGATCACCGAGCCGCCGGTATCGGAACCCACGCTCGCGGCCCACAGGTTCGCAGCAGTTCCGATGCCGGAACTGGAGCCGCCGGTCTGCAGCACCGGGCGGCCGTCGCCCGGGTCGGGCCGGGGGTCCGGACGAGGGTCGTAGGGGTTGAAAGCGAAGCCGCCCACGGCGTTGTAATTGCCGGGCATCGGGTTCGGATTGCCGGCGACCCAGTTAGCAAGCTCGGTCAAGCCGGTCTTCGCAATGATGATGGCGCCGGCGGCCGTAAGGTGTTTCGTCAGCGTGGCCTCGTAGGGCGGCACGTAACCGGCAAAGGCCAGGGCTCCGCCGGTGGTCGGCATGTTCGTGGTGTGGATGTTGTCCTTGAGCGCCACGGGAATGCCGTGGAGCGGGCCGCGCAGCTTGCCTTGCGCGCGCTCCCGGTCAAGCACGTCGGCTTCCTGCAGCGCGGTCGGATTGATCGCCAGCGCCGCATTCAGGCGATCTTCATGAATCGCGATACGAATCAGGTACTGCTCAACCAATTGCCGTGAGGTGAGCTGGCCCTTGGCCATGGCCGCCTGCATCGCGGGAATGGTGGCCTCGACTACGTTGAAGGTTGAGGCCGGCCGTGCCTGCCCGTGGGCGCCAGACGATGCCGCCGCGATCACAGCGAGAAGGAAGAGGACCTGTTTCATTCGCGGTATTCTATTCGTTGTTCGCCGAGCCCCATGGAAATCACTTTCGAACATGCCTGCAGTCTCGTGGGCAGCGCCCTGCGCGGCTCCGCTCGACATGACATGGTCGCCGATGCCGCCGGCGCCAGGAACCTGGGCGCCGCCTTGCTGCGGTTGCGAGACGCCATGCGCGCGAACGAGTTCAAGGCCGGCGGTCACCAGATTTTTCTCGACCGGATGATTCGCACCTACGACGGCCGCACCCGGGCCGAAGGCTTCCACGTCCTGCACGACTGGGACGGCGTCTCGCAGCAGGTCAATCCCGACATCATCCCGGTTGACGTGCTGCACTTCCTGATCGAGCAGCGGGGGCAGGAACCGGCCACGACGGTTGAACTGGCGATCCTGGTCGACTACTACTTTGCCCACGTGCTGGCGCTGCTCACCCTGCGCGTCTGGGACGACGGTGATGCCGATCGCAATTTCGATCGCGTGCAGGCGTTGCTCGACGAGTTGCAGGGGCCCAACGGCAGCGGCCAGCGGTTCGCCGCCGATGCTGAAACGCTGCTGCTGATCGGCACCTCGCACTACGAACTGGACGAGACGGGCTTCACGACCCTGCTGGCCAAGGTCCGCACCCTGAACGAGGATCACCAGGTAAGGATCGGCCTGGGACACGTCGCCAGCATGGGTTGTCACCTGCGCTTTGGGTTCGAAGCGCAGTGCGGGCGCGACACGGTGGCGCTGCGCGACGACAACGTCGCTGACTATCCGTGGCTGTGTTTCGCCCTCGCGTCAACCATGCGGCAGTACGACCGCATGGCGACCGCGGGCATTGTGAGCCGGGAGCGCGCGGTCATTGAAGAGGCGCTGCTGAATGGCCTGACCCCGGACGCGCGGGCCTTCGTCGGTGTGCCGCCCGCCTCGCTGAAAGACTCAGGGAGCGACCGCGTCCAGTTCCTGGAACTGTTCACCAGGCACAGGACGACGCTGCTTGCCGCGTTCGAACGTCATCGCCCCACCGAGACGGCCTACTCGCCGCTGTCGTTCTTTTTCAACTTCTCCCACAACGTGGTGAAGGGCACCGTGGTTGACGCGCTGCTCTGGGGCGAGGCCTGGGACTTGACGCTGAACGACTTGCTGACCGGCGTGCCTCGACCTTCGGCAAGCTCAGGTCGCCCCGAGCGAAGTCGAGGGGCGCGCCGAGGAGACGCGGACGACCAGCAATTACTCGCGACCACCCTGATGGGCTATGCCCGCGCGAACCCGGACCGCATTCGCGGGCGGCTGATGCCAGTGATCGTCTATGACCCGTCGGCGGGGCGGCGAGCCTTCACGGTGGCGATGGAAAAGCTTGCGCAACCATGATCACTGGCGCGACGCTCGCCAGGGAACCTGCCCCGCAGGCATCGTGATCAGGCCTTCGATCTGGCTGCCGCTGATCTTGCCCTTGAACGTCAGGCCGCCGGCAATGAAGGCAATCTCGTCGGCCCGCAGCGCCGTGTTGGGGACGGTATAGGTGGCGCCGTCGATCGTGACCTCGCCCTTGATCATCTGGTAGTCCTGTGTCAGCGTGAGGGTGCCGTTTGCCATCTTCCAGGTGCCCGCTGCCCTGGCCGGGACAACCCACAGCAACACCTCGCACCAGCTCGAACAATCGCTGTTCTGATCGAGCGTGACGCGATCATCCGGCTCCCAGCCGTCGATGCCAAACGTGTTGCCGGCAATTCGTGTCCCAGGTTTCATCTCGAGGAACTTCGGCGCCAGCCGGTTCAGGTTCACGGGCAGCAGGAATAGCGCCAGCACCGTCGCCTTCGAGATGTCGGCGGCGTACATGTCGCCCTCGACGAACTGGGCCTTGTCGCCGACGCCGGCCTCGGCGGCCAGCTTGCGCGACAGCGCCACCATGTCGGGATTAAACTCCACACCCAGGCCGCGCGCGCCGAGCTTGGCGGCGGCGATGATGTTGCGGCCGTCGCCAGAGCCGAGGTCCATCACGAAGTCGTTCGGCGTCACCTGCGCAATCTCGAGCATCTTGCTCACCATGGCCGGTGGCGACGGCACCCACACAACGTCCTTACCGGCCTGGCCGCTGGTAGGCTCGAATGGTTTCTGCGGTTCCTGGGCGTGAGTGACCGCCGCCAGGGCGAGGGCGATCGCGACACAAGTAGTTTTCATACGCATAGGGGCTACTGTGGTGACCAGCGTGGCGGACAGGTGCGGTCTGGTCATGAAATGTCTCCGAAAACCGCCCGGACGATGGCACACCAATGAATTGGATCGCGCGGCTTCGTTGCGCCGGATCGGCAGCAGTATATTCTCGCCGCTCATCCCACCGTTCACCTAAAAGCGCTATTACACTGGCGAACAATCAGCGACAATAGCGCGTCGGTCATCTAGCAATCAGGAAAACCCGGTTGGACGGTGCTAGAGGCCGTTTACCTATTTGTTTACGACGGAGGAAGAGGCAATGACGATTGTTCGCCGCATGGCGTTGTTTGTTTGCACGGCGGTCTTCTTGAGCGCGGGCCTGGCCCACGCACAGACGACCGGGTCGATCGCAGGTACGGTGACCGACGCGAGCGGCGCGGTGCTGCCAGGCGTGACGGTCACGCTCAGCGGCGAGCGCCTGATTGGCGGCCCCCAGACCCAGGTCAGCGACACTAACGGTACCTATCGCTTCGACCGCCTGGTGCCCGGCACCTACGGCGTGCGAATGGAGTTGCAGGGGTTCCGATCGGTGGACCGGCCCGACGTCCGCATCAGCGCGGCGTTCGTCGCGACCATCAACGGCAAGATGGAAGTGGGTTCGCTGAGCGAAACGATCACCGTCACCGGTGAGTCGCCGACCGTGGACGTTCGCTCCAACGTGCAGCAGACGGTGATGAACCAGGAGATCCTGGAAGGCATCCCGACCGGCCGCGACCCGTGGTCGCTGGCCAAGCTCATCCCCGGAGTGCAGGTGGCGACCTATGATGTCGGCGGCACGCAGTCGATGCAGCAGAGCAGCTTGTCGGCGCACGGCTCGAACACCGCCGACGTCAGCTACAACATCGACGGTGCCACGGTGAACTGGCCGGGCGGCGGCGGCGGCGCGACCATGATCTACTACGACCAGGGCATGTTCGAAGAGGTCAACTACATGACCTCGGCGATCCCGGCGGAAACGCTGGCCGGCGGCGTCTCCATCAACATGGTGACCAAGGACGGCGGCAACCTGTGGAAGGGCAACGCGCGCTACAACTTTGCCAACGACGACCTGCAGGCCGAGAACTGGGCCGAGACGCAGAGGGTCAACCCCCTGTTCCTCGGCAACCCCACCAAGAAGACCTACGATTTCAACCTGTCGGGTGGTGGCGCGCTGGTGCAGAACCGCGTGTGGGTCAACGGCACCATTCGCAAGTGGGTGGTGAACAAGCTGGTGAGTGCGCGCAACTCGGACGGCTCGCAGGCGCTCGATGACAATGACCTGAAGAACTACTCGGGCAAGTTGGTCGCCCAGGTCACCACCAACAACAAGCTGTCGGCGTCCTACCTTTGGAACGACAAGATCCGCGGCCACCGCCGCGATAGCAACGACCGCATTCCCGACATTGCGTCGGTCGTGCAGACCAACCCAGTGCAGACCACGCAGGCGAAGTACACTGGCATCAAGGGCAGCCTGGTGTTCGAGTCGAACTTCAGCGTGATGGACGGCCAGACCAACTACACCTACCAGCCCGACACCGCAGCCGATGCGATTCGCAAGATCGACACCGTCACCACGGACGTGTTCTTTGCATCGACTCGTGAAGAACACCAGCCCAACTCGCGCCACCAGTTCGACAACATCGTCACCTTTGGCAAGAGCGGCTTCGGCGGCGAACACCTGTTCAAGGTCGGCGCGCAGTTCGGCCGTCTCTTCTACGGATCGGACTACTCCGTGAAGGGCGACCACTGGACGATCTACAACAACGGCGTGCCGACCTCGGTTCGCCAGTGGAACTCGCCGGCGTTCTCGAAGAACAAGGCGATCGTGACCGGTTTCTTCATCCAGGACTCGTGGTCGATGAACCGGCTGACCCTGAACATCGGCGGCCGCTTCGACAAGTATGTCGGCACGCTACCGGACCAGTCGAGCCCGGGTGGCACGTTTGCGGCAGCTCGCACCGTCACTGAGAGCGAAGCGATCAACCAGAACATCGCGGTGTGGCGCGCCGGCGCCTCCTACGACCTCACGGGCAGCGGCCGCACGGCGGTCAAGGCCAGCTACAGCCGGTACGGCCTGCAGGTCGGCATCGATCGCGTCACCAACGTCAACCCGCTGACCGTCGGCTCGCGCGACTGCGTGTGGACCGATCCCAACGGTGACGGCAAGGTCCAGGCCTCGGAGATCGGCACCTGCCCGGCTTCGTTCAGCGGCGGCACCCTCACCAACTACGCTCCCGGAGTCGACTGGCCGTACTCGGACGAAGCGACCGCCGGTATTGAGACCGAGCTCCCCGGCGCCGTGCGCGTCGGCGCGATGTTCTACTACCGCACCAACCGCAAGCAGATCGGCCAGGTCAACACGCTGCAGCCGGCGTCGGCGTACACCGAGCACACCATCACCATCCCGAACGGTCCTGGTGGCACGGTGGCCAGCCCTAAGCCGACAACTGCGTCGGTGTACAACATCTCGGCGGCTGCGAACGCGGTCACGCTGAACGTGCGCGACAACGTCGACTACCTCGACACCACCTACAAAGGCATCGAGTTCACGGCCACCAAGCGCTTCTCGCAGAAGTGGCAGATGCAGGCGGGCTTCACGATCGGCAAGAACGAGGGTGGCGTCTCCGGCGGCACCGACCTCAACGACCCGAACAACACCCGCTTCCCGACCGGCATCATCGGCAACGACTCCGAGACGGCGCTGCGTCTGTCAGGCAGCTACGAGCTTCCCGGCCGCATCAACCTCGCCGGTTCGATGATCGCCAACAACGGCTACCCGTATATCTCAACCTACTCGTTGACCCGTGCGGTCGCCGCCACCCAGGGCATCGCCCTGACGCGCGCCACGCAGGCCATTCAGTTGAGCGAACGTGGCGACGAGCGCTACGGCAACGTGACCATGTTCGACGTGCGCCTGTCGCGCTCGTTCCGGTTCGGCAGCCGCAGCTTCCAGCCGCAGGTGGACTTCTTCAACATCGGCAACTCCGACACGGCCGTTGCTCGCACACTCGCCGTGGGCGGCAGCTACCTCAACCCCGTCGAGATCCTGGCGCCGCGCATCATCCGCATCGGCTTCTCGCTGAACTTCTAAGGACTTGAGGTCTTGAGGACCTGAGGTCTGGCAATACAGAGAGGGCGCGGTGCTTGGGCACTGCGCCCTTTTCTACGTACATCAGAGCCGCAAGCCGCAAGCCGCAGCCGTGTCGTATGATGCTGCGCATGAAGCCGACCACCATCGCACTTGCGGCAGCACTCCTGCTGGCCGGCCTGAATTTGCACGGGCAGCAGGCCGGACTCGTACCGGCTCCCGACCGGCGCCCCGGTGAAGGCGCCGGACCGTTCCCGACCCTCACAATCCGCAACGTGATGGTGATTGACGGCACCGGCGCACCGCCGTTCGGCCCCGCCAACGTCATCGTCGAGAACAACCGCATTGCCCGGATCGTCAATGCCGGCACGCCGGCGGTTCAGTCTCGTGAGCCGGCCCCGCCGGCAGCGCCAAACGCCATCGATGGCACCGGCATGTACCTCATGCCCGGTTTCGTCAACCTGCACGCCCACCTCGGGGATGACGTAAAGTCGCGCGAGAACGAATACACCTACAAGCTCTATATGGCGCACGGGGTCACGACCATCCGCGGCGTCGAGCTGACGGCGCAACCGATGGCGCTCAAAGAGAAGGGACGGAGCGCCGCCAACCAGATCGTGGCGCCACGCATCTTCAACTACCAGCGCCCTGGCGCTGGCTGGGACAAGGGTGTGACCGACACGCCCGAAAGAGCCCGCGAGTGGGTGCGGTGGTGCGCCGCCAACGGCGTGGACGGCTTGAAGCTCGTGGCCTACCCGCCTCACATCATGTCGGCGCTGCTCGATGAGGCCAGGCAGCATGGCCTCGGCTCGACCGCGCATCTCGAGCAGCGCGGTGTCGCCCAGATGGACGCGCTGACGGCGGCGAAGATGGGCCTCGGCACGGTCACGCACTTCTACGGCCACTTCGAGCCGCTGCTGCGTGACTACCGGGTACAGCCGTGGCCCGACGGCATGAACTACAACGACGAGCAGTACCGGTTTGGCCAGGTGGCGCGGCTGTGGAACATGATCCATCCGCCGGGCAGCCCGGAGTGGAACGCCTACCTGCAGGAGCACCTCAAGCTGCGCACCGTGTTCGATCCGACGATGACCGCGTATGCCGCCGGCCGCGACGTGATGCGCATGCGCAATGCCGACTGGCACGACAAGTACACGCTGCCGTCACTGATGGATTACTACACCCCCAACCGCGAGAACCACGGCTCGTACTTCTTCGACTGGACCCACCAGGACGAAATCGCCATGCGCAACTTTTACCAAGTGTGGTTCCGGCTGCTGAACGACTACAAGAAGATGGGCGGCCGGGTCACGGTGAGCGACGATGCGGCGTATACCTACAACACCTGGGGCTTCGGCTACATCCACGAAATGGAGCTGCTGCTGGAGGCTGGTTTCCATCCGCTCGAAGTGATCCGCGCCGCCACCATGAACGGCGCCGAAGCGCTCCACGACCCCAAGGGCCAGCAGCCGGAGTTCGGCATCGTCCGCGCCGGCCTGCTGGCGGACCTGGTACTGGTGGACCAGAACCCGCTGCAGAACATCAAGGTGTTGTACGGCACGGGCCACCTGCGGCTGAACGACCGGACGGGCCAGATGGAGCGGGTCGGCGGCATTCGCTACACGATTAAGGACGGCATCGTCTACGACGCGAAGAAGTTGCTGGCGGACGTCGCGGCCATGGTGGAGGCGCAGAAGAAACAGCGGGGCACCAGGACACGCTGAGGAGTGCCCACACGCGCGCCAACAACCTGCCTAAGCTAAGGCAGATTCTCCAGGTCGTTCAGGTCTTTGTGCCGGCCCGCCGCGCGTTTGTTGGTCTTGAGGTCTTCGAGCGAGATCATCGGCATCGCCACCCCTTCGACGTCGGTGGTCACTGATCGCCGCCGGCACACGTCATATTCGACGCCGTCGATGGACGTCATGATCTCGATGCGAAACGGTGGCACGCCGAAGCGAACCAGGCTGCGAGGATTGATGAACAGGCTGGCGTCGAACGACGCCGATCCAAACCCAAAGGCGACCAGCGTGGCAACGATTCGATCGGCGTTGTCCGGGGTCATTCGAACCCAGACGTCAAGGTCGATCGTGGCTCTGGGATAGCCGTGAAAGCCGACGGCAAAGCCGCCGACCACCAGATAGTCAACGCGGTTCGCGTTGAGTAATCTCAAAAACTCTTTGAAGTCTTCCGTGAGTAGCGGTTCGTCCATAGACCACCCGACGCATGACCTCGATGGCGGCGAGCCGTTCAAGCGGTGTGCGTGCCCACCACCAACGACGTTCATCCGGTTCGTCGTGTAGCGACCCGACGCTCACGACTGAGCGGTCGACTCTGGAATCCACGAGCACATCTTACCGCAAGGCGCCAATCACTTCCTGGGCACCGACGATGGCGAACAGCAGCAGGATGGCAACCAGCAGCAGGTTGGTGTACCAGGCGTTGTGTGGCACCGGCTCGGTCCACTTCACCCGGTTGTTCAAGTAGAGCAGGGTGGCTGCGAGGAATGGCACGAACAGGCTGCCGACGATAGTG
>JANLWW010000134.1:0-66009 GCA_031364805.1 Acidobacteriota bacterium
GTCGGTGCCCAGGCCGACGGTGGCATACACCGCGGCAATGGCGGCGCCGGTGCCGCCTGACGATCCCGACGGCGTGCGCAGCAGGTCGTGCGGATTGCGTGTGGCGCCGCCCAGAGAGCTGATGGCGGCGCCCGATGCGAACTCCGACATGTTGACCTTGGCCAGGATGATCGCGCCAGCATCGCGCAGCTTCTTCACCACGAACGCATCATCCGGCGGGATCGAGCCTTCGAGCAGGATCGATCCGCCCGTGGTGGGCATGTCGGCGGTGTCGTAGTTGTCTTTGAGCACCACAGGGATGCCGTGGAGAAGAGAGCGCGGGCCCCTGGCCTTCCGCTCCGCGTCAAGGGCTCGTGCCGTGTCGAGCGCCTTCGGGTTGAGCATGATCACGGCGCGCAGGCTCGGGCCCTGCTTGTCGTACGCCTGGATGCGCGCGAGGTGCAGTTGAACCAGCTGCTCGGACGTGAGCGTGCCGGCGGCAAACGCGGCGGTGAGGTCGGCGATCGTCGCGGCGTCCAGATCGACGGCCTTTCTGGCGGCAACCGGCGCAAGTGCCGCGAGCAGCGCGGCCGCGACTATCAACCCGTGGATCGTGGTCTTCATGGGGGCCCATTATGACCTTTGGAACTGGATTACCGGCTGGGGAGTGCGCGACCGCCCAACGGCCTTTTCAGGCCAAAATGTCTACAAATGTCACCGAAAGTCATATGTTCTTGCCCCATCCATGTAGCCCGGAGATTGGGTGTATAGTCCAACCAGATGGACTAGGAGCCCGAGTTAGCCCTTATCGGGCAGGCTCGTGGTTTTTGTGGGGATTGTGGAATGAAAAGCGTCGGTTCCATTTCCCTGGGCACTGCCCTTCTGTGCCTTGGGCTTGTTTCGGTCATCGCAGCACAGCAACCGGCCTCGACACCCGTTCGTAAGAAAGGTGCGGCGACAGCTGCAGCGAAGCAAGCGCCCGCGGTTTCACATCCGCAAAAAACCGAACCCGCCGTCGCGACACGCGCGAAGACGGACGAGCAGAACGCGCTCGTGAAGCGTTACTGCGCCGGCTGTCACAGCGATCGCGGCAAGGCCGGCAACCTGTCGCTTGCGTCGTTCGATATCGCGAAGGCCGGTCCCCAGGCGGACGTCGCCGAGCGCATCATCCGTAAGCTGCAGGCGAGCATGATGCCGCCGCCGGGCATGCCGCGTCCTGACCCCGTCACGTATCAGGGCTTGATTCACTCCCTCGAGACCACGGTCGATACCTACGCGAAGGCCAATCCAAATCCAGGCGGCCGCACCTTCCAGCGTCTGAACCGTCCCGAGTATTCGCGCGCGGTCAAAGAGCTGCTCGCCATCGACGTCGACTCCGGCAACTGGCTGCCGCTCGACACGATGAGCGCGAACTTCGACAACATCGCCGACGAGCAGACCCTCTCGCCGACGCTGCTCGAGTCGTACCTGAACGCCGCCGCCGACATCAGCCGCATGGCGGTGGGTGACAAGGACGCGCCGTCGATCGATTCCACCTACACCAACCCGAGCTACATGTCCCAGCACCCGTGGGACCACGTCGAAGGCGCACCCTATGGCACGCGCGGCGGCATGGTGGTGGAACACGTGTTCCCGGCCGACGGCGAGTACGCCTTCGAGATGACGTTCAACTCGGGCGAGAACACCCGCTTCGAAGACATCGACATTTCGATCGACGGCCAGCGCCTCGCGCTTGTCGAGTACGAACTGATCAACATCGCCGGCGCCGATGGCCGGGGCCAGACGCCGCTGCGCACCGAGCCGTTCCTGGTGCGCGCCGGGCAGCACAAGGTGGCTGCCGCGTTCGTCCGCAAGATCGACGGTCCGTACGAAGACCTGATTCGTCCGCACGATTGGTCGTACGCGGGTGGCGGGTCGGGCGGCAGCGGTATCACGACGCTGCCCCATATGCGCGACTTCGTCATTCGCGGGCCCATGAAGACCACGGGCATTTCGACCACGGCAAGCCGCCAGAAGATCTTCACTTGCCGGCCGACGTCAACCACCGATGAGCGCCCCTGCGCCCGTCAGATTCTCACGCGCCTCGGCGGCGCCGCGTACCGTCGTTCGCTGACCACCGCCGAGGTCGATCGGCTGATGCCCTTCTACGAGAGCGCGGCAGCCAAAGGTGGTTTCGAACTGGGCGTGCGCGGCGCGCTTGAAGCGGTGCTCGCGAGCCCGCACTTCATCTTCCGTCTCGAACGGGCGCCGACCGATGCCCGCTCGGGTGGCACCTACCGTGTCGCCGATGTCGACCTCGCGTCACGGCTGTCGTTCTTCATCTGGGGTCTGCCTCCCGATCAGGATTTGCTCGACGCCGCGGGTCGTCGCGAGTTGTCATCGCCCGGTGGACTCGAGAAACACGCGCGCCGCATGCTGGCTGACCCGCGTTCCGATGCGCTCGCAAGCCGCTTCGCGGCGCAGTGGCTCCGGTTGCAGGACGTCGATAAGGTCCACCCGGACCCGAACTTCTATCCGAATTTCGACGAGAACCTCGCCGAGGCCATGCGCACCGAGACCAAGTTGTTCTTCGCCAGCTTGATCAAGGAAGACCGCGGCCTGATGGACCTGCTGAACGCCGACTACACGTACCTGAACGAGCGTCTAGCCCGTCACTACGGCTACCGCGGGGTGATCGGCAACCAGTTCCGCCGGTTCGCCTATCCCGATACCTCGCGTCGCGGCATCCTCGGCCAGGGCACCATGCTCGTGCAGACCTCGCTGGCGAACCGGACCTCGCCGGTGCTGCGCGGCAAGTGGGTGATGGAGGTGCTGCTCGGCACGCCGCCGCCCCCACCGCCGCCCGACATTCCGGCGCTCGAAGAAGCCGGTGAAGCGAAGGAAGGCCGCCTGCTGACCACGCGCGAGAAGATGGAGCTCCATCGCAAGAACCCGACCTGTAATTCGTGTCACCGGTTCATGGATCCCATCGGCCTTGCGCTCGACAACTTCGACGTCACCGCCAAGTGGCGCGTCCGCGAAAACGGCATGCCGCTCGACACCGCCGGTGACTTCTATGACGGCAGCAAGGTAACGTCGCTGGCCGAGCTGACGACGGCGCTGACCAGGCGGCCGACGCCGCTGGTCCGCAACTTCACCGAGAACCTGATGGCGTATGCGCTCGGCCGCCGCGTCGAATACTACGACCAGCCGGCGGTTCGCGCGATTGCGCGTTCTGCCGAGCCCGGCAATTACAAGATGTCCTCGTTCATCCTCGGTGTCGTGAAGAGCGACGCCTTCCGGATGAAGCGAGTGGAAGCTGAATCGACGACCACCGAAACCAAGGCAGGGAGATAACGATGTCGTACCTCACAGGTAAGCACATGCCGCGTCGCACGTTCATCCGGGGAGCCATGGGCGCCGCGGTGGCGCTGCCGTTCCTTGATGCGATGGTCGCCGCCAAGGGCATTGGCGCGGCGCCAGCGGTGGCCGACCGCACTCGCCTGATCTGCATCGAAGAGGTCCATGGCCTCGCCGGCTGCAACAAGTGGGGCGCGACCAAGCACCTGTTCGCCCCCGAGGCGACCGGCAAGGACTTCGCGATGGTGCCCGACAGCGTGCTCACGTCACTCGAGCCGTACCGTGACTACTTGACCGTGGTCAGTAACACCGACGTCCGCATGGCCGAAGCGTTCACCGCTCCTGAAATTGGCGGCGACCACTTCCGCTCGAGCGCGGTGTTCCTGACCCAGGCGCACCCCAAGCAGACGCAGGGCTCCGACATCTGGGCCGGCACCTCGTTCGACCAGCTCTACGCCCAGCGCTTCGGCCAGGCCACGCCGCTGCCATCAATGCAGTTCTGCATCGAGAACCTCGACCAGGCTGGCGGCTGCACCTACAACTACTCGTGCGCCTACACTGACTCCATCAGCTGGGCCTCGCCTAACGAGCCGCTACCGATGATCCGCGACCCGCGCGTCGCCTTCGACATGCTGTTCGGCACCGGCGGCACGCCTGCCGATCGCACCGCCCGCCGGCAGTCGCGCCGTAGCATCCTGGACTGGATTCAGGGCGAGGTCGCGACGGTCCGCAAGGAACTGGGCACCGGCGACAAGAACCGCCTTGATCGCTACCTGAACAACGTGCGTGAGATCGAACGCCGCATCCAGGCCATCGAGGCGCGCAACACCAGTGGCGACCAGCGCGAGTTGCCGGAAGCCCCCGCCGGCGTGCCCGACTCGTTCTCGGAACACATGAAGCTGATGTTCGACCTCCAGGTCCTCGCGCTCGAGACCGACATGACGCGCATCATTTCGTTCAAGACCGGCCGCGACTCGCAGAACCGCGTCTTCCCCGAGAGCGGCTCGCTACAGCCGTTCCACCCTGCGTCGCACCACGGCGACCGCGAAGACCGGATCCTCGAGTTCAACAAAATCACTAAGTATCGTCTCAGCCAGGTCACCTATCTTCTCGACAAGCTCAAAGAGTCGATGGACGGCGACAAGAACCTGCTCGAGAAGTCGATGATCGTGTGGGGCTCGCCGATGGCCGACCCCAACGTTCACAACCACCGCCGCTGCCCGCTGATCGTCCTCGGCCACGCCAACGGCGCGCTCAAGGGCAACCTCCACATCAAGGCTGCGGCCGACACGCCGATGGCCAACGCGTTCCTCACCATGGGTCACGCGCTCGGCATGGATGATCTCAAGACTTTCGGCGACAGCACGGGCGAGCTCTCGCTCACGCAGGCCATGCCGACGACGGCTGCGGTTTAACCGGGCCCCGGGCCCCGGGGGCCCGGGATCTTCGTGCCAGGAGGGCGGCACTTCAGTGCCGCCTTGTTCGATCAGGAGAGCCGGAATGAAGCGCTACGTTTCAATCAACCTCGTTATCGCCCTCGTCCTCACGGCTGCGCTCGGTGCGCAGCAGCAGGCCTCGCCCGTCGCCGATGCCGCAATGCGAGGCGACAAGGCAGCCGTCCGCGACCTGCTCAAGCAGGGTGCAGACGTCAACGGTGCGCAGGGCGACGGCATGAGCGCCTTGCACTGGGCCGCCGAACGTGGCGACGCGGAACTGGCCGACATGCTGGTCTTCGCCGGCGCCAATATCGCCGCGGTGACGCGCATCGGGCAGTACACGCCGCTGCACCTGGCGAGCAAGTCGGGCAGCGCGCCGCTGGCCAAGGCCCTGTTGAAGGCGGGCGCCGACGTCAACTTGCGTTCAACCACTAGCGGCGTGACCGCGCTGCACCTGGCGGCCTCGTCGGGCAACGCCGAAGTCGTCAACGTGCTGATCGATGCCAAGGCCGACGTCAACGCGAAGGAAGCCGAAGCCGGCCAGACGCCGCTGATCTTCGCCTCTGGCCTGAATCGCGTCGACACCATCAAGGCGCTGCTCGCCCGCGGCGCCGACGCTTCGGTGACGACCAAGGTCATCGACGTCCCGAAGTTCAGCGCGCTCGATCGCGCGGCTGCCGATAGCCAGCGCAAGGTGCTCGAAGGCTTCGTCGGCAAAGGCTCTGAAGCCAAGGCGTCACCCAGCCAGGTGCAGGCCGCCATCCAGGTCGGCCGCGAGATCGTCCGCTCGGGCAAGATGCCGGTGCGCGACCCGAATGCGCCGATCGATCCCAACCAGCGCAATTTCAATCCGGAAGAGATCAACCCGCCGGTCGCCACCAAGGGCGGCATGACGGCGCTGTTGCACGCGGCGCGCCAGGGCTACATCGAGGCCGCCGAGGCGTTGCTCGACGGTGGCGCCAAGATCGACCAGCAGAACGCCGGCGACGGCACCACGCCGCTGCTCACCGCGATCATCAACGGGCAGTTCGACACGGCGATGATGTTGATCAAGCGCGGAGCCAACACCAACCTGGCCGCCAAGAATAACGGCGTCTCGCCGCTGTGGGCCGCGGTCAACACGCCCTGGCAGCCCCGCACGCGCTTCCCGCAGCCGCAGGAAATGGAACTGCAGAAGCACACCTATCTCGAGGTGATGCAGGCATTGCTCGAGAAGGGCGCCAACGCCGACCATCGCATCGGCTCGCACCCCTGGTATCTCGTCTACACCGGCTGCGGTAACCGCAACTGCGGCCTCGCCGACACGTCAGGCTCCACCGCCTTCTGGCGCGCCGCTTACGGCACCGACCTGATGGCCATGAAGCTGCTCGTCGCGTACGGCGCCGACCCCAACATCCCAACCATGGCGCCGGCGCAGCAGATTCGCCGCGGCGGCGGTGCCCCCGGTGCGCCGGGCGCCCAGCCGCAGGGCGCCGGCGGCGCGATCATGCCGACCGCAGAAGCCAATATGGAGAAATACGACGCGCCGGTCATTCCCGCCGGCGGTCCCGGCGCCTTCGCAATTCACGCCGCTGCTGGCGTTGAGTACGGCGAGGGCTTCGCCGGCAACGCCCATCGTCATGCTCCCGAAGCATGGATGGCGGTCATCAAGTATCTGGTCGAGGAACTGGGCGCCGACGTGAACCACCGGGATAACGACGGCTACACGCCGCTCCACCACGCCGCCGCGCGCGGCGACAACGAGATGATCATGTATCTAGTCAGCAAGGGTGCCGACGTGAAGGCGGTCGCGCGCAGCGGTCAGTCAACGGCCGACATGGCCAATGGCCCGGTGCAGCGCCTGTCGGCCATTCCGGAAACCATCGCGTTGCTGGTGAAGCTCGGTTCCAAGAACAACAATCGCTGCGTGACTTGTTAAAGGGCCCCATGAAGCAGATGAACCGTCGTGAAGTGATGAAGACCGGGATTGCCGCGGCGGCCCTGGGCGCGGCCGGTAACTTGGAATGGATCCTGCCCGCTCTGGCGCAGGGCGAAACGGTGGTGCCGTTCACCGAATTTCCGCCGACGTTCAATCCGGCACCGGCCGTGGATCGGCGCCTGTTCGACACCCGCACGCTGAGCGGCGCCTTCACGCCGAAGGATCAGTTCTTCACCACCCAGCATTACGGTCACCCCGAAGTCGACGCGGCCGCGTTCCGGTTGAAGGTGGGCGGCTTGGTGAACACGCCGAAGTCCCTGTCGATCGACGAGATTCGAAAGATGGGCAGCACCGAGCTCGTCGCCGGCTTCGAATGCTCGGGGAACCGGCGTCCGGTGCAGGGCCTGATTGGCAATGGCCGCTGGACAGGCGTGCCGCTGAAGACCGTGCTCGACGCCGCCGGCCTCAAGACCGATGCGCACGAGATCGTGTTCTTTGGCGCAGATCGGGGCAAGGAAGCCGTGGCCTTCCGTGGCACCAATTTCGATGTCGAACAGCAGTATGGCCGTAGTATTCCGCGCGCCCGCGCGCTGGCTTCAGATCCGGCGCCATTTCTCGCCTATGCCCTGAACGGCGAACCGCTGACCAAACATCAGGGCGCCCCGCTGCGCCTGATTGTGCCGGGCTGGTACGGCGCGCCGAACGTGAAGTGGCTGTCTGAGATTGTGGCGCAGCAGGATCCATATATGGGCAAGTTTCAGACCCATTGGTACCGCACGCTCAAGGGCGAGATGATCAACGGCGAGATGAAGTGGGTGGAGACCGGAATTACCCACTTGCAGCTGAAGTCGTTCGTCGCTCGCGTGACCAAGAACGGCACCGCGCACAAACTGACGACCATCGTTCTGAATGACGGCACGCCGATCAAGGCGGTCGAAGTGAAGATCGATGACGGCCCGTGGCAGATGGCAACGGCCGACCCCTCAACCACGGCGAAGTATGGGTGGAAGCTCTACAACTACACCTGGAACGGTGCCACTGCCGGCGAGCACACCGTGATTTCGCGGGTCACCGACACTGCCGGTAAGGTGCAGCCCACCGAAGCCGACCTCGCGAACAAGAAGACATTCCTCGAGGACAACTCGCAGCACCCGCGCAAGGTGATGATTAGCTAGGGCCTGACCGGTCCCGGGATCTGACATCAAGGGATCGGCCCTCGGGCCACAACTAACTTGAATCCTTCCCTCGGCCTGCGAAGGGGATCCGTTGGGCCGCAGCGCCGCCGGAACTGACGACTTCAGCCGCACCGTGGTATCGCGTGACACTGAACCAGTTCACTGCCTGCTGCCGCCGAATGACTTCCAGCCAGAACGTTCTCAGCAAGATGGCGCTGTTCACAGCCCGCAGAAGTGGGGATACGAGAAAACACCCCAGGATGTCCGCTCGCTTCAGAACCAGCGCGCACGCCGACGCGAGGGTCAGCACGATCGCCTGGTCCACAATCAACAGTCGGAAAACTGCGGAGGGCCAAAACCACGCGAAGATGGGCAAACACAGCGTCACCATCGAGAAGAACAGGCCTTCGGCCAGAAGCACGCCGAACTCCGCGTCAATCCGCTGCCGCCCGAATGGCACATTGCGCAGGCGCATCACTTGCCACGTGCCGCGGTACCACCGCGTGAGCTGCCCGACGTAGTCACGAAGTGTTCGAGGATCTTGGGTGTAGGTCACGGCATACGGGGTGTAGGCCACTCGCCCCAGCCGGCCGCGATGGACCTGCATTGTCAGGTCCATGTCTTCGACCAGTGTCTGGCCGTCCCACTGCAGTAGGTGAAGGATGCGGGTTCGATACACCGACGCGCAGCCAGGCGCCACGGTGATGACGCCCATCGCGTGCTGGCCCTGGCGATAAAGTCGAAGCGTCACTGCATATTCATAGGCGCGGTAGGCCGTCAGCCAGTTATGGCGTTCGCTTTGGGGAGCGCCGCAGACCAGCACGGTGTCGGGGTCCTTGAGAAAGGGCACCAGAATCTCGTTGAAGTACTCGGCCGCAACGTGGCTATCGGCGTCGAGGATGGCCAGGTACTCGTATCGTGCCGCAAGGTTGAAGTGAGCCAGAGCGTCGCAAATGCCGCCTAGTTTCCCCCGCTTGCGTTCATTCGACAGCAAGTTGACCCCGGGAATGGCCCGGACAATGGCGGCGGTTGCGTCCGTAGACTTATCGTCAACGACGTAAACGTGGCGCGCAGCGATTCCCGCATCGATAACGCTATCTATGCATCGCTTCACGAGCAAGGCCTCGTTGAAGGCCGGGATCAGCACGCAGAAGTCGTCGTGAAGTGGCTTTCGATTGAGATCCGGACCGATCCCAAGGACGCCATTGGGCGCAATTGTCACACTGTGTCCTATCGCAACAAGCGAGCCATCCTCCCCTCCAATCAGAGAACCGACCGGTTTATTTTCAATTTGAATGGTCGAAAGACCTATCTGCTGTAAACACAGCAATTAAACATCTTTCAATACGAACATCCTTTAGGCAATGAGTCACACAAGAGGTGTCTGCAACGACCGCCGCAAGGCTCCGTCCGCGGTCAATGTGTACCGTATGACGAGATGTGACACGTTACGGAACACTAGGCTTAACATGCTATTTAACAGCAGTTTAAGTGATTATAGTTAATTCATTATGTAATATTTAGAGACATCATTGAACCCTATAGCACTCTATTGGTGGTGCTTATGGGCACAAACGTGCTGGCACCAATGCTGCAATATGACTTTATGTGACTACAGTGTGTATAATGCTCTTTAAGATATCGGAGGCGAGTCATCCGTAAGCCAATTCTGTTGCTTCTTGCCTTACTGGTCTCGTTTGGGACCTCGTCGGCGCAGGACCTGCGCAGCCCGATCGCTCTCCCGGGATCGATCAATGCGAGTCTCGGTACCGCCGGCCCGGTCGAGCCCGGCAACGGGATCGGGAGCGCCACGTTTGAGCAGGGCGTCACCGTGTGGCGCCGCGGATCGGTTTTCGTTGTTGGCTTTGTCGACGTCACGGTCCGAGCGGACACGCACGGCTACACGTGGAATAACACGATCCCTTACCTCGCCGGAGGGAAAGTCGTGATCTCCGGCGCCGGCGGTGTTCTCCAGGCGGTGGTCGGCATGGCAGGCGATACCCGTCAGGGCGCGACGACCCGCGTCCGTCGCGCCGCGCTGCTCTCGTACTGGGCCGGATGGCCCCGATCGCCGGTGGATCGCCAATTTCCCGGCAGCGTGTGGGCGACGTCGGGACTCGTGACCGCGAGCGAGCCAGGCAACTGGATTACCGCTGCGCACTTCGAACAAGGAGTCTCAGCGTGGCGCGGTCGCGGCCTCTCGCTGGTGCCATTTGCCGCCACCACGCTCAGCATGGATACAGAGCACCGTGCCTGGAACAACCGTGGGTTCGTGGATGCCGGCCTCAAGGTCAGCACCCACGTCAACGCGGCGTCGATCGACTTTGGCGTCGCTCAACGTGTCACTCGTGCTTGGTATAGCGGAGCTACCGCGGCCGCCCCTGTCGTGTTTGTCAACCTGTGGGTCGGCTGGATGCCGCGTGTGAAGCGTTAAGTTCCTTCAGTAGAAGCTCAACTCGTAATTTTCCAGGGATCACACTTGTACCTACCTTCGATGTTTTTTGGCGCATCGTCCTTCATTCATCTCTTGGCCGGCCATCCCCGCGTCGTGGCGTTGTTTGGTCTGGTCGCCCTCACCACGACCTTGCTGCAATCACCGTTCGGCACGCCGGATGTGATCGGCACGGCTGGTTACCTTAAGCGGCTCGACCACGTCGCGCTTCAACAAGGCGCGATCGAACCGGAGATCATTCAGCATGCGCGCACCTCTGCGGATGCGCTGGCGCAGTCTTCAGCGAGCCAGCTCGCAGAGATCGTCGCGGACACGCTGCGCGACTGCGGTCCCGCGTGCAGCACCCTTGAGGCGTCTGCGGTGCTGAAAGATCGCGAGCTGCTGGCCGATGTGTTGTTACTGCACACGCTCAACCCAAACAATCAGCGCGCTTTCGTTCGGGCAAGATCTGCCAGCAAGTAAATTCGCTACGAAACCGCCGCGCAGCTACTCAGACCGAAGGGCGACCAGGGGGTCCACGCGTGTTGCGCGGCGGGCGGGTAGCCAGCAGGCGAGGGCTGCCACGGCCAGCAGAATCATCGGCACGCCCAGCAGCACGGGCAGGTCGTCAACGCCGCCGGCGAACAGGTGCAGGTCAACCATGAGCGCCAGCACCCAGGCGAGCGTCGCGCCGGCGACAATCACGGTCATGCCCTCTTTGACAATCTGGCGCACCACGCTCTGGTTAGTGGCGCCCAGCGCAATGCGCACGCCGATCTCAGCCGTGCGGTGCGCCACGGTGTAGGACACCACCGCGTAGATGCCGATCGAGACCAGCGCCAATAACAACGGCGCAATCAGCAGGAACATGCGGGCAGGGATCTTTCGCAGCCACAGGTTGCGGTCAACGTGCTCGGCCATGGTCCGGATGTTATAGACCGGCAGCGACGCGTCGAGCTCTCGGACCGCGCGTTGAATCTCGGCCGCGAACGTCGCTTCGGTTCCCGACTTCGCTCGCAGGTGAACCTCGGCCATCACCGAAGGGCGGTCGCGAAAGGCGAAGAAGATCGCCGGTGTTGGCGGCTCACCGAAAGCCTCGTAAGTTGAATCGCGCACTACGCCGGCGATCGTAAAGGTGCGCTCGCGATATTCGAGACGCCGCCCAACCACCTCGCCGGTGACGAACCGGCGCACAAACTCTTCGTTCACGATGACCTGCGGCCCGAGCGTGGTATCGCTCATGTCGGCGAAGTCGCTGCCGGCCACGATTGGCACGCCCATCACCTTGAAGTAGTCGTTGCTGACGGTGTTACTGAGTGCGCGGTCCGGCGCGTCACGGACCTGGGCACGCCCTTCGAGCGTGAACGAGCGCAACGGCAGGCCGTGAATATCAAGTGGGACGTTCGACGCGAGGGCCACCGCCTCGATTCCAGGCACCGTGCGGAGCCGCGCGAGCAAACGGGTGGCGAACTGGCTCAAGCAGTTGCCACAGCCTTCAACAGTCGCGGCCGTTCCGCTCAGGTCGTAGGCCGCCAGCAGCAATCCTTCGGCCTTGAAGCCAGGATTGGTCTCGCGGGTTTCGACGAAGCCCTGGAAGAAGAGTCCGGCTACCACCAGGACAATCAAGGCGAGTCCCACTTGCAGAGCCATCAAACCGTCTCGCATTGTGCTGCGGCCCGCCGATTTGGTGCCAGACCGCAACGCCCGCAGCGGATCCAAGCGGGCCAGATGGAAAGCCGGAGCCGCGCCGAATAGCAGCCCTGAGCCAATGCCCAGAGCAATCGCGAACAGCAGACCGACACCATCGATGCTGGTCTGGAACTTGACCGGAAAGGCGCCGTAGTCGGGCATGGCCCGCAACGCTTCGGTGCCCCACCACGCGAATACGATACCGAGCGCCGAGCCAAGCAGTCCGAGGAGCAGGTTCTCCGCCATCAGCAACCGCATGACCCCGCCGGGTCCTGCGCCTAGCGCGAGCCGCACGCCGACTTCGCGCTGCCGCGACGTCGCGCGCGCGAGCACCAGGTTGGCGGTGTTGCCGCAAACCGCCAGCAACACCAGCAGCATCACCCCCTGCAGAATGCCCAGGGCCGCCGTGATCATCTGCTGGGGACCGCGCGGCGACCGCCAGTACGGACGAATCTCGACACCAAGGTTGGCATTTGATTGTGGGAAAGCTGTCGCGAGATCCCGCATCGCCGCCATCGCCTCGGTCGTCGCTTGCGCTGCGGTGGCCCCGTCACGCAATCGGCCCATCACCGAGTAGCCGCGCTGTCCGCGATCCTCGAGCTCACGTGACCCGGCGAGTAACGTCGGCGCCATCGTCGCCGGCACCCAAAGGTCGAATTGAAGGCCCATGACGGTGCCTTGAACACCCTCCGGGGTTACGCCGACCACGGTCAACTCATGTTCGTTGACGCGCAAGCGCTGGCCGACTGCCTCCGGCCGGCCACCGAATCGTGTCTGCCAGTAGTCGTGTGAGATCACTACAACCGGATCGCCACCGGCGCGCACAACTTCGCGCGGCTCCAGGAACCGGCCCGCTGCCGGTCGCAGGCCAAGGGCTCGGAAGTAATTGCCCGAGACCAGAAGCGAGTAGGTGCGCTCGGTTCGGCTCGCTTCGCCGACGCTCATCGGCGCCATGCGGAAAGCGAGCAGGTCATCAAATGCGCCAAGGCGCTGTTCGAGATCGTGATACTCGAGCCAGGAGACCCCAGGAAAAGTTCCGGTGTCTGACTTTGGCTCGACCGTGTAGAAACTGGAGCCGTTCTCGACCCCGGGCAGCGGCCGCAAAGTCACCGCCTGCAGCCACGAAAAGACCGCGGTGTTGACGCCGATGCCGACCCCGATCGAGACAATGACGACAGCCGCTAGACCGGGCGAGCGCCCGAGCATGCGGAACGCGTGCCTGACTACTCCCATGCGAACGGGCCTTCGCTGTCGCCGAAGCTCTTAAGGTCGTCCAAGCCCAGGGAGTGTAGCAGGCTGAGCATCACGTTCGACAGCGGGGTCGCGTTCTTGGCTCTGATATGCACGCCGCCCTTGAGTGCGCCGCCAGCGTGGCCGGCAATCACGAACGGCACGCGCTTGTGATTGTGCTGGTTCGGGTTGCCCATCGGCGAACCGTACAGCACCGCCGTGTTGTCGAGCATGGTGCGGCCGTCGGCGTCAGGTGTGTCCTTCAGCGCCTTCAACAGGTACGGCAGCATGCTCACGTGATAGGTGTTGACCTTGGCGAAGTCGCGGATGCGAACCGGGTTTTCGCTGTGGTGCGACATGATGTGGAACGCGCCGTTGGCGCCGCTCTCGGCAAACGCGCGGTTCGAACCGTCGCGCCCCAGCTTGAACGCAAACACTCGCGTGATGTCTGACTTGAACGCCAGCAGCTGCAGGTCGAACATGGTCCTGACGTGGTCGGCGAACGAATCGGGCGTGCCGTTTGGCGCGCCAGGCAGTTCGCGCGGCTCGCCGCTGCCGTTGCGGGCCTCGACCGCCTGGATGCGGCGTTCGATCTCCCGGACGTTATCCAGGTAATCGGACAAGCGGGCGCGATCGACGGCGCCAAGTGATCGCGCGAGCCGCGTGCTCGACCGCTGCACCCAGTCGAGGATGCTCTGATCTTCGTTGCGCCGTCGCCGTCGCTCCTCCGCGCTACCCCCGGTGCCGAAGACGCCGTACATCTGATCGAAGACCACCCGCGGATCGCGAATCATGGGCAGCGGCTTGTTGGGCGCGGCCCAGCTGATGGCGTCGATGTAGGCGCACGAGTAGCCATAGCCACATCCGCCCGACTGGTCCACGCCTTCGATACACAGCTGCATCGAAGGAATCGGCGTGTCCTGTCCGAATCTCTGCGCGTAGAGCTGGTCTAAGGAGATTCCGGCTTCGACATCCGCGCCTTCAGTGCGCTTTGGATACGACTGCGTGAGATAGGTGGCACTCGACCGGAAATGGTCGCCGCCAATTTCGCGCGCCTCGGTCGGGTCGGCGCTGGGGACGTCGGTGTTGCTGATGATGGTGAGGTGATCGCGGAACGGCTCGAGTGGCAGCAGGCTGGTCGGCGAGAGATCGAAGTTACGGCCCGCCGTCGCAGGCGCCCACAAGTTCTGCGTCAGGCCCCATGGCGAGCTGCCGGCAGCGCCATGCACCATCTCGATGCAGATCAGCCTTGGCGTCACGGTTGCCCCGCTTTCGCCAACGCCACGGTGGGCCGGCACCGCTGGAATCATGGCGTCGAGGAAGGGAAGGGCGATCGTCGCGCCCATCCCTTTCAACAACGAGCGACGCGAGAGGTGCTTCTTCGTGAGGAACACGGTGGCCGCGCTTACTGCTGTTTCTTTCTCAGCTTCGCGCCCGTCCACCTGGCGGGCCCCATGTTGGTCATCATCTCACCTGCCAGCGTGCCGTCTTCCTGGATCGTGGCGGTAATCGGCTGGGCGCCTGGTTTCGGCTCAACCGGGCCGCCTTCGGTCTTGACGCCGGTCAGCATCAGGGTGCGATCGACGAGCTCGCCCTTCAGCAGCACGTCGTTTCCCATCATCATCATCGTGGCGGTCACCTTGCTGCCTTCGCCGGCTTCAATCACCAGCGCCACCTGGTGACTCATCATCTCGATGTTCCAGGTGCCGACGAAGTCGGCCACGGTGACGGGTTTCTTCTCTTGTGCGGCCAGGCTGACACAGAGCCCCAGTGCCGCCGCGAAGGACGTGAGCTTCTTGAGCATGATCCTATTGACCTCCGTGAAGGAACCGCCCCACGGCGGGTCCGAGTCCGAAAAAATGCATCGCGATGGCGAGCGCCACCACGCCGCCGGCGGCGATGGCGAAGAGCAGCTTTGAACCGGTAAGCATAGGTAGCCAGCCTAGCGAGTTGTGGCTGAACCGCTCGTGAAGGAAGCATTCAGGTGTCGTTCAGCACCAAAGCAGTCACAATTACTCGTGCGCATCCTGGTCGTCGAGGACGAAGCCGCCCTGTCGCAACAACTTGCGACCGCTCTTGGTGCGGCGGGCTATGCCGTGGACTGTGCGGCCGATGGTGAGCGCGCCGACTTCCTGGGACGAACGGAGGGATACGACGCCGTCGTGCTCGATCTGGGTCTGCCGAAAATGGATGGCCTCACGGTGCTGCGGCGCTGGCGCGAATCAGGCATCGGCACGCCGGTCCTGGTGCTGACCGCGCGAGGCAGCTGGCACGAGAAGGTCCAGGGCATCGACGGCGGCGCCGACGACTACATGGCCAAGCCGTTCGAGATCGAAGAGGTGCTCGCGCGCCTGCGCGCCCTCATTCGCCGAGCCAGCGGGCAGGTCACGCCCGAGATTCGCGTTGGCGGGCTGGTGCTCGATCCGCGTGGTGCGCGGGTTACGCTCAACGGCATTCCGGTCAAGCTAACCAGCCACGAGTTTCGCGTGCTCTCGTACTTGATGCACCACCATGGCCGCATCGTCTCGCAGGGTGAGCTGACGGAGCACATCTATTCGCAAGGTTTCGATCGCGACTCGAACACCGTGGAAGTGTTCGTGGCGCGGCTGCGCCGAAAGCTCGGCGGGTCGTTCATTGAAACGGTGCGTGGCATGGGCTACCGGATCGAGCGGCCGGCATGAAGTCGGCCTTGTCGTTGCGCGCGCGGGTGTTTCTTGGCGCCCTGCTGTGGTCAGCTGGCCTGTTCCTTGGCGCTGGGCTGCTGCTGACGCACTACATGTTGTTCGCACCGCAGGCGCCCGGGATGTTTCACGGCTTCTTCTTTAACTACATGGTGCCGATCGCGATTGCTACTGTGGTGTGCCTGATCGTGGGGCTTGCCCAAGTCAGGCGAGGGCTGGCGTCATTCGACGAACTGCGTGCCCGGCTGGTTGATGTTCGTGAAGGGCGGCACAGCCGTCTCGAAGGTGAGTATCCGGCCGAGGTGCAACCGCTGGTCAGCGATCTCAACTCACTGTTAAGCGACCGCGAGCAGCGCGTGTCGCGTGCGCTGACCAAGGCTGGTGACCTCGCCCACGGACTGAAGACGCCCCTTGCGGTGTTAAACCACGAAGCCGCGCGGGCGAAGGCGGCGGGCCAGTCCGATCTGGCCTCGGCAATCACGCGGCAGCTCGATCGCATGCGTCGGCAGGTGGATTACCACCTCGCCCACGCGCGCGCGTCGGCATCGGGGGGTAATCCCGGTGCGCGCTGCCACGTACTCACGTCGGCCGACGGCCTGGCGCGCACCATGCACATGCTGCACGCGGACCGCGGCGTCCGTGTCGACGTCAACGTGTCGCACGAGCATTTCGCTCAGAGTCAGCGCGAGGATCTCGACGAGATGCTCGGCAACCTGGTCGACAACGGGTGCAAGTGGGCGAAGTCCACCGTGATGATCACGTCGTCCCTCGAACCGGGTCGCGTGATCATTTCAGTGGCTGATGACGGCGTGGGGTTGGATCCGTCGCTCAGGGAGGCCGTGTTACGGCGCGGCGTCAGGGCAGATGAAGCGGCGCCGGGCTCGGGCCTGGGCTTGGCAATTGTTCGTGACCTGGCCGAGCTTTACGGCGGGTCGATCAGCCTCCACGAATCGTCCACCGGCGGCGTTCGTGCCCGCCTCGAACTGCCGAGCGTGGAAGGAGGGGTCTGACCCTACAATCTCGATCCCCCGCAAGAGCGGGTCCCGCAGACCGCAAACAATTCTTCGCTTCTACTATTCTCTACCCATACCGGCTCAGCCATTCCCTGTTACACTCTGGCCGCCTCCTTCCACAAGACAGGGCTTCCGCGCATGATGCAACTTGGTGTTGTACTGGTGTTGTGTTGGCTGCTATCTCTGCATTACGCGATAGTTTCAGCACATGAGGACTACGTTCAAGGACAGGTACGGTGGGAACGTACCGAAGAACTTCAGTCCGTCGTAGACAGTCTCAGATTGCGTCTCGAGATCCTTGAGCCGGTGCAGGTCTCCCTCGTCCAGACCAACCCACTAGTCATGTCGGTTGAGTCCACCGGGACTCGCAGCGGCCCTTTTGTGATTCGAGCCGACCAGACGTTTCTCGAAACCCTAAGTCCCGAAGAAGCCGAGGCGGCCATCGCACATGAACTGGGACACGTGTGGATACACACCCATCATCCGTATCTACAATCCGAGCGGCTGGCCAATTCGATTGCCCTGCGCGTCGTCAGCCGCTCGGCTCTCGAACCGCTCTACGAGAAGGCGTGGAAGCGAACTGGCACCAAGGGCAACCTGGCAGAGTTTATTGGACAGCCTTAGGCGCCTTGCCGAACACCTCGACGATGGTGGCGGTGACGGTACCGGTGTTCTTAAAGGTATGCATGACGCCGCCCTTCAGGTCGACGACATCTCCCGCCTTCACTTCAGCGGGTGGTAGACCCTCAATCGTCAGCACCAGCTGACCCGTGAGCAGCGTAAACACGTGATACGTGGCATCGGCATGATTGTGCATCCGTCTGACGGCGCCAGGCTCGGCCCAGTCGCGCAGCACGCGAAAGTCAGGACGATCCATCACCACCATCGATGAGATGCCAGGGTCGCCCGTAACCGGCCGGCCCTTCTCGGGCCCGCCAATCGCCTGACCGTCCCCCTTCGCCAAGGCCACGGGGGACAGGTATGCCGAGGTCGCGCAGAGTACCAATGCCGTAAACAGTGCGTGTCGCATGCGCCCTATACTAGCGTCCGGCATGGCCGCGCGCTTCTTTTTTGCCTTGGGCTTTCTGCTGGCTGCGTCGGCGCCATCCCTCGCCCAGTCGCCGGCGCGCACGCCAGACATCCATTTCACGCCAAGCAGGCACGCCGTGGCTGACGCCATGCTGCAGCTGGCCGGCGTGACCGCCGCCGACGTGGTCTACGACCTGGGTTCCGGCGACGGCCGCATTCCCATCATCGCGGCGCAAAAGTACGGCGCTCGCGGAGTGGGCATTGAGATCGATACACGTCTGGTGACGCAGTCGTGGGGCAACGCCAACGACGCCCAGGTCGCCAACCGCGTGGTGTTCAAAGTGGGGGATCTCTTTGAAGCCGACCTCAGCGAAGCAACCGTCGTCACCCTCTATCTCTCGTCGAGCATCATGCGCCGTATGATGCCTGTGCTGCGCGCCCTGAAGCCAGGGACGCGCATTGTTTCGCACCAGTTCCCAATGCCAGGCTGGCCACCCGACGATCGTCGCCGCGTCGACGAAGCCGAAATTCTGCTGTGGAGAGTTCCGAAATGACGACTACCGCGCGCGTGCTCGAGATCCGTAGCACGCTCGAACACGCCTACACCGACGTGCTGACGCCAGCGGCGATCGCTGCGCTTGAACACCTGGCGCCTTTCGATCGAGATCGCAAGACGCTGATGGACGCGAGAATCGAGCGCCGTCGAGAGCGGGCAGCGACAAAACAGCCCATCGTGTTTCTGGCTCCCGACGCGCTGATCGGCCGCACCGACCTTACCGTGCGAGCTGCGCGCGAAGGCCAGTTTACCGGCCCCGAGATGCCAGCCGACCTTCGTCGGCAGTGGATTCAGGGCACTGGACCGGCGGCTCGACCGCATGCGACCGTCGAGATCGGCATTCGCAACGTCGCTTACGCCCTGCTATCGGGCGCCGATGGCTGGATGTTCGATGGCGAAGACGCGTTGGGCCAGGTCTCGACGATGTCCCTGGAGAACCAGCGCAACCTGAAGCTCGCCATCCACGACGACCTCGTGTTCATGAGAGTAGCAGAGCAGGTGGCGTCGGAAATGAACGCATGGGCCACCGACTTTCTCAAGCGGCCAATCATCGACGACTGGCGTCAGCAGCTGCGATTCACCACCAAGATTTTCCGTGCCCGCGGCCTGCATCTCGACGACCGGCAAATTCGTCACACTACCGGCGAGGGCTTCTCCGCCTCGATCGTCGATGCGACCCTCTATATCGTCAACAACCACCAGCGGCTCCGCGACCTGGGCTCGTCCATCGTGTTGTATCTGCCGAAGATCCAGACCGCCGAGGAAGCAGCGCTGTGGAACGACATCCTCGACGGTCTCGAGGCTCATCTCGGCCTGCAGCCGGGCACGGTCAAGACCTACGTGCTGGTTGAGCAGATCGAGGCGTGTTTCCAGTTAATGGAGATTCGGGCCGCGTTAGGGCTGCACTTCGTCGGCTTCAATACGGGTCGCTGGGATTACATCAACAGCGTATCGGACGCGATGGCGTGGGATGCGGACTTCGTCAATCCGAACATCGACGCCATCACCATGACCTACGGCTACATGCGCAACTACGAGGACCGCGTCCGCCGGGCCGTGAACACCCGCGACAGCGCAGGCCAGTATGCGCTATGGCAGGGCGGCATGGAACCGAACATCCCCGTGGGATCAGAAGCCGGGGTTGCGGCCGGCATGAAGCGCGCGCTTGGCGGCGCCGAGCGCGAACAACGCGAAGGCGCGAGTGGCAAGTGGGTCGCGCACTGGAAGATGGTGCACATCGTCCGGCCGGTGTGGGAGAAAGCCGGTGAAATGAACCAGCTGGGACGCGCGTTCCCGCCGCTGACATACACCGACGCCGATGCCGCGGGACTGACGCAACTGGAGCCCGCGCCGCGAACCGTGCGCGGCGCGCGCGATCTGATCAGCGTCGCTATTCAGTACGGCAACGCTTTTGGACAGGGCTTGCAGGCGGCCGCCTTGAAGCCCGCCGATTTCTTTGGCAATGACGATGTGCTGTACCTGATGGAAGACATGGCCACCGGCGAAATTCGCCTGAGCATTCTATGGGAATGGCTGCACAAGAACGCGGCCTTCACCGAGGGTGAACGCGCCGGCGAGGTGTTGTCAGCCGACCTTTGCGCTCGCTTGATTAGCGAGGAATACGCCAAGCTGGTGAAGGCTGCCAATCGTGACGTGCATGAAGTGTCGAAGACCACGACCCTGCCAATCGCCAGGGAGATCGTCGCCACCTACGTGATGGATGGCGACAAACTGCCGTGGTACATCGACCTGCTGAACATCAACCTTGGCAACCACGATCTCAACGAGGCCAAAAACCGCATTCGCCTACTGGCCGACGCTTTTGCCGCAGATGGCACCCGTCTCACCGCGAACCTGGACTTCTAAGTGCGTCGGTGTTTAGACGGTATCCAATCAGTGGCCGCATTTAATCCGTGGCTGATAGCGCGGCGAGGTCGCTGCGAGCCTCAGAGCGGGCGCGTTCAACTTCCGTGGCTGCATTTAATTCGGGTTTCGACGCCCGGATCGCCGCTTCGAGCGACTGACCTTCGGTCAGTACGCGGTGCTTCAGCAGCACGAACGGCACCTGCGTGTTGCGCGCCGCGTAAGCGACCGTGGCAAACTGCTCAGCGTCCTTGAAGCCCTCGACGGCGAGCGGGATCTTGGTCCCCCGCGCCAGCACGAGCTTCATGCGGCTATGCAGTTCCGGCGCTGATACCGGAATGGTCATCACCAACTTCGGCGCTTCCGTCGAGGCACTTGCCGCGGGGGACACGCGCGACACTCGGGCGCGGCGAGGTGCGGCCTTGGCCGGCTCGGGCGTGGCCGCCTCAACGGGCTGCACGATTGCCAACGAAGCCTCTTTACCCCCACGGCTCGAAGTAATCTCGGCGCCAATCCACACGCCGACTGCCACGCCCACGACCAGCCCGACAACCGCAGCTGAGATTTTTCCTGTCTTCATTTCTCACCTCCATGAGACGAGCTACCGCTTACACTCCAAAAACCGTGCCTCCCGGTTCCAGAGCAAAACCGCGATCTTCGCTGCGTGTTCTACGGACTTTTTACACGGTGAGGGGATAAGATGCCGGCGAACCGAGGACACCTCATGCGCCACCCTGTCGCCGTCGCCATCGTCGGATTGATCGCCGCTTGTGCTTCCCACGTCATGGCGCAGCAGCCGGCCGGCGCCCCGCGGCCCGTGCCCACCAGCGCGTGGGCGCCCAAGCCAGCGAAGACACCCGGCTACGTGCCGCCGCAGAAACCCTGGGTGAAGCTTGCGGACCTGAAGGCGAAGCGCAAGGGCCAGGCGAACTGGCACGAGCTGCTGGTTGATGACGGCCGCCTCACCGGGGAGTATTTCTCGGCAGCTCCCGGGACGAAAGTGGGCCAGCGCTTTCATCCTGACACCCGCGAGTGGTTCGCGGTGGTCGAAGGTGAAGTCCGCGTCGAGATCGAAGGACAGCCGCCGGTCATCGCCACGCGCGGGTCGCTGGTGAACATCCCGCGCCAGACCATCTACTCAGTTGAAACAGTCGGCACGACACCGAGCCTGCGTTTCGTCGTCAACGTCGCGCGCGCCAAGACGTTGTATCCGCAGGAAGCGACGCCGCCCCCAGCCGCGGCTGGTACCGCCTGGATTCCGGTCACGCTGAACCGCACGCCAGGGCGGTACGACGAGTTCAACCAGCCGCACCTCAACATTCACGAAGCCGCTGCGAACAACGAGAAGTATGCGGGCGGCCGCTTCGTGCGCGACGACAAGTCGGAAATGCTGGTGCTCTACGGTCACGAGAAGAACATGCCGCCACTTGATCTACTCGACAAGGGTCACTTCCACGCGGAGAGCGCGGAGTTCTGGCTCGTGTTCGCGGGAAAGATTCGCTACGCGTTCGAGGGCCAGGAGCCGTTCGTGGCGAGTGAGGGGGACGTGGTCTACGTCCCCGCCAACACCTGGCACGCCACCCGGTATACGGGGCCGGACCCGTCGTGCCGTCTCTCGATCACCGAGTACGTCGGCAATGCGCTGTTGCTGGAACAGCGCAAGCCGCAGCCCTGACTAGCGGTCGCTCAGCCTAATCGACCGCACGACGCGGTCGAAGGCGGCCGTATAGGAGTCGACTTCGCTGTCGGGCGCCACGGCCAGGTGGTAGAAGAGATTACCGTCGGCAAGCATCGTCGTGTAGACGTCAACGGCTTCAACTCCGCCAAGCACTGAACGGCCTTCGAGAGGTGTGAGGATCGCCGGCCTGCCGGATAGCTGCACGTTGCGCTGGGCGCCGGCGACGCGCATGTCCTGGTTGCCGCGAACAAAGCCGTCGATCAGGGTTTGAGTGGCCTGGCGAAGGTCACGGGAGGACGGCCGCGCCACGCCCATTTCAACGCCATGCGTCATTACTTCCTGTCCGTTGGCCTGTCCGTAGCCGTTCTGCGGCACGTACTTGATTGAGCTTTCGGTCGCCAGCGGCGTCCAGTTGGTCGGGATGCTGACCTGAAATAGCTGACCGCCTTGCACGGTCCGGTACTGGCGCGCCGGGGCCGGCACCGGTTCGCCGACTCGGCCGACCGAGGCCGGCGCGCGGTTGCCCTCGCCGTTGCGCGGGGCGTTTCGTTCGACGTCGGCCATAGTGCGGGCGGGACCGAGCGAGGCGAACCGCGAGCGCGTCTGCGAGAAGCCGTTGTCGTTCGGGCGAGGGGCGATGCGCAGTTGCGCCGCCTCCTGTGTGATGTACTGCGTGCGGTTGCCCGGATTGGGGTGGCTGCTCAGCCACTGCGGCGGGGCGCCGCCGCCCTGTTTGGCGATGGTCTCAAACATGCGGGCCAACTCACGCGGGTCGTATCCCGCACGCGCCATGATCTGTGCGCCCAGCAGGTCGGCCTGCTTCTCGTATTCGCGGCTGTACTTCATCAGCCAGGTACCCAGGCCGAACTGCGAACCTTGTGAGATGACTTGGCCCCAGCCACCGCCGATAACAGCACCGGCAATCGCACCGGCCAGCGCGCCGATCTGGAAGCCTTGTTGCTTGGTGGCGTTGGCCGTGCCGTGGCGCAGCAGCACGTGAGCGAGTTCGTGCGCCATGACACCCGCAACTTCGCCCTCGCCGCTCGCCGCTTCGATCATGCCGCGGTTCACGAACATCGGTCCGCCGGGCAAGGCAAAGGCGTTGATGTCCTTGAGATTCACCGGCGTGAACGAGTAATCGAACTGCGGCTTGTTGAGATCGGACGGGGCGGCGCTCACGAGCCGTTTGCCCAGGCGGTCGAGATATCCCTCGATCTGGTCGTCAGTGATGACCGGGTATTGCTTCTTGACCTCGGCGGCGGCCTCGCGCCCGATCTGCACGTCTTGCTCGACGGTATATTTGTTCTTGGGCGGGGTCACTTTTGTTTGCGCCATCACGGTGGTCGCGACCAAGGTGAACACCAACGCCAGCCGGCTGTGCAGTCTCATCTCCATATCCTCACACGGTTCTATTTCAAGATCCGCGCCGCCTCTAATCGTCCTCTGCCGTGATCAAGAGCCAATTCTCACGGGAGAGTGGCACGCCGGTGCCCAGAAATGGCAAAAAGGCAGAGCTGGCATCCGTATTCGCCGTCTTTCCAATCGGCACGACACTTGCTATTCCTGTTTTGTGAGCGCAATTGTCGCGCTCGAGGAGTTAAAGATGAGAATCGGACTTAGCGTCATTAGCGCGCTGCTGCTGACCGCCAATGTCACCTTCGCGCAGACGACCGGCACCGACATGGCGACCCTGGAACGCAAGGTTCAGGACGCGCAGACGGCCCTGGCCCGCGTGGAACCTACCGGTAACTACCGTGAGCTGAAAGATCTGGAAGACGATCTCGCCTACCTGCGCGTCAAGGCTCGCCGCGGCGAGGCCGTGACCGCGCGCGAACGCCGCGACCTGAACGATCGCATCGATCGGTTGATGACGCGCATTAACGGGACCTCGACGAACAATAACAACAACAACAACACCGGTTACGACAACCCGCGCGACAACCGCGACAACCGCGGCACGCGGGACCGCGACGGCCGCGTCGGCGCGGCAACCGGCAACTCGCAGGGCGGCGGAGCGCGCGCCATTCCCTCGGGCAGCGAACTCGACGTCAAGCTCGTCACCAGCCTGACGTCAGACACCGCGAAGGTCGAGGACGCAGTGGAAGCCACGACCGTTGTTGACCTGTTCCGGGGCGACGAATTACTGGTGCCCGCCGGCTCGCGGATCACGGGATACGTTTCGTCAGTCGAACGCGCCAGCCGCACCGAGCGGAAGGGCAGCATGACAATCATGTTCACCCGCCTCATCATCAACGGTCGCACCCGCACCGTGAACGCCCACGTGACGCAGGCGCTCGAAAGCGACGGCATCAAGGGCGAGGTTGACCGGATTGGCGCCGGCGCCGGTGTTGGCGCCATCATTGGCGGCATTCTCGGCGGCGTGAAGGGTGCGATTGCCGGCGTCCTGATCGGCGGCGGCGGCGTCATTGCCGCCACGGAGGGCAAGGACGTTCACCTTCCCGAAGGTACCGTTCTCCGCATACGTTTCGAAGATTCTGTTCCGCTGGGTCGGTAGAATCTGGGGTGCGTGGCCGGGGGTATTCCCCGGTCACCTATCTCTGGTCTCAGCATGCCCGTCGCGGAACTGCTCGCCCAACGCCTTCACAACCAGAAACTGATTCAGTCGCACCTCTCTACGCCCGCGGATGTCGTGCGGTGGCTGGGAGCTGTGCAAGCCCAGGACTTCCCAACCGCAAAATGGGCACTCTCCATGCGCGTTCGCGGCGGCCTGCAGGACCTCGATGTCGAGCAGGCCTTCAATGACGGCGCCATCCTTCGCACCCATATCCTTCGGCCAACCTGGCACTTTGTCTCGCCGGATGATATTCGCTGGATGCTGAAGCTCAGCGCCCCGCGAGTCCACACCGCCAACGCGTATTACTACCGACAGGCCGGCCTCGACCGGAAGCTCTTCAACCGCAGTTGCGCCATGCTGCAACGCGCCCTCGATGGCGAGAAGTTCCTGACCCGAGTAGAACTTGCCACGCACCTCAGGCGCGCGAAAGTTCCTGCCGACGGCCTGAAACTCGCTTACTTGATGATGCACGCCGAACTCGAAGGGATCATCTGCAGTGGACCGCGGCGCGGCAAGCAGTTCACCTACGCGCTGCTCGACGAACGGGCGCCCCAGAAGGGGGCCGTGCTCGATCGCGATCACGCACTCGCGGAGCTTGCAACCCGCTACTTTCGCAGCCACGGTCCGGCCACCGTGCGCGACTTCGTCTGGTGGTCGGGTCTCACCGTCAAGGACGCGCGCACCGGTGTTGCTGCTTCCCAACCGGCATTGGTGGAATCGAGCATCGATGGTCGAGCGCACTGGAGCTCGAACGACACCGTGCGGCCGACGGCCAAGAGCCCGTGCGTGTTCCTGCTGCCGAACTACGACGAATACTTGATCGCCTACAAGGATCGTGATGCCTTCGTCGAACCATCGCGCAACGCCAACCTCGTCGCCCGCAGCAACGGCGGCATCGCCCATCACGTGATCATCGATGGCCGGCTGGCCGGCGGGTGGCGGCGCACCTTGAAGGGGCACGTCGTCGAGATTGAAGTCGCTCCGTTCAGGGCTCTCACGCCCATTCAGAAGGGCGCGGTCGCCACAGCCGCCGACCATTACGGCGAGTTCCTCAACCAGCGGGCTGAGCTGGTGGTGGTGTAACTGGCCGGGTCAACCTGCTGATGTAAGATCGCGGCTGGGGCATTACCTTCCGCCCGTGGAGACCAAGCATGAGGATCCAGTTGATCGTGGCCGCGTTGACCCTGGCAGTGGGCGGCGCCGCAAACAGGGCAACAGCGCAGGGCGTTGACCCCCGTCCAGCCAACAATCCCGAGCAGAAGCCCGCGGCCGCCGGACAGACCGACGCGCCGGAAAACAAATCAGCCGCCGCCTTCGACGTCGTCACCGTGGCCGAAGGCCTGGTGAACCCGTGGAGCCTCGCGTTCTTGCCAGGTGGCAAGATGCTGGTGACCGAGCGCCCGGGCCGGCTGCGCGTGCTGAGCGCCGACGGCAAGCTGTCGGCGCCGGTGGCCGGATTGCCGGCGGTTGATGCGCGCGGACAGGGCGGCCTGCTCGACGTGGTGCTCGACCCTGCGTTCGCGAAGAACAACTTGATCTACTTCAGCTACGCGGAGCCGAAGGAAGGCCAGCCCGGCGTGAACAACACCGCCGTCGCCCGCGGCAAGTTCGTGGACGATGCGGCGGCGCCGCGAGTTGACGAGATGCAGGTGATCTATCACCAGCGCCCGTCGCTCAACTCGCCGCTGCATTTCGGCAGCCGCCTGATCTTCGGTCGCGATGGCACCTTGTTCGTGACCCAGGGCGATCGCTCGATCACCGAAGGCCGCATGCAGGCGCAGACGCTCTCGAGCGGCTTGGGCAAGATCGCTCGCATCAATACCGACGGATCGATTCCGAAAGACAACCCCTTCGTCGGCAAGGAAGGCGTGCTGCCCGAAATCTGGTCGTTCGGTCACCGCAACATCCAGTCGGCGGCGCTGCACCCGACCACCGGTGAATTGTGGGAAGTCGAGCACGGCACGCGCGGCGGCGACGAGATCAACATCGCGCGCAAGGGCAAGGATTACGGCTGGCCCACCATTGCCTATGGCATCGAGTATCGCGGCGGTCCCATTACCGGCGGCATCACGCAGCAGGCCGGCATGGAGCAGCCGTTGTATTACTGGGATCCGATCATTGGCCCGAGCGGCATGGCGTTCTACACGGGCTCGTTGTTCCCGGCATGGAAGGGCAACCTGTTCATCGGCGGCCACGGCACCAACGACCTCGTCCGCCTGGTGCTCGACGGCGACAAGGTGATCGGCGAAGAGCGGCTGTTGAAGGATCTGCAGCCGAAGCCCGAACGCATTCGTGACGTGCGCGTGGGCCCGGACGGCGCGCTTTACGTGGTCACCGACAGCGCCACGGCGCGAATCCTGAAGCTGATCCCCAAACAGTAATCGTCTCGAGCGGGGGCCTGGCTAGCGCCGGTTCCCCGTGTCGAGCTTGCCCTTGAGGGTGGCACCCTCTTCCATCACGAACGTCGGCGAGGTGACATCCCCTTCAACCGTCGCGGACGCCTTCAACTCCACGCGCGCGGACCCTGTCACGTTGCCGACTACCGAGCCACTGACGGTCACCACCTTGGCCGACAGGTTGGCGACCACTGAGGCTGCCGGACCAATCGTCAGGCTGTGATCGCCCAGTTCGATTGTGCCCTGCACCTGCCCGTCGATCACCAGGTCTTCCGAAGAGACCACATCGCCTCGAACTTGGACCGACCCGCTGATCCAGGATGCTCGCCGCCGTTCTTCCATTCGTCCCTCCCGTCGAAATGACGTCCGTCTGATGGTATGTCATTGACCTCTTCCAAGGCCGAAAACTCGGGAAATCGTCTCCATCCCCGGACGGATTGAGGCGTTCACCCCTGGTACCTCTCTTGCTCATCCGTAGGCTCCAGAGGCTGGTCTCATGAAGTTCACTTCCGCGTTCGTCTTCCTGCTGGCGGTCACGCTGACCGGCTGCGCCTACGACACCTATGGCAACCGCCGCGGGGGGTCTGCCAATAGCGGCTACGGCAACAACTCGCGCACTGAACGGGCTGCCTACGACCACGGCTATCGCGACGGCGTGCGACAGGGCCGCGCTGATGCGCGTGACGGCGATCGCTACGATCCACGTGGCCAGCGCGAATACCGCTCAGCCGACAATGGCCGATGGGGCTCGCGTTTCGACGACGAATACCGAAACGGGTTTGTCAACGGCTACGAAGAGGGATATCGCGATCGGCGCAACAACAACCGCCAGCGCGGTCGGCGTCGCTAGCCTGCCGCCTAGAACGTTTGACGTGCGACCCACTCGCGATAGAGGGAATCGCTCGCAGTGTAGCGACCGCCATCTTTCATGACGATGTCCTGGCGCACCAGGGCGGCGAGCGCGGCCTGCACCGTGGAGGCGCCTGGCAGGCGATGACGTGCCCGCACATCGGCCGACAGCAGCTCGCGGCCGTCCTCGAGCACCAGCGCCCGCAGCGCCGCCCGCTGCGGCAGGGTGAGGCGCTGCCATGACTCCTCGAAGATAGTGTGCTGCTCGCCAAGCAGGCGCGTCAGCGTCGCGTGAAGATCGGCCAGCCCCGCGCTCTTTCGTCCGCTGGCCTTGAGGTCGTCCCAGGTCTCGTGGGCGAGCCGCTGCACGTCATAGGGGACGTTGGCCGCCAGATCGACGATGGCAGCGCCCAGCCCGTCTTCGGGCCGCATGCCGGTGGTGGCGAACCGGGTGTCGATAAACCCGGCGAACAGCGCCTCGTCGATTTTCTCCAGCCGCATCACCGGTCCGGCTTTGTAGAACGGGCGGCGCGGACCGAGCATCCGCTCCATCAGCGACGGCTCCGAGCCGGCAAACACGTAGCCGACGTTGCGCTGATCCTGCACCGCGGCGCGGAGCGCGTGCTCCACGCTGCCGCCGTTGAACGCGGCAATGGCCTGGAACTCGTCGAGGGCGATCGCGAGGCGCTGTTTGCGTGCGGCGGCAATGCGCCCGGGCAGTGCAAACACCTCGGCAGCGAGCCGAGCGGTGTCGCGGGCGGTCTTGACCGAGGGGAAGCCCAGGGCAAAGCGCGACGTGCCCGACGGGTCGGCGTCGAAGCGCAGCTCCGGCCGCACCGCCTGCAGCAACTCGCCGGCCCAGTGTCGCAGCCGGCTGACCGGAGTGTCGGCGGCGATTAGCGCCTGGGCGTAGGACTCGAGGAAGCCGATGTACGAGCTGGACGAGGCAACCGTCACCTCAACGGTGAGGATGTGCTGCCGCGCCAGCCCGCGCAGCACGTCGCGCACCAGCGACGACTTGCCGTAGCGCCGCGGTGAGATCAGGAACACCTTCTGGCCTTCGGCCAGGTCGCGCGCCAGCCGCGCGCGCTCGCTGTCGCGGTCGGCGAACGCCGCCGAGGTGACGATCTCGCCGTAGATGAACGGGTTGCCGGTCTCCATTACGTCATTATACGTAATGGTTACGTGAATCAGCGTAACGGCCGGCAGGGGCCAGCGCCGGCCCGGTAGCGAGTTTGACACGATCAAATAAATGAACGACCATTAATTTTGTATGGCCCGCCCCAAGAACGCCGACGGACAGCGCACCCGCCAGGCAATTCTCGACGCCGCGCTCGACCTGTTCGCCGACAAGGGCTATTTCGGCACCAGCCTGCGCGACCTGGCCGGCTCGGTCGGCGTGCGTGAAAGCGCCCTCTATAACTACTTTGCCGGCAAGGACGCGCTGTTCGACGCCCTGCTCGAGGCTCACCAGAACACCAAGAGCGAGCGCCTGACCGCGCTGATCGAAGGCCCGATCGCCGATGGCCGCGCCCTGCTCGAACAACTGGCGGCCACCATGCTCGAGGGATTCGTCCAGCCACGGGAGCAGAAGCTGTTTCGCATCCTGATGTCGGACGGCGTGCGGCTGGCCAAGGTCGGCCGCATCAATCTCTACGAACGAATGGCGAGCGGCCGCGAGCGGCTCCACCAGATCCTGCGCCGCCTGACGCGCGAGGGCTGGCTGCGCCAGGCCGACCCCGCCCTGCTCGGCATCGCCTTCATCAGCCCGCTGATCATGTGGCGCCAGCTCCACGCCATCGACGCCGACCTGCCGATGATCCGTAACCCGCGCGCCTACGTGCGCCAGCACGTCGACCAATTCCTCCAGGGCGCGGCCGCGCATTCCGCGCCGCGTCCGCGCGCGCCGAGAGCCACCCGCGCCCGCGCGCGCAAACCAGCAACCCGTCCGGCGAGCACCGGGCGTTCATCGCGTTAGTCCTAAGGAGCGCCTCGTGTTTCGTCATTCCGTTCTCGCCTGTCTCATCGCCGCCACGCTGACCGCCGCCTGCGGTCGCGCCGGTGCCGACGCCGCGGCATCGTCGGCCGAGGCGGCTGCCGTCACTGTCTCGGCCGTCGCCGTGGTGGCGCAGCCGATCAAGCGATTCATTCGCGTCAGCGGAACGCTCAACGCGCAAGAAGATGCCGAGGTGGCCGCCGAGGTGGCCGGGCGCGTCGTCGCCACGCCGGTGGAGCGGGGTAGCCGCGTCGCTGTCAACGACGGCCTCGTCCGCCTGGTGGCGTCTGAGGGCGAGGCGCAGGCAATTGAGGCGCAGGCCAACGCCGCCCAGATCGAGGCACGCCTCGGTATGGCCAACGGCGCGGCCTTTACCGTCGAACGGGTACCAGAAGTGGCTAACGCGCAGGCCTCCCTGCAACTGGCGCGGACCGAGTTCGAGCGGGCCAAGCGCTTGCACGGGCAGCAGCTGCTGTCGCAGGCCGAGTTCGATCAGCGCAGTGCACAGGCTGAAGCCACCGAGCGTCAGTACGATGTCGCACGCAACAGCGCCACCCAGCAATACCAGGCGCTGCTCGCCGCTCGCGCCCGGGTCACGCTGGCGCAGAAGGCCCTCGCCGACACCACGGTGCGCGCGCCGTTCGCCGGGGTCGTCGGTGAACGCTTGGTCTCGGTCGGCGACTACGTCACGCGTGGCACCAAGGTCGCCACGGTGATGCGCGTCGATCCGCTCCGTGTCGAGCTGACCGTACCCGAGCAGTACGTCTCGGCGGTCGCCTCGGGACGCGCCGTCACCTTCGAGGTCGATGCCTATCCCGGCGAGACGTTCGCCGGCCAGGTTCGCTACGTCTCACCCTCGGTGGCCGCTGACACCCGCGCCCTCACGCTCGAGGCGATCGTGCCCAACCCCGCCAACCGCCTCAAGCCGGGATTCTTCGCCACCGCGCAGATCGAGCAGGCCACCATGGCTCCCGGGCTGCTGGTGCCGGCCACGGCGATCCGCACGATCTCCGGCACCGCTCGCGTGTTTGTGATTGTTGGCGATCGCATCGAGGAGCGCGTGATCATGGCCGGCCAGGCGGTTGGCGACCAGGTGGAAATCATCAGCGGCTTGACAGCCGGCGAGCGGGTCGTCGCCAGCGGCGTGGACCGCGTTGTCGACGGCGTTCGCGTGGTGGTGAGGTAAGCCATGCAGTGGCTAGCCGAGATCTGCGTCAAGCGACCGGTGTTTGCCTGGGTCCTGGTCCTCTCACTGAGCGTGGTCGGCCTGTTTGCGTTCGGCCGGCTCGGCGTCGATCGGTTTCCGAACATCGACATCCCGACCATTTCAGTGACGACGCGGTTGCCCGGCGCGGCGCCGGAGCAGATCGAGACCGAGGTGACCGACAAGGTTGAAGAGTCGGTCAACACGATTAGCGGCATCGATACCCTCACTTCGACTTCGTCCGAGGGTATCTCGCAGGTGGTCGTCTCGTTCAAGCTCGAGAAGAACGCCGACGTTGCCGCGCAGGAAGTGCGCGACCGCATCAATCGCGTCATTCCACAGTTGCCCCGTACCGTACTGCAGCCGACGGTCGAGAAGCTCGACTTCACGGCCTCGCCGGTGATCACGTTGGCGGTGACCGCCGACAAGCCGGTGCGCGACATCACGGAATTTGCCGACAAGATTCTCAGGCGCCGGCTCGAAAGCTCAGACGGCGTCGGTCAAGTGGTCGTGATTGGCGGCCGCAGCCGTCAGCTCAACCTGTGGCTCAACACGGCGCTGCTGCGCGCGCAGCGGCTATCGGTCAACGACGTGGCCCGTGCGCTGCAGGCGCAGAACGCCGACATCCCCGGCGGGCGCATGGATCAGGGCGCGCAGTCGCTGACCCTTCGCACGCGCGGACGGCTCGAAACGATTGATGCCTTCGGCGATGTCGTCTTGCGCGAGGTTGACGGCCATGCGATTCGGCTTCGCGACGTCGCCCGTATTGAAGACGGCATGGCCGAGCCCCGCACCCAGGCCAGCGTAAACGGCGAGGCGACAGTCCTGCTGCAGATCCGCAAGCAGTCGGGCACCAACACCGTCGAAGTCGCCAACAACGTCAAGCAACGCCTTGCCGACCTGCAAGGCGTGCTGCCGGCCGGCTATCAACTCCGCATCGTCCGCGACGAGGCGCAGTTCATTGAAGCCTCGATTGCCAGCGTGCAGGAGCACCTGGTCGTCGGCTCGTTGCTCGCCGCCATCGTCGTGTTTCTGTTCCTCGGTAACTTCCGATCGACCGTGATCGCCGCCATCTCGATCCCGACGTCGATCATCGCCACGTTCTCGCTGGTCTGGTACATGGGCTTCACGCTCAACATGCTGACCATGCTGGCCCTGACGCTGTCGGTGGGCATCGTGATCGACGATGCGATCGTCGTGCTGGAAAACATCTTCCGGTTTATCGAGGAAAAGGGCATGCCGCCGATGCAGGCGGCGGTCGAGGCGACCAAGGAGATTGGCCTGGCAGTCATGGCAACGACTTTCTCGCTGGTCGCAATCTTTGCCCCGGTCGGCTTCATGAGCGGCATGGTCGGCAAATTCATGCAGAGCTTTGGCCTGACCATGGCCTTTGCCGTGCTGGTGTCGTTGTTCGTCAGCTTCACTCTGACGCCGATGATGTCGGCGTACTGGCTCAAGCCGAAGGCGAAGGGCGATCACGGCGACTCGAAGCACAGCCGGCTGTTCGACCCGCTCGATCGCGGCTACACGCGCATGCTCAATTGGGCGATGGCGCATCGCGGGCTAGTGGCCGTCGCCGCCGTGCTGGTGTTGTTGTCGAGCGTGCCGCTGTTCCAGTTCACGGCGGTGAACTTCACGCCCGAAGACGACCAGTCGCAGTTTGACGTCACCATGCGGGCTCCTGAAGGCACCAGCCTGGCGGCCATGGAGGTGCTCGCCAATCGCGTGAGCACCGCGGTGCGGGCCATTCCGGAAGTGGAGTTCACGCTGGTCACCGTCGCCGGTGATTCTGCGGGCACGCTCAACACCGCGAGTATGCTGGTGCGACTGCATCCCATAGAAGAGAGAAGCCGCGATCAGTTCGAGGTGATGGCCCAGGTCCGCGCCGAGATTCTGCCGGTCTACACCAAGGCTGGAATCCGGACGGCCGTGCAGCAAGGCGGCGGCCCCGGCGGCGGTGGCGGCGGCATCCAGTTCATGGTGCAGGGCCCCGACTTGAAGCAGCTCGAGAAGTACAGCGAGGAACTGCGGGTCAAGGCGCTCGCGATTCCCGGCCTGGTTGACGTCGATACCTCATTGAACGCCGGCAAGCCGGAAGTCTCGGTCTATCTCGATCGCCCCAAGGCAGCGGACCTGGGCGTCTCGATCGCTGATGCCGCCGATGCCATTCGACTGCTCGTCGCCGGCGACCAGGTGACCACCTTCAACGATGGCGGCGAACAGTACGAAGTTCACCTGCGCGCCGAAGAGGCCAACCGCAGCACGACCGACGCCGTCGCGGGGTTGCCGGTCCCTTCATCACGTCTCGGCATTGTCAGCCTCGACAACATCGCCTCGTTCAAGCACGGCGATTCGCCGGCGACGATCAACCGCATGGGACGCCAGCGTCAAGTCACGCTCAGCGCCAACATGTTGCCCGGCACATCGCAAGGCGCGGCGCAGGAGCAGATTGCCGCGGCGGCGGCAGAACTGAACTTCGGCCCGGAGTATCGCGCCGACTTTGCCGGCCGCTCGCGGGAACTCAATCGCACGGCCACGGCGTTTCTTACCGCAATCGCGCTCTCGCTGATCTTCATGTACCTGATCTTGGCGGCCCAGTTCGAGTCGTGGCTGCATCCGGTGACCATTCTGCTGTCGCTGCCGCTGACCCTGCCGTTCGCGCTGTTGTCGCTGATTATCTTCCAGCAATCGCTCAATATCTTTTCGGGGTTGGGTCTACTGGTGCTGTTCGGTGTCGTCAAGAAGAACTCGATTCTTCAGATCGATCATGCCAATCAATTGAAATTAGCCGGCTTGAACACCCACGATGCGGTGGTGCAGGCCAGCCGAGATCGGCTGCGGCCGATCCTGATGACGACGCTCGCGTTTGTGGCGGGCATGGTGCCATTGGTCGTGTCGCAGGGCGTGGGATCGGCCACTAACCACGCCATCGGCTGGGTCGTGATCGGCGGGCAGACCATGGTGCTGCTGGTGACGCTGCTGGTCACGCCGGTCGCCTACTCGCTGTTCGATCAGCTGCAGCAGCGCTTCAAAGTGCGCGCGGTAAGCGCCGTTCCCGAGGGGGCCAGCGAGACCGCCTAGGCCGCGGAAATCATTTGACGCGGCGCTCAACCGGCCGTAGGCTCCCGGGTCATGAGCAGGTTGTCACGCGCCATCGCAGCAGTGTTCGCCCTCGGTGTCCTCGGGGCGGTCACCCTTTCCATTCCTTCTGCCCAGGCACCGCCCAGAACTGGCACTGAAAACGGCGAATGGCGCACGCTCGGCGGCGATTTGGGCCACACTCGCTATTCGCCTCTCGACCAGATTACGCCGGCGAACTTCGACACCCTGAAGGAGGCCTGGCGCTTCAGCCCGCTCGATGTTGTCGGACCCATGACGGCACGCGCCACACCGAGCTACGTTGGTGGCAGGCTGCTGAGCGTGGCCGGGCCGCGGCGCCACGTCGTGTCGATGGATCCGACCAACGGCAAATTGCTGTGGAGTTGGGTCGAGCCCGAAACGTATCGATCGAAGTACTCGATGCGTGCCGGTTACGGAAAAGGCGTGGCGTACTCCGAGATCAACGGCAAGGGCGTCGTTTACATCGCGACGCCTGGCTTCTTCCTGGTGGCGTTGGGCGCCGATACCGGCCAGCCACTGCCCAACTGGGGACGTCAGGTTGACCTTCCTGGATTTCCGCGCACTGGCATCGTCGATCTGGCCGAAGACATGATCCGCGACTGGGATCCATGGATTCGGCGCAAGCAGAAGTACAACGCGAACGAGGGCGTACCCCTCGAACTGGGCTACATCACCAGCTCCTCGCCACCGATCGTCGTCAACGACGTGATCATCGTCGGCAACTCCGCCGAGCAGGGGTATCACCAGACGCGGACGGAGAACGTGCCCGGCGACATCCTCGCCTATAGCGCGCGCGACGGCAAGTTTCTGTGGAAGTTCCACGTCATTCCGCGGCCTGGAGAAGTCGGTCATGAGACGTGGGAGAACGACGCCTGGCGCACCACGGGCGACGTGTCGTCATGGGCGCCGCTATCGGCCGACGCCGAGCGCGGCATCGTCTATGTGCCGACCAACAGCGCGACGGTTGACATGTACGGCGGCTTCCGGCCGGGCAACAACCTGTTCGCGGCGAGCGTGATCGCGCTCGACGTCAAGACCGGCAAGCGCTTGTGGCACTACCAGATGGTGCATCACGACGTCTGGAACTACGACACACCGACCGCGCCAATCGCGATGGACGTGACCGTGGGCGGGCGCCGCATTCCCGCAGTGTTTCAGGCGACGAAGCAATCGATTCTCTACGCGTTCAATCGCATCACCGGCGAACCAATCTGGGGTTTCCAGGAGCGTCCCGTTCCAGCCTCGAAGGTGCCTGGCGAGAAGCTGTCGCCGACGCAACCGTTCCCCATCAAGCCGGCGCCGTATGAATTCATCGGCCGCAGCGCGGAGCACGTGATCGACTACACGCCGGAGCTCAAGGCGCTCGCGCTGGCGCGCGTCACCGATCAAGGCCTGCTCGCGCCGCCGTTCAATCCGGTGGTCCACCGCGGCAACAAGGAGGGCGTGACCGCGGGGCGCTTCTATCCCGGCGAAACCGGCGGCACGAACATCACGCATCCGCCGGCGGCCGATCCGACGACCGGAATCATCTACATTCCGTCGCATAGCGGCGGCGGTGCGCGCACGGTGGTCCCCGGAAGCGAGCTGGATTGCTTCGGGCAAACCGGAACCACGGTGGCTGCCTGGGTCGCGACCAGCGCGGGTTGCCCTCCGGAGTCTGTGAAGGCGGCGGCCGAGTTGTACCCTGAGGCTGCAAAGAAGGCCGGCGTCAAGCCCGGCGACGGCCGTGCCAGTGGCGGTGATGGTGCACCAGCCGCCGGTGGCGCTGGACGGGGCCCCGCGGCGGCGGGCGCGGGAGCCAACGATCCACTCGCGGGCCTGCCGACACTGTTCAAGGGACCGATCGGCCGCATCACGGCCATCGACCTGAACACTGGTGAGCATCTGTGGGTGATGCCGTATGGCGATGCGCCGCAACAGCAGCAGGACGCGATTCGGAATCATCCGCTATTGAAGGGTGTCGCCAACGTCAATCCCAACCTCGGGCGAGCCGGCCTGGGCGGTTTGATCGTGACGGCGACGATGCTGCTCGCGCCTGGCCAGACCGCCGATGGTTCGACCAAGCTGTTCGCCATCGACAAGCGTTCGGGCAAGCGCGTCGGTACGCTCGCGACGACCGGTCTCAGCCGCTACGGGATGATGACCTACCTGCACCAGGGCAAGCAGTACATCGTGGTGCAGCTATCGAACGGGCTGCAGGCGTTCGCGTTGCCGTGATTCAAATGCCGGAAGCCGCGCGGCTTGAACTCGGGCCCGGTGGCCGACTTCGAGCCGCGCTTAATTACAGTAACACCCTGCTCATTTCGACCACGGCACCCGAGCACACCGGAGTGGCCCCCGATCTGGCTCGCGAGCTGGCCCGCCGGGCAGGGGCGTCGGTCGAGTTCGTCGGTTATGCCAATGCCGGCCTCGTCGCGGACGCCGCAGCAAGGAACGAATGGGAGGTCGCGTTCATCGGCGCCGAGCCGCGGCGTGCCGCCGAGATCAGCTTCTCCCCGGCGTACGTCGAGATCGAGGCGACCTACCTGGTCCAGCCATCCTCGTCGCTTCGCCAGATCGCCGAGGTTGACCGTGATGGCGTCCACATCGTGACGGCATCGCGGGCGGCCTACACCCTGTACTTGCAACGGACGCTGCGACACGCCGCGCTGATCGAGGCGGAGAACCTGCCGGCCGCGTTCGACTTGTTTGTCGAGAAGAGATTCGAGGTGCTGGCGGGCTTGAAACCGAATCTGATCGCCGACGCCAAGCGAGCGCCCGGCGCGCGATTGCTGGAGGGGCGCTTCACCGCTGTGCAGCAGGCGATCGGCGTACTAAGGAAGCACGAGGCGGCCGCCGCCTACCTGTCGGCGTTCGCGAAGGAAATTGCCGAGTCTGGATTGCTGCAAGATCTGATCGCCCGCCATCGCGCGAACGGCTTGTCGATTGTGCGCGGGTAGCGCGACTGGCGAGGGCACCCCTACGAGGGTGCCCTCGCGATCGTTACTGCTTGTAGGGCGGTCGCGCCAGCCACTCCTGCGGCATCTCGCCAATCGGTGCGCCCGGAGGCGCCGGCGAGGTCGGAATTAACTTCTGCACATCCGCTGACGGCCGTTCGAGAAAGCGCTTGATGTCGGCAGCCAGCAGCGTGTGCGCGGCCAGGTCGGAGTCAGTCCTGCCGACCTCCGCCCTCATCCGGATAGCAAGGCGCTGCAGCTTGTACGATGCGATCGCGCGAACCTGCGCATTCTGAGCCGCGCTCGCCAGCCACATCACCCGGTCAACGAGTACCCGCTCGGTAGCGCGACGCACTTCGGCTTCATACGTGCCTGAAGTCGTTACGTCGAAGGTCGCCTTGACCAGCTTATCGATCACCTCGCCGAGGCCCGGCAACGCCTGATCAACCGCATACTGCGCCACCATGCGGGCCGCGCGATCAGGCTGCAACATGAAGCCGATCGTGACATCAGCGGCAATCGCTGCCGGGTTGACGGGATCGAAGCCCTCGCCAGTCGTGCGCGGGAACAACTCGCGGTGCATGCCGAAGCCTGGCGGACGCGGCGGGATCAAATCCAGAATCTTCTTCGGGATGGTCAGCTCCGACGGCTTCAGCGTGGCTGACAGCACGTCGATGGTCTTGCGCTGGGATTCGCCCGACACCCACGACGTCGGTGTGCGCCCGTCGCCGCGCATGGCGTAGACGAACTCCTGCCCGGCGATCATCGAGGCGGCGCCTTCTACCGCGTAGCGGTGAAACATATAGATCGGCACCAGCGGCTCTTCGATCAGAGCGGTGGGCATTCCCGGACGGATGGTGTGCTCGCCGAGCTTATTGAGCGCAATCCGGCGCACGCGCATCAAGCGGGTCAGTTCGGCTTCCTGGTTGGCGCCGTTTGACCACTGGTCGACGCGCGGATGAATGTCGGTGTCCTGGTTGGTGAAGTACTTCAGGTCCGCCGTCCACGCATCGTCGAGGATCTTGTTCAAGGCAGCCTTCTCGGCGGTGGCGTTGGCGAACTCACGGTAGCCATAGTCGATGGCCACTTTGTCCCAATCACCAATGCGCGACTCGTACGCCTGGGAGAGGTCGAGGGTGCCGTCTTCTCTGATCGTGCTCAGCGGATGAGGGTAATCCATCACCGAGATCCGTCCCTTGCTGCTGTCGTAGTAGTTATGGCCGAGGCCGAGCGTGTGACCGACCTCGTGCGCCGACAGCTGCTTGATGCGCGCCAGCGCCGTGTCATAAAGAACGGCCGGGCGCTCGTCGCCGTTGACGTAAGGCGACAGCAGGCCTTCAAAAATCATGTAGTCCTGGCGATCGCGCAACGAGCCGAGGGTGACCGTGGCCTTGATGATCTCGCCGGTGCGCGGATCGGACACCGATCCGCCCGTACTCCAGCCGCGAGTCGAGCGGTGTACCCAATTGATCATGTTGTAGCGGATGTCCATCGGGTCGGCGCCATCGGGCAGAATATCGACCTTGAACGCGTTACGGAATCCTGCCGCCTCGAAGGCCTGGTTCCACCAGCTCGCGCCTTCGACCAGCGCCTTCTTGACGTCTTCAGGGGCGCCCGAATCCACCCAGTACTGAATCGGCTTGATCGGTTCGCTGATCGCCGCGGCCGGATCCTTCTTCTGCAGGCGATGACGACGGACGTAGCGGAACTGCATGGGCTCGCCAATCGGCGTGCTGTAGTCAACGAAGCTGAGACCGCCGTAGCCGGCGCGCGGGTCGTCGTAACGCGGCTGGTAGTTGTTGTCGGGCAACTCGACAAACGAGACGTGCTCGCGCAGGGTCACCGAATCCGGCGACGGCGTGACGCTGCCGACCGAACCCGAGAACAGGCCGCCGCCAAACCCGCCACCGCCACCACCACCACCGGTGCCGCCGATCGGCGCCGGTCCCTGCGACGGGCCGCCGCCACCGCCGGGGCCGCCCCCCGTGGGTTCGTTCACAAAGGTCAAGAGCACGTCGACCTCGGTGTTCTTCGGGAAGTTCTTCGTGTTGGGGACGAAGAACGTGCTGCGAGCACGGTCGATGCGGTAGTTGCCCGGCCGCAGACGGCTGCCGGCGTTGTACCAGTCGCGCATGAAGAAATCGGTGGCATCAACCAGCACGCGATCGCCGGTCATGGCGGCGACGGGAAATCCCCACAGCACTGACTTCGCAAACGAATCCTCAACTGATTTCCGCTCGAGGGGATTCTTGCTGCTCGACCGGAACGACAGGTTGCCCTGCACCATCAGGACCCGCCGGCCGACCCGCTGGAACTGGACGATGCGGCTGCCGCCGCCCTGGCCGCGATCGAGACCGATGTCGTTGGAGCCGAGGCCGGCCGACAGTCCGTTCGAGAACAGGAAGTCGGTGTCGAACCGCGGAATCTCGAGATACATCGAGCCCGCATTCTCATCCCAATAAATTGGGAAATAGCCGTCGAGCTTCTTGGTGCCGCTGGTGCGTTCCTCGATGGACTGCAATGCCGCGGGACGTTGCGGCGGCGGGGGTTGTTGGGCCGTGACCGCAGGACCAGCGAGCAGGATGGTACTGATAAGCAACACGCACTGTTTGAACATGACCACTCCAAGCCATCCCACCGCGGTTACCGCGCGTGGGGCGTGGTCATTCTATCCGCCTTCTCGGCATCGGTTCGGCCGGCTCAAGTACACTTCCATGATCGTGCCGTGGCTGTTCCTCGTGGCTTATACGTGTTCCGGACTCGCCGGATTGATCTACGAGGTGAGTTGGACCCGGCTCCTCACGCTGCACATCGGCCACACGACGGCGGCGGCCAGTGCGGTCGTGGCCGCGTTTCTCGGTGGCCTGGCCGTCGGGGCGGCTGTGGCGGGATCACTCTCGGCCCGCCTGTCGCCACGCCAAAGCCTCCAGGCCTACATCGGCTTGGAAGTGTTCGTGGTCGTGGCGGCGTGGTTGCTTCCGCATGAACTGTCGGCGCTGACCCCGATGCTGCGATGGGCCTATGCCGACGGCGAGCCCAGCTTATTGTTCCCGCTCACTCGCGTGGCCGCATGTCTTGTCATGGTGTTCATCCCGGCGCTAGCCCTCGGTGCCACGTTCCCGTTGGCCATCAGGTGGTTTGCAGCCGGATCGCACCAACCGGCGCGGCAGGGCAGTACGCTGTATTTTCTCAACACCGTTGGCGCGGCTGCCGGTGCGCTGCTCGCTGGCTTCGTCTTCATTCCGCGCCTGGGAATCACGCGCACGACCTACATCGGAATGCTTGCCAGCCTGGTCGCGGCCGTGTTTGTGTACTTGGTCCTAAAGGCACCGGAGCGGACACCGACCAAGGCGGCCACAAAGCAGCGCCGGTCACCGGCGGTCGCGGTCGATGGTTCGCGCGACCGTGCGTGGCTGCCGGCGGTCGTGCTCGGCCTTTCGGGGTTCGCGTCGTTGCTCCATGAAATCGCGTGGACGCGCATTCTCTCGCTGGTGCTCGGCCCAACGACTTACGCGTTCGCGGCCGCGCTTGCGGCGGTGATCGCCGGTGTGGCCTTGGGGTCAGGCGTCGGCGCCTGGGTGGTCGCCCGCACGTCCAGGCCGTCCGTCTGGCTGGCGGCCGTGCTGTCAGTGGCAGCGCTGATCACCAGTTGGACTTACTCGCTTGCCGGCAACCAGGTCCCGATCATGGTGGCCCACCAAGTCGCGGGTTCCTCCAGCGTCTTCGATCACCTACTGACTCAGGGTGCGCTGCTGACGGCAGCGCTGGTCGTGCCGACGGCCGCCTGCCTGGGCGCGGCGTTTCCGCTGGCCCTCGCGCTTGCCAGCGACCCTGCTCGCGCGGCATCCGAACGATTCAGCCTGGTGTACGCCGCGAACACCGTGGGCGCGGTATCGGGATCGCTGGCGGCGGGCTTTTGGTTTATCCCCCGGTTTGGCCTGCAACCGACACTATGGACTGCCAGCGGCTGCCTGGTGCTGGCCGCCCTGATTGTCGTGGCGAGGGCCGAGATGCCGCGGTCGTTGCGCGCCGGAGGAGCGGTGCTGGCGACCCTCACGGCGCTGCTGATTGCCTTCAGTCCTGCGTGGGACCGCGAGCTGCTGGCTAGTGGCGTCTACATGTATGCGCCCTATGTGCCGCCCGATCTCGATCTCGAAACGCAACTGAAGGCTGGCACGATGTTGTATTACCGCGAAGGCGCATCGGCAACGGTGTCGGTCAAGCGCTTGACCGGCACCACGACGTTGGCGGTCGACGGCAAGACCGACGCCTCGAACCGCGGCGATATGCTCACGCAGAAGCTGGTGGCGCACCTGCCGTTGCTGCTGCACGACAACCCGCGCGAGGTTGGCATTATCGGTCTCGGCAGCGGCGTCACCCTGGGCGCCGCCCTCACGCACCCAATCACGCGCGCCGACGTGCTCGAGATTTCGCCGGAAGTCGTCCAGGCGTCGGCGTATTTCCTGGCTGAGAACCGGAGTGCGCTGGCGGATCCGCGGACGCACCTGCTCGTGGGCGACGGCCGGTCCCACGTGCTGCTCGGTCAGCGCAAGTACGACGTAATCGTCTCGGAGCCGTCCAATCCGTGGATTGCTGGCGTGGCTTCGCTGTTCACCCAGGAGTTTTTCGCGGGTGCCCGCGCCCGGCTGGCGCCCGGCGGAATTATCTGCCAGTGGGCCAATGCCTACAACATCAGCGATGCCGACCTGCGATCGATCCTGGCGACGTTCCGCTCGGTCTTCCCCCACGGCACCGCGTGGCTGGTTGGCGGAGACGATGTGCTGATGGTGGGGTCGGTGGAGCCGCTGGAGGAGAAGTTGTCCAGCATCGCGGCGAACTGGCAGCGTCCCGGCGTTGCCGCGGATCTCGCGGTGGTCGCGGTTGGCGATCCGTTTGCGATCTACTCGCTGTTTGTGGCCGGGCCCGTCGAACTGGCAACCTACACCGCCGGTGCGGAGGTGTTCACAGACGACTCGTCACGCCTGGAGTTCTCGGCGCCTCGCGAACTTCACAACCGGAACGCGGGCGACAACGCTGCCGCGCTGACGCGACTGATCGGTGTGGACGGCGGCCCTGGCGTGGTTCGCAAGGCGCGAAGCCAGGCGGGGGCCACGGAGTGGCGTGGGCGAGGCGACATGATGGCCAAGGCCGACGTTTATCAGCTGGCGTACGACGACTATGTCCGCGCCCTCACGCTCGATGCTCACGATCGCGCCGCCCTGGCGGGGCTGGTCCGTATCGCCGTGCTCACCAAGCGCGGCGCCGATGCGCTGGCCTGGATCAAGTCACTCACAGCGTCACGCCCCAAGGATCCCGAGGTACAGGTAGCGATCTCGAAGCTGATGGCGTCGATCGGGTCAGCGCGCGAGGCGGTGGCCATAGCCAGGGATGCTGCCAGTCTCCTGCCGGTGCCGGCGATCGCGCTCGAGCAACTGGCGTCGCTGTTTGCTGATGCCGGTGAGCTGGTCGAGCTTGACGCGACCGTGACTGCCCTGCGGCAGGCGGCTCCACGAGCCCCGGCCGGCTTCTACTACGCCGGAGCCGCGGCGTTCATGCGTGGCGACGCCGAGCAGGCCATTCGACTGTGCCAGCAGGCGATTGCCATCGATCCCGGATATGCGCCGGTCTACGACTTGCTGGGCGCCGCGCACACCAGGCTTCAGCATCCAGACGAGGCGCGGTCGGCCTTTGAGCGATCGCTGTCATTCGACGCGCACGACAGCACGGCCTACACCAACCTGGGTGTATTGGAGCTGGGATTGGGGCGCAGGGAACAGGCGGCACGCCATTTTGCTGAAGCGCTCTGGTTGACGCCAGACTCGCCGGTTGCCCGGCAAGGTCTGGCGCAATCAAAGCAGTAGCACGACCGGCTCAGGCGGCCTGAATCGACAGGCTCACCTTGACATCGTCTCCCACCAGGAAACCGCCGGTTTCGAGCGCGGCGTTCCAGTTCAAGCCGAAGTCTTTGCGGTTGATCGTGATCTCCGTCTCGAACGCGATCTTGTCGGCGCCCCACGGATCCTTCGCGCCGCCCAGGTAAGTCACCGGCAGGGTGATGGACTTGGTGACGTCGCGGATTGTCAGGTCGCCCGTGACATCGTAATGATTGGCGCCGCCCGCCACCACCTTCGTGCTCGTGAACGTGAGCAGAGGAAAGTTTGCGACATCAAAAAAGTCGGCGGAACGCAGGTGCTCGTCGCGCTGAGCCTGGCTGGTGTCGATGCTCTTGGTCTGGATGTTGAACAGCACTGCGGCGCCGTCGGTGCTCTCGGCGTCGAAGGTGATGGTGCCGTCGAACTCGGCGAAGCGGCCACGCACCTTGGTGATCAAGTGACGGACCTGAAAGGTTGCCTCTGAATGGCCGCGGTCGATCTGATAGGTTTTGAGGGCCGTGGCGGTGGTAGTAGTCGTCATGATGGGTCTCCGGATATGAAAGTTAAAACACTGGTTGTCTAAACACGCATTGAGTTAAAAAAAGGTCTAGCCGGTGGCTCGCACCTCGGCGAGCGCGTCGATCAGCGCGCGCAGGCTTTTCTTGGCGACGTGACCAAGTTGCGCCTGCAGCAGTTCACGCATCGGCTGGTCGAGTCGGTCCACGAGGTCGAGTCCCTTGCGGGTAATCCGGGTGGTCACGTAGCGGCGGTCTGCGGACCCGCGCTGGCGGGAGATCAGGCCAGTGTCTTCCATCCGGTCGAGCAGGCGGGTGACGTCCGGCACTTGGTTTACCAGGCGGGTGCCGACCTCGTTGCGACACAGGCCCTCGGGCCCGGCGCCGCGAAGAATGCGTAGCACGTTGTACTGGCCGGGCGTCAGTCCAAGGGCCTTGAGGTGTTGTGACACCCGGTGCTCGAGGACGGCCGCGGTCCGGGAGATGCTCAGCGCCGCCTCTTCTTCGAGGCTCGCGAACGGCTTGTTCTGCTTCAGCTCCGCTGCCAGTGCCGACGACATGTCATAACAGTAAGTGTTTACACACTTATTGTCAAGCAGACGCACGTCGCGGGCTACTCGACGCGGAGGTAAGGAATCTCGGTGAACATCGGCAACCCCGCCATGGTGATGATGTCGACCAGCCCGCTGCGCTCGTGAAATTCCTTACTGTCGCGGTCGATCACGATCGTGTTCGGGTAAAGCGGTGCGAGCCGGCGGAACTCCCAGTCGATCAGCCGGAAGCGGCGCACCATGTTCTCCGCGCTCTCGTGCGGCCGGTTGCGCAGGCGAATGTGCTTCTCGATGGTGTTGGTGCTTGAGGTCAGGACAATCACCTTGTCGGGCGCCCACGCATCGCCAATTGACAGCACTTGCCGCAGCGCTGCGTGGTGTTCGCTCGGGTACTCCGCGATGTGGGCTTCGAGCGTGATGCGCGCGCCTTCGAAGAAGATCACCTGGCCGGGACCGTCGTGCAGGGCGGCGTCGCGATAGTTAGCGTCATACAGCCGGCCGAAGTACTCGGTCACGCCAACAGCATTCACGCCGTTGGCGATGTCCTCGAGCACGCGTGGATCCCACACGCCCTTCTCGCCCTCGCCGTACGACCCGTTGTGATACAGGTCCGCAAGTTGCCGAACAAGCGTGCTCTTGCCCACGCCAGGTCCACCGACGATCGCCACCCGCATTGCGACGATCTTCGCCCTAATGGCGTCACCCCGTCCATGTTTTTCCGCCTGTCTTACTGACGACGTGCGCCGTGCCCGCCCGCCGGCCATGGCTGCATCGGCAGCGGCCCTCGAAGCGCGCATCGCTCATGCAGACGAGGCGGTCGGGCTCCATGACGTGCTGAGCTTCAAAATGGACCTGGCCGGTGTTCAAAGCGATAGCCCAGGCCATAGACCGTCACGATCATCGTCGGGCTGTGCGGATCCTGTTCGAGCTTCTGCCGCAACCAGCTCACATGTACGTCGACGGTGCGTGTTTCTGGTGTCGCCTGATAACCCCACACGGCGTCGAGCAGCTCGTCGCGCGAGAACACGACATCGGGATGCCGCACGAAATGGCATAGCAACTTGAACTCTTGGGCCGACAGTCGGACCGGGCGTCCGCCGCGCAGCACCTGGCCCGCGCGGGGCCGCACGCAGACGTCGCCAAATACGTACTCTTCGGGTCCCGGATCGGACGCCTTGGTGCGGCGTAACAACGCCTCGATGCGCGCCAGAAGTTCCGCGGACTGAAAAGGCTTGGTCATGTAGTCGTCGGCGCCCAGCTTAAGGCCGGCGATCTTGTCAGCGATGGCGTCGCGCGCGGTCAGCATGAGCACCGCGACGTTGCTGCCCTCTCGCCGAAGGTCCTGGCACACCTCGAGACCGTTCTTCGATGGCAGGTTGAGGTCGAGAATGATCAGGTCGTAGTCGATCTTGCGAGCCATGTCGGAAGCGATCTGGCCGTTGGCCGCGGTATCGACCCCGTAACCTTCCTTTCGCAACCGATCCGACAAGGTGCGTCGCAGCCCAGGCTCATCGTCTACCACCAGAATGCGTCGCTCAACCTCGGCGCCTGCCCGCGATCCGCTTATCATCACGCCGCCGGCTCCACCACTACCAGCGCGCCTGGCTTCAACGCGGGCAGCTGCAACACGAACCGAGCACCCAGGCGCTCACCAGCACCCACGCGCACTCGACCGCCGTGCGAACGCGCGACCTGGCGGACGATACTCAGCCCGATGCCGCTGCCTTCGACTTCCATCTCGCGAGCGAGCCGGCCGCGGAAGAACGGCTCGAAAATCTGGCGGCGCTCTTCGGGAGGAATGCCGGGTCCTTCATCCTCCACCGTGATTGACACTTCTTCGCCGCCGGTCGCCGAGCGGGTCGCCTTCGCCGCCACGCGCACCGGCCCGCCGCGCCCGTACTTCACCGCGTTCAGCACGAGGTTCTTGAGCGCCATCTTCAGCGCGTCGCGATCGGCCATCACCCCTGGCAGGCCGGCTTCGATGCTGATGTCAATGCGCTGGCCGTCTGGTGCCACCGCACGGCTTTCGGCCAGCGCGCTGTCAATCACCACGGCAACATCAGTCGGCTGCGGATTCAGGGCGGCGTCTGGCTTGGCCTGCAGGCGGCAGCACAGCAGAATGTCGCCGATGGTTTTGGTCAGCCGGCGTCCTTCGCTCTTGATCAGCTCGCCGTAATGACGCGCCTCCGCCGGGCTACTCACCACATCGTCGGCCAGGTTCTCGCCCGCGCAGGTGATGGTGGCAAGCGGCGTCCGCAGTTCGTGCGACATCCGCGCGACCAGTTCGAGTTGTTCGCGCGCGGCGCGCTGCATGCTGTGCATGGACGCGACGAGCAGGCCAACGCTGACGGCCAACAACAGCAGCACGCCGATGCCAATGGCGAGATTACGGATGCGTACGGCGCCCAGGGTGGCTTCGAGCGCGCCGCTCTGGTGTTGCAGGTAAACGCGCCAGCGGTGGGCGGCGGCATCCGGCATCAAGTGCGCCGCCGTGACGACATCCAGATCGCGACCATGGATAGCGAACAGCGGAATCGGAGCCACCAACGGATCAAAGTCCGCCGCCGACAGGGCGGGGCTCGATCGATATACCGCCTGGCCCGGCAGATCATCGCGAATGATCAGCACATCCAGAGCCGATGGAATGCCCCCTTCGAAACAGCCGGCGAGCATCGTTGGAATCAGCTCGTTGGCAATGTTGTCGATGTCGAGCACGGCGACGAACCAGTGATCGCCCGCGCGTCCCTGCGGATGCACGACGATCGCCGGGACTTCGTCCAGTAGCGTGCGATTGAGCATTGCCGGTGTGGCCGTTCCGGCTGTGCCGGTCAGGTCCGACAGCCATGCAGGCACGCCGGCGTTCGCCTGGCCGACGCCGGCGCCTTCAATTGCGCGGACCGACAAACCGCCGTTCACGCGTTCCACTAGATAGAGCGCCTTGACGAAGCCAGCCGGCACTGCGGAGCGCACCGCATCAATGGCGCCCGGTGAGTCGGCGTCGATCGACGACAAGCTGGAGTAGACGTGGGCCAGGCGAGCGTCGAACTCGGTCGACAACCGGACGGTTGCCGCCCTAAGGTTCTGGCTTGCCCGCAACCCCTCCAGGCCGCTCAGCTCGCCCAGCCAGCGGTACTGCATGATTGCCAGCAAGGGGAGCAGCACCCCGATCAGGACGATCAGCGCCACGGAACGTCGAGAGGCCGTCCACACCATGTGGAGATGGTAGCAACTCTGCCGCTCCGCCGGGGAAATCGCCGCTCTTTTTACTATCTCTTAACTAGTCCTTAGCGACCTCTTGAACTTCAGGGCCGGCGCCTCTGATACGGTCACCCAGTCGCCTCAAGCAGCTCTGACTCTGGTTCCACCAAGCTGGAGTTGGAGAGCCCGGCCGGCTCCGCGCCATCGACCGGCCGGGCTCTTTTCATATCCAGCCCGGCATTGCGGACGCTCCAGACGGAGTGTTTCTTGCAGGCTAAGATGGGATGGTGACTCGCGTTTCATGTCTCATAGTCGGTTTCGCCCTTGTGCTCCTGTCTGCAGGCTGTGCCAATCCAGCGCTCAGCCTGGCGAACATCCAGGTCGGCCGTTCACTCAACCCCGACCGCAGCATCGCGAGCATCACGACGCTGTTCAAGCCCGCCGAGACGATCTACGTCTCAGTGCAGACCGTGGAAGCCGGGTCAGGTGCGGTCGGCGTGAAATGGATGTTCGGAACGCAGGTGATCGACGAACCGACCAAGCAGGTGTCGTACGATGGCCCGGCCAGCACCGAGTTCCACATGCAGAACTCTGGTGGCTTTCCAGCAGGCGACTACAGCGTGGAGATTTTTCTCGACGGCCAGTCCGTCGGTAAGCGGGCTTTCAAAGTGGGTGAGATGTAGATGCTCCAGCAGGGATTGATCGTTTTGGCGATCGCGGGTTTCGTTTCGCTTGGCCAATCGGCGCTGCGGCCCGACGCGCCCATCAAATGTTCAAACTGCGACGAGTGGAACACGCCGCTCGAGCCCATCCAGTTGTTCGGCAACACCTACTACGTCGGCACGGCCGGGCTCTCGGCCATGCTGATCACCTCGGACCAGGGCCACATCCTGCTCGACGGCGGGCTGACGCAATCGGCGCCCCTGATCGAGGCCAACATCCGCAAGTTGGGCTTCAAGATCGAAGACGTCAAGCTAATCCTGAATTCGCACGCCCACTACGACCACGCCGCCGGCATCGCAGCCCTGCAACGCGCGAGCGGCGCCACGGTCGTGTCGAGTGCGTCGGGCGCACAGGCCTTCGCAAGCGGCAACGCGGTGCCAGACGATCCGCAGTTCGGGTTTGGTCCGGTCGATAACGCGTTTCCCGCCGTGAAGAGCGTGCGCATCGTGAAGGACAAAGAAATCGTTCAGGTCGGGCCGTTATCGGTGCAGATGCACAACACCGCCGGTCACACCCCTGGCAGCACGACCTGGACGTGGCAATCGTGCGAGCCGCCGAACAGTTCCCCAGGACCCCAAGCCCTCAAGCCCTCAAGCCCTCAGAAATGCCTGAACATAGTCTATGCCGACAGCCTGTCGTCGGTTGCCGCACCGGGATTCCGCTACACAGGCGACGCGAAGACCCCGAGCCGCGTGGAGCAGTTCCGCAGAAGCATCACCACGGTCGGTGAACTGCCGTGCGACATCATGATCACAACGCACCCGATGTTCACGGATCTGGCCGGCAAGCTGAAGAAGCGGGCGTCGAAGCCCGCGGTCGATCCCTTTATCGATCCGCAGGCCTGCCGTGTCTATGCCGCCAACGCCATGAAAGGGCTCGACGCCCGCGTGGCGGAAGAACAAAAGAAATAACTACTCGTAACGGAGCGCCAGGATCGGATCGATCCGGCTCGCCCGCCGCGCCGGAATCATCCCCGCCGCCGCCGAGATCGCCGTCAACAGCACTATCGTCGAGATCGCGATCCAGGGGTCGTTCGGCTCGATGCCGTAGAGCTGCGACGAGACGTATTGGCCGAGTGCGATGGCCGAGGGAATGCCGACCACGAGACCGATCGTCAGCAGCAACATCACTTCCTTCATCACCAGCCAGATCACCGATGAAGGCTCGGCGCCGAGCGCCAGCCGCAGGCCCAGCTCCTTCTTCCGTCGCGCCACGATGAAGGCCATCACCCCGTAGAGGCCGATCGACGCCAGCAGCGTCGCGAGCAGGCCGAAGCCTGCCGATAGCATGGCGATCAGCCGATCGCTCAGCAACGTCTCGTCCAGCTGGCCCTGCAGCGTCTTCATGTCGAACACCGGCATGCCGGCATCCAGGCGCTTCACCTCGGTGCGAACGAGGTTGAACGCGCCGCTCGACGCGTTGGTGGTGCGCAGGTAAAACGTCACGCCACCGCGGCCCCAGTTGGGGATGAACACCTGCCGTCGCACGCCTTCGCGGGGACCCTCGTACAAGGCGTCGGCGACGACGCCGATAATCTCAATCGATAGCTTTGACTCCGGTCCGTCACCAAAGCCAAGGTGCCGGCCGATCGCGCTCTTGTCGCCGAAGAAGTGTTTCGCGAACTTCTGGTTCACGATCGCCACGGTCGCGTCCTTCTTCGCGTCGGCGCGCGTGAAGTCGCGACCCTCCACGAAAGGGATCGCCATGGTCTTGAAGTAGCCGGGCGACAGCGAGTTCATGAACGCCTGCATATCTTCGCCATCCGTGGCCTTGTGGCCCTCGACCGACATGGTGCTGTCCCATTCATCGCCGGCGAGAATCGACACCGACGCGGTGCCCGCAGACTTGATCCCGGGCGACGAGTTCAGCCGGTCGAGCAAATCTCGATAGAAGTTCACGCCCTGCTGATTCTCGTAGCCGCTCAACGCGGGATTCAGCCGGAACGTCACTAGGTTGTCGAGGACGACGCCGGTATCGGTGGTTTGCAGGTTCTGCAGGCTGCGGACGAAGAGTCCGGCGCCGAACAGCAGCAGGAAGCTGAGGGCGACCTGCGCCGCGACAAGACCCTTCCTGAGGAACAGCGAACCGCCGGTGCCGGCAATGCCGCCGACCGTGTCCTTCAGCGTGGCCCACTGATCCGGATTGCTCGCGCGCAGCGCCGGCAGCAAGCCAAACACTACGCCGGTCAGCAGCGTGAGGGCAAACGTGAAGAGCAGGATGCGGAGGTCCGGGCTCGGCTGGACAAGCAGCGGCTGATCCGACGGGATCAACGAGATCAGGCCGCGCGTAAGCGCGATCGACAGGAAGATGCCGAGGGCGCCGCCAATCAACGACAGCAACACGCTTTCGGTCAGCAGTTGCCGCACCAACTGTCCGCGGGTGGCTCCCAGTGACAGGCGTACCGCGATCTCCCTTTGCCGCAAGAAGCCGCGGGCGATCAGCAGGTTCGCGACGTTGGCGCACGCGATCAACAGGACCAGGCCGACCATTGCCATCAGCACAACCAGCGCAGTGGAAAAGTCGTTCCTCAGGGACGAGTAACCCATTGCCGCCTGTTCCACTTTCAGTTGTCCGGTCATGAAGCGATCGCGCTGGAACTGCGACCAGTCCTTGGCGCCGGCAAGGGTCATCTCGTGCTGGCGGATCTGCGTGAACAAGCCCTGCATGGGCCCCTGCGCGGTCGCGACGGTATAACCAGGCTTGAGGCGCGCAAACACCTGCACCCAGCGGGTGCGCTCGTCGGCCATTTTGACCCACTCCCATTCGGGCACCACGGCCGGTTTCATTTGAATGGGGACCCGGAGCTGCGGCGAACGGGCGGGGTCGATGCCCGCGAAACCGTCAGCCGACACGCCGACGATAGACATCGGGCTGTTGTTGACCAGGATCTTCTTCCCGATCACCGCCGGGTCCTTGCCGAAGCGCGTGACCCAGTAGTTGTGGCTGAGCACCACGTACGGGTGACCCTGGTAGACCTGGTCGTCGTCTTGCGAGTTGAAGACGCGGCCAAGGGCCGGCCCCACGCCCAGCATGGTGAAGAAGTTGCCCGACACCATCTCCACTTCGACGCGCTCGGTCTGGTTATCGACGCTGATCGATGCCGAGGCCAGCCGCCGCGCAAGTACCTCGGCGAGCGGCTCGCCGCGCTTCCGGTACTCCTCGTAAATGGGATACGAGTGCATGCGCGAGCCCATGTTGCTGCCGCTATGTGGACCCTGCTGGTAGAGCATCACCAGTTCGTCCGGATTCCTGACCGGCAGCTTCCGCAGCAGAATCTGGTCGATCAGCGTGAAGATTGCCGTGTTCGCGCCAATCCCGAGCGCCAGCGACAGAATGGCGACCATCGAGAACAGGGGGCTGTGGAACAGGCCGCGGAAGGCGAGCTTCAGGTCGTTCATAGGGAATCTGGCAATCCAGTGACGTTGACGTTGCGCATTCTCTGACCCGGGGTTAGACGGGAGCGCCGGTGCTGGGGTTGGGACGGTTGCCAACCCTGAACCGATTTCGCCCGTCTTACGTAAACAGAACAAGATGCTCGGATCGTCGGAGGCTTCATGTCGTTTCTGAATCGTCTGTTGGGAAAGAGCGAACCGCCGAAGCAGCGTGTTCAAGTCTGCGTCGAATGTGGCATGCCGGTGGCAGACCACAAGGAGTGGTGCTCAATTCTGCAGGGTCAGAACGAGATGAAGCTGAAGGCGGCCGAGAAGCAACCTGCCTGACCTACGTGCTCGATGGCACGCGAGTAGCAGTGGCACGAGGGCCGGAGGCCCACGTGTCACAGCTTACAGACGACGATTCTGCTGAGTTCGATCCGCTGCTGCTGTTCGCGAACGAGCCTGAAACAGCCGCCTTGCCGGTGGCGTCAACGGAAATCCCTAAGGAAATTGAACCGCAGCCGACGTCGCCGGACCTGGCCGCGATTGTTACCCGCGCTGAAGCGGCCGAGCGATCGCTGCGGGAATCAAAGCGGGAAGTCGCCGCGCTGAAGCGGCAGATGGCGACCTTAGTCGCCCCCGCAAAGAACAACCGCCGTCCCTCCCCTTCGGCCGTGGCGGTTGGGCTCGCGGCCGCATCTCTCATCGCCGTTGTGGCTTTCGCCGGGCGCTTCGTTGTTCCGGCTGCGGCACCGCCGGTCGTCGCTGCGCTGGCGCCAGCCAGCGCGCAGCCGTTCGCGCCGACGCACACTCCAGCCGCGCCGGCGGAAATCGCGGTTGAGCCGTCGGAAACCATAGTCACGCCAACTCCGTTTGCGACGGTCGCGGCGACCCCGCCCTTGCCGGTTCGCCGTACGCGGGTGCGATCGGTGCCGCGACTGGGACCCGAACCGAGACGGGAGTATGTCGGCACGCTGTCGGTCGACGCAGTGCCTGCGGGCGGAGAAGTCTTCATCAATCGGAAGAGCGTGGGAAAGACACCGGTCCGGTTGTCCGGACTACGCGCCGGGTCGCACCTGGTATGGATCGAACGCGAGGGCTATCGCCTGTTTACGCGGGTCGTGCTGGTGCCTGCTGACCAAGTGTCGCGGGTTAGCGTAGCGCTCGAGCCGGTAATTCCGGCACCGGTGCGCCCTTAACGCCCATCGCGTCCTCTCCCGTCCTTGTGAGAAGCCGGGCTGCAGCGATAAGCTAGCGACTCGACTATGACAACTGCATCCAATTTGAGCGACACGATGTTCGGCGCGAGCACCACCCGCGCTCTGGCAACGCCTGCCCTGATCCAGGCGATGATCGATTCCGGCGACGGGATCAGCGACCTGGTCATGTCTCCTGGCCGACCGCCCCAGGTGGAACGCTACGGCGACCTGATGCCGGTCGTGATTGCTGAAATGCCGCTGTTGCGGCCTGAAGACACGGCTGGCGTCGCCTGCGACCTGATCAACGGCAACGAACATGTGCTAACCACGCTCAAGGAGCAGGGCGCATGCGACTTGTCGTTCTCGCTGCCCGACCGCTGCCGCTTTCGCGTCAACATTTTCAAACAGCGCAACACGTTTGCCATCGTGATGCGCATGATCGCTTCGCGCATCCCCAGCATCGCCGAGCTGAACCTGCCGATCGCGATTGCCGATACGGCGACGTTGAAGAACGGCATTGTGCTCGTCACCGGTCCAACGGGCTCTGGCAAGTCGTCTACGCTCGCTGCCATCATCGACCTCATCAACGAGACGCGAGCCGAGCACATTCTCACCATTGAGGATCCGATCGAGTTCCTGCACAAACACAAAAAGGGTACGGTCCATCAGCGCGAACTGCACAACGACACGCCGACCTTTGCGCTGGCGCTGCGCGCCGCACTCCGGCAGGCGCCGAAGGTGATTCTGGTCGGCGAAATGCGCGATCGCGAAACCATTGAGATTGCACTGACGGCGGCGGAGACCGGCCACCTCGTGTTCTCGACCCTTCACACCATCGACGCGTCAAAGACCGTCGAGCGTATCGTCGGCACGTTCGAGGTTGCCGACCAGCAGGCCGTTCGCGCCCGTCTCGCCGCGTCGTTCCGCTACTTCATTTCGCAGCGCCTGATCCCGAAGAAGGGTGGGGGACGCATGGCCATCATCGAGATGCTGAAGTCGACCATGCGCACGCGCGAGTACATCGAGAATGGCGAAAAAGAAGGGCGGTCACTGCTCGACGCCATGCGCGACGGCGGCCTTGATGGCATGCAGTACTTCGACGGCGAGTTGGAGAAGCTGGTTCGCAACGGATCAATTGCGCCGTCGACGGCTTATCTCTACGCGACCAACGCCGGCAACCTGCGCGTGCAGCTTGCCGACGTGCCCGACGAAGATTCTCTGTTCACGCGATAGGACAAGTCGTCACTCCGATCTCAACGCCTGCATTACGTCCACGCGTGCTGCTCTGGCGGCCGGCATCAACGACGCGAGCACGGCTGCGGCCATCAGCAGAAACGCAGCACCGGCAAGCGGCAGGGGTCCGGGAATAGTGAGCTCCCCGAAGAAGCCACCCGCGAGCCGTGCCAGTGCCAGGCCGCCGACCACGCCAGCCGCCACGCCCAGGCCGGCGATGACCGCGCCCTCGGCAAGAATTCTCGTGAGCAGGCTGGCCGGTGTCGAGCCGATTGCCAGCCGCACGCCGAACTCGCGCGTCCGGGCGCTCACCGAGAAGGCGAGCACACCGGCCACGCCGACCACGGCAATCGTCAGCGCCACGGCGGCGAAGCCGCCGAACACCAGGGCGTTCAGGCGGTTCGGCGCCAGCACCTCGGTCCGTACATCTTCGAGAGACGCCGCCTGCTCCACGGGCTGCTCGGCCGACAAATCGCGGATGATCTTCGTCACCGACGGTACCAGCGCATACGGGTCGGTCTTGGCGTGCACGAACAGGCGGCCCTGGAACATCTCCTGCTCCATCGGGTGATACACCGTGACCGCCGCCTCGGGCACCACGTTCTCATCGTCCAGGTCGGCGACGACCCCGACGATGCGGCGAGGGCCGGTGCTGACGCCAATGAACTTCGTGACCGGATCGGTCCACAGGAAGTGACGGTTTACCGCGTCTTGGTTCGGGAACATCCGCTTGGCCAGGCTCGCGCTGACAATCACCACTTTCTCGCTGTCGGTGCGGTCGTCGGCGTTGAAGTCGCGGCCGGCCACGATCGGCACATTCAGCGAGCGGAAGAAGCCCGGCGACACGGTGCGGAACTTCGCGCGAGGATCGTCTTCGCCGTCGGCCTTTTTGTAGCCCTCAACCGTGAACTGGGCGTCGAAGAAGCCGCCCTTGTCGCGCCACGGCACGACCGTGCCGATGGCGACCTGTTCCACGCCTGGCAGCTCGCTGGTGCGCCGAACCACTTCGCGATAGAAGGGGAGAATCTGCGCCGGCGGCCGCTCGTAGTTGACCGGAATGTTGAGTACCAGGACGTCGTGCGTGTTGATGCCAGGTGACGAGGACTGCAGGGCGAGCAGCGTGGTGACCAACATGCCGGCGCCGGCCACGAGGACGAACGACGCGGCGATCTGGGTGACCGCAAACAGACGCAAGCGCCGGTTGGTGCCGCTCGTAATGCGCACGCTGCCGCTTGACAGCCCGAGGCCATTCGAGGCGTCGGCGGACGGCAGCCGCGGAACAAAGGCCAGCAGCACGGCCGCGACCAGCGCCAGGCTGACGCCCACCCATAGCAGTGTCGAGTCGACCGACAAATCCAGTGCCCGTACTGAGTAACGCGATGCGTAACGCGCCAGCACGGCGACCATGGGCCGGGCGATCACCACGCCGAGGATCGCGCCGGCGCCGCACAGCAGCAGGCTTTCTGCCAACAGGGTTCGGCGCAAGGCGGCGCGGCTCGCACCGAGCGCGGCGCGAACCGCCAGCTCTCCTTCGCGTCGCACCGATCGCGCCAGGATCAGGTTGGCCACGTTCGAACAGGCGATCACAAAGATCAACCCAGACGCCGCCAGCAGCACGAGCAGGATGGTGCGCGCGGGCGAGGTGATCTGATCCCGCAACTGCACCGCTTCAATGCGGAAGTCGTCCTTGGGCGGATAGTCTTCGCGGTGTTCCTGGAGCATCGCGCCATGGGCCGTGCGCAGTTCGGCCCGCGCCGACTCGAGGTCGGCGCCCGCTGCCAGGCGGCCAAACAGCTCGGTCATCCGGTGAACGCGACCATCGACCATCGTCGCGTCCATGTGATGCGAGCTGGTGACAACGTTCGCGATCAGTTCCGTCTGCGCCGGATAGGGAATGGACGGCTCGAGTACGCCAACGATCGTTACCGCACGGTCGCCAAGCTTGATGGTCTTGCCGATCACCGAGGGGTCGCTGTCGAGACCCGTGCTCCAGAAACGGTGCGTCAGCACCGCCGCCGGCGCCGCTGACGGGCCATCGTCTGTCGCATCGAGAAGGCGCCCGGCTACTGGCCGGAGCCCCATCACGTTGAAGTAGTTGCCACCCACGACGCCGGCCCGGACCACCCGAGGTTCGCCGAGGCCGACCATGGTGAACTCGATGGTAGAAAAATCGCCGAAGGCCGCGATCGTCTTGACTCGCGAGCGCAGGTCACGGATCTCCGGGACCGAGAAGTTGGCATTCTCGGTGTTGCGGCCCTTCGCGGTCTGGCGGATGTAGATCAGCCGCTCTTCATTGTCGTTGGCCAGCGGCTTTAGCAGCACGCCGCGGACGAGGCTGAAGATCGCGGCATTGGCGCCAATGCCGAGGGCGAGCGTCAGGATCACCGTGATGGCGACCCCCTTGACCCGGCCAAGTGAACGAAGCGCGACGCGGAGATCGGTGACCAGGCTCATGACCGCAGCAACTCGGCGGTGAGCTCTTCGAGGCGGTCGTAGCTGAGGGCGGCGCCCTTCTCCATGCCGGTGCCGATCACCATGTCGCGGACCTCCTTCGAGATGTACGCACACGTGGCGGTCATTCGCGTCTTGCCGTTCTCTTCGGTAAGCACGCTCGTCACCAACGAAGGTGCCTCGGGATAGGGCGCGAAGATCTCGGTGAAGACAATACGGCCCGGCGCGTCGATCTCACGGTACTCGCCGTAGAACTCGACCTCGCCTTTCGGGTGGGCGTTGACGAACCGCCACTTGCCGTCGACGCGGAAGTCGATCTCGCAGACCGGCACGGAGTAACCGGGGCCAAGGTTACCCCACCAGCGCTTGACGTGCTCGGGCTTGCTCATCACATCGAACACCAGTTGGCGCGGGGCGTTGAACACGCGCGTCATGACAATCTCGTTGTCGGACGGCGTCGAGACCTGGAAGGTCTCCTTATTTGCGACTGGACTTACGACCATGTGACTTCTCCTTTTGCTGTAATTCCTGCAAGTAGTTGTCGAGGCGGTCGAGCCGCTGTTCCCAGATGTGGCGGTAGTGCTCGGCCCAGTCCGCCACTTCTTTCAGCGGACCGGCTTCGATCCGGCACGGCCGCCACTGTGCTTCCCGGCCCCTTACGATCAGCCCAGCGCGCTCGAGCACCTGCAGATGCTTCGAGACGGCCGGCATGCTCATGTCAAACGGCTCGGCGAGTTCGGTGACCGAGCATTCACCGGTGACGAGTCGGGCCAGAATGGCCCGGCGGGTCGGGTCGGCGAGGGCGGCGAAGGTCGTGCTCAATTGATCAACGGCCATGTGGACTGAACCTATCAGTTAATTAACTTACAGGTTTAATACACCGTCACGATCAACCGTGTCAAGAAATCAGCGGGCAACTGTTTGGTTGCCTTTCTGTTCCCGCTGCGCTAACGTGCAACTGCGAGGTTGCATATGAATACCGACCGTATCGCAAGGACCATCATGATTGGGGCGCCGCGCTCCACCGTCTGGCGCGCGCTGACCACCGCCGACCAGTTCGGCGCATGGTTCGGCGCACAACTGAACGGCACGTTTAGTCCGGGAGGCCACGTGACCGGGCGGATCACGTCGCCCGGTTACGACCACTTGAGTATGGAGCTCGTTATCGAGCGGGTCGAGCCCGAGTACTTGATGTCGTTTCGATGGCACCCCTACGCGATCGATCCCAACGTTGACTACTCGAGCGAACCCGCCACGCTGTGCGAGTTCACGCTGGAGGAAGTCTCCGACGGCACGAGACTGACGGTGATCGAGTCAGGCTTTGATCGCATTCCCGCCGAGCGTCGCGATGTTGCGTTCCGCATGAACGACGGCGGCTGGGCGGCGCAGCTCGCCAACATCGCCCGCTACCTAGCGTGCGCGAACACGCCCGCGTGAGCGCAACGCCACGACGTTCGCTCGCGCCGCGCACTTTGGAGGGCGCCGTGCCTCTCTTCGCAGCGCTCGGTGATGAGACACGGTTAGCACTGGTGCTGCGCCTGGGCAGCGGTGGTCCTCGTTCGATCGCCCAGCTCGCTGCCGAGTCCCCCTACACGCGCCAAGCCATCACCAAGCATCTGGAAGTGCTGAGCGCCGCCGGGCTGGTGCGCAGCGACCGTCGCGGCCGCGAGCGCATCTGGAACGTCGAGGCCGACCGCCTCGCCGCCGCCAGGAAGTATCTCGAGCAGGTGTCGCTGCAGTGGGAGGCCACACTGGGACGGCTGAAGCAGTTCGTCGAAGAGTGACGTGACGGTTGCCGTCGAATCGCCGCCGTCGACGAAGTCTGTCCAGATGGCCGCCAAGATCCCGCCTGCTTTCGAGGGCAGCATCGTGGTTCGACCGGTGCGCAAACTCTAACCCTGATGCGTCAGGCCAGTCGAAGCAAGTCACGCAGCGCGTCTTTTCCGATCCACCGCGCCGCCTTGTCGGGCGAGTCCGCCAGCCGGCGGGCCAGTTTGATCGCGTCGGCATTCAACCTGGGGCCGCGGTGACCAATGCCGCGGAGCGCCCAACTCACGGCACCAGCGATCCATCTGTGCCGGCGTCACGCGCTCAGGCTCATCAACGAGCGCGACAATGGCGAAGCGTTTGAGGTTGTCGTAGTCTTTCCGCGTGCTTAACTCCGTGAGTGTGGCCACCGCCTCGACCGCGTCGGCGGCCCCGCCGCTTGATGCTCGTTTAGCCATGTCGAGCCCTTGTCTCCAGTTGCTTGATTAGTGTGGTCAGCGCAGCGTTCACGGGACACGCGATTCCGTACTGCTCTCCGAGCGCCACCACGGCGCCGTTCAAGTGATCGATCTCCGTGCGCCGGCCCTTCTGCAAATCCTGCAGCGTCGACGCAATTGTGGCCGCCGTGGCAAACACCTTGTCGATCAGCTCCATGAAGTCGACCTCGAACGTGACACCATCGGCCGCCGCAACCGCCAGGCATTCATCAATCACCAGCCGTTTGATCGGCGCCAGCTTCGGATCGACGATGCCGCCCACCGTGGATCCGGTAATCGCGGTGATTGGGTTGATCACGCAGTTGAAGACGACTTTTCGCCACATCGCGACTTTCATGTCGGGAATGATGCGGCCGTCGAGGCCGCTGGCGGTCAGTAACTCCGCAATCAGGGGCGCTCGTTCGTGCGCCTCGACGAGGGTGTAGCCGGCCACCGTGTGTTCCACTAAACCAGGCCCGCGAAGAATCGCACCGACCTGCGTAATGGCCCGTAATGTCACCGCGCGATCTCCCACCAAATCGCGGACGAGACGCTCGGAGTACAGGCCGTTCTGTAGGCACAGAATGGTCACCGACGGCGTCAACATCGGGACGATGGGCGTGATGGCGTCAACGGTGCCGCTGACCTTGGTGGTCAGGATGATCAGGGTGCCTGGTTCGATCGTGTCAAGGCTGGTGACGGCTTTCAGCTGAAAGGCGCCGGTGTGGATAGACCCCTCAATTCGCAAGCCGCGTTCGCGAATCGCCTGCACGTGAGCCGAGGTCCCTACCAGCGTCACGTCATGGCGCGAGGACAGCTGGTAGCCGTAGACGCTGCCAATCGCCCCGGCGCCCAGCACGACAATATTCACGTGCGCTATCGTAATCGCTCTGGCGCCTGTGATTCGCGCCACCGGGATGAGTATCATGAGGGTCGGAATCAAGGAGGCTCGGTATGGTTCGCGCAGTGTTGGGATTACTCGTCGGCGCCGGTTTGCTGTCGGCCACCGTGTCGGCACAGTCGCCACTCCGGTCGGCCCTGCATGACTACCGCGTCGTCACCGTCGTCGACGCCCTGGTCCAGCCGTGGTCGATCGCCTTCCTACCGGGCGGCGACATGCTGATCACCGAACGGCCCGGCCGACTGCGAATTGTTCGTGGCGGCAAGCTGCTGCCCCAGCCGATCGAGGGCCTGCCGCCGGTCCTGTTCATGGGCCAGGGTGGATTGCTCGAAGTAGCGGCTCACCCGGACTTCGCGACCAACCGCATGCTCTACGTGAGCTATTCAAAGCCCATCGGCGACGGGAAGGAAGGGACGACAGCGCTGATTCGCGGCCAGTTCGAGAACGACCGCCTCACCAACGTGCAGCAGCTCTTCGAGTCGGTCTCGAAGGGCCGCGGCCACTACGGCGGCAAGATTGCCTTCGATGGCAAGGGCTTCCTCTTCCTCACGCTGGGCGATCGCCAGGCGCCGCCCGAGGGGAACCTCGAGGCGCATCCCGCGCAGGACCTCACCAACCACCACGGCAAGATCGTCCGCTTGCATGACGATGGCCGGGTGCCGGCCGACAACCCGTTCGTCAACCGCGCCGGCGCGCGGCCGGAGATCTGGAGCTACGGCCACCGCAATGTCCAAGGCATCGCGATCCATCCCGAGACCGGCGACGTGTTCACGACCGAACACGGTCCGCAGGGCGGTGACGAACTGAACCGCATTCTGCCCGGGCTCAACTACGGCTGGCCGGTGATTGGCTTCGGAGTGAACTATACGACCGGCCTGGCGATCCACAAAGGCACCATGCGCGAAGGTATGGAGCAGCCGCGCCACGTCTGGGTGCCGTCGATCGGCATCTCAGGCGGGATGTTCTACACCGGCGATCGTTTTCCGCAATGGAGGGGCAACTACTTCACCGCGGGCATGGCGGGGCAGCAACTGGCGCGTCTCACGCTGAAGGGCACGAACGTCGTCAACGAAGAAACGCTGGTGTCGCAGATGGGCCGCATTCGCGACGTGCGTCAGGGTCTCGACGGCTACATCTACCTGGTCATCGAAGATCGCGACGGCAAGCCCACGCCGGTGCTGCGCCTGGAGCCCGTCGAACGCACGACCGCGCGATAACCTTGATCGGCCAGGCGCAGGATGGTTGCCGGCAGCGACGTCGACACGCGGATGGCGTGCTCGAGTGTGATCGCCCCACGCTCGAGCGCGTAGTGCCGGATCATTCGCGGGCATTCTGGGGTCAGACCCCCTTGCGAGAGGCGACGAGGTAGGCGGCGGAGGCGATCGCGAGACACACGACGAAGCCAAGCCACTCGTCGCGTGTCAGTCCAGTGAGAAGCCAGATGATGACGGCACAGGCCAGCCAGGGAACGACGCCGGCCGCCGGCACCTTAAATGCCGTTCCAGCACCCTGAACACCCATCTGACGTAACCGCCACGATGCCAGGGCGCAGCCGAAGTAAAGCGCCAGCGCAGAGACATTAGCGAGAATGGCGAGCCTCTCGAAGGTTCCGGAGATAGCCAGCGCCAATCCGAGCATCGATTGCGCAATGATCGCTGCCTGTGGAGTCCGATGCACCGGGTGGACCGCTGCCAGCGCCCGCGGCAGGAAGCCGTCGCGGGCCAGGGCAAACACCATTCGCGGTATCGAGAGCGTCATCCCGCCCAGGTAGCCGAACATCGACAGCGCCGCGCCCCCAAGCAGCAGCACGCGGGCCCATGCGCCCAGCGATGCGCTCGCCGCATCCGCAAGCGGCGAGACCGTGGCCTGGGCGAGGCTGTCACCCAGAATGCCCTGCGCCACCACCTGCAGAACGACGTAGAGAGCGGTAATCCCCACCATGGCCAGCGCAATGGCGCGAGGCACGGTTCTCGCGGTATCGCGCACTTCTCCGCTCGGCACCAGGGCACACTCGATGCCGGCGAACGCGAAGATCAGCAGCAACGACGTGCGCGCGATATCACCAGCAGCCGGCATGGCGGCGACCCGCAGGTTGTCCGCGTCAACAAAGAAGAGGCCGCCGATCGCCACCACCAGCAGCGGCAACAGCTTGGCGACGGTCGCGATCGAGTTCAGTCGCACGCCAAGCGTGACGCCCTGCAGGTTGATGAGCATCCAGAACCCAAAGGCCGCCACCAGGATGCCGATCTCCATGCCGCGGCCAGCGAGGGCCGGCACCAGCAACCCGAGACTTGAAGCAAACACCGTGGACACGGCCGCTGTCGCAAATGTGCCCAGCATCCACAGCAACACGCCAGACAAGAAGCCGGCGTATGAGCCGAACGCCGTGCCGACATACGCGTATGGTCCACCGGTGAGCGACACCCGGCTGCCAGCATCGGCAATGCACAGGACGATCAGGCCCATGGCCACCGCGCACACCAGGTAGGCGAGTGGCGCAGCCGCGCCAAGCGAGCCGGCCATGTTCGCGGGCAGGCGAAAGATGCCGCCGCCAATGGTGATGTTGATGATGGCCGCGGCCAACCCGAACGTGCCGATAACGCGGACCAGTGGCTCGTTCGTCGCCGTGGCTGAAGACATGGACCGTGATGTTATCGTGTCCCTACACATGCGACTTTGGGATATTTCGCCGCCGATCTCGTCCGCGACGCCGTGTTTTCCCGGCGACACCGCCTACCTGCAGCGCTGGAACGCACAGATCGGACCGGGCTGCCCGGTCAACGTGAGCGCCGTGACGCTATCGCCGCACCTCGGCGCGCACGCAGATGCGCCACTGCACTACGGCGCGGGTGCCGACACGATCGGCGCGGTAGACCTGACGCCGTTTCTCGGTCCGTGCCGCGTGATTCACGCCATCGATCGGGGCGCGTTGATCATGCCCGATCACCTGACCCACGCTGTCGTCAGCCTGCCGCCTCGCGTGCTGGTGCGCACCTGCCAGCGCGCACCCACGGCGTGGTCACCAATCTTCAGTGCCTTCGCGCCGCAGACCATCACGTGGCTGGCCGCACGCGGCGTTCGCCTGGTCGGTATCGACTCGCAGTCGGTGGATCCTGCCGAGAGCAAGACGCTCGACAGTCACCAGCAGCTGCTCGCGCACGACATGCGCGTGCTCGAGAACCTGGTCCTCGACGCAGTGGACGAGGGCGACTACGAATTGATTGCGCTGCCCTTGAAACTTGTCACTGCGGATGCATCACCGGTACGTGCGGTCCTGCGGTCGCTGCCATGACGACACGAAACGACTGCCTGGCTCTCGACGCCGCCGACCCGCTCGCTCCCCTGCGGAGCCAGTTCTCGCTGGCGCGCGCAGACGCGGAAGGTGTCATCTATCTCGACGGCAACTCGCTCGGCGCCCTTCCGGCAGCTACGGCGAGCCGGGTCGCGAATGTCATGGCCAACGAGTGGGGCGTCGGCCTGATTCGCAGCTGGAACACCGCCGGATGGATCGATCTTGGGCAGCGCATCGGCGACAAAATTGCGACCTTGATTGGCGCCGGCGCCGGCGAAGTGGTCGTCGCCGACTCAACCTCGGTCAATCTCTACAAGATGTTAAGCGCCGCGCTGGTCATCTCGGTCGCACAAGCCAGGTCACCCGCATCGGCTCGCCTCCGCATCCTGTCTGAGCGCACGAACTTTCCCACCGATCTCTACATTGCCGATACGCTGGCGCGCGCGCACCGGTTTGAACTGGTGCTCGCAGACACCGACGAGCTCCCGGCCTTGCTGGACGATCGCGTCGCCGTCCTGATGTTGACGCACGTCAACTACCGAAGTGGCCGCATGCATCCCCTGGACCAAGTCAGCAAAGCTGCGCACGACGTTGGCGCGCTGGTGGTGTGGGATCTCGCGCATTCCGCCGGAGCCGTGCCGATTGATCTGACGCGCGCGAACGCCGACTTCGCCGTGGGCTGCGGCTACAAGTACTTGAACGGCGGACCCGGAGCGCCGGCATTTGCGTGGGCGCATCCCCGCCACGTTCAGTGGATGGATCGCGAAGACTGGCGTCAGCCGTTGTCAGGCTGGCTCGGCCACGCCGCACCATTCGCGTTCACGCCCGACTATCGGCCAGGCGCGGGCATTTCGAGGTTCATTTGTGGCACGCCGCCCATGCTGTCGTTGGCAGCCCTCGAATGCGGCGTCGACACCGTGCTGGCGGCGCAACCCTTCGGCGGCCTCGCCGCCATTCGTGAGAAGTCGATCTCGCTAACGAACCTGTTCATCAGCCTGGTCGAGGCACGCTGCCTAGGCCACGGCCTCACCCTGGTCACGCCGCGCGACGCAGAGGATCGCGGCAGCCAGGCCAGTTTCGCGCACGCGACCGGCGGCTATCCGATCATGCAGGCGCTAATTGCGCGAGGCGTAATCGGCGACTTCCGCGCTCCAGATATCCTGCGCTTCGGTTTCACGCCGCTCTACACGCGGTTTGTTGACGTGTGGGATGCGGTCACTCATCTCGAACAGGTGCTCGCCCGTCAGGAATGGCAAGAGCCCCGCTTCAACTTCCGTTCGGCCGTGACATAGCAGCCGCGAGCTCGTACGACCGCAGCCTCGCCGCGTGGTCGTAGATGTGGGAGACCACGATCAGCTCATCCGCCTTCGTCCGATCGAGGAAGGCCGCCATCTGCTCCTTGACGGTCTGCGGAGATCCAACGAACGAGACGCGAGTGGGCTGAATGACGCCCAAGGCTTCCGCCGGATCGCGTTCCCACTCCCTCGAAGGCGGCGGCAGCTGAACCGGGCGACCGGCTCGCAAGCTGGCGAATGCCTGCCGGCCCGACGAAGCAAGAAAGCGCCCCTCGTCATCTGTGTCGGCGGCCACCACGTTGACGCCCAGAAGCAAGTACGGCTGCTTGAGATGCTCGGATGGCGTGAACCGCTCGCGATAGATTCTCGTCGCCTCGTCCAGCAGCGCCGGCGCGAAGTGTGAGGCAAACGCGAAGGGCAGGCCGAGAGCGGCTGCGACCTGCGCCCCGAACGTGCTCGAGCCCAGAATCCAGATCGGCACCGACAGTCCACCGCCGGGAACCGCGAGCACCGCCTGGCCGGGCTGTGGCGTGCGGAAATAGTCGATCACCTCCATTACGTCTTGAGGAAACGCGTCTGGATTGGTGTTGAGCGTGCGGCGCAAGGCGAAGGCAGCGGCGTGATCGGTGCCGGGCGCGCGGCCCAACCCCAAGTCGACACGACCCGGGAACAGCGACGCCAGCGTACCGAATTGCTCAGCGACCTGCAGGGGCGCGTGATTCGGCAGCATGATGCCGCCGGCGCCAATGCGAATGGACTTGGTGCCGGCGCCCACGTGCCCAATCACCACCGCGGTCGCCGCACTGGCGATGCCGGGCATGTTGTGGTGCTCGGCCAGCCAGAACCGCTGGTAGCCCCACCGTTCCGCGTGCTGCGCCAGGTCAAGCGTGTTGCGAAACGCGTCTGCGGCCGTGCCGCCTTCAACGATGGGTGAGAGGTCAAGAACCGACAGTGGAACCATTCCCCATCATGGTCCGGAACCATCGTCAGCGCCTTCGCGCGAGTGGCACGCATGGTGCACCTTCACGTAAGTCACTTTCGACGAAAAGAGGATTTGCGCATGAGCTACGTCAAGACATCCGATGGCACCAAGCTGTATTACAAGGACTGGGGCACAGGCCGCCCGGTCGTCATGATGCACGGCTGGCCGCTGTCGTCCGACACGTTCGACGATCTGTCGATGGCGCTCGCCGACAACGGCTTACGAGCCATTTCCTATGATCGCCGCGGCTTTGGCCGTTCGCATCAACCGTGGGAGGGCTACGACTACGACACCCTCGCCGACGACCTGGCGGCCGTGCTGGCGCACACCAAGGCGAAGGATGCCACGCTGCTCGGCTTCTCGATGGGCGGGGGCGAAGTCGCCCGCTACCTGTCGCGCCACGGCGCAGGCAATGTGAAGCAGGCCATCCTGATTGCGTCGATCGTTCCCTACATGCTGAAGACGCCGGACAACCCGAACGGCACGCCACAAGCGATGTTCGACAAGATCGGCGCCGGCATCAAGGAAGACCGCGCCAAGTTCTGGTCGAGCTTCTTCAAGGATTTCTACGGCGTGAGCCTCGCGGCGCACCCGGTCAGCGACGAAGTGCTGGAATGGTCACGCGATCAGTCGATGTATGCCGGCCTCAGGCCGACGCTCGCGTGCGCCAAGGCGTTTGGCACCACCGACCTGCGGCCAGACCTCAAGGCCTTTACCGTGCCGACGCTGATCATTCACGGCACCGAAGACAAGACGGTGCCGATCGATGCCTCGGCGAGGGCCGCCCACGCCGGAATCCCCGGCAGCACGCTCATCGAGTACGAGGGTGCCCCGCACGGGCTGCTCGCCTCGCACAAGGACCGCCTGATTGCCGACGTCTTGAAGTTCGTGAAGTAATCAGTTTGCGAACGCCGGAATGCCGGTCTGCGCGCGGCCGAGAATCAACGCATGGATGTCGTGGGTGCCTTCATAGGTATTCACGACTTCCAGGTTCACCAGGTGACGGATCACCGCGAACTCGTCGGTGATGCCGTTGCCCCCCATCATGTCGCGCGCCATGCGCGCAATGTCCAACGCCTTGCCCGC
>JANLWW010000143.1:0-2432 GCA_031364805.1 Acidobacteriota bacterium
TCTGGTTGTTCGACCCGGCTGTCGCTGCAACCTACTCCGTTGTGGGCGCCCGCGCCCCCGCCGCGGGCGCCAATCTCGGCGCGGCGCCCCACGCCACCACCATCTTCGGCCGCGTCGTGAAGCAGGGCACCAATGGCCTCGTCGTCGCTGGCGCCGTACTCCATGGCAATGGCGGCAACGCCGAGAATATGCGCCATGTAAGGGATGCCGGTGCCCTTGCGCTGCTGTCCGTGATGTACTTGATTGGCGTAAACGAGCGCCGACTCGAAGCGGGTCACGCCGCCTAGACTAACCTAAGAGCGGGAACTGGCGGCAACCACCTGGGCGGCCTTGACGTCGGGTTGTTCGAGGAGATACTCGGCAAGAATGTCATCGGCCTTGCGATGCACGTGGCCGTGCGCTTCGCAGATCTGGCCGAGCGCGCGGGCCTGACGCGGATTGCCGAAGTGGCCGGAGGCATAGCCACAGAACAAGGTAAAGCACTCGCGGTGGCCGAGGTCATTCCACAGCATCTCGAGTGCGAGCGCGCCCTTGTAGTTACCCTTGGCGGCGAGCACATCCACCATCTCGCCGTAGATCCAGACGCGCCGGCCGTTCGACAACTGCCGCACGACGGTCCCCACAACTTCATCAAAAGCCGCTCCGCTGGGCGTGTCCTGCCGCATGAATGTATCGAGGGTGCGCGCCGCATCAACCACGACCATGCGTCGCGCAGCGATCGCGGCGCGCATGTTCCAGCCATACCCTTCGAGACGATGGCCCAATAACTCCACATGTTGGGGGCTTGCGACCACCAGGACGTTCTCGTCGCGACTAAGTCCCACGCTCAGGAACTTGCCGACCGTCTCGGCCAGTGACTTCGACGAATCGAAGAGCTGGACAACATGCTCGGATTCCGACGACTGAATGGCTCGCTCGGTTCGCATGACGTCTATGTAACTCCGCCCAGATTACTCCTCGGAATCGGGAAGCTCAAGCTCGGCCATGCTAATCGGTTCGCAGCGCCTGCATCACGTCTGTCCGTGAGGCCCTCGCCGCCGGCATCAGCGAGGCGCCGATTGCCGAGACGATCAATACCAGGGCCGCCGCGATTACCGGCACCACGCCAGGCAAGCGGACCTGCGGGAAGATGCCGCCCGCCAGCCGCCAGGCCAGCAACCCAAGGGCAAGGCCGGCAACCACGCCAAGGGCGGCCATCAGCACCCCTTCGCCCAGCACCTGCCGCAGGATCTCGCGCGGCTGCGAGCCGACCGCCATGCGGATGCCAAACTCGCGCGTGCGGCCGCTCACTGAGAACGCCAGCACGCCGGCCACCCCGACCACCGCAATGGCGAGCGCCACCGCGGCGAAGCCGCCGAACACGATCGCGTTCAACCGATCCGGCGCCATCACTTCGGCCCGCACATCATCCAGGGTCGCCGGCCGCTCGACCGGCACGTCCTGTGCCATCTCGCGCACGATCCGCGTGATGGTCGGCACCAGCGCATAGGGATCGCCAGCAGCATGCACGAACAGCCGGCCGCCGCCAGATTCCTGCTCAAACGGTTGATACACCGTGAGCGTCGGCTGTGGCGCAATGCTGGCGTCATCGAGGTCGGCAACCACGCCGACAATCCGACGCGGTTCCTGGCTCAAGTTGATGAACTTGCCGATCGGATCCGTCCAGAACAGCTTGCGGTTCACGACCTCGGCGGTCGCGAACATTCGTTGGGCCAGCGTCTGACTGACGATCACGACCTTCTCCGAGCCGGCGCGATCGTCATTGTTGAAGTCGCGGCCGGCCAGGACAGGAATACCAAGCGTGGCGAAGAACCCCGGTCCGACCGACCGCGAACGGGCAATCGGATCCTCTTCGCCGTTCTCCCTGACGCGCCCTTCAACCGAAAACTGCATGCCGCCGCCCAGGTTATTGACGTCGCGCCACGGCACCGTGCTGCCAACCGCGACGCTCTGCACACCCGGCACTTCCGACGTGCGACGGTGCAGCTCTCGATAGAACCCCAGCACCTCGTCGCGCGTACGGCCAAACGACGACACCGGCACGTTGACCGCCAGGACGCCGCTGGTCTGGATGCCCGGACGCGCGGCTTGCAGCGTCATCAGCGTGCGAACGAGCATGCCGGCGCCGGCCAGCAACAGGAACGATGCGGCAATCTGTGTCACCGCAAACGCCTTCAGCCGCAGGTTGGTGGACCCGGTCAGGCGCGCGCTGTTCCCCGCCTGCGCCAGGCCATGCGACGCCTCCGATGAAGGCAACCGCGGCACGAACGCAAGCAGCACCGATGCCACGGCCGCGAGGCCCACCCCCACCCACAACAAGCACGCAAACAGCGAGAGATAGAGATCCCGCACCCACAACCGCCATGCAAAACCCCCCACCACCGCCACCAAAGGCAGCGCGAACAACAACCCCACCAAACCGCCCGGCAAGC
>JANLWW010000164.1:0-158945 GCA_031364805.1 Acidobacteriota bacterium
TGTCGCCCCAGATGATGGTGTCGCCCCAAATGATGGTGTCGCCCCAGATGATGGTGTCGCCCCAGATGATGGTGTCGCCCCAGATGATGGTGTCGCCCCAGATGATGGTGTCGCCCCAAATGATGGTGTCGCCCCAAATGATGGTGTCGCCCCAAATGATGGTGTCGCCCCAAATGATGGTGTTCGCCTGCGCTAATGGTTTGGCCGAAGAAGGGTAGGCGAATCCGCGGTCGCTTGAAAGGGCCAGGTCTTGGACGGTTCCGAGGATCGAATCAATATCGAAGAGATCCAAACTCCCCGCCCCACCCGCCAACAACCCTGCTGCCGGCATGAAGTCCGCGCTCGCCTGCAGCGCCAACTTCACCTGCAACGGTGTCAAGTCGCCCTGTCCATCCAGCAGCAACGCCACCGCACCCGTGACCACCGCCGCCGACATGCTGGTGCCGCTCATCGAGAAGTAATCGCGCGCCCCGGGACCGTCGAGGAACCGGTCAGGAAACTGGTTCATCAGCGTCGCGCCAGCCGCCGCCGTTGACACGATCTTCGAGCCGGGCGCCACCAGGTCGGGCTTCACCACGTGGTCAACCAGCGTCGGGCCTTTCGAACTCCACGGCGCCACCTCGTCATCCGCCTTGTCAGCCGTGCCCTGCGTGCGAATGGCACCCACCGTGATGGCGTAGGGCGAAATGCCCGGCGAGCTGATGCTGCCGTAAACCTGCTGGTGCTTCTCGTTGGTGCCGTAATTGCCCGCGGACGCCACCACCACCAGGCCCGCCTTCACCGCGCGCTCCACCGCCTGGCAGATGGGGTCGTCTTTGTAGCTCTGCGTCGGCGCGGTGCCGAGCGACAGGTTCAGCACGCGAATGCCAAACTCGTGGCGGTAGCGAATGGCCCAGTCAATTGCCTCGATCACGTCGCTCGCCTGGCCGCTGCCATCGGCGCCAAGCACCTTCAGGCTGACCAGGTGCGCCGCCGGCGCCATGCCGCTCTCCGCACCCACGGCCGAGTTGTTGAACGAACGCGCGGCAACGATGCCCGCAATGTGGGTGCCGTGGCCATACTCGTCGCCGGCGCCCTCGCGGCCGCCGGTAAAGTCAACGCTCGCCACCACCCGATTTCGCAGCGCCGGGTGCTCCGCAATGCCACTGTCGATAATCGCCACGCCAATGCCGCGGCCATTCACCGCGCCAAGCGTGGCAATGGCGCCGGCCCAGGCTGCATTCGCGCCCGTGGTGCTCGTGGTCACCGCCATGTGCGAGTTCACCCTCGCATCGCCCGATAACGCCTCGACCTCGCCGTCCTGCGACAGCGCATCCATGGCGCTCTTCGACGCCGTCAGCACCGCACCCGAACTAAGCAGCTTCTTCACCGTCAGGCCATGACGCCTTACCAGCCGGTCGATACGCTCCTGCGACCCCGAGACGATAATGTCTACCGGAGCCGAGCTGCCGGAGTTCAGGTGGGCGACGAGATCCGCCGACAGCCGCGCCCGCCGTTCGCCCGCCAGCGCCGAGGCGGCACCGGCAAACAGCAAGACGAGGGTGAGCAGGGCAGTGGAGCCGAGCCACGTCTGCCAGAATCCGCTTCCGCGCGGCCGGCGATTGAGCTGCAGGTTCTGCATTGGGACTCCAGGGTTAGAAACGGTTAGGTGCAAAGTCAAAACGTCGAGGTCGGCGGGTCGGTGCGGGCGCTAGAGCAGCCCGCGCACTTCTTCTACCGAGTCCATCAACACACGCTGGGAACCGCCAAGCGTGCGAATGGTGCGGAGCCGGCCGTCGCGAATGCGGTAGTAGACGGTGCGGCGCGAGACGTCCAGCAGCTGAGCCGCCTGTTCAATGCTCACGCTGCGACCCACTTGCGGTTGAAATTCCGGTTCGCTGGCTGTCAGGGTCTGAACGTCCATTGCAGTGCTCCTTCGCGATATGACATCGCACGGCCGATGCCATCTGCACAGGTCTGCCGGGATGTTCCGCTAAGTGATTGCATCGGCAGGGTTTGGTGTTCTACGATGCGTTCGGTCGCGCCCGGGGGCGCGAGGGGACACGGCCAAGGCGTTGCCCCGGTCGGGGTGGCCGCCGGATCAGCCAGCCGACGATCTGCACGCAAATCGAACGATTCTCGGTTTAAGTGCACCCCCAAAGCCGGCCAATTTATTGGCCAACTGGACAAGAAGTGAACCGACAACCGCGGATATTGCTGAGCGTTCTGCTGTTGAGCCTGTTTGCCTTCATGGGATGGCGCTGGTGGTCCGGTCAGCAACCGCCAAATGATTCAGGCACGGAGATTGTGTTCTCGGACGCCAGTACTCGTGGCGGCGTGCTCACCTCGTCTTTGCGTAGCGAGCCGCGCACCTTCAACCGGCTGGTCGATCGCAACTTTCCGACCGACCTGATCTCACACCTCACGCAGGGCAAGCTGATTCGCATCAACCGGTCGACACAGGAAATCGAGCCGGCGCTCGCCGAGTCGTGGACGGCCTCGGCCGACAACCAGACGTTTACGCTGAAGCTGCGCGAGGCCGCCTGGTCCGACGGCACGCCCTTCACTGCAGACGATGTGCTCTTTACGTTTAAGGCTATCTACGATCCGAAGGTCAATAGCGTGCTCGCGAGCTCGCTGCAGGTGAATGGCAAGCCCCTGGGCGTGACCGCCCCCGACGCGCGAACCGTCGTCGTGACCTATCCCGGCGCCTTCGGCCCCGGCATCGCACTGCTCGACAACCTGACTCTCGCGCCGAAGCACAAGCTCGAGGCCGCGCTGGCAGCCGGCACTTTTTCCAAGGCGTGGGGCGTGGCCACACCGGTGAACGAGCTGGTGTCGATCGGGCCCTTCGTGCTGTCACGCTACGAAGCCGGCCAGCGGCTGGTCTTCGATCGCAACCCGCGTTACTGGAAGAAAGACGCCTCTGGCGCGGCCCTGCCTCACGTTGATCAGATCGTTCTCGAAGTTGTGCCCGACCAAAACGCCGAGCTCGTGCGGCTGCAGGCCGGGCAAATCGACATGATGCAGCAGCAGGTGCGGCCCGAAGACATTGCGACGCTGCGGCCACTCGTGGACCAGGGCAAGCTGCAACTGCTGGAACTGGGTGTCGGCACCGATCCCGATCTCTTCTTCTTTAACCTGCGGCCACAGCACTGGGCCAAAGACCCGCGCGGCAGCTGGATCACGCGCCGCGAGTTCCGCCAGGCCATTTCGCATGCCGTTGACCGCGAGGCGTTTGCCAACACCGTGTTCCTGGGCGCGGGCGTGCCAATCTGGGGGCCGGTCACCCCCGGCAACCAGAAGTGGTTTTCGCCCAACGTGCCGCGCTACGGCTTCTCGGTGGACAAAGCCAGGGCGCTGCTGGCCGGCCTGGGCCTCGCCAACCGCGATGCGGACGAGTGGCTCGAAGACGAGAAGGGCACCGAGGCCCGCTTCACGCTGCTGACGTATCGCGGCAACTCGTCGCTTGAACGCGGCGCCGCCGTCTTGCGCGAGGATCTGCGACCGCTCGGCATTGCGGTTGACGTCGTCGCCCTCGAGCAGGGCGCGCTCGTCGAACGCATGCTGAAGGGCGATTTCGAGTCGATTGCCTTCTTCTTCAGTTCGAGCAACCTCGACCCGGCCATGACCGCCGATTTCTGGCTGAGCTCCGGCTCAGGCCACATCTGGAACATCGGCCAGGCGACGCCGGCCACCGAGTGGGAAAAGCAGATCGACGACCTGATGCAGCAGATGACGTCGAGCCTGGATCAGGTCGAGCGCAAGCGCCTCTTCGATCAGGTGCAGAACATCTTCGCGGAGAACCTGCCCGTCATCTATTTCGTTGCGCCGCGCATGTACATCGGCGTCAGCTCGCGCGTCGGGTCGATGGCGCCGACGATTCTGCGCCCGCAGTTGCTGTGGTCGTCCGACACCATCACCGTTCGTACGCCAGCACCCTCGGGGCAGGGAGGGCGTTAACGCCGCATGGGACGCTACCTGCTGAGGCGTCTCGGCTTCGCCCTGCTGCTCGTCCTGGTGGTGTCGTCGGCGTCGCTGTTGCTCACCCGCCTCGCGCCCGGCGACATTACATCGGACCAGGCACTTTCTCTTGATCCGGCCGCCGTGGCGCGGATGCGCGCGGAACTCGGATTGGACCGCCCCCTGGCCGCGCAATACCTGTCGTGGCTGGGCGGCGTGGTGCAACTCGACTTTGGTCGATCGCTCCTGTACGCCCGCCCGGTCAGCACCCTGATCAGCGAGCGTGCCCTGAACACCGCCGTGCTCGCGGTGGTTGCCCTCGTGCTCGCGACCGTCATTGGCTTGCCCCTTGGCGTCTATTCAGGCAGCCGGTCCGGGGGTATCGGTCGCGCCACCGTGCGAGTGCTGTCGGTGCTCGCGCTCTCGGTGCCGCCGTTGATTGGATCGCTCGCGCTGGTCTTTCTCGCCGCCAGAACCGGCTGGTTGCCGGTGGGCGGCATGACCTCAGCCCTTGGCGCCGATCCGTCGTGGGCGCATTGGCTCGGCGACCTCGCCCGGCACTTGCCCATCCCCGCCCTGGCCCTGGCCCTGCCACTCGCAGCGACGCTTGAACGCCTGCAGGCGCAAGCCATCGAGAAGGCGAGCCGCGAACCGTTTGTGGCGGCGAGCCGGGCGCGCGGTCTCGGTCCCGTGCAGGCCATTGTTCGCCACGCCTGGCCCGTGTCGCTGCGCTCGGTACTTGGCCTCTATGGGGTGATGATCGGGAGCCTCTTCAGTGGCTCGTTTGTCGTCGAGGTGGTGACGTCGTGGCCGGGCCTCGGCCGCTTGATGTACGACGCGCTCAAGGCGCGCGACCTGTATCTCGTGGCCGGCTGCGCGGCCAGCGGCGCGTTCTTCCTGGCCGCCGGCACCTGGGCCGCCGATGCACTGCTCGCGTTCGCCGATCCGCGGGTGCGGTCGCAGGAGGCGCCGTGACTCGGCGCGCCGCGCTGTTCGTGGCAACGCTCGCGGCGCTCTCGCTCGCCGCGCCGTGGCTCGCGCCGTACGATGCCGGGCTGGGCTTTCGCGATTTTCTGCATGCGCCACCCATGCGCCCGCTCTTTCAGGGATTCAGTGCGCCGGTGGTGCACCCCCTCGTCTTGGCCGATCGTCTCGAGCAGCGCTTCGAGGCCGACCAGTCGCGCACGCTGCCGCTACCCTGGTTTGGGGGGGCCACCGATCAACCGGTGTTCCTGCTCGGCGCCGACAACTTTGGCCGCGATGTGCTGTCGCGCCTGCTCTACGGCGCCCGAACATCAGTGGGCCTCGCCTTGTTCGCCACCATCGGCGCGGTGGTGATTGGCGCGTTCGCCGGCGCCTGGGCGGGCTTGCGCGGCGGGTGGATCGACGATGCGGTGATGCGGGTGGCTGATTTTGTGTTGATCCTGCCGGTGATCTACGTGGTGCTGGTCTTGCGGGCGGTCTTGCCGCTGGTGTTGCCCGCATCGACCGTGTTCCTGTTGGTGGCCTGCATCTTCGTGGCGGTGGGCTGGCCCTTTGTCGCGAAGGGCGTGCGCGCGATCGTGGTCGCCGAACGCGACCGCGAATACGTGCAGGCCGCGCGCTCACTGGGCGCGGGGCCGGGGCGCATTCTCGTTCATCACCTGATCCCCGCCTGTTTCGGACACCTGGTCGTGCAAGCCACCTTGCTGCTGCCGGGATTCATACTCGCCGAGGCGACGCTGTCGTTTGTCGGCCTGGGGTTCCCCGACCCGATTGCAAGCTGGGGCACCATGCTTGCCGAGGCTGGAAATTACAACGCAGTCGCACGATTTCCCTGGACGCTTGCGCCGGCTGTCGCAATTTTCGCCATCGTGTTGGCCACCAACCTGATCGCCTCTCCGGATCGGAAGCTTTCGCCTGGGCGCAAGGCGGGTTCAGCCGCCTGATAGAATTTGCCAATGCATCCCTTTGCCGGCGTCTACACACCACTGGCCACCCCGTTCGCCGCCGACGGTTCGCTCGACGAACGCGGCTTGACGGCCAACGTAGAACGCTACCTGCGCACGCCGCTGACCGGCCTGGTGGTGCTGGGGTCCAACGGCGAGGCGCCGCAGCTTGATGATGCCGAAGCCGACCGCGCGATTGCCGTCGTGCGCGCGGCCATGCCGAAAGATCGCCCCCTGCTCGCCGGCACCGGGCGGGAATCAACGAGCGCGACCATTGCAGCCACCAGGCGGGCGGCCGATCTCGGGGTAGATGCCGCGCTCGTGCGCACGCCCGCGTTTTACAAAGGGCAGATGACCACCGACGCGTTCGTCCGCCATTACACGCAGGTGGCCGATCAATCCCCGGTTCCGGTGTTGCTTTATAACGTCACCATCTATACCGGCGTGAACCTGCTGCCCGACGCCATCGCGGCGCTCAGCACGCATCCGAACATCGTCGGCATCAAGGAAACCAACAGCGACATGGTGCAGTTTGGCGAGTACCTGTCGCGCGCGCAAGCTGGCTTCACGGTGCTCGCCGGTTCGGGCGCGACCTACTACTCCGCGTTGGCGCTCGGTGCGCATGGCGCCGTTCTCGCGGTCGGCGGCGTGGCGCCCGATCTATGCATGAACATGTTCAAGGCCGCGGCCGATGGCCGGTTGGCCGAGGCGCGCGCCATGCAACGGCAACTGGCGCCCTTGGCCCGGCTCGTCGGCACCGCCCACGGCGTGCCCGGACTGAAGGCTGCGCTCGACATGCTCGGCTTTGCTGGTGGTGCCCCGCGGTCACCCCTGATGCCGGCCGGGGCCGCGGCGATTGCCGACATCCGGGAACAACTGATCGCCCTTAACCTTCTGGAAAGCACGCCCGCCGCCCGTTGATGAGCTGATTCTGCGGGCCGACGGTCGTCCCCAGAACCGGTCGATCCGCTCCGGTACAGGGGTTGCAGTCCCTCGGGTATGAGAAAAGGAACCTGCTTCCTTTTTACGATTCTCGTAATTCTTACCGCGGCTTGCGCGACCAACCCGGTCACCGGCAAGCGACAGATGTCGCTGCTAAGCGAAGCCGAGGAGCTGGCCATTGGCCAGCAGCAGGACGCCGAAATTCGCCGGGAGATGGGCGTCTACAACGACCCAGCCCTGCAGGCGTATGTCACCGAGATTGGTCAGGACCTCGCGCGCAAGTCCCATCGTCCCAACCTGCCCTGGACTTTCACCGTGGTCGATAGTCCGGCGATCAACGCGTTTGCGTTGCCGGGCGGCTACGTCTATCTCACGCGCGGAATTCTCGCGTATCTCGATGATGAGTCTGAGCTGGCGGGAGTGCTCGGCCACGAGATCGGCCACGTCACCGCGCGCCATGCCGCGCAGGCCTACACGCGGCAGGCGCAGGCCAATCTCGGGCTCACCATCCTCAGCATCTTCGTCCCGAGCACGCGACCGTTCACGGATCTGGGCGCGACCGGCCTGGGTGTGCTGTTCCTGAAGCATGGCCGCGACGCCGAGCTCGAGGCCGATCGGCTTGGCGTCGAATACGGTTCGAGCGCCGGTTGGGATCCCACCGGCGTTCCGCGTTTTCTTTCCACGCTGGCGCGCGTTGATGCACTGAGCGAAGACGGCGTGCCCAACTGGTTGTCAACGCATCCCAATCCAGGTTCACGCGTCGGCCAGGCAGAGCCGGTGGTGGGGAAGTTCGCCTCGGCTACCGCCACGAAGCGCAATCGGGATCAGTTCCTCGATCGGATTGGCGGATTGGTCTACGGCGACAATCCCGAGGATGGCATCGTGCGCGGCAATGTCTTCCTGCATCCGGAGCTGCGGTTCGGGCTCACCTTTCCGGAAGGCTGGGACGTGATCAACTCACCCGAGGCCGTCATGGCGCGCGAGCCGGGCACCGAGCACTACATGGTGTTGCAGGAAGTGGAGCAGACACGCCTCCCTCGCCAAGGCGCCGGAGGCCAGGGTGGACGATCGGTCGCCGACGTCGCGATCGCCGCCATGCGCGCGGCCGGCTACAGCGTAGTTGACGGCCGCATTGAGCAGATCAACGGCCAGCAAGCGCACATTGGTTTGTATCGTGGTTCGGCAAAGGGTGCCGGCAAGGTGCTGATGCGCGCGGCGCACATTGCCGTGGGCCGGCAGATGTATGTGATCGCCGGCTTTGCGCCAGAGGCCGAATTCACGCTCGTTGACCGCGACGTGTTGCCATCGCTGCAATCGTTCCGCAGCCTCACCGCGGCGGAAGCGTCGCGAGTGAACCCGAACCGCGTGGACTTCTATGTCGTGCAGACCGGGGACTCGTGGCAATCGATTTCGGTTCGACAGGGTAAGAACATCGTCAACGCGGCGACCCTCGCGATCATGAACGATCGCGAAGTGAACGTGCAGCCGGCGGCCGGCGATCGCATCAAGATCGTCGTCGAGGGCGTCTGACGCCCCGGCGAACGGTGGCGGGGGGCTGCCCCATATAATCGCTGGGTGGCGCGCAAGCTGTCGGTTCTGAGACGCATCGTCAGGCTGTTGGCGGTATTGGGAGCGGTTGGCTTCGCCTATATCGCTTACACCTACCTCACGCTACCGGACGTGCGCGGGCTTGCCACCACCAACCCAACCACGACCGCGTTCATGCAGTTGCGGATGCGTGAGGCCGCCGCTGATGATCGCCCCAGGTTCCAGATTCGCCACCGCTGGGTGCCGTACAACCAGATCTCCGCGAACCTGCGGCGGGCGGTGATCGTCACCGAGGACGCGGCCTTCTACGATCACGATGGCATTGACCTGACGGAACTCAAGGCCTCGCTCGAAAAGAATTGGGAAGAAGGTCAGTTTCTTCGCGGCGGCAGCACCATTACGCAGCAACTCGCCAAGAACCTGTACCTGTCGCCGTCGCGCAACCCCATGCGCAAGGTGACGGAACTGCTGATCGCCCGCCGGCTGGAAGCCGCGCTGACCAAGCGGCGCATCTTCGAGATCTACCTGAACATGATCGAGTGGGGCGACGGCATTTTCGGCTGCGAGGCGGCCGCGCGGACCTACTTCGGCGGGCCGTGTGCCTCGTTGAGTGTGGAGCAGGCGGCGCTCCTGGCCGGCGCAATCATCAACCCGCGCGAGCACAGCCCCGCGAAACCGACGCGCCGCCTGTTGCGCCGTCAGCAGATCATCATCAGGCGAATGGGGATCAAGGAGACGCCGCCACCGGCAGTCACGCCGCCGCCACCCCCGGCAATGCCGACGCCAACCCCAGTGGATCAAACCGCGCCCGAGCCGCCGCCCCCGGTGCCACAGCCGTTTCCCGTGCCACCACGTAACGGCAGTCCGCCTCCCGCCTAGCGACGGCCCATCTGTGTAAGTCGGTGTGAATCTGTCGCCTAGCTGACGCGCTTGGCGCCAACAAAACGGCTTGCCCAGTAGTTCGCGCCGAGGTTCTCGACGCGGACCACGCCACGCTCACTCGGGGCGTGAATAAACTGGTCGCCGCCGATCATGATGCCGACGTGCGACGCGCCAGGCGCGACCGTGCTGAAGAACACCAGGTCGCCGGCCTCAAGGCGATCGCGCTCCACGTTGATGCCGACCTGGAACTGTTCGCGGACCGCTCGTGGCATGGGTACGCCGTGTTGCTGATAGACGTAACGGACGAAGCCGCTGCAGTCGAAACCATTGGGGTCGATGCCGCCATTGCGGTACGGCGCGCCTCGCAGCGAGAGCGCCGTGCTCGACAACGCATAGCCATCGGTCGTGGCACCAGCCGGAATTCCACTGACCGGCGGCACACCGGGCCGCTCAGGCACCATCGCCGGGGGGATCACGCCGGGTGCGACACCTGCTTCGACCGGCGCCGGCACGGCCACCGTGCCGCCGCTGCCCGGCATGGGAAACGGTTGCGGCTTGTAGACCAGGCCGCCCGAACTGGCGCACCCGGCGACGAAGACCGCCATGACGATGGCGACGAGAAACCGAACCATCATCCACAGCTTATCGGCGGTCGTGCCGGATTGTGTAGCCGCACGCGATTCATGGCACAATATTGCGTAAATGGAGCAGACGCTCCTTCTCAACGCTACCTACGAGCCGCTGAAAGTCGTCAACTGGCAGAAGGCGGTGACGTTGTGGTGCCAGGGCAAGGTCGAGATCATCGCGCATCACGACCGTGAAGTCCGCGCGGTGTCGTTCGCCTTCAAACTCCCCTCCGTCATCCGGTTGTTACGCTACGTTCGCATCAAGAAGCGATTCGACTACGTGCCGTTTTCGCGCGCCAACATCTACGCGCGCGACGAATACACCTGCCAATACTGCGCGGACGTGTTCCCGACACAAGAGCTCACTTTTGATCACGTGGTACCGGTGTCGCAAGGCGGCCGCAAGGACTGGGAGAACATCGTCACCTGCTGTGTTACCTGCAACCGGCGCAAGGGCGGACGCACGCCCGAAGAGGCGCGGATGCGGATGGTGCGGCCGGCCCGGCGACCGATGTCGGCGCCCGCCATCCGGATCACGATTGGTCTTCGCAGCGCTCCCGAAAGCTGGCGTGACTACTTGTACTGGAACCTCGAACTGGACGACACGTAGTGTGGCGTTGCTCGAAAGCGATTAGCCTTTGGCAGCACTGACAAGCCTGGAGCCGGTTCGCGTCGTCGAAGGCGGCCGGCTTTGGCTGCGCGGCGACGGCTTCCCCGAACCCGAATCGACGGCCGACCTCGTGACCATCGGCGGCCTGCCGGCGCGCATGGCATTTGCGTCGCCCGGTCGGCTGGCGGTCATTGTGCCGACCGGTCTCGACGGCGGCAACACACCCGTGAAGGTGGCCTGGGTGCCCGGCGCCACGTTGTATGCGCGGGTTGGCGCGCTGGTGGCCACCGGACTGCACCAGGTTGACAACCCGGTGTTCGGCCCCGACGGCGCGCTTTACGTCACCTACAGCGGCTCCCGCGGACAGGAAGCCTCGGTCTCGGTGTTTCGCATCCCGGCCGCTGGCGGCGCGCGCGAGCCGTTCGTCCACGGACTGGTCAACCCGACATCAATGGCAGTCGGCCCCGACGGCCATCTCTATGTCTCGAGCCGGTTCGAGGGCCGCGTCTACCGGGTGTTCGAGGATGGCAGGTACGAGGTTATGGCCTCCGACCTGGGCGTGGCGTGCGGACTGGCTTTCGACGCTGAAGGCGCGCTGTATGTCGGCGACCGGGGTGGCACCATCTTTCGCATCCAACCGAGCGGCCGCACCGAAGTTTTCGCGACCGTGCCGTCGAGCGTGGCGGCGTTTCACCTGGCGATGTCGCCCGATGGCCACCTGTACGTCTCGGCGCCCACGCTCGCGACCTACGATTCGGTGCGTCGCATCAGTCCCAATGGCGCGGTCGATACCCTGGCCCTGCCATTTGGCCGTCCGCAGGGACTGGCGTTCGACGCCGCGGGCACACTGCACGTGGTTGAAGCGCTGGCCGGCGCGAGCGGGGTGATTGCCTTGCGAGCGGGCTCCGCGCCCGAACTGATCGTTGCCGGCGCGGGGCTGGTCGGTCTTGCATTCGGCCCCGGTGGACAACTGGCCGTGGCGTCGAACGAATCGGTCTACTTGTTTCCCGCCGACGTCGCCGCGACTGCATGACGCTGCTGCTCGTGGTGCTGGTCACGCTGGCCGGTTTGTCGCTCGGCCTTCGCACTACGTCAGTGCTGATGGATCCTGCCGCGCACCCGCTGGATCGCCTGGCCTTATCTGTTCTCGCCGGCGCGCTCTGGACGGCGCTGGTCCTGGAAATCTCCAACAGCTATCGCGCGTTCGATTTCGGCCTTGGCCTCATGCTGTCGCTGTCGCCGGTCGGGCTCTTCGACCTCACCAAGTGGTGGTTCCGCTCACGCGGACGCCGGGCTGGTTGGCTGCGTCCGGGAGTCGCGCCGGCCTGGCTGTTAGCGCTCCGCTGGCTATTCCTGGTGACGTTGGCGGCGTCTGTTATCGCGAAGCCCTGGCTGCCTTGACCCCCGACCTCCGACCTCCGGGCCCCTTCCCCGATCCCCGATCTCTGCTGATCTTCATCTGATAACGTGCGATGATGACGCATGCGAACAATCGTTGATTTGCCCGCAGAACAGGTCCAATCACTGGATGAGTGGTGTCGCCACGAGGGTGTGTCGAGGGCCGAAGCCGTTCGCCGTGCGGTGGCCGAACACTTGCGTAAACACCACACGCCCGGTGCCGCAAAGGCCTTTGGACTGTGGCGGTCGATGCCCGAAGATGGCTTGGCATATCAGGAGCGGCTGCGGAGTGAATGGGACGCTCGGGAACGCGGCTGGTCTTGAAGGCCCTCTTCGACACCAATATTTTGATCGACTACCTGAAAGGTATGGAGCCCGCGGAATCGGAGCTCGGCCGACATCGCCAGCGCTTAATCAGCCGGGTGACGTGGGTGGAAGTGCAAGCGGGCGTTCGCAACGAAGAAGAGGCCGATGTGGTTGAGATGTTCCTCCGCGACTTCCAGGTCATCGAGCTGACGCGAGCCATTGCGAGAGACGCAGCAGAGATTCGGCGGGCCACGCGCATCCGCCTGCCGGACGCGGTAATCTGGGCGTCGGCCCGGCACGAATCGGCGCTTCTCGTTACCCGCAACACCAAGGATTTTCCGGCGGACGAGCCGGGCATTCGCATTCCGTATCGCGCGTAGGTCTCCGGCCCGGCTGCTGGCTCCGCTGGTTGTTCCTGGTGACGTTGGCGGCCGTGATTGTTGCCTGGACCCTGATCCCTGGTCCCTGATCCATAATACGGGGCTAAACCACGCATGCGAACGATCGTCGATTTGCCTGGAGAACAGGTCGAATCACTGGATGACTGGTGTCGCCGCGAGGGGGTGTCTCGCGCCGGTTCGCCGTGCGGTGGCGGAGCACTTGCGTAAACACCCCACGCCGGGAGTGGCCATGATGATCCCCACATCGCTTCATCGCAGTTGGGGTTGCCTCCTTTGTGTTATCGCGGCTCTCGGCTGGCCGTTGCCGACCGGGAAGGCGCAAGGCACCGATCGCATCAAGGGCATCGCTTACCAGAGCTACGTCGAAGGGACGTATGCGGATCGGTCGCAAGACGACATTCTCGACTTCGTCTCCTCCACGGGCGCAGACTGGATCTCATTCAACACGCCGTTCATCTACGATTCCGAAACCGGACTCATTGCCGCACGTCGAGGCACGACGGACTTCGACGGCCTTCCCACCGCCCTCGTGCGAGCCAAAGCGCGCCACCTGAAAACGGCGCTCTATGTCTTCGTCCAGACGCCGACCTTTGGCAGCCTCTATGCCGACACGACACGGCCGCGGGACACGGACGATTTCTTCCGGCAGTTCGGCAATTTGTTGTCCGGCTATGCCGACCTCGCGCAGCGCGAAAATGTGGACCTCTTGATTCTCGGCAACGAAATGAACGCGATCTCAGGGCCCGCATTCAGAGAACAATGGGTCGGGATCATACGCATGGTCCGCAGCCGCTATGCCGGCATGATCACGTATAACGCGATTCCTCCATATCACCTGTCAAACCCGACGCTCTCTGATGTTTCGAGTGCCGTGTCGTTTTGGGACGAACTCGACTACCTCGGCTTCAGCGTGTGGCCGCGACTGAGCAACCGCGAGATCCCGACCAGAGAAGAAGCCGAGCGCGGGTGGACGACGAACGTGTGGACCGGCTCCAACTATCTTCAGAACCTCAAGGCCTGGAGCAGGCTGACCGGCAAGCCCGTCGTCTTTGTTGAGATCGGCTATCCGAGTGTCAACGGCGCCGCCATAAACCCCGGCCACTCGCCTGCTGGCAAGGGAGTGCCCAACCCAGAACTGCAGGCGATGCTCTACGACGTGATGTTCTCGCAACTGAGCAAAGAGACAGGATCCTGGTTCGCGGGAATGTTTCTCTGGTCTGTCGACACGTGGAATCAGCGGCTGACGCCTGGCTACTACACCGGAGGTTACCGGGCCGTGGACTTTTCCTTCGCTGAGAAGCAGGCTCGCGACGTCGTCCGACAGTGGTTCTCGGGTGTGCATGGCCGATCGATCTGGCCGACATCAGCAGCAAGCCAACGGAAGCCCTGAATTCGACCCAACCACTTGGCTACTTGCGAGGCCGGGTTGTCGGTGAACCTGAGTCGTCACTTACTATGCCGCTGGAATGTGCACGCGGTCGGCCCAACTGGCGAGCGTGAAGCGATCGATGCGAGGCGCCTGCGCCGGCCGGAAGGCGCGCCCGGCCGCGTCGAAATTCGCCCCACCCGGATGATTGTGAACGTCGGTGACGAACAGCACGCCGGCGGCACCCTTCTCCTGCGCGGCCAGCACTTTCTTGATCGCGACCGCGGCTTCCGCCGTGACCACGCCATCGAAGGGGCTCTTGGGATCGCGTTGGCCCGGTTCGTGTTCGAGGATCAAGGCAAAGCGGCCCTTCAGGCGATCGCCGCCGTCGGCCGAACGGAAGCTCACCGCTCGGGTTCCGTTCAGAACAACAGCTTCACACCTAACTGCACCTGTCGCGCCGACGTCACTGTGCGGGTGATGCGGCCGGCGGTCGACAACGGCGCCTCGCCAACGGCCGCTGCCGCAAACACCACGCGATCGGGCGTCGCGAAGTTTGCGCGGTTCAGCAGGTTGAACATTTCGAATCGGAGCTGAAGCTGGCCGCCGCTGCCGAGTGCTCCAATTTTCGTGTTTTTCACGAGGGAGACATTCGTCATCGCGTAGTTCGGACCGGTCAGGATGTTGCGCCCTGCGTTGCCGAACGTGCCCTGGGCTGGCAGCGTGAACGCCGCCGGATCGAAGTACTTGTCCGGCCCGCCGAGGACCACATTGTCGAGATTGACTCCCGGCGCGAGGTTCGGCCGGTCTTCGCCCGACGTATTGCCGGAGCGCGACCAGTTCGTCCCGCCGAGCGCTGGCGTGAAGGGCACGCCGCTGCGCAGTGTGACGATGCCGTTGAACTGCCAACCGCCGAGGATCGCCGATGCGTCGCGGCCCGGGAGGTCCCAAACGAAGTTCGCCTGGAACACGTGACGGATGTCGAAGTCCGCTCGCGCCCAGTCGAGGTCGCGGTCGTACGGGTCCTGCGCGTAGACCGACGAGTTGTTGGTGTCGGCGTTCAGCTGCGCCTGCAGGTTGTCCATGGTCTTCGAGAGCGTGTAAGACGACTGCAACTGGTAGCGGCGGCTGAAGCGCTTCTGCGCGCTCACCTGCAGCGAGTTGTATTCGGAGTGGCCGCCGCTGGTGCGGTAGTCAATCTGGCCGAATGCCGGATTGCGGCGCGGTGTGCCGGCGGGAAAGAACTTCGAACCGTCCGCCTGGATCACAGGGACCGTGGGATTGCCTTCGATCGCACTCACCAGGTTGTAGGCGCGCGAGCCGACGTAGCCGATGGTCGCAGTGATCTGCCCGGCGATCTCGCGCTGCAGGTTCACGTTGTAGGTAAGGCCGTACGGCTGCTCGATGTTGTAGTCGAGCGTCCGCGCGCTTGCTGCGCCGGCGGTGATTGAGACCGGCCGGGGGAACGCCGGGTTATTGATGGTCGCCACCGCCGCGAAGGGCGGCGAGAACGCGGCAATGCCGAAGGCGCTGTTGAAGGGTCCGTCGGTGTCGTGATAGATCCCGACGCCGCCGCGGACCGCCGTCTTTCCGTCGCCCGCCACGTCCCACGCGAAGCCGATGCGCGGTGCGAAGTTTCTCAGCGACGGATTCTTCCCGAACGGCGCGCCGACCGTAAATGCCTTGTCGTTAATGATGTCGCGCAGTGTCGTGTCGAGGCCGTTGGCCTCAGCCGGCAGCGTGTAGAACTCGTAGCGGAGCCCAAGGTTCAGCGTGAGACGCTCGGTGGTGCGATAGTCGTCCTGGAAGTAGAAGCCGAACAGGGTGTTCGGGCGTACGCGCTCGAGCTGCGCGCCAGGCGGAACGCCGTTAAACCGCGTCGGCGTGCCGGCGAGGAACGTCTGCACGTTCGCAAACGTGTAAGTGCCTCGTACGTTGGTGGCCGTCAGCTTGTTCGTACGCAGGTGCTCGGCGAGCACGCCGACCTTCAGCAAATGCCGCCCGCGGACGTACGAGAGGTCGTCGCTGAAGGTCCAGTAAAAGCTGTTGTTGGTCGACGGGTTGGTCGCCGTTCCGCCGAGGCCGGTCAGCCCGCCAACCGAGATCACGCCCATCATGTCCTGACCGGCGATGAAAGCGAGGTCGGGGACGGACGGAAACGCGGGCAGCTGCTCGAACTTCAGCCGGCTGTGTGAGAAGCGCGCCGTGGTGAGCAGCGCGCTCGTAAGAATGCGCTTGTACTCGCCGGTGAAAAACGAATTGCGCGAAACCGAATCGGTCGCGTAATCGGGGAATCCCGCGCTGACCGTTTGGTCGGCACCGTCATATGTGTAGCGCGCGAAGAAAGAATCCTTATCGCCGAGCGTGTAGTCGAAGCGCCCCTGATAGAAGTTCTCGCGCGTCGGCTGATTGATCTCGTAGGTGTAGACGCCGATCCCCTGGGCGGCGCTGGTCTCGCCGGCGTTCGGCGCCGGGAACAACCGCAGGTAGGGCTGGATCGCTGGGTTGATCGGGAAGAGCGCGCCCGACCGCGCCGCGTTGCTCGGCACGAACGACGTGGTCGTGATGCCGAGATCCTCCTGCAGGCGCTCGATGCCGCCAAAGAAGAACAGCCGGTTCTTTTGCAGCGGTCCGCCGAAACTGGCACCGAATTGGTTGCGCGTGAACGGCGGCGGGTTCTCGCCGCGATCGAAGTAGTTGCGCTCATCCATGGCGCTGTTCCGGAAGAACCCGAAACCCGAGCCATGAATGCTGTTAGTTCCGCCCTTGGTCACGACGCTCAGCACACCGCCCATCGCGCGGCCGTAGTCGGCTGAATAGGCGTTGGTGACCACGCGAAATTCCTGAATCGTCTCGACGCCGAGCGTCGTTTCCGCGGCCGACACCGTCGCCGTGCCCGCGTAGCCTCGCATGTTCGCGCCGTCGAGCAGGTAGCTATTCGAGCGGAAGCTCATGCCGTTGACGTTCAGCTTCGTGCCGCGGTTCGATGAGGAGGTGCTGTCCTTCTCAAGGAAGCTGTTCACCCCAGGTTGCAGCAGCGCCAGGTCGATATAGTTGCGGCCATTCAAGGGCAGCTCGGAGATGGTTTTCTCGGTGACGATCGCCGAGATCGCGGAGCTCCTCGTGTCGACGAGCGCCGCCGTGCCGACCACCGTGATCGATTCTTCCGTGCCGGTCACTTTCATTGTCAGGTTCACGCCCGCGACCTGCGCGACGGCGAGCGTGACCTGCTCGATGACGGTGGCGAAGCCTTGCAGGCTCCCTCGCATGTCGTAGGTGCCCCGCGGCAGGCCCGCGATGGTGAAGTGACCACTCGTATCGGTGACCACCGATCGTTCGAAGCCCGTGTCCACATTTTTCACAACGATGTCGACGCCCGGCAGCACGGCTTGCGTTTGATCCTTCACGGTACCGGAGATGGTGGCTGAGGTAATTTGCGCGAAGGTCGGAGAGATCGACGCAAGCAGCGCAACGACGAGCAGCACTGCGCGCACACGGGTGGCGCGTGGGTTCAAAACACAGTCGTGCATGACAAATCTCCTGAAAAGGACGGCCACTCGAACCGGCCATGGCAATTTGAAGGAAACGTGGCAACAAATCAACGTCATTCGTGTCTCCAATTGATACCGTTTCCCGATTCACAGTCCTGGATCGCCCTCACACGAGTTGAGCGTGGTTGACCGGGCGGCGCGAGGCCGTGTTAAACTTTCGCCCCCAAAGGGAATGGTCAGACTAAACCGACGTTGAGCGAGGCCATCCGCGATGGGAAATGACATCGATCGTCGTGCTTTTCTGAAGCACACCGCCGGAGTTGTCGTCAGCGGGGCGGCCCTCGACGGATCCTCGCCCGCGCCATCGCAGTCGGGCGCGCCCGCCCCCGCACCGCCACCCGATGTGGATGCGCTCACCACTGACCGGTGCGGCGCCGACTGCATGGTCGACGTCGTCAAGTCGATCGACCTCGAATACATCTGCGCCAACCCGGGCTCCAGCTTCCGAGCGTTCCACGAGTCGATCGTCAACTACGGCGGCAACGCCAAACCCGAACTGATCACCTGCTTGCACGAGGAATCATCGGTGGCGATGGCGCACGGCTTTGCGAAGATCGACGGTCGCCCGATTGGTGTGATGGCACACGGCACGGTCGGCCTTCAGCACGCCGCGATGGCGATCTACAACGCCTACTGCGACCGCGTGCCGGTCTACATCATTGTCGGCAATACGCTCGACGCCACGGAGCGCAGGCCCGGCGTCGAGTGGACGCACAGTGTGCAGGACGCTTCGTCGCTCGTCCGCGACTTCTCGAAATGGGACGACACGCCGATCTCGCTCGAGCATTTTGCGGAGTCGGCGGTGCGCGCGTACAAGCTGGCGGTGACGCCACCAATGGGGCCCGTGCTGATCGTCGCCGACAGCGCCCTCCAGGAGCGGCCGCTCGGAGCCGACTTCAGGCTGCGGATTCCCAGATTGACCTCGTCTTCGGCACCGCAGGGCGATGTGGCGGCGATCGACGAGGTCGCGAAGCTGCTGGTGGCCGCCGAGAGCCCAGTGATCGTGGCCGACCGGGCGGCGCGGACGCCGGCGGGGCTCGCCTCGCTCATCGAGCTTGCCGAGACGCTGCAGGCCGCCGTCATCGATCAGGGCGGCCGCATGAATTTTCCGTCGCGGCACCCGCTCAACCAGTCGGGGCAGAACCGGGCCACGATCGCGGCTGCAGACGTGATCCTCGGCCTTGAACTCACGGACTTCTGGGGCACCGTCAACACGCAACGGGATCAGCTGCATCGCACCACACGGTCGATTCTGAAGCCGGGCGCGAAGACGATTTCGATCTCGACGCGCGACCTTGGCCTCAAGGCTAATTACCAGGATTTTCAGCGATTCCCCGAACTCGATCTGACGATTGCGGGCGACGCCGAGGCAACCCTGCCGTCGCTCGTCGAGGCGGTCAAGCGGCTGGTCACCGGCGATCGCCGCAGTGTCTTCGAGCAGCGCGGACAGCAACTGGCGCAGGCCAGCCGTAACAACTACGACCGCGCGCGGATTGACGCGGGGTACGCCTGGGACGCGTCACCGATCACGACCGCGCGGCTGTCGACCGAGTTGTGGGAAGCGATCCGGAACGACGACTGGTCGCTGGCGTCGTACCTCAACCCGGTCAGCGGCTGGCCGATGCGTCTCTGGACGTTCGACCAGCATCATCAGTTCATCGGTGGCTCGGGCGGGTCTGGAATTGGCTACACCGCGCCCGCGTCGGTCGGCGCGGCGCTGGCGAACCGGAAGTACGGGAGGCTGACGGTCACAATCCAGCCGGACGGCGATCTGATGTACGCGCCAGGCGTGTTGTGGACCGCGGCGCATCATCGCATCCCGCTGCTGATGGTGATGCACAACAACCGCGCCTACCATCAGGAGCTGATGCACCTGCAACGAATGGCCAATCGCCATAACCGCGGCGTCGACCGCGCGCACATTGGCACGGCGATCACCGATCCCAACATCGACTTCGCAAAACTCGCGCAGAGCATGGGCGTGGCGGCCGAAGGGCCGATCGACAATCCCGCCGACCTCGGACCGGCGTTAAAGCGCGCAGTAGCAATCGTCAAGCGAGGCGAGCCTGCGCTCGTCGACGTCGTCACACAGCCGCGGTAACTACCGAGACATATGCAAACACCAAACGCCAGTAACTGCGTCGCCGGAACGCCTCTCGTTCTGTCGTTGGTCGTGGCCGTGGTCGTGGTTGTCGGCAGCGCGCCGAATGCCCACGGGAGTGGCGGGTTGCAACCTGACAGCGCGCAAGTCGCCCGCGGAAATGCGACGTTCAAACGGGTCGGCTGCTATCAGTGCCACGGGCGGGAAGCGCAGGGGGCGTCTACCGGGCCGCGGCTCGGGCCCGCCCCGCTGACGCCCGAGGCGTTTGCGCGCGCCGTTCGGACGCCGCGCAACGAGATGCCACCCTACAGCCTCAAGCTGTTGAGCAACGCCGACCTGGCTGATGTTTATGCATTTGTCGCCGCCCGCGCCCGGCCGCATCAGCTGCCGCGTTGAGGTGCCCCGACAGCCAGTCGGCCCACGGCAGCAGGGACCAGATTTCTGATCGGGTAAGATTTCATCACCATGATATTCGGGTCCGTCGTCAGGAGCGCCGCTCAGGCTGCGGCCACCGACCGCCTGAGGGACTGGACAAAAGTGCGATTCAGCTTGCCCGAAGACTCGCCGGTTCTCGTGGCGGAGGTGGCCTGCGTGGTGCCGGGCTGCCCACCGATTGAAACCGTGGTCGCGTTCTGGACTGCCGACGATACCCGCCATCACTTCAAGATCTTCAAGCCCGTCCGCGAGGTCGTCTCGGACGATTTGCCCTACGCCTGGTTGAAGGCGGCGCTCGCCGTGCCGGAGGGTTTCGACAGCGAGTGCTGTTGAACCTCTGCTGACGCGATTCACACAATGCCGATGTCCAGACTGAAGTTGACGACCGTCACCCGCACACAGGGAAACAACCAGGCCCTGAAGGAGGGCACGATAACGCTGCCATCGGCCGACCTCGTCTTCGAGGAGATTCCGGTGCTGGTGGATGGGTTTCGGCGGATGGTGCGCGGCCTCGAGTTCGACGTGTGCGAGATGGCCATCACGACCTACTTGTGCGCCAAGGCCCACGGGAAGCAGTTCACGGCCCTGCCTATCTTTCTGGTGCGGGCGTTTCACCACGGCGCCATCGTCGCCAACCCTGGCAAGGGTGCGCGAACCCCCAAGGACCTGGCAGGCCGAAGGGTCGGCGTCAACCGGGGTTACACCGTAACCACGGGCGTCTGGGCACGGAGCATCCTGCAAGACGAGTACGGCGTCGACCTTAGCGGCATAACCTGGGTGCTGTCTGGAGACGAGCACGTGGCCGAGTTCGTCGCCCCGGCGAACGTGGTGCCCATGGAGAAGGGTCAGCAGATGGCTGATCTGGTGGCGACCGGTGAGCTGGCCGCCGCCATCGGCATCGAGGCGAATCAGCCGGATCTCCAGCCATTGATTCCAGACGCGCTGGAAGTGGGGCTGGCGAGCTTGCGCTCACGGGGTCACTACCCCATCAACCATCTCATCGTCGTCAAGGACGAACTGCTCGAGGCGCACCCGGAGCTGGCGGTCGACCTGTTTGCTGCATTCGCCGAAGCGAAGCGCCTCTACCTGGCACGGCTCACGGCCGGGCTCATCGAGCAGCCGACGGCCGTCGATCGGCTGCACCAGCGCGTCATGGCGGTCACGGGCGATCCCCTGCCGTACGGGATCGAACCCAACCGGCGCATGCTCGACGAACTCGTCCGCCACGCCGTGACACAGGGGATTCTCAGCCGGGGCGTCCGGCTTGAGGAGTTGTTTCCTGCCAACACGCACGGCCTGACGGCATGACCGACGCCGATTCGATGTTTCTCATTCGCGTGGCCGGCACCGACATCGCCTTCCCGTGTGCCGCCAACGACACCATCACGCGCGCGGCGCTGCGCGCCGGGGTGCCGTTACTCTATGAATGCAACACTGGCTCGTGCGGCAGTTGCAAGGTGGAACTGGTCTCTGGCGGCATCGATTCGCTGCGCCCGGACTCTCCGGCGTTGACCGAGCGCGATCGCGGCAAGCAGAGAATCCTGGGGTGCCAGGCTCGCCCGACCAGCGACTGCGTGATCAAGGCGCGGGTGGACCCGGCGGCGGCGATCGTGGCGGCACCGCAGCCGATCGAGGCGACGCTGACCGGGTTTCGCGACCTGACCCACGACCTCCGCGAGTTCGAATTCGGCTTGCCGTCGGCGGCGCCCTTTCACCCGGGTCAGTATTCGCTGCTCCATCTGCCTGGCGTGGCTGTCGGCCGGGCGTATTCAATGTCGAACACGGCCGGTCGCGCCTGTTGGCAATTCCAGATCAAGCGCGTGCCTGGCGGCGTGGCGACGGGCGTGCTGTTCGACGATCTCAAGGTCGGCGACCGGGTTGTCATCGATGGCCCCTACGGGCACGCCTATCTGCGTACGGATGCTCCGCGCGACGTGGTCTGCATCGCGGGCGGTTCGGGTCTCGCCCCTGTCCTCTCGATCGCGCGAGGAGTGGCCGAAGCCCCCGCTCTTCATGGGCGCCACGTCCACTTTTTCTACGGTGGCCGCACGCCGCAGGACATTTGCGGCGAGGACCTGCTGGCGGCCGTTCCCGGGCTGCGCGGGCGCCACAGCTACACTCCGGTGGTGTCCGCGCCAGAGCTGATTCCCGCTGGTGCCTGGCGAGGGCAGACGGGGTTCGTGCATGAAGCCGCGGCCCGGGTGCTCGGCGACGACTTGCCCGCGTACGAGTATTACTTTGCGGGTCCGCCGCCGATGGCTTTGGCCGTGCAGCAACTGCTGGTGCAGGCCAAGGTCCCGCACGCCCAGCTGCATTTCGATCAGTTTTTCTGACCGCCACCTCAGCCTCGTCATGAGCGGTAGAATGACGCTGTTCATACCGGCTGTCGGTTCGAAGCGCCTCGCCCGCTGGTCGGAGCCTGGCCAGACTCGGAGACCCCGCCATGTTAAAGAAAGAACAGAACGAGTTTCTCACCCAGACTGGTCCCGGTACGCCGATGGGCCGTTTGTTCCGCAGCTACTGGCTCCCGGCCCTGCTGGCTGAGGAACTGCCGCACAACGAGTGCGCGCCGGTGCGAGTGAAGCTGCTGTCGGAGCGGCTGCTGGCCTGGCGCGACACCCAGGGCCGTTACGCGCTGACCGACGAATTCTGCGCGCACCGCGGTGTCTCGTTATGGTTCGGGCGCAACGAAGAGAACGGCTTGCGCTGTCCGTATCACGGTTGGAAATACGACCACACGGGCCAGTGCATCGACGTACCCTCGGAGCCCGCCGAAAGCGGCTTCTGCCAGAAGATCAAGCTCGCGTCGTATCCCCTGATCGAGCGTGGCGGCGTGCTCTGGGCTTACCTCGGGCCGCCCGAATCGCAGCCGCCGCTGCCGGAGTGGGAATTTGCGACGGTGCCGGCCGATCGCAGCTTCATGTCCAAGCGCAGCCAGGAATCCAACTGGCTGCAAGCCATGGAGGGCGGGATCGATTCGAGCCACGTGTCTTTCCTCCACCGCGGCGATCTCAACAGCGATCCCCTGTTCAAGGGCGCGAAGGGCAACCAGTACAATCTGGGCGACTCCCGTCCCGTTTTCGAGGTGGTCGAAAGTCCTGGCGGCCTCTACATCGGCGCCCGTCGCAACGCCGAAGGCGGCCACTACTACTGGCGCATTACGCAGTGGGTGATGCCGTCCTTCACGATGATCGCTCCCCGCGGCGACCACCCGGTGCACGGCCATTTCTGGACTCCGATCGACGATGAGAATTGCTGGGCCTGGAGCTTCGACTACAAGGTCACCCGGCCGCTGTCGGAGCTCGAGCTGGGATCGATGCGGGCCGGCAAAGGCATTCACGTGGAATACACCCCGGGCACGTATCGCCCGTTGGCCAACAAGGACAACGACTACCTGATCGACCGGGCGGCGCAGAAGCGCGGCGAAACCTACAGCGGCGTCAAGGGTATTGGCATGCAGGACGCCTCGCTGCAGGAAAGCATGGGGCCGATCATCGATCGCACCAAGGAGAACCTGGTGTCGACCGACAACGGCATCATCATGGCGCGGCACCGCCTGCTGCGCGCCGCCAAGGCGTTGACCGACAAGGGCACGCCGCCGCCGGGCGTCGATGCGGCCCACCAGGCCTGCCGTTCGGCGTCGGTGGTGCTGCCGCCCGACCAGCCGTTCAAGGACGCGGCCAAAGAGGCACTGGTCGTGCGTCACGGCACCGAGCACACCACGGTCTGATCATGTTGAGCGAAAGCGCGCGCATGTCCAGCGCCGTCGAGGCGCGGTTTCGCATCGACACACCAAATTCGCGTCCGCGCTCGGTGCGCGTGATCGCGCTCGACGCTCCCGCCGAGCGCGTCGTGCGAACGCTCAGTACCGGGCCGTGGAGTCACACCACCTTTCTCACCGCCTCGGCGTTGAGTGGGGCCCCAGGTGACGCTGGCGGGGTCGAAGGTTGGCTCGCCGACTTCAGTGGCCAGACTCGCGGTCTTGCCGGCGAGGTCGCAGGCGCCGACCTGGTGGTGATGGTGGCGACCGCGGGCGAGGATGCCCACGCCGCGGCCTGGATCGGCGAGGCCTGCAGCCGGCAACGCGTATCGACCACGGTGCTCATGCTAGGCGGCCCGGCCACGCCCGATGCCGCGCTGTCGGCGACGCTGGCCCAGGTGCGGCCCTGGGCACTGATGTTGGTGCTCGCCACGAGCGAAGACTACATTCACGACATGCTACTCGCGCTGCGCGCGTGATGTCCCGATGCCGGATGTCACGCATCCGCCCGACTCGCGTCGCCATGAAACCGCCGATCTGGCGATCTCATGGCGACTGCGGCCGTCCTAGAACAGGAACTTCACCCCCAACTGGATTTGCCGCGCGGCGGTCGAGGTGTTGTTGATCTCGCCAGCCGTCGGGTTTCTCACCCCACCGGCGTTGAAGATGGTGTTGTTGGGCAAGCCGAAGTTGACCCAGTTGAACGCGTTGAACGCCTCGAGCCGGAACTGCGCGACGTATCGTCCCAGCTGGAAATTCTTGAACACCGACATGTCGGCCACCTTCAGGCCGGGGGCGCGAATCGTGTTGCGCCCCGCATTCCCGAAGACGCCCGCTGCCGGCACGCTGTAGATCGACGGATCGAACCACTGCAGCGCCGTTTTCGGATAGCTCACCGCGCCGCTGGCGTTCGGCTTCTGTGTACCGGCGTCACTTTGTCGATCGCCGACCTGGTCGTACGACAGGTAGGGCGTCGTGGGCAGGCCGCTCGATGCCTGGAACACACCGCCGATGTTCCACCCTTGCACCAGCGCGCCGGCCAACCCCTTCAGGCCGCGGCCCCACGGCAACTGGTAGACCGCGTTGATCACCAGGTTGTGCCGCACGTCGTAGCTCGATGGCCCGTACTCATATTCCGGGTCGAACCAGTCGGTCGCGCTACCGGCGCCGTTATCGAAGTCGCTGCCGCCAATCTGTCCGCCCGACCACGTGTCGTGCGAATCACCCAGGGTATAGGCCGCCTGGAATTGCCAGCCGGCCGAGTAGCGTTTCGTGAATCCGGCGGTCATCCCCTGATAGTTGGATCGCGCGATATTGGTGCGGGTCCGAATGCGGCCCCAGCTTGGGTAGCGAATCGGCGCGCCCGGCACGAGCCGCTTGACGCCGTCAGCGCCGTATTCGGACGGCGTGGTGTTGGGGTCGCCATAGAACGGCAGGTTGCTGCCCTTCGAGCCGATGTAGCCAATCTCCGCACTCATGTTGCGGCCAAGGTCACGCTCGAAGTTCAGGTGCCACTGCTGCATGTACGGCTGCTCGATGTCGTAGGCGATGAACTCGGATCGCTTCTGCACCGTGGCCGGGTTGACGCCGGCGGCGAGAACGGCGATGTTCCCCGGGCCGAACACGGTGGGTTGGCGAATGTCGACGCCGGCAAAGTACGGGTAGATGCGGAAGGTCGTGCCGCGATAGAACGAGGTGGTCAGCGGCTGATAGAAGATGCCGTAGCCTGCCTTGATCGTCTGCTTCTTGCTGCCCAGCGGATTCCACGCCACGCCCACCCTCGGCGCGAAGCTTCGCTTCGACGGGTTCTTGAACAACGGCGTTCCCGGCGTAATGGCGTTGGGCGGTTTGCCCTCGAGATCGGCAAGGCTCAGAAGCCCGGCGATTTTGCCGTTCAGCTCCTTCGGATCGGTGACGAACTCGTAGCGCAACCCGAAGTTCATGCTGAGCGAGTCGCTGGTGCGCCAGTCGTCTTGCAGGAAGAACGACACGTAATGCTGGCGCATCTGCCGGAAGGTGTCGGTGCCGGGCAGGTTGCCAGTAAACCGGTCGGCCTGCGCGCCGCCGCCGCGGTTGAGGGTCAGGAACTCCGTCAGGTTGCGGAAGCGGAACTCGCCGCCATAGCGCGAGAATGAAAACCCGTCGAAATGGGTCTTCTGCCAGTCGAACCCGGTCTTGATGACATGGTTGCCGCGGTTCAAGGTCAGCGTATCGCTCAGCTGAAACAGATCCTGCTGGTATTCCACGGGAATGGTGGCAATCGAACCGGCGGTCGACGTGCCGATGATGTTGATCGCGCCCCAGTGGGGATCCTCGCTGAAGTAGAGCGATGTCGGGATGGTGATGGTCGGGATCAGATCGTTGTCGCGGCCGGTGCGGTTGGCCGCAAACTTCAGCGTGTTGAGCATCTTCGATCCGAACAACTGCTGGAGTTGCGCCGTGAAGTAGCGGGTGTCGGTGCCCACCGATTCCCGAAACAGCGGGTGCGGCTGCGAAATCTCGGTCGACGACACGTCCCGCGACCAGCGCACCATGAAATTGCTGCTGGCGTTCAGGTTGTAGTCAAACTTCACGACGCCGAAGTTCTCGTCGGTGGGATCCAGGTTCGAGTGCACCAGTTCGGCCGTGCCGTCGCCGAAGTCGCGGCCGGTCGGGATCGGATACAGCAGGTCGAGATACGGCCTGACGGTCGGGTTCACTCCGACATTCACCAGTTGGCCCTGGGCGTTGGGCACCATGCCCTGGCGCGACAACGCATTTGGCAGACGGGCGAAGCGTGTGACGGCGAGCCGCTCGACCAGACCTTCATAGCTGCCGAAGTAGAACAGCTTGTTCTTGACGATCGGGCCGCCGACGGTGCCGCCGAACTGGTTGCGCTTGAAATCGGGCAGCGCGTCGGTGTCGAAGAAGTTGCGGGCGTCCAGCGCCGAACTGCGATGGAACTCGAACAGCGACCCGCGGATCCGGTTGGTTCCCGATTTGGTGACGGCGCTCATGATGCCGCCAGCCGCGCGGCCGAACTCGGCGCTGTAGCCGTGCGTTTGCACGCTGAACTCCTGAACCGTGTCGACGCCGAGCAGCACGCCCGAAAGGCTTGACGGTGCCTTGTCGGAGATGTCGGCGATGTTGGTGCCGTCCATCAGGTAGCCGGTCTGCTCCGGCCGTGCCCCGCCAATTGCCAGCTGCGTGCTGCCGAAGCCACCGGTGAAGTCGCGAGAGGTGGCACGGCTGACGACCACGCCCGGCTGCAGGGTGGCCAGCTGCATAAAGCTCCGGCCGTTCAAGGGCAGTTCCGCGATCTGTTGCGTGGTCACGACGCCGCCAGCGGTGGTGGAGCCCAGTGAAACGGCGCTGGTCTCACCGGCGACGGTCACCCGCTCAGAAATGCCGCCGACCTTCAGTTCGACATCGACCAGCACGTCTTTGCTGATGGCGACGGTCAACCCGGTGCGCAGCACCGTGACAAACCCCTGCAGTTCGGCTCGCAGCTCGTACGAGCCCGGACCCAGGTTCAGCACCCGGTAGCGCCCCTGCGCGTCGCTGGTCTGCGTGCGCTCGAGCCCGGTCTCCACGTTGCGCACCGTGATCGTCACACCAGGCATGATCGCCTTGGTCTCGTCGGCCACACTGCCAGAAATGCTGCCGGTCGTGGCTTGTGCCCACGCCAGGGTATGGACCGCGAGCAGCAGCGCCGCCGCGACAAACATTGATCGCATCCGCATCGAGTAACTCCTCCTTGAAACGTCCCGCACACATTAGTGCAGAATCGGGTCTTCCGTTCGACAAACTCGGCGCCCGCGCTAGCGAACGGTATTCGAACTCTTCGTCAGGAACGCCAGCAGGCGCGCCGCGGTCGCGGCCTCGCTCTGCTCGGCCACCGGTGCATCCCAGTATTCGGATCCGCTCAGGCATTCATGCAGGTAGCGCGCCGCCGAGGTCGCGTGCGAGGCGTCATCTCCAGGCACAATCAGCGCCGGCACGTCGAGCCGAAGCAGGTCTTCAGGTTCGGCCCCCGGCGCCGTATCACGGTCGACGAGGGTCCGCGCCATGCCGGCGACCACGCGCTTGTAGCGGTCGACGTCTTGCGCGGCAAAGCCGGTCGCGAACGCGGGATTCGCCTTGATCACCGACGCCCAGGGCCCGCCACGCGGGTCGCCGCCAAACGGTTTGCCGTCCGTGGCGACCAGCGCCACGACCGAGGCCAGGCCATGTTGATGGACGAAGGCGAGGTGTTCGGCGAAGCGTTGATGGCTGCTCAACCGGTACTTGACGCCACCGACCGGCCAGAACAGCGTGAGGCTCAGCGCGACGTCGGGGTGCGCGGTGGCAAACGCCGCCACGGGACCGCACCCCATGCACCCGCCCAGCAGATGCGCACGTTCGATGCCCAGGTGCTCGAGCAGGCCCTTGCCCTGGTTCACGTAGTGCGTCCACGTCACCCGTTCCACACGGCCGCCTGACTGGCCGGTTTCGCGCCGGTCGAAGATGATGCAGCGATACGACTGCGACAGGTGGTCGAGCATCCGCGTCTTCGCGTAGATGCCAAGCGTGGTCCACTTGTCCAACGTAGCGTCGAAGCCGCCGGGCGAAAACATCAACAGCGGCGGGCCGGCTCCGACCTCGTCGTAGCGAGTGGCGATCCCGTCGATGACTGTCGTCGGCATGATGAGGGTCCGTCAGGTGCTCAGGAGGCTGGTGCCGGCCGCGGTGCGCCCTTGATGGGTCGCGCCGCGCGGACGTCTTCGGCATAGGCCGAGATCGCGTCAAAAGTCAGGCGTGCGGCATTGGCGTAGGTGTCGGCTGGCGCATCCAGGTTGCTCGCCGCATACCCGATGGCGGCATGCGCCATCCGCATGCGTCCGTCGAGCCACGGACCGCCGCCAAAGCCGCCGATCACGGGAATGGCGACCGCCGCCGCCGCGGCCGCGCCCGCGACCGGGCCGGAATTGGTGAAGTCGAGCAGCGAGGCGCCGGCGTCCTCGAGCCTCCTGGCTTCGTCCACCAGCCGTGCGGTCATGGCGGGCGGCACCACCGCGCCTGGTGTGGCCGCGGCGCTGTAGGGAATGCCGTATTGCAGCGCTGTCTGCGGCGTGATCCCGAACTGCGCGAAGACCGGGATGCCGGCCTGGACAATGGCGCGCACGGCATCCGGAAACGCGGCAGCGCCGTCGAGCTTGACCAGGTCAGCACCGGCTTCCTTCACCAGCCGAATGGCGGCGCGAACCGCGCTGTCGGCACCCTCCTGCAGCGGCCCGAACGGGAAGTCGCAACTGACAAGCGCGCGCGTCACGCCGCGGCGCACCGCGCCGCAGACGATGATCATCTCGTCCAGAGTCACCGCCAGCGGATTGGTCCGGCCCCACAGGTTGACGCCCACCGTGTCGCCGACCGAGACCAGCTCCACGCCGGCCCGGTCGACCACCTGCGCGATCTGGTAGTCCCAGGCCACTACGCCGACGATTTTTCGGCCGTCGCGTTTCATCTGTTGAAGCGCGGGTATCGTCACCGTTCCGCTCTCGATCGTCACAAGCTCTCTCCCTCACCCAGCACACCGGCCGATCGGAGTGCGGCGTCCAGCCACGCCGGCCGCAACTCCCGGCCCGAGACGATGTCGGCAATCCGCGCCCGCTCGGCGTCGACCTTTCTCGCCGCGAGTGGCAGCAGCGCCGCCGCCTCGCCTCGCTCGATGACGACCACGCCGTCGGCGTCGCCAACGATCAGATCGCCGGGAAGCACCGCCACGCCGCCGCACGAAATCGGCCAATTGATGCGCCCCGAAACCGACTTGGTCGGGCCGTTGGGATTCGCGCCGATCGAGTACACCGGAAACCCCAGCGCGATCAGTTCCTCGGTGTCTCGATGCGACGCGTCGAGCACGACGCCGCCCAGGCCCAGCACCTTGCAGGTGGTCATCATGATCGCGCCCATGAGCGCGCAGGTCCGGTCTGCCTTGCCGTCGATCACCAGCACGTCGCCCGGCCTGGCCAGGTTGATCGCAGCGTGAATCATCAGATTGTCGCCCGGACGCACTTCGACCGTGACCGCCGGGCCGGCCAGCCGTGTGCTCCGCGCCAGCGGCACAATGCGGCCGTCGAGCGTGCCGCGTCGCCCGGCCACGTCGGCCAGGATCGACGATGCGAAGGCGGCCGCCTGCCGGACAATCTCCGGCGACACGCGCTCGAAGTCGCGGCAAATGGCTGGGGACGGGTAACGCGATTCAGCCATTCCGTGGTTTCACTGTTCTGCCCGGCCGGGACGGCCTCGTTTGGTGAGCACGGCGTCGAGGCGGGGATAGACCCTGCGTGCGTTACCTTCGAAGATCATGTAACGCTGCCGGTCGGTGAGGCTGCCCACTTGATCGAGGTAGCGCTTGGTGTCGTCAAAATGGTGGCCGGTTTCGGGGTCAACGCCCGGCACCGCGCCCAGCAGTTCAGAGGCGAACAGAATGTTCTCGGCCGGCACCACCGTCGTCAACAACTCGATACCTGGCAAATGATACACGCAGGTGTCGAAGAACACGTTGGTCATCACGTGGTCGACCAGCCTGGCCTTCTTCAGGCTCAGGCACAAGCCCCGGTAGCGTCCCCAATGAAACGGCGCCGCGCCGCCGCCGCTATGGGGAATGATCAACCGCAGGGCCGGGAAGTCGGTGAACAGGTCACCCTGGATCAACTGCATGAACGCCGTGGTATCGGCGTTGATGTAGTGCGCACCGGTGTGGTGAAAATTCGGGTTGCAGGACGATGAGACGTGGATGGTGGCCGGCAGGTCAAGCTCACAGAGCTTCTCGTAGATTGGATACCAATAGCGATCGGTCAGCGGCGGCTCGGTCCAGCGTCCGCCCGACGGGTCGGGGTTGAGGTTGATACCGACAAAACCGAGGGCCGCCAGTCGGTCGATCTCGGCCAGACAGTTCACCGGGGGCACGCCCGGCGATTGCGGCAATTGGCCGACCGCTGCGAAGCGGTCGGGCAGCAGTGTGGCGATGCGGTGAATGAGGTCGTTCGACAGCATCGTCCATTGCCGGCTGGTGGCCTCAGTGCCGATGTGGTGTGCCATGCCGGCGGCGCGCGGCGAGAAGATCATCAGGTCGCTGCCGCGCTGCTTCTGCAGCGCCAGCTGGGGTTCCACGCTCTTGAGCAGCACCTCGTCGGTGATGCCGAGATCGGTGGTGGCCGGCCGGCGAGCGGGGTCGGCGAGCCCGGCCAGTTGCTTGTCCCGGAACGTGTGGAGGGCCTGCGGTTCAGTCGTGTAGTGGCAGTGCGTGTCGATGATCATGGGACGGCTGTCTCAGCCAGCAGATTGGGGGCCGCGGCCGCGAACTGCTGTTCGCAGGCGTGAAAGCCACGACTGAGGGCCAGCGGATCGAGGTGACGCCCGATGAATACGATACGACTGGTGCGTGCCTCTCCGGTTTGCCATTCGCGCTGCGAGGCGCCTTCAAGAACCATGTGCACCGCCTGCACGACCAGGCGCCTGTCATCACCGCCGACGGCGAAGATGCCCTTGAGGCGGAGGATGTCTTGCCCTTGCGCGGCAACCAAGTCAGTGAGCCACGCACTGACGCGGTTGCCGTCCATCGGCCGGTGTGACAGCAGCGAGACGCTGCCAATGCCGTCATCGTGGGCATGGTCGCCGGTGGCGGCCTGCCCGGCGTCGGCGAGCGCGCCGAGCGACGCCAGACGGTCGAGGTCGAAGCTCCCGCGCCCGATCACCTGGTCAATCGCGACGGCCGACCGCTCGGCCCGATGAATCGTGGCCCACGGGTTGAGCGCCCGCAGGCGCGTTTCGATCCCGCCCAGTGCGTCGTTGTCCACCAGGTCGGTCTTGTTGAGGACGATCTGGTCGGCGATGGCAATCTGCTCAACGGCCTCCCGGCTGTCGGCCAGCCGCAGCCACACGTGCCGGGCATCGACCACCGTCGTCACTGAATCGATCATCGTCCTGGACTGCAGGAACGGGTCAACGAAGAAGGTCTGCACGACCGGTCCGGGGTCGGCGAGGCCCGTGGTCTCGATGACCACGGCGTCGAAGGTGGCGGCACCGGACAGCAGGCGATGCAACGTGCGGATCAGGTCGCCGCGCACAGAGCAGCAGATGCAGCCGTTGTTCATCTCGAACAACTCTTCGGTGGTTTTCAGGATCAGGTCGTGGTCGATGCCGATTTCGCCGAATTCGTTGACGATCACCGCGTAGCTCCGTCCGTGATCCTCCGCGAGGATGCGGTTGAGCAGCGTGGTCTTGCCGGCGCCGAGATAGCCGGTGACAATCGTGACCGGGATGCGATGGCTCATCAGTTCCTCGTCGTCGCCTATTGCCAGGGCATGAGTGAGGCGTGAATCACGTCGGGCAAGCCTTTGCCGCCCACCGACCGGATGGCCAGATCGACGTCGCTCAATCCAAACCGGTGCGTGACGACCTTGTCGAGGGGGAAGCGGCCGGACGCCAGCTGCTTGAGTGCCAGTTCGCAGGCCTTGAAGCTGTGGCCACGCGCGCTCTTGATGGTGATGAACTTCAGCGTGAGCTTGGCGATCGGGAAGTTGGGGAACTCCTTCATTTCACCCTGCACCACCATCGTGCCTCCCTTGCGTTTGAGCGCTTCGACGCCAAGCATCACCGGCAGGGTGCCCGCGCCCGCCGTGCAGTCGAGCACCACGTCAACGCCCTTGCCACCGGTGATCGCGTTGATCCGGGCCAGGGGATCCTCGGTGGTGACGTCGATCACGAAGTCGGCACCGAGCTGCTTGGCCATGGCGAGGCGCGCCGCGTCCTTGGCCGTGCCCGTGACGATAATCAGCGAGGCCCCCGCCTGCTTGCAGACGACGGTCTGCGACAGGCCCTGCTGGCCCGGCCCCTGGATCAACACTGTTGAGTCGTAGCCGACGCCGCCGTCGAAGAGGGACCACTCAATGCCATTGGCCATTGGTGTGGCGAGGCCCGCCAGCTCTGGGGTCAGCCCCGGGGGGACGCGGTGGAGCACCGAGTTCCACGGCAGGTAAACGTAGTGCGCGAATCCGCCCCAGAGGTGTGGCGCCCGGTCGCAGGAGGAATAGCCGTAGCGCAGGCCATTAGGGTTGTCGCGCCAGTCGGTGTTCTCGCAGTGCCGGTACTGGCCCAGATGACACCACTCGCACTGCCCGCATTTGACGTAGTGTTCCAGGAAGACCAGGTCGCCTTCCTTGACGCCCTGGCGTGCCATGAAAGTGCGGCCGGCTTTGGCGATGTGGCCGATGTTTTCGTGGCCCATGATCACCGGCCCGCCGCGCAGCGGCTCGCCGTACATCTTGACGTCGGTGCCGCAGATTCCGGCGACTTCCATTTTCAGGAGCGCCCCATCATCGGGGACCTCGGGCATCGGAAATTCCCGCAGCTCGATCTTGCTCGCACCGGTCTTCACGGCCGCCAACACTTTTTCCACGACGAATCTCCACCGATCGCGGTTCAGTCCGCAGTCATGGAGTCTACCGCGTGATTGACCCTTCCGGGCGGACATGCTACAAGGAATCGCTTTAGTCTCCAGAGTTCCATATGACGAAACATTTCATCTCGGTGCTGGGCGGAGTCTTGTTGACGGTAATTGGTTCGGCGCCGACGCTGCTGGCGCAGGGATCGGGGACCGGCTCAATCTCTGGCACCATCAAAGATTCGAGTGACGCTGTGCTTCCTGGCGCCACGGTCGTAATCAAGCAGGCCGAGACCGGGGCTACCCGCGAGGTGGTCACTGACGCGCGCGGACGCTACGCCGCACCTAACCTGCCGCCGGGCCCTTACGAGGTGACCGCGACACTGACCGGCTTTGGCCAGCTCACGCGCAGTGGTGTGCGGCTCACCGTCGGCCGCGACGCCATCGTCGATATCGCGCTGGCGGTTGGCACCCTGCAGGATCAGGTGACCGTGGTCGGCGAAGCGCCGACGGTTGACACGAAGTCGGCCTCGACCGGCGGCTTGATTGGGCAGGAGCAGATTGCCGGGCTGCCGTTGAACGGCCGCAGCTTCATCGAATTGGCCAACCTCACGCCGGGCGTTCAGCTCACCGACAATGGCGGCCGCAGCACCAGCACCGGCTTCGGCGCCAAGCTGAGCGTCAACGGCTCGCGCTATACCGCCAACCTCTTCACCATCGACGGCACTGCGCTGAACGATCAATTCAACCAGGCAGGCAGCGCTTCGGGCAACGTGTTGGGCGTCGAGGCGATCGCCGAATTTCAGGTCCTGACCAACTCGTTCAGCGCCGAATTTGGCCGCCACACCGGTGCCGTGATCAATGCCGTGACCAAGTCGGGTACCAACAGCATTCGCGGATCACTGTTCGAGTTTCACCGCGGCGACCAGCTGAACGCGCGCGGCTACTTCGACCCGGCTGACAGAGCCAAACCCGACTTCAAGCGCAATCAGCTCGGCTTCTCGCTCGGCGGGCCGATTCGCAAGGACCGCCTATTCGCCTTCATCACGTATGAAGGGCTGCGCGAGACGCTCGGCACCTCCCAGACTTTCAACGTCTTCACTCAGGATGTCCGCAACCGGGCTACCGCGCAGAACTCGCCGGTGCTCCCGTACCTGCTCTCTTATCCGCTGCCCAATGGCCGCATCATCGACGCCAACCGTGGCGAGTTCGTCCGTCAGTCGAATCGCGAAACCGTGGAAGACTACGTGGTCGCCCGCATCGACGCGCAGTTATCGCAGTCGCAGTCGGCGTTTGTCCGTTACACCTTCGACGATGGGGAAGTCACCAACCCGGTGAGGGTGACGACGGGCGAGAAGGTCAAGACCCGGGTGCAGTTCCTGACGGCGTCGCACCAGTTGATTCGCGGCAGCTCGTTTGTCAACCGCGCGCAACTGGGCGTCACCCGCAGCCGGCTGAACGGCCTCGACTACGTCTACGACGACATCAGCCTGCCGCGGACGACGTTCACGGACATCTCCCGCGGCATCGCCGCCATGTCGATTAGCGGTGGCGTCGCGCCGTGGGGTGGCAGCACCACCAATCCGAAAATCCACGCCTTCGCCAATTACCAGATCAGCGATGTGGCGACCCTCACCAAAGGCATTCACAGCATGCGCGTGGGTGGGCAGGTGGAGTTGTTGCAGTTCGACCTGACCTCAGACTTCACGTCGATGGGGAGCTACGGCTTCAATTCGATCACCGACTTCCTGAACGGCGTGCCGAGGACCTTCGACGCCGTGATGCCCGGCTCCGACGCCACCCGCAATCTGCGCCAGATGGTGTTCGGCTTTTTCGTCCAGGACGACATGCAGTTGTCGTCGCGCCTCAGCCTGAACGCCGGTCTGCGTTACGAGCCGATGACCGACGCCACCGATACCGGCGACCGGCTGGCGCAGCTCATCGACTTCACGTCGCCGACCGCCACGCTCAACGACACCACTAAGGTGGATGCGCTGTTTAAGAATCCGGGACTGAAGACCATTGCGCCCCGGGTCGGGCTGGCGTGGGATGTCACTGGCAGCGGCAAGATGGTGGTGCGCGGCGGCGCCGGCGTGTTTTACGACCTGGTGACGCTGAATGTCCCGTTCGTGCAGAACACCGCGGTGCGGGTGCCGCCGTTCTTCAACCGCGGCGGGCTGGTGGCCAGCGCCGCCGCGCCGATCAACTTCCCGGACGCCTACGCCCGGCAGTCGTCGCAGCTGGCCGGCCAGGCGCAGCTCGAGGGCATCCAGTACGAGCCCGCGCAGCCGGTGATGTACAAGTGGAATGTCAACGTCCAGCGCGAGTTGCCTGGCCGATCGACGCTAGAGGTGGGCTACACCGGCACCCGTGGCAAGAACCTGTTCCGCCAGATTTTCACCAACGGCCGCGCCGCCGTCGACATCAATGGCCGGCTCACCGTTCCGGCCAACGCGCCGCTGATTCAGCCGGCGTTCGGCCGCATGCGCTACCGCGTCAGCGACGCCGACTCGTGGTACAAGGGCCTCACGCTCAGCCTGTCGCGCCGCGCCAAGGGCATGTCGACGCAGTTGTCGTACACGTTGTCGAAATCCGAGGATACCGGTGCCTCGGCGCTTGGCGGCAATGACTTCGACGGCGAAGGCGCGGGCTCGCGCTACTTGACCACGTTCGACAAGGGACTCTCGCCTTTCGATATCCGGCACTCCGTTGTGGCGAGCCTGAGCTATCTGGTGCCGTTTGGACAGGACGGTACCGGCCTGTGGTCGCACGTGATTCGCGACTGGGAAGTCGGCACGCTCATTCGCCTGCGGAGCGGCCAGCCGTTCTCGGTGTTTGTCGGTTTCGACCAGAGCCTCCAGGTGTGGTCACCGGTTTATCCCGACCTGGCGGCCGGGGCCAACGCGAACCCGGTGCAGGGCGGGCCGCTGCAGTACTACGACCCGAACGCTTTTTCGCTGCCCGCGCCCGGGGTGATCGGCAACGCCCCGAGAAACTCCCTGATCGGGCCTGGCCTGGCCACCTGGGATATCATGCTGTCTCGCAACCTGCCTTTCGGCGCGGGCAACAAGAGCCTGCAGTTGCGCTTCGAGGTGTTCAACCTGCTGAACCGCGCCAACTTCGGCATCCCATCACAATCGCTGTTCGCCGCCAACGGCACCCGCCTCGCCGATGCCGGACGCATTACCACTCTGGCCTCTTCGCCTCGCCAGGCGCAGCTCGGCATCAAGTTCGTGTGGTAGCCGCCAGCAGGAAGCGCGCCTGCGCGCAAGCGATGATCGGGCGCGAGGCTGCGTCGTGAGCGCCACGGCGATGACGGCTGAGCACACGGGCACGGGCGTCAGCCGGCGTCAGGTGATCGGCATGGTACTGGCGCCGCTGGTCGGCATCAGCATGTGGTTCATGCCGACCCACGAAGCGCTTGTCGCGCAGCACGCGCTGGCGATTGGCGCCTTCACGATCGTGCTGTGGATGACCGAAGCTGTCGACCATGGCACGGCCGGATTCCTCGGCTTGTTCCTGTTCTGGGCGACCGGCGTGGCCGGGCCCGATCAGATTTTTTCCGGCTTTGCCGGCGAAACCCCGTGGTTCCTGCTCGGGGCCATGCTGATCGGCACCATGGCCGCCAAGTCCGGGCTGGCCCAGCGGGTCGCCTTCACGATTACCGCGAAGACGGGCAACTCCTACTCTCGCCTGTTGCTCGGTTTCATCATCGTCGACTTCGTGCTGACCTTCGTGGTGCCGTCGGGCATCGCCCGCGTGACGATTCTCGGCTCGATTGCGATTGGCGTGGTCGAAGCGTTCAAGGTCGGGCCCAAGAGCAACATCGGCCGCGGCCTGTTCATCATCATCACCTACGCCGCGACGATTTTCGACAAGATGCTGATTGCCGGCGCGGCCTCGATTCTGGCGCGCGGCATCATCCAGGAGCAGGGCGGCGTCCAGGTGCTGTACAGCATGTGGTTCCTGGCCTACCTGCCGTGCGACATCATCACGATCGTGGCCTGCTGGCGGATCATCCTGTGGCTGTACCCACCGGAAAAGAACAGCATCGACGACAGCCAGCATCTGCAAAAACAGCTGGCGGCTCTCGGCCCCTGGTCGGCGGCGGAAAAGAAGTGCGCGGCATTCCTGCTGGTGGCCGTCACGCTGTGGATGACCGACTTCGTTCATCACATCAGCCCGGCGATGATCGGTATTTCGATCGGCCTGATTGGCGTGCTGCCCGGCGTCGGATTGATGAACGTCAGCGACCTGCGCAAGCTGAACTACTCGGCGATCTGGTTTACGGCGGCAGCGCTCGGCCTGGGCCGCCTGCTCAACTCGACGAAGGCGCTGGAGGTGCTGACCGATTTTTTCGCCAGCACTATCGCGCCTTTGATCAGCGGGCCATTCACGAGCGCCCTGGTGCTCTACTGGACCGCCTTCGTCTACCACTTCTTTCTCGGCAACGAAACCGCCATGCTCAGTACGTCGTTGCCGGTGATCCTGGCGTTTGCCAAAAGTCACGGCCTCGACCCGCTGGCAACAGGCATGATTTGGACCTTCGCAGCGGGTGGCAAGATTTTCGTCTACCAGGGCGCCGTGCTGATCGTCGGCTACTCGTTCGGCTACTTCGATGCCAAGGACATGCTCAAGGTGGGGTTCATCCTGACGATCGTCGAGTCCCTGATCCTGCTGCTGCTGGTCCCGATTTACTGGCCGCTCATCGGGATCGGCAGCTAGAGCCCGATGAGCACGAACGCCACCCAGTGGATTCGCGGCGCGGTGCCGGTCGCCGGCGCCCTGGCCATCATGCTGGCGCCGATCGCCGGCGAGGGCCACGCGCGCGCGTCGCTCGCGATCGCCGTGGCCATGGTGCTGTTCTGGATCACCGATGTCTTGCATCCGGCCATCGTCGGCTTTATCGGGTGCTTTTTGTTCACGGCCGTGGGCGGCGTCGAGTTCGAAACGGCGTTTGCCGGATTCGGCACGGCGACGCCGTGGTTTCTTTATGGATCGCTGCTGTTGATCAGCGCCGCCGATCGAGCGGGCGTGATTGCGTGGCTGGGCGATCGCACGCCGCGGGCCGTGACCGGTTCGGTGATGGCGGCGTCGGCGGGATTACTGTGCGCGGCCTACCTGTTGGGGCTGGTCGTGCCATCGGGCCTCGCGCGCGCCACGCTGCTGCTGGTGCCGGCGCTGGCGTGGGCGCGCCGCTCGTCCACGCCCATGACCACCACCGGCGGTCTCGTCCTCGTCGCGATGTACGGTGCGGCCACGTTCGATCGAGTCCTGCCGACCCCGGCGGGGGTGGTCGCGCTCGACGTCGCGACCGCACTGGCGCTGCTCATGGGTGTGGCCTGGTTGTCCAGGGAGGCCTCGCCTGATGACGCCGAAGGCGGCGAGCCAGGTGAGCCGCCGGCGGTCGACGTGGACTGGCGCATTGCGGCGCTGGTGGCCGTGACCGCTGCGCTGTGGGTCACGACACCCGTTCACGGACTCGCGCCGGCCATCGTCGGACTGGCGGCCGGTCTGATCACCTGCTTCCCGGGGCTCACCCGCGCGACCGCTCAGAAGGCCATCAGCCCCGACCCGCTCGCCATCATTCTGGCGGGCGCTGCGCTCTCGATCCCGGCGGTGCTTCTGGAAACCAAGGCGGCAGACGTGGTTGTCGGTGCCTGGTCGGCCGCGACTGAGGGCTGGAGTGCCGACGGCATGGCGGCGTATTGGGCCACCACGCTGTATCGGCTGCTGTCGCCCGACGGCGGGCCGCCGCAGTTGCCGATTCTCGACGGCCACGACGGCGTCGGATCTGGCGCGGCGTGGGCGGCCGCCGGCGTTACACTGCTGTCGCTGTATCAGTCGCCGGCGTTGATTCTGGGCATGTCCGTGGGGCGTTGTCGCCAGGCGCAGATGCTGAAGTTGGGGTTGGTGGTGCTGGCGGCCTTGTCGCTGGCGGTAATACTGTTCTGAGGCCAAAGTTGGTCACGGGAGGAAGTGTGTTCATGAAGCCGACACGTGTGATAGTTGCCCTGGGATTAATGCTGATGCCCGTTGGCCTGAGCGGTCAGCGGTTCGTCAGGCAGACCGAATCAATCGACTACGTGCTGACCGTTGACAACGATTCGGCCGCCACGGTGAATGCGTGGTGGAAGCCCTTCCAGGAGAAGGCGGCGCGAACGGGCTACTGCTTTGACCTGCCCACGCTGCCGGTTGTCGATCGGCCGCAGCTCGGCGACAAGGCCGTCATCCTCAAGACTGGCGGCGTCGGCCAGCTGGTTCAACTGATCGAAATCCCGCCCGGCGGGCAGACCAAGTGGCACGGCTACGGGTGGGAAGGCGAAGCGCTGTTCTATGTGCTGTCCGGCCGGGGCGAGACCGAGTACCGCTCGCCGGGTGGGTTGCCGAACAACAAGTACACCTGGAAGAAGAACTCGATGTTCGCGATCCCGGTGGATCATCAGATGCAGCACCGCAATCTCGACAAGGCCCAGCCGTTGCGGATGCTGGCGACGACCGGCTACGCCATCAACATGTATCCCTACGTGGCGGAGGAGTTGCGATCGGGCCGGCAGAATCCGGCCGAGGGACCAGAGGAGAGGGCCGCAACCCTGCAGCGCACAACCTATCCGGGCCACTACATCGATGACCTGCGCGAGCATCCCGTAGCCATGCGCGAAGCGCGCGGCAACAAGACGGCGTTCTTCAACATGATGGCGACCGCCGGTCATCGCACCCATCCCAACGTCCACATCAGCGAACTGACGGGCCCGGAAGCCTTCGCCCACAAGCACGGCAACCAGCCGATGTTCGTCATCCTTAAGGGCAAGGGTTACGACATCTGGTCGGAGGCCGCGGACTTGAAGGCCTACGAAGCGGCCGTCAAGGCCAAGCAGGCCCACTCCGCGCCCTACGATGTCGGCACCATGTGCGGCGTGCCTCCCGGCCCCCACTGGCACCAGCACTTCAGCACCGGTACCGATCCGCTGCGCTACCTGGCCATCGTCCCGCGCGGCGCCTACGAGGAGAAGCCGCGCTAGCAGCTGCATCCGCCTCATCGGTGCAAATCGGTGTCTATCGGTGGCCTAGAAGTCGAGCGAGTAGGTCATCTTGATCATCACCGCGTAGTCAGCCGGCCGGGGGGATCCCCGGTCGGCGCTTCGGTTGATTACCACGAACAGGTCGTCGCCCGGACGGTAGATGTAGTTGAGCCGGGCGAACAGCACCTGCCGTCGCGACGCGCTGTCGTACTGCAGCAGCGTGGTGGTGAGCCACCGGTTCGAGACGTTGAGGTTCATCCGCGTGTTCAGCACGTGAGTGGTGAAGGCGCCCTCGGGTAGCGTGACGTCGTTCAGCTCGTAGCTCGCCTCGATCGAGATTACGCTGCCGGGCTTGAAGGCCGGCGTGATGCGCACGTACTGCCGGCGTCCGGAATAGAAGTCGCCGCCGCCGTACCTGATCCGCCCCGACACCAGCCGCTTGCCGCCGATCTCACCTTCCACGAACTGGTCGCGAAAACTGTAGTCCCCGGCCGGCAGAGTAACGCCGCGGGCGATCGCAAATGGGCGGTCGAGACGGTCCAGGGTGTCGGTCAGGTTGAATCGGATCGCATCGTCTGACTGCCATCGCGACGTGGTCTGCAGGACGTGCTCGCGGGTGAGCAGCCTGCCGTGAGTGTCGGCCGTGTAGACAGCCTCGGCGCGGAAGACCAGGTTGCGGATGCCGAGGATCCCGGGCCGCGGCTGCCAGATGGCCGCGCCGTTCGACCGCTGGATGTCGGCCCGCCGCACGAACCCGACGTCATGCTGAAATTCCGGGCCGACGTAGAGATACTCTCCAAATAGTTCATATTGGTCGGTGAACCAGTTGTACTTGGCTCGTCCCGCATAGGCATTGCCCTTGCGGCCGCTGGTCCACGAACGCGCCAGGAATCCCTGGATGTCGGTGTTCTTGAACAATGTGAAGGTGGCGTCGGCACCGGCGACGCGGTTGAAGTCGCCGCCAGTGGATTGCCGGTTCGAGAGGAAGGTGCCGACGTTGGAGCGGGCGAGGACATTCCGCTTGGTGCGCAGAACCGTGTAGCCGCTGCCGGGTGTGGCGCCCGCATCATCCGTTCGGACCGCCAAGACGCCGAGGTCGAGGCCGGCGGCGCGGCCCACCAGCTTGGCGCCGGCCAGAATCGGCACCAGACGTCGGTCCTCGGTCAGTCCGATGCGGCGTGAGAAAAACATCTGCAGGTTGCGCTCAGCCTGGCCGCCACGGCGGCCACCCAGGCCGAACTCGAAGATGCCGGCGCGCTCGAGGAAGAACTCACGCTTCTCAGGGAAGAACAGCGGGAAGCGGGTCAGATTGACGACGGCTTCGTCGACTTCGGTCTGGGCGAAGTCGGTGTTGGCGGTGACCTCGGCGGTGAGACTCGAGGTTAAGCTGAACTTGGCCACCTCGAGACCGGCATCGGCAATGCCGGCGTGGCGATCAGCCGAGGCGGCATCACGCCGGCCGCCGACAAGACCGTAGGGTTTGATGCGCAGCTTGAGCCCGGTGTGAATGCCCTCGACGCCGTCCAGATGTCCGGCCTGCGACACCTGCAGGAACTGGAAGTCGCGATCCCAGGCCGTCCACAGCACCCGCTCGTTGGTGCGGCGCGTGAAGCGCAGGAAGTTGACGCCGAAGGTCGCGAGCTTCTCGGCGGAGCGGAGGCTGGTGAACGGGATCTTGATTTCGGCTGTCCAGCCGTCCGCGGTGATGCGGGTTGCCGACCACCACCGCTCATCCCATTCGATGTTGAGATCGCGGCCCTCGTCGGTTGAGAGGGCGTCGTACTGGGTGCCCAGTGGATTGATTGCGAAGTGATAGCCGTTGCGATGATCGTGGAATGTGTCGAGCACGATCTCGAAGCGGTCGTCGTCGGCAAAGGGGTTGTCGCGGCGGCGCTCGCGGGCGGTGACGCCGCCTGGCGCCGTGGTGCAACGGATGCCGAAATAGAACGCATCCTCACCCACGATTACGCGCACCTCGGTCGGTTCGCTTGCCGGCTGGTTGACGTGCGGCTCCTGCTGGACAAAGTCGGTGATCGCCTCGGCCTGGCTCCACGCCGATTCATCGAGCACGCCGTCGACGGTCAGCGCGTCCGCGATCCGCGTCGCGCGCGCCGTCTTAGTCTGCGCCGACAATGGCGAGGTCTGTGCCCGCGCCGGTTTGGCGCACAGCATCGCGAGGGCCAACACCACGAAGGCGACCGACCGGCCACAGTTGAAGCGGCTGCAATTCACGCGGTGGTCATTCTATCTTGTCGCAGCTCGACAGCCGGGATCAGGGCGCGGCTGCTATGATCAGCGCCCGAATGCCCTCAGCCCTCCGCACCGTGCTCCGCGTCGCCGCCATCTACGCGGTCGTTTCCGGATCAGTGCTCGACGCCCATCCGCTCAGCGTCAGCTACTTGCATGTGCGCGTGGCGGCCGATCGAATTGCCGCCACCATGCGGCTGCCGCTCGACGACATGGATCTGCTGCTGCGTCTCGATCGCGATCTGGATAGTCGCGTCTCCGACGAGGAAATCACGGCTGCCAGGCCGGCGCTCGCGAAGTATCTGGCCGAGCGGATGGTGCTGCGCACCGACGGCGACCCGCGCGTAGCGGTGCTCGATCGCACTGGCCGGTGGGCCGATTCGAGTGGCTTTCCCTTTCTGGAAGCGGTGGTGTCTTACCCCGTCCCCGCGCTGCCGACGACGATCTCGCTGCAGGTACGCGTGCTGACCGATTTGTATACGGACCACCGCACGCTGGGAGATGTCGAATGGGGAGGCCGGCGCGACGAGTTCGTGTTTCAGCATGGCAATTTCTTTGAAGCGACTGCTACGCCGGCGGCGTGGTGGCAGTCGGCGCGCACCTTCCTGCAACTCGGCATCGAACACATCCTGACCGGCTACGACCACCTGTTGTTCCTGGTGGGCCTGCTGGTTGTCGGCCGTGGCTGGCGGCACCTGGTGGTCATCGTGACCTCGTTTACGGTTGCCCACAGTCTCACCCTGGTGGTGGCGACGCTGGGGTGGGTCATCCCCCCGTCCCGGCTGATCGAAGTGCTGATTGCGTTGACCATTGCTTACGTGGGCATTGAGAACCTGATCGCGCGGGACGTGACGGGCCGGTGGAAGCTGACCTTCGCCTTCGGCCTCATCCACGGCTTCGGCTTCGCCAACGTGTTGAGGGAGATGGCGCTGCCACGCGCCACCCTGGTGCCAAGCCTGCTGATGTTCAACGTCGGGGTTGAGGCCGGTCAACTGTTCGTCGTCCTGATGGTGTGGCCGTTGCTACACTGGATCCAGCGATCGGCATACAGTCTGTGGTTCATGCGGGCGCTGTCGGTGGCGATCACGCTCTGTGGCCTGGCATGGTTGGCGCAACGGGTGATGTGAGATGAGGGACTTCTCCAAGCGAGCGCTCTGCATTTCGGCTGTGGTCGGGTGCCTGGTCGGGTCAACGGCCAACCTGAGGGCGGATGTCATTCTGTCGGCGGGGGCGGTCAACGATGCGTTGAAGAAAATGCAGAAGCTGACCGAAGCGATCGCCGCGCCGGCGACGCCCACGCCGGAGCGGGCCGACGCCTGGTTCCAGATCGGCAGCGAGGCCGACAGCTTGACCTCGCTGATCAACGACGAAGTGGCGGCGCATGGCTCGCAGGAAAAGCCTCTGATCGATCTGGCCGTCAGCAGGACCGGCGAACTGGGAGTCGCAATCGCGTACGATGCCGTCAAGAAGAAATTCTTCTACGACAACGCGGCTTTCCGCCAATACCGGGTCCTCACACCGAGAGGCGCGCGAGCGGCTGACGCGACGTTCAAGCTGATCGAGGGGGATTTCTTTCAATCGCTGGCGACCGATGCGGCCGGCCTGCTGCCAGGCGCCCAGCGCAAACGCGACTTCCTGCGGCAGTACCCCAAGCACGCCAATGCCGTCGAGGTCCATCTCATGCTGAGCGTCGACTACCGGGACCTGTTCCGGCACTACCAGACCGCGCGCGAGGTGGCGAATCGCGATCGCTACCGCGACCTGACGAGGCAACAGTTGCGCACCCTCATGAAAACGTTTCCGGACGCCGAGCAGGCCGAGATCGCGCGACGCATGTTGCAACGGTTCGACGACGAGTTGCGCGCGCGGCCATGAGCGTAGCGGCGGCACTGCGGCAATCGCCTTGTGTCGCTGCAGTGAAGATGGCAGAATCAGCGCGCAAAGGCGGTCGATCATAGAGAACATGGTGCACCCCGATCCAGCCCGGCCGCGACCTGTCAGGGCGTTCGCGTGGACGGTTGCCGTCGTGGCACTGCTGGGCGGCGTGGCCCTCTGGTCGTTTTCCGGCTGGCGTCAGCCGCTGATCGATGCCGAGGCCGCGGCGGCGGCTGGCGACTGGTCGCGCGCGCTCGATCGCTATGCCACCGCGGAAGCGCGGTTCACGGACTGGCCGTGGACCCAGGACGTGTTTCCAGCCGCCTATCGCGCCACCCTGGCCAACCAACTGGCGGCACACTACCGGCTCGGCGCACTCGACGACGTGTTGGAGAAGGCCGAATCGGTTCCCGCGACTGCGGCCAGCCATGTCTGGACCGGGCTGGCGCTGTTTGAAAAAAGTCGTGGCGAGGACAAAGCCGAGGCCCGCATGGGGTGGCTGGGGCGCGCCAGCGACGAGTTTAGGGCGGCGCTCGAGCTCGAGCCGGAAAACTGGGACGCGATCTACAACTACGAGCTGTCGAAGCGGCTGTTCGAGGAACTGCGCAAGAAGCCGAAGACCCCGCCCAAGCAACTCCTGGAACTACTGCGGCCCCAGCCGAAGGAAGGGAATAAGCCCGTCCGCCGCGTGGGCTGACGCCGCCGCCATTCGATGATTCAGATGCGGTTTCTGCAGCCTGAGGCGGCCCTGTGGCTGTTCGCCCTCCCGCTTCTCGTCTGGGCTTGGGCCCTGCATGTGCGGGCGCGCCGCCGGTTCCGTCAGGCCGTGGTTCCGCCCCACTTGTCGGGTGTGTCCCGCCTGACGACCTGGCGTCGCGACTGGGCGACCGTGGCCATCGCGTCCGTGGCGCTGTCGGCCGTCGTCGTCTCCCTCATGCACCCACAAATCCTGCTCGACTCGCAGACGCCCGAGTACGCGCGCGAGGACCTGGTGATCATTTTGGACCACTCGGCGTCGATGGGCGCGCGCGACGTGCCGCCGTCGCGGTTTGCGCGAGCGGTCCAGGAGCTCAAGACCTTCCTAGCCAAGCGCCCCGAGATCATCGATCGCGTCGGCCTGGTCGAGTTCGCCGGCACCTCGCTCGTGCTGTCGCATCTCACCCGCGATGTCGACAGCCTGTCGTTCTATCTCGACTGGATTCGCGAGACGCCGGAGGTGCGGTTCGGGACCGACCTCGGCGCCGCTCTGGCCGCGGCACGTGAGATTGTCCGCAAGGACGATCGCCGCACCACCAAGGTGTTCCTGATCATTTCCGATGGCGCGGACCAGGGCACGCAGCTGGCGAAGGAACTGGCCGCCGTGCGCGACGAGCGGACTCGCGTCTACTCGATCGGCATTGGCGCCGATGCCGAGGCGGCGATCCCGGTCGTCAACGCCGACGGCGTCGAGACGCTGCTCGAAGACGACCAGGGGCGCGTGCTCACGGCCGGGTTCGACGAGTCGACCTTGCGCGACATCGCCTTCCAAACCGGCGGGCGCTACCTGCGATCCACGACCGGAGCCGACCTCACCGAAGCGCTGAAGGATCTGGTCGAACGCGAGCGGCCGATGCTGGCCATGGCGACTACCACCGAGTACCGTGACGTCTACCGCGAGAGCCTGATGGTGGCGGCCGCCGCGGCGGCGCTGCTGGTTTGTTTCCTATGACACCGACACCGCCTGAGACCCAGCTCGCCGATCCCAGTGCCACCGCTCCGGCCGACGTCCTGGCCCGGCTCCGCCAAATCGAGGCGGCGTTGTCGCAGGTCGTGGTCGGCCAGGCGCCGCTGATGCGGCGCTTGCTGACCGCCTTGTTCGCGGCGATTCCGTACTCGTTCGCCTCGGGAGAGGAGCGTGCGGGATGCGGGCACGTCCTGCTCGAAGGGGTGCCGGGCGTGGCCAAGACGCTGACGGCGACGACTCTGGCGCGGCTCATTTCCGCGGCGTTCCAGCGCATTCAGCTCACGCCGGATCTGATGCCCGCCGATGTCATCGGCACGCGCATCTACGACACCAGCACCGCGACCTTCCGCGTCGAGCGCGGGCCGGTGTTCACCAACATCCTGCTCGCCGACGAGATCAACCGCGCCACGCCCAAGACCCAGAGCGCCTTGCTCGAAGCGATGCAGGAACGTCAGGTCACCATTGCCGATACCACCTTCCAGCTGCCCGACCCGTTCTGGGTACTCGCCACGCAGAACCCGGTCGAGCACGAAGGCGTCTACCTGCTGCCCGAGGCGCAACTCGACCGCTTCTCGATGATGGTGCGGGTGGGCTATCCGACGCCGGGCGCCGAGCTGCAGATGCTCAAGCACGGCACCACTCACGTCGCACTCGAGCACCTGCTGGCCCCGGCCGACGTCGTGCGGATCCGCTTGTTGATCCAGCAAACCGTGCACGTGGATGAAAAGATCCACGAATACATCGTGCGCCTCGGCCAGGCCACGCGCAAACCCGCCGACGCGGGACTTCAGGACCTGCAGGAGCTCCTGCTGCTGGGCCTGTCGCCGCGATCGTTCCAGCACGTGCTCGCGTTATCGCGGGTGACGGCGTTTCTCGACGGCCGCGATCATGTCCGGCCCGGCGACGTGAAGACGATTTTTCCGGATGTCGCGCGCCATCGCCTGGTGCGCAGCGTACGGGCCGAAGCCGAAGCGATCGAAACCGATACCATTGTCGCCCGCATTCTCGATGCCGTGTCGATTCCGTGAGTTGAGTGATGCTGCCAGACGATGTGCGCCGCGAACTCCGCTATATCGAGATGTACACCGCCAAGCGGATTCGCAATCTCCGCATCGGCGCGTACACCAGCCGCGTCTCGGGCAGCGGGTTCGATTTCAAGGAGCATCGGCCGTACCGGACCGGCGACGATGTTCGTCGCATCGACTGGAACGTCACGGCCCGGTTGCGCGCACCGTTCGTGCGCCTTACCGATGCCGAACGCGAGCTCAACCTGATTGTCGCCATTGACATGTCGCCGAGCATGGGGTTTGGCACGGTGCATCGTTCGAAGAAGGACGCCGCCTTGTTCATCGCCGGCTGCCTGGTGTTCTCGGCCCTGGCCGACCGCATCAACATTGGCTTCGTCGCCTTCGCCGACCGCGTGCTCGCGTACTTTCCGCCGCGCCACAGCCGCACGCACGCTTGGGAGGCGATCGAACAGATTTGGGCGATGGACGTCACCGCGACGCGTACGAGCGTGGGCCCGGTCGCGCGGCTTTTAGCCGGACGCCTCAAGCGAACGAGCCTGGTGTGCGTGGTGTCCGACTTCATCACCACCGAGGATCTGGGCCGCGCCTCGGAGCTGAAGATGCTCGCGACCAGGCATGATCTGGTGGGCGTGGTTGTCGAGGATCCCGCGGAGCTGACACTGCCCCCCGGATCCGGTTCGGTGCGGTTACGCGACCTTGAGTCGCGCCGGCCGGTGGCCGTCGGCCTGAGTGACGGGTTGCGGCGCCGCTATCAGGAAGCCGCCGCGACGCGGCGTCGAGCGCTGACCAAGGCGTTCTACGACGTGCCGATGGACCCGGTGTTCGTGCGATCGGACGAGAGTCCCGTCGAACCCTTGTTGCGCCTTTTCATGACACGGAAACTCGCATGACTCCATTGCCAATCCGGGCCTGCGCCGGACTCCTGCTTGCGGCTGGCCTGACCCTGTCAGCTACTCGTGTCGTCCTTTTCGCGCAAGTGAGCAAACCGGTGCCGGGGGCCTCCGCTGCTCCCGCCGACATCGAGGTGCGCACGGCGCTCAGCCAAACCGCGATCTGGGTCGGGCAGGAAGTGACGTTCACGATTGCGCTGTCGTGCCGGCCCGGCGTCGATGTGCTCCAGGAAGACCTGGGCGCCGATAGCCTGACGCTGGTCGGATTCCAGGTCATGGGGCACGGCGTGACGCGGACGGTGGCGACTGACGGTGGCATTCGCTACGACGTGGTCTACCGCTTGACGACCTACGATCCCGCAATCGAATCCCTGGAGATCGGCGATCTGACCGTCCGCTACGCGGTCGGTGCCACTGGGCAGCGCGCGGGCGCGCCGGCGAGCGAACTGCGCGTGCCCGGGGCCGTGGTCGCGCTGCGCAGCGCGCTGCCGGCCGACCTGAAGGCCCTCGACTTGAGAACCGCGCGCGACGTCGAGCCCGTCCCGGCGTCGTGGCGTGCCTCGCGCCAGGCGGCCGGCGCTCTCATGGTGGTGTCGGTGGTGACGCTCGGATGGCTGCTCGTGACGTGGGTGTCGGCCGGCCGGCCGGCGAAACCCCGAACGCGCGTGAAGCGCGAAGCCAGGCGCGAACTGCTCACCGGCATCGACGCGCTGCGGCAGGCCGATCTCTCGACCGAAACCTCGCGACTCGAGGCCTTCACGAACCTCGAGGCGCTCGTGCGCCGTCATGCCGCCAGCGTGACTACGCAGCCGGCGGCGCTGACCGCGGCGGAACTGCAGGTGCGGCTCGCCGACGGTCCGTCGGCCGCGTCGGCCGAGACCCTTGGCCGCATTCTCGAGGTGTGCGAGCAGGCCCGCTATCGCCCGCTGGCGCGCCTGCCCGATGCGGAGCGGTTCCGCGCGACGCTCGATGAAGCGGCGCAGGTGCTGGCAGAATCGCGATGATGGAACTGGCCTTCCGCGAGCCGGGCATCACGTGGGTCGCCGTGCCGGCGGTGCTCGCGCTAATCGGCTGGCAATGGCGGCGGCGCCGGACGTTTGTGGGCTTCAGCTCCGCCGACTGGATTCTTCGGCTGGGCCGGCGGCCATCGCGGGTGCGGCGCCTGCCGACGCTGGCCGCCTTCGCCGCACTGGGACTCATCCTGGTTGCCCTCCTCGATCCGGTGGTGCCGTACTCCGAAGGACAGGTCAGCGGCCAGGGGCTCGATATCGTCCTGGTCGTCGACCTGTCGTCGAGCATGCAGGAGATCATGGGCCTGGTCCGCCCGACGCAATCGATGTCGCAACTGACATTCACGAGTCGCGATAACGCGCCGCGGCGGCTGACGGGTAAGACGCGGCTGGAGACCACCAAAGAAGCGCTCAAGGACTTGATTAGCCGACGCGATGGCGACCGGTTGGGGCTGGTGGTCTTTTCCGACCACGCGTACCTGGTCAGTCCGTTGACCTTCGATCACGGCAATCTCTTCAAGTATGTGGACATGCTCGACGATCAGATTCTGCGCGGCGAGGGGATGACGGCGATTGGCGACGGTATCGGCCTGGCCACACAACTGCTGGCGCGCCAGTCCCCGGCCGAGGGCGCCCACAAACTGGTGGTGGTGTTCACCGACGGCGAGAACAATACCGGCCGCGATCCCGTGAACGCCCTGTCAGAAACCGACGCCGCGGGCATCCGGCTCCACATGGTGGGCATCGATCTTGAGGATGAAATCAAGAAGAAGCCGGCCGTGCTCACCCTGATTAACTCGGTGCGACGGGTGGGCGGCCAGTATTTCAACGCCGATACGGCGAGCGAGTTGCGTGCCGCCTACGCGCAGATTGACGCCATGGAGCGGGGCCGGCTGACCAGCACGGTCGCGGTGCACCACCAGCCCGTGTTCGAGTGGTTTGCCCGGCCCGCAGCGCTGCTGTTGCTGGTGGCGATCGGCTTGCGGGCCATCCCGTTCTTTGGCGATCTCACGTAGTCGGACCCGGAAGGGCCAACCCTGTTAGAATCTAGCCCGAATCGACGCTTGGCGCGCAGGGCGCCAGGCCAGACCCAGACGAGGATCATGACTCAACGATTTCGCCCCTTCGTTCGATTGGCCCTGGCCGTGGTCGCGGCCATTGGTTTCGCCGTCGCCGTGACCCAGACGCAGGCGCCGCCGCAGGAACGCGAGCGGCAGAGCAACCGCAACGAGCGCCTCGAGAAGGTCGGGCCCACCGCGTATCGGGTGGTGCCCACCGACACGCCGTACGACCGCTGGTATGCCAAGGCCAAGGCCGGCATGCCGACCTTCGACGGGCTGGCGATCCAGGACGTCAGGAAGGTGCCGCTCAAGCCGTTCCCGCTGTTGGGCACCAACGGCTTGTACATGCGCATGGCCGACTACCAGATCATCGACGGCTGGGTAGTCGAGATTCCGGCCAAGGGTTCGACCAAGCCGCTGCGCCACATGTTCGAGGCCGGCCTCTACTTCTTCGGCGGACCGGGCCACACCATCATCCAGCAAGAGGGCAAGCAGCCGCAGCGGATCGACTGGAAGTACCGCACGCTGATTTCCATCCCGCTGAACGTGCGCTACCAGCACTTCAACGACAGCGATCAGCCGGTGCGGTTCATCGCCGTCACCAGCTTTCCGTTCGTGATGAACTCCACCGACAACGAGAAATTTGCCTGGGAGAACCCGTTCACGTTCACCGATCGCTACGATGCCCAGGAGGACTACCTGAAGAAGTCCGAGAAGGGCCGCGACCGCCTCACCATCACCAACGTCGTGCCCGACGCGCTGAACTTCAAGCTCGACTCGTGGGAAGAGCGCGGCAAGGGCAGTACCAACATGCACTGGCGCATGGCGGGTAACACCATGATTGACCTGCACGTCTCGGAGATGCCGACGCTGGAGTACAAGCGTGCCCACCGGCACAGCAGCGATGCGTTCGTGATGTTGCTCTCGGGCGACGGCTATTCGCTGACCTGGCCAGAGGGGCAGTACGAGAAACGTGTCCGCGTCGACTGGCAGGAGGGCACGCTGTTTGTGCCGCCCATCTACTGGTATCACCAGCATCTGAATCCGGGCAAGGAGCCCGCGCGCTACCTCGCGATCAACGCGCCGATTCTGGTGACCCGGCTCGGGTTGCGATTCGAGGATCAGTTGGAGCCCGATTTGCCGCAGATCGAGGCGGAGTTCAAGGCGGAAATTCTCAAGCGCCAGAAGCCGCGCTGACGCGCGTCGTGGTTACGACCCCCCGGGAGAGTGCGAGACGAACACAAAGTCGAAGCGCTCCTCGGGGGCTCCACGCTCGAGCACAATCTGGAGCGTGATTTCCGCCGGCCAGGCCCGCGTCCCCACCTTGACGTCAAGCGTCAGTCCGTCTCGAGAGGGCACGAGCGGCTTGCTCGCCTTTTCGTCCAGCACCGCTCGCGCCTGAAATCCAGCCACCGGGATCTGCTTCCGGAAGTTGTCGTAGAGCCGCACGTGGAAGAACCCGTCAGCCGTGTAGGTCCCTTCGACATGGTGAAAGCCATCTGCGGCCATGAACAGCACGCCGCCAAACTTCGCCGAATGGTCCGCGTGGGCACCAGCGGAGAGATCGGTCCCACACCGTAACATCGACGAACCGAGATACGGGTTGGTGACCGGGCCCGCCTTCTGCACCCAGGTCGCACCGGCATTGCCATCGAACATCGGGCAGTACATCGGCTGGTACTCGGGCGGCCAGGGTAGCCGCACGAGCGCCTCTGAGAGCGGCTTGAAGGCGAGACGGGTCGCCGGCAGTCCGACCGCGTCGCGCGCGGCCGCCGCCAGGCGCGCCACGGCCGGATCGCTCACGGTCTTCGTGAGGCGTCCCAACGCGCGGCTGGCGCGTGGGTGATCATCGGCGGCAAGCGCGGTTTGGGCCTCGATGTACGCCGCCAACACGGCCGGGTCGGCGCGCAACACCAGGCTGCGCAGGTCACTCAACAATTCTTCCGCGGTCCACGCTGGCCCTGAGTAGACGCGGGCCAGCCGGCCACCGGCGTCGACCAGCAACGTCACGGTGGCTGGCGCGATGCCTGCACCGCCGGCCCAAGGCACGCCAAACGCCGCCAGGCTGTCGCCAATCTCGGCTGGTGCGAGCGCGGAAAATCGCCAGACGCTGGCATCGGCGCCAATACGATCGGCATGACGCCGAAGCACAGCCGGAACATCAAATACCGGATCGACGCTAAGCGAAAGGATGCCGACGGATGTCGAGAGGGCCGGCGTGGCGAGGATGGCGCCCTGCACCCGTTGCAGCGTGCGTTCAGCAATCGCGCATGGGCCCGACTCGGGGCATCTTGTGTAGGTGAAAGTGGCGATCAGCACGCGGTTGCCCGCGGCGCCACCACGCTGCCAGTGGCGGGCGGCGGCCAGAATCGCCGTCGGCACGGCTTCGCCCGCGCCCAACAGCGGGCGCGCGGCACGTTCGGCGGGGGGCGTCTCGGCGGCGGAGCGTAAGGTTGACGACGCCGACTGGTTCTGAGCGGGCGCGTCGGAGCGGCACGCGGCGAGCACCATGAGCGCAGCCCCGATCCCAAGCGTGGAGCCCAGAAGCCTAAGCATGGGCATGATCATAGACCGCCAGCCTCGCCTGATTAATCTTCACTTTCCTCCCGGAGGCGGACTATTGTCTTCGTTTGTATGCTGGCGCTTCTGCCAGTGGTGGCTTGAATCGGAGCGAGAGATGACAAACCTACGTGCGAGCGTTGCGGTAACGCTGTGTTTTTGCTTCATGGTCGTGGCGCAGGTTGGCGTGCGGGCGCAAGGCTCATCCACCGCTTCCATTTCCGGTGTCATCGTGGATACCGATGGGGCAGTCATTCCCGGCGCCGATGTCGTAGTCCGCAATACGCTGACCGGCGAATCGTTTACGACGGTGTCGTCCGGACAGGGCGTCTTCTCGGTGCCGGCGCTCAACACCGGCACGTATAGCGTTACTGTGTCGCTCCTGGGGTTCAAGACCGCGCTTCTCAACAGCGTGGTCGTCAACTCGGGAGTAGCCGCCAGCGTGCGGGCGACGCTCGAGGTGGGCGGCCTCACCGAGCAGGTTACGGTGCAGGCCAACTCCGAGCTGGTGCAGACCCAAACGGCTTCGGTGTCGACGGTGCTCGACACGCGCCAGGTCCAGAGCCTGCCCCTCTCGAGCCGGGATGCGTCCCAGTTCATCGTGTTCCTCCCCGGCGTGTCGACGGCTGGCGGCAATCGCGACTCGATCGTCAACGGCCTGCCGCAGAGCACCATCAACATGACGCTCGACGGCGTGAACATTCAGGACAACACGCTCAAGACCACCGACGGATTCTTCGCCCTCGTCGCCCCCCGCCTCGACGCCGTGGAGGAGATTTCGTTCACCACCGCAGCATCGGGCGCCGACAGTTCCGGCGGCGGCTCGACGCAGATCCGCTATACCACCAAGTCAGGCACGAATCAGTTCCGAGGCAGCGCGTTTCACCAGTACCGCAGCGATGCCCTGAACACCAACACCTTCTTCAACAAGCGCGACAACCTGCCGAAGGCGGAACTGCTACAAAACCAACCCGGACTCAACCTGGGGGGGCCGGTGATGCTGCCTGGGTTCAATGGCCGCAACAGGGCCTTCTTTTTCGTCAACTACGAGGAGCTCCGGCAGCCTTCGGGTTTGCGCCGGAACCGCACCATCTTTCATCCGGATGCCGAGCGAGGCATCTTTCGCTACAGCGCCGCGGGCGGCGTCCAGTCGGTCGACCTCTTCCAGCTCGCCGCGCGCAACGGCCAGACGGCCACGGCTGACCCGATCATCTCGCGCCTGGTGGCCGATATCCGCAACGCCACATCCAAAGAGGGCAACGTCCGGGATCTGACCGATCCGCTCTATCAGGAGTACTCGTATGAAGTGCCGACCGTGTCGATGAACAAGTATCCGACGGTCCGGCTCGACTATCAATTGAGCCGGCGGCATCGACTGACGTGGTCGATGAACTTCCAGTACATCGGTGGCGGGCCCGATACGACCAATAACCGCGAAGCCTATTTCCCGGGTTTCCCGGTGCAGGCCAATCAAGGATCGACCCGTCGAGCCACCAGCGGCTGGCTGCGGTCAACGTTGGGGCCGACGGTCGTCAACGAGTTTCGCGTCGGCTACGGCGGCGGTCCCGTGATTTTCGCGCAGAACGAGTTCACACCCGCGTTGTGGAGGGGTCCGGTGGCCAACCAGGGTGGCTTCTATCTGAACATGGCCAACGCGCTCGGTCTGACCGCGTCCAACTCGATGAACGCGGGCGCTGCCGGCACCACCTCCGGCCGCGATGCCTTTCATAACTCATTCGAGGACACGCTCAGTTGGCTCAAGGGGGCGCACAGCCTCAGCATCGGCGGGTCCTTCACGTCGTTCCAGTTGTGGCAACAGAACCGGACGATCGTACCGGAGCTTCGCTTTGGTGTTGTCCAGGGTGATCCGGCCGAAACCCTGTTCACCCAGGCCAACTTTCCCGGCGCGTCGACCACCAATCTGAACAACGCGCGGGCTCTCTACGCCATCCTCACCGGCCGCGTCAGCGAAGTGCGAGGCGTCGCGCGGCTCGATGAGGCGACTGGCAAGTATGTCTACGGCGGCGATGGCATGCAGCGGGCGCGGCAGCGGCAGATCGGCTTCTGGCTGCAGGATTCCTGGCGTCTGGGCCCCAATTTCACGCTCAACTACGGCGCGCGCTACGATCTCACGTTCCCGTTCGTGGCACTGAACAACAGCTACTCGATCGGCGATTTGGATGATGTCTACGGCGTGTCCGGCCTCGGCAACATCTTCAAGCCGGGGACGCTGACGGGAAGCGCCCCGACCTTCCGACAGCTCGGGAAAGGCGAGCGCGCCTATCCCATGGACTGGAACAACATCTCGCCGAGCGTCGGCTTCGCCTGGACGCCCAACGCGGGTGGCGGGTTTCTGAACGTGTTGACCGGCGACAACCCGGGTGATTTCGCCGTGCGCGGTGGCTTCAGCCGCTCCTACACGCGTCAGGGCCTGACCGACTTTGCCGGCCAGGTCGCCGCGAACCCAGGCGTGTCGCTCAACGCGTTCCGGAGTCTGTCGCTTGGCAACCTGGGGGCCTCTCCGTTGCTGATGCGCAACGGCAACCTCGGACCCGCGGCGTTTCCGGACACCCCCAGCTTTCCGTTCACGGAAGTTGTGACCGGCGACATCACGATCTTCAGTCCTGATCTGGTAGTGCCGTTTTCGGAGACCTGGCAAGCGGGCGTGACGCGCGCCCTGGGCCGAACGATGTCGATCGAGGCGCGCTATCTCGGCGCACGGTCAGCGGACGAGTGGCGGTCGAACGACTACAACGAGTTCAACATTATCGAGAACGGCTTTGTCGACGAGTTCAAGCTCGCGATGGCGAACTTGCAGGCCAACAACCTGGCCGGCGGCACACGCGCCGGGTCGTTCGCGTATTTCGGCGCCGGCACTGGCACCTCACCATTGCCCATCTTCCTCGGGCACTTCAGCGGCGTGAACCGTGCTGGCGCGGCCGACTCGGCGGCCTATTCGTCGACAAACTTTCGCAGCACGACCTACCTGAACAACCTGGCCCCGTTCAATCCGCACCCGTACGGCGTCGTGACCAGCCTGACTGGCGACGCGACGCTGCGGGCCAGTGCCGTGAGGGCGGGCCTGCCCGCGAACCTGTTTGTGGCCAATCCCGACCTGCTCGGCGGCGCTTTCATCGTCGAGAACGAAGAGCACACGTTCTACAACTCGGTAGCCTTGGAGTTCAAGCGCCGAGCGGCGAGCGGGCTTTCCTTCGCCGGCAGCTACGTGCTTGGTCACGCCACCGAATCCAAGTTTCTCTCGCTTCGCATCGACAGCCCCATGGTGAGGAACGGCGGTACGGAAGGTGATGTCTCACAGGCGTTCAAGCTGAATGTCGTCTATCCGCTGCCGTTCGGCCGTGGCCAGCGGTTCGGTAGCCGCACCAACGCCGTGCTCAGTCGCATCATTGGCGGCTGGCAGGTCGCTGGCAACGCGCGGCTCAGTTCTGGCCAGCTCCTGGATCTCGGCAACGTCCGCATGGTCGGCATGAACGCGAAGGAACTGGCCAAGGCCTTCAGTCTGCGGATCGACAGCCAGCACCGGGTGTTCATGCTGCCGCAGGACATCATTGACGAGACCGTCAAGGCCTTTAGTGTGAGCCCGACCTCGACGACCGGCTACGGCAACCTGGGTGCGCCGAGCGGCCGCTACCTCGCGCCGGCTGACAACCTGTCGTGCATCGAGACGATTCGCGGCGAGGGCAAGTGCGGTCTGCAGTCCCTGGTCGTCCAGGGACCGCTGTTCAAGCAGTTCGACTTCAGCGTCGTGAAGCGCCTCGACATCGTCGGGCGCATCAACGCCGAGATCCGCCTGGATGCGTTGAACGTGTTCGACCACGTGAACTTCGCGCCGGTGAGCGGGCTCACGTTTACCAGCAACCGCGCGAGCGGCAGCGCGCCGGCCAGCTACGAGGTCAGCGGGCTGACGGGTACCAACACCGCACGCGTCCTGCAGATCGTGTCGCGGATCCGCTGGTAGGGGGCGGCACCTGAACCGCGCGAGCCGGCGGTCGCGTCCGGCACCCTTTAGGATTCGAAGCGGCCGTCGCGCATCGCGTAGGTGACCGGGAAGTGCGCCACCGTCTTGGCATCGTGGCTGACCATGATCACCGTCTTGCCGTGCTCGCTGGCCAGCGACACCAGCAGCCGTGCGATGGCATCGGCGTTAACGCTGTCGAGGTTACCGGTCGGCTCGTCGGCGAGAATGAGCGCGGGGTCGTTGGCCAGCGCCAGCCCGACGCCGACCCGTTGTTGTTCGCCGCCGCTCAATTCCTCTGGGCGCTTGCGTGCCTTGTGATCGAGGCCCACGAGCGCCAGGATCGCGTGCGCCCGCTCGCGGCTCTGCGCTTCCGGTTGCCCGGCCATGATCATTGGCAGCTCGATGTTCTCGATTGCCGAGATGCTCGGGATCAGGTTGTAGAACTGAAACACGAAACCGACCTTGCGCAGGCGATAGGTTTCGAGTGCCCGTTCGTCCATGCCGCCGACGTTCAGGCCGTCCACGCCCACGCGTCCGCTGGTTGGGCGATCGACTCCGCCGAGCAGGTTCAGCAAAGTTGACTTGCCGCATCCGCTTGGCCCCATGATGGCCACGGCCTGTCCCTTGCGGACCTCCCAGTCCACTTGTTTCAGGGCCTGCACATCTTCGGCCGGCATCTTGTAGGTCTTGCTGACTCCGGCAACCGTCACATCCACGCCACTGGTAGCAAACATCGATCGTGACACGCGCTATGCCTCCCGAACCTTTTGATGCGCGGTTCGTTGATAGACCCACCAACTGAACCCCGTGGCCACCGCCACCAGCAACACCACCAGCACCACGCCCACGCCCGCGGTCGCCCACGACAGGCGCATCCGCGTCGGCAACAACTGCACGACGGTACGAATCTCGCGCAGCTCCCACACGTAGTTCGCCAGGCCGAATCCGGCAACGAGCGCCGTCAGCCCTCCCACGAGTAATCCGAGCGCCGCCGGCGACAGCAGCGTCGAGAGCAGGAACCGCCACATCTGCGACGGCGACACCCCGCGAATGCGCAATAGCGCGAGCGTCCGCTTGTCTTCAGTGTAGTTGGCCACGGCAATCGAAAGGATGGCGACCACCGCCAGTAGCAGCCCGCCGAACAGGTAAATGCGCAGATTGGCCAACGCCAAGGCGATGAACATGTCGGTGCCGACCTTCGCGATCTCGGCCGTGAGGTTGTGGACCTCAAGCGGCGGAAAGGGCAGGGCGGCGACAATCGCCTTTTCCATCTCTGCGGGGGGCACGCCCGCATCGGTCCACGCCAGCACGATCACGCGCGGAATCAACAGGTCCAGCGATTGCAGCCCCGGACTCGACGCCGCGCCAACCAGGTACGAGTTGCTGGTGAACAGGTGGTTCAGATAATCGATCCGCGCCTGCACGTACCCTTGACGATCGGTCACCGTTCGCGGCGGGATGCCCGGCAGGTACGCCAACACGCCGCTGGCCATCGCCGACACCGGCGTGCGCGATCGATCCATGCCAACCAGAATCGGCAAGCCGCGTTCGACCTTCCAGAAATCCGCGACCGGTGGCGACACCGCCAACGCGCCGTTCGCCAGCGGTCGCATGACGGCGTCGAAGCGGTCGCTCAATCCGACGACCGGCTCCGAGTACGCCTGCTGCAGATAGTGATCGGGTTCGCCGATCAGGAACATCGGCACACCCTTCAACCCGTAGCCGGGCAGGTAAAATTGCGGCAGCAGGCCTTCATAGAGATACGTGACGTCGCGCACGCCAGGCACCTGCTTGATGCGGGCGACCAGCGCCTCCACTTCAGGGCCGAGTGCGGTCAATTGCTGGCCGAGCGATCCACTGAGCCGCGAGACGTCGGCCAGGTCAGGCGAGTTAAACAGCACCTGCCAGTCGGCGCCGAGCTGCACCTTGGCGCCGCGCTCGGCCTTGTCTTCGAACGATCGACTGGTGATGGTCGGGTACAGCGTCACGCTGGCCATCAGCGCCACGATCAGCAGGAACGCGGCGGTGCGGTGCGGCTTGACCGCCAGGTGCCGCGTTGCGAACCCGCCGAGGACGCCGGCGATGGGTTTGATCAGCAGTCCCAACAGGCGCGCTATGGCCTGCCGCTTCGATGCCAGCAGGGTCGCCACGCCGTACAGGAGAAACGGGAGTGCGAGAAAGTCGAGGAGCCGGTCGGCGTTTCGAAGCGCCGCCGAGTCCACACTGTTCGACAGCGCCGCGCCGCCGATCCAGCTGACGAGCAGTGTGTAGAGCCCAAGGAACAGTGCTACCCCCTGGATTGGCCCGAACCCCAGGGACCCCTCCGCGACTTCCGACGCCGACACCCGGCGCGATGCTTCAAGCGGTGAGATGGTCGTGGCGTATCGCACGAGGCGCCGGCTGACGGCCAGGGCCAGCACGAGGCTGACCACCAGGAAGGCGGCCGAGAACAGCAACTGTTGCGGATCGAGCAGCACGCTGACTGGCAGCCGGCCGCCCTCGTAGATCATCAGCGGCCCGACCGATCCAATGACCAGTCCGAGCAGTCCGCCCACGAACCCGCCACCGAGGACCGCGAGGAGAAACGCCCGCCCCATCAGTTGCCCGGGCACGCCGCGCAACCGCATCAGACCCAGCGTGCGCCGTTCGTTGAGCATGAGCAACCCGCACAGGTTCGCCGCCAGCACCCAACCCATCCACAGCAGCGGCAATGACACGAGCAACGACACCACGCCCACCAGGCGCGCGATGCCTTCCATGCGGGTCAGCAACACGTGGGTCGTGCTGTCGACGACAAAGCCCGACGCCGTTTCCTTCTCCCGTTCCGCTTCTGGTGTGCCGGCTGCCGGACCCGGTGGGGGATCGTTCAGTTCGGTCGGCGGTGATGTTTCCGAGGCCGGCGCCGTCGCGGCCCATTCCGTCAATCCCCGTAGTCGCCCGTTGAGTGCGGCGACACGGGCCAGCGATCCTGGGATGTCCCAGCCGGTAATCAATCGCGACCGATCCAGTTGGCCGAGGAACAACACCTCCGGGTGGTACTCTGCCAGCTGGATGTGGCCCTCTTCTAATTCCTCGGGGTCCACCAGATCGGAGGGGAGCAGCCCGCCGGCCACCGAATCGAAGCGCGAGAGGATCTGCGCATCGAACGGCATCAGCAGAATCACACCAATGTACGGGATGTAGCTGACCGAGCCGGTCTGGTCCATGAGCCAGCGGTTGAGCTCATCGCGATCGAGCCGGACGACGCCCTCGAGGGGGGTCTGGAACAACAGCCGTTGCTGCTGCTGCACCTTGACGCGGACCGTAAAATCGCGCGCGCCTTGCAAGGCCAGAAAGGCCGGGCCCATGGCCCGCTCCGGTCCGACCAGCGCCAGCACGGCTCCATTCGAGCGACTCGCCGTGCCGCGCCCGGCGAGCGCATATTCCAGCTCCGCCGGCAGGATCGATGTGTCGGATGCTGCCAGCACCGACAGCCATGGCGTGGTCAGCGGCTTACCGCCCACCTCGACTGCCACGTCGCCGCCATCGGGAAAGCGCGCCCGCAGGAAGGCCAGGCTCTCCACGCGTTTCAGGCCGTCGACGGCCTTCAGTCGCGACTGAATCAGCGCGACATCACTGCTCGCGCTGCGCTGGTAGATCGCCAGGTCCCACGGGATGCGCTGGAGTTGGTCCTCGACATAGACCTTCAGCGCATACCGTGAGGTGATATTCACGGTCGCCAGCAGCGCCGCCACCAGCATCGTGACCAGACCAAACGTGAGTCCGGCACGACGCCCGAGGACGGCGATGAGGCGTGTCAGCCTCAGCACCGGTTATTGCTTCCCGGCCGGCTTCGGGAAGTAATGCGTGTAGCTGCCGTTCTGGGCCTTCTCCAACACCTTCAACGAGTAGGCGCCCGGGTTCGCGGCGTAGTCCTTGAGATAGTCGCCGGGGGCGTTGATGCCTGGCACCTCGGGAACCCAGTCTTCGGTCAGCAGATAGTCCGGATCACCGTAGCGCGATGCCAGCGCCCGCACTTCCGGGTGGTCGAGCGAAGTCATGTGGCCCTTTTCGATCAGGTTGACCCACTTGTTCGCGTTGCGCAGGCGCACCCGATAGGTGGTGAAGTAGGTGTGGGTGTGCCAGCCGTGGTCCTTGGGCACGTTGTTCTTCTCGGTGTAGTCGGCCCACACTTTCGACTCGCTCGGGCCGGATGGATCGTGCCACACGCGGATGCCGAGGCCCCAGTGGATGACGCCGCTCCGCACACGTTCGGGACTGGTGCTGCCGCTGTCCAATAAGTCGATCGGGTTGCGGAAACCCTTGGGATGCGATCCGAAGGCGATTTCGTACAGGTACCAATAACCGGGCTGATCGTGGAACGGGTATGTGCGCTCGTTCAGTCCCGGATACTGGAGAAACTCGCGGAGGGCCTCGCCTTGCGCGCCGCCCCCTTTTACTCCCGTGATGAAGCCATCCTTGAACGTCACTTCCCACCGCGGATAGAACCCGCCGTGGCCCTGCGTGCCGGCGATGGTGCCATTGATTCGCGCGATCGGCTCGCGTGGCAAGTACTTGGGCTGAAACGCCGGGTAGTCAACAAACGAGTAGCCAAAACGGCCCGTCGCCTGATTCGGGAACATGTACAGGTGGCCGCGTTGATACGCGCCCTGCGCCCACTTCTGTGACATCTCTTCAGTGAGGTCGGCCCAGACGTCGATGCCTTCCGGATCCTTCGCCTCCACGCGATCGACGTAGACGAGCGGTTCCAGTAACTGCTCTTCCGCTAACTGCCACACATCGCCCGGATACGACGACATCGGGCTCTGCAGGCTGTAGATGTTGTCTTGCACGAAGGTACCGAGGAACTTGTCCGACATCGGATAAAGCTGACGCCGCAGTCCGGTTGACCCGCCGCTGCCCCAGAAGGCGCCCCGGATTTCGGGATGCGTCGTAAGGTACTTCTTGATCGCCTCACCGACGGCGTTACGGTTGCGATACTGCTCGCCCTGTCCGGCCGCCGCGGCTCCGCCGCCACCGCCTTCGGCCATGCCCGGGCCCGCACCAACCGGCGACTTGTCGCCGGGGAACAGCTCTTCGTAGAGATCAGGTCGCCGCTTCTTCAGCCACGCCTTCGGTTCGGACGGGTCGGGAAACTGTCCGTCCACCCACGCCGACGCCTGGTAGATGCCCGCGTCCTCGATGCGGCGTCCGGCGCCTTCGTCGCCCTGCTCGCGCGCCACTTGTTCCTTCGATTTCCCGAGGAGCTCGGACCGGAACTTGATATGCGGAATGACCTTGCGTTCCTTCAGTGCCCGGCCGACCGCCTCGAGCACCATCGGGTCCGCATCGTCGTTGTTGACGACGATCAGGACCGATTCACCTTCCTTGAGGATGCCCATGCCGTTGCCTTGCAGGCCCGAGCGGTTCCTGACCAGGCTCCGGGCTGCCGGCATCAGGTCGTCCGCGGACTTCGCCGGCTTGAAGTAGGCCGGCCACCGGGGCTCCGGATAGGTCTCTTTCGCTGCTGGGTCCTTTGCGGCTTCCGATCCGGCTCCGTTCGCGGCCGGTTCCGAGCGGCCACAGGCTGCGGCGGTGAGGATGCCGGCCAGGATGACGAACTTTCCAAACACAGATAAGGCGCGCATGCGGGCTCTCCAAGAAGGCGTTACGAATTCGATCACGTGAGTTCTAGAGGCTCGTTGGTCGGAAGTCAAGTAATCTTATGCCGCATTGCGATGACTCGTCGTCTGTTTCACATCCTGGGCTGGCGCGCGCTGTGGACCTTCGGTCTGGTCGCGTTCCTCGTCGGCGTGTTGCTGGCATCCATCAGCCTCACGTCGCGATACGTGCTGAAGCGTTACGTCGACTACCAACTCGAACGGATCCCATGGGACGTCGCGCTCTATCAGAAAGGCCCGTCCGGCGGCGACGACACGCTGCGCGCCTTCGTCGAGCAGACCCCCGGGATCACCAAGGTGGCGAGCCTCGCCTTCCTGCGCGCCCGGTTTCCCGAGGGTGGGGAAGTGCAGGCCCGCGTCGACGGCACACCGCTCACCACGCCGTGGCTCAGCGTGCTGGCCGCCTCCGATCTGTCGGTGCTGCCGCCGCAATTGGGATTTGCCCTGGCGCAGTCGGCCGGTGCCTCAGGACCACCGGGGGCAGTGCTGGCGCTTGTCGGTCCCGAGTTCGCCATCGGCAAGGCCTATCTTGGCCTGCAGGGCGCGCGCCGCTTCACCATGGACGTCACCGCCGCGGGCACGACCCAGCGGGTCTTCGAAACACCCGTGCGTCAGGTGGTCCGCCTCGAGCGCGACGAACTCAATCGCTGGCTGATGGATCAAACGGGTTCGGTCAGTTACGTGCCGGTCATCGGAGCCATCCTGCTGATGCCCTACGACTGGGACGTGATCACGAAGTTCGATTTTGTCGCCAACGGCATCGTGCCGGGCGACTTGACTGCCGGGATGGCCACCGACCAGGCCCATGTGCAGCAGGCCGAGTACGCGCCAGAAATCGTGTATCTCGCGCGCATCGATCGCGCCGCGCTGATCTCGGGCTGGGACATCCCGGCATCGCTGGCGCGCGTCACTGGCCTCAACCGCCGCCTGCATGCCGACGCCGAAGTGATCGGGCCGGCGCCGTCGACCGCGGCCGCTCACGATGAAGGACACGCCGGCTCGGGTGAGGAAGTGGGCGAGGGGCCTCATCCCGAAAAATTCAGCGGCATCTCGTACGTCGTTGACAGCACCACCGAAGTGCTCCTCGACCGCATGATGGGCATCTCTGACCGCATCGGCGTGGTCTCGCTCCTGGTCGCGCTGCCGCTCTTGTGGATGGCGTGGGTGTTGGGCGCGAACCTCACCGGCCTGCTCATGCTGAACGAGCGCAGACGCCTGGGCCTGCTTAGACTGCGCGGCATCGCCGGCCGCGACATTGGTCGCGTCCTGCTCGGCAGCGTCGCCGCGGGCGGATTCCTGGGGGGGGCATCCGGGCTGGCTGCCGGCGCCGTCGGCACGTTGCTCATCTACGAGAACGGCGCGCTGCCACTTGAGGTCCTGCTGGACGGCCGGCAACTGGGCATCTTCGCCGGCTTTCTGATCGTCACGGTCGTGATGGCCTTGCTGGCGTGCCGACGCTTCGTGCGCTATGCCACCACCATCTCTCCGCTGGAAGCATCGAAGCGCGTGTCGGGATCCGAAGCCACCGGGGCGCCGGCCCCGTCGCGCGTCCTGCCGCTCCTTGCGCTGGTCCTCGGCAGCTACGTTCTCGCCAGTTGGATTACCGGCGTTTCGGCGGTCGATCGTCTTGGACTGCCGTGGGCCCGGCCGGCCGAGCAGTTCCTCTATTTTCTCGGTCTGCCGATGTTTGCGTATGGCCTGGCCTCCTGGCTGGCCGGCGGCCGTCGCCTCGACCATGTGATGGGACCCATCCTGCGGCCAATGGGCGGCGTGCTGGGATCATTCGCGCTCCGGCATTTGTCGGCCAAGCCACACCGCACGGCGGCCTTCCTGCTGATCGTGGCGCTCATGTCGAGCGTGAGCTTGTATCCGGCCATCACCAGCAGCTCGTTTGAAGACAAGGCCTCGCGCGGCGCGCGGGTGCAAATTGGCGCCGACTGGCAACTGCTCTACAACACCCCTGACCTCGTGGACGCCGGCCGCCTGACCGGCGCCGCGCGCGGTCAGCTCTCTGCCATCAGGACCGCCGTCGATCCGGTGCTTGACGCCCTCCGTCAGGTCGAGGGCGTGACGGCCGCCACTTACATGGCCGAGGCGCTCCTGCCGGACTTCTACCTGCCCGGCTACGGTCTGCGCGGGGTGCCGCTCTACGTGTTGGGCGACGCCGCGGCCTATCAGACCCAGGTCTACTCCGAACCGCGCGTCGGCGTTTCCGAATCGTTCGCCGCGCTGTTGTCGCGGGTCGAACGTGGCGAGGTGGCGCTGTCGCAACCGGTGGCCGATTTCTGGCAGCTCACGCCGGGCGGGCGCGCGATCGTGGGCCTCGACCAGGCGCGGCAGGCGGTGGGCACCACGACGGCCGGCATCCTGGCGTTCCTGCCGGGCATGCCCCCCAAGACGGTGAGCGATCGCCAGGGTTATGTGCAGGCCCGCGTCGACTATCTCAACTACCTCCTGGGTACGAACGCCTACCTGGTCTCGAGTGCCGACAGCGCCAACCTCGCCGAACTCCAACTCCTGATCCCCCGCATCGTCGTGCTCGTGCGCACTGCTCCTGGGGTGGCCCCCGCGCAGGTTCGTGCGGCGCTGGCCGCCGCGGCCCCCGTCGCGCCCATGGAAATTCATGGCCTCGACGAAGAAGTGCAAAAGGTCGGCAGCGACATGTATATTTCGCTCGCCCTGGCCAACATGCGGATCTATTTATTTGGCGGGCTGCTCCTGGCACTGGTTGCCATTCTCGCGATCGCGCTGGCGAACTACACCGAGGACCGCCGGACTCTCGGGCTGCTCCGCGTGCGTGGCGCGTCACCGGTCGCGATGTGGCGGTTGCAGGTGGGGATGCTGCTGTCGCCGGCACTGGTCGGCCTCGCCATCGGCGCCGTGGCGGCCGCCGCGGCAGGATTCGGGCTGGCCAATTACGTGTGGCAACTGCGGGAAATCAAGACGGTGGTACAGCGGCTGCCGACGCACCTGATCGTGGAATCGCTCACGGGGGCGATTGTCCTCCTGTTGTCCGCTGTGCTGATTGCCGTGGCGTCGGTGTTCAGTTGGTGGGCGTATCGCGATAGCGCGCACTCCTCGATGCGCGGAGCTTAGACGGCGCTAGCGACGTGGGCGGGTTTGACCTGGATCGGAAACCATGGCGCGGATCAACCGCGCCGGAATGGAGTCACGGAATGGTGAAGCAGTTCTCGGCGTGGATGGTTGCCGGGTATCTGGCCGTGGGGGCAGCGGCCGCGCAGGGCACGGGCGCCACCCTCGCCGGCACGGTGCTCGATGCGACCAAAGCGGCGATGCCGGGTGTGACGGTCACGGTGCGGCAGGTTGAAACCGGCGCCCGGCGCGTGCTCGTCAGCGACGGGCAGGGCCGCTTCCAGGCGCCGTCGCTCGAATCGGGTACCTACGAGGTGTCCGCCGAGCTGTCGGGTTTCCAAACCGCCGTGCGCGACGGACTGCAGTTGAGCGTCGGTCAGCACGTCACGGTGACGCTGACCATGCAGGTGGGGCAGGTCGGTGAACGCATCGTCGTCACCGGCGATGCGCCGATGGTCGAAACCCGCCGCGGCGGCCTGGCGTCGCTGGTGGAAGAGCGGCAGATCCGCGACCTACCGCTGAACGGCCGAGACTTTTCCCAGCTCACGCTACTTCAGCCGGGCATTGTCGCGTCAGCGAGCACCGACCGGACCCTCGATCGCGGCATGGGCACGCAGATTTCCGTGGCCGGCGCGCGGCCCAACCAGATCAGCTACGTGCTCGATGGCGCCGACGTCAACTTCCAGGGCAACCAGTCGCCAGGCAGCGCCGCAGGCGGGCAGCTGGGCGTGGATACGGTGCGCGAGTTCCAAGTGCTGGTCAACAACTACAGTGCCGAGTACGGACGAAGTTCGGGTGGCATCGTGACGGCGATCACCCGGTCTGGCACCAATTCGTTTCGGGGATCGGCCTTCGAGTTCTTCCGCAACGATGCCTTGACTGCGCGGAATTATTTTGCTGCGGCGGGCCAGCCCAAGCCGACGCTCGACCGTAATCAGTTTGGCGGCTTGGTGGGCGGCCCTCTACGGAAGGACAAGATCTTTTTCTTCACCAGCTACGAGGGGCTTCGCCAGGACCGCGGCCTCAGCCTGGTCTCGCGAGTGCCGAGCCGGACGACCCGCGCGCGCACCGACATCAGCCCGGCGATCCGTCCCTATCTCCTGATGTACCCTGAACCGAACGGGGCGGAAACCGGCGCCTCAGGGCTTTACACCGCGACCATCACCGAGCCCACGCAGGAAGACTTCTTCGTCATCAAGGTCGACAGCCCGTTGACCAACAGCGACACCCTGTCTTTGCGCTACAGCTTCGACGATGCGAGCGTGGTGTCGCCGCAGACGTTGCCGCTGTTTGCCAACAACGCGCACACCCAGGCGCAGTTCTTTACCGGCGAGTACAAGCGCATCATCTCGGCAACCACTCTCAACGTGCTGCGCGTGTCGTGGAACCGGCCCTATGAGGAAACCGTGAACGTCGATCAGGTGCAGGTGAGTCCCGGGCTGTACTTCATCCCAGGTACGCAGTTTGGTGTCATCAGCGTCTCCGGCCTGACCAATCTGGGCGCTGATACCGGAACGCCGACGCAGGTGAATTACAAGAACCTGCAGGTCAGCAACAGCGTGACGTGGGCCCGCGGCCGGCACACGGTCAAGGCGGGTGTGAGCTGGACGCGCTGGTTCAACGATCAGGACTCGGCGTTCACGCAAGGCGGGAACTACAACTTCAGCTCGATCGACGATTTCGTCCGCAACGTCGCCAACACCTTCGAGGGCACCGTCCCCGGGAGCACCACGGATCGTCAATGGCGGCAGAACCTGTTCGGGGTGTTCGCGCAAGACGATCTGGCGCTGTCGAATCGCCTGACGCTCAACCTGGGCGTGCGCTACGAGTTCATCACGGTGCCGACCGAAACCGGCGGCCGCGTCGCGCACATGGTGAACCTGTCGGACTCCGCGCCGACGCCTGGCGATCCATTGTTTAAGAACCCGTCGCTCGGTAACATCGCGCCTCGGGTGGGGTTTGCGTGGGATGTCTTCGGCGACGGCAGGACCTCGGTGCGTGGCGGCGCCGGCGCGTTCTACGAGCCAATTCTCGGCAACATTTACCGCGCCTACGGTAATCGCACGCCGCCGTATTTCCAGCAGGCCAACATCCGACGGCCGACGTTCCCGGATCCGTTCACCGGCGTCGTTGGCGTGCGCAACCGCCTTGACCTCGTGCAGTTCGACCTCCAGAACCCGCTGCGATTGCAGTACAACGCCACCCTGCAACGCGAGCTGTGGCCGGGCACGGTGATCACGGCCGGCTATCTGGGCTCGCGTGGCTATCATCAGATGCGCAACATCGAGGCGAATCAGGCCGTTCCGCAGATTCTGTCCGACGGCCGGTACTTTTTCCCGGCCGGGCAGACGCGTCCCAATGCGAACTTCGAGAGCATCCGCCTCCGCACGTCCGACGGCAACTCCTGGTACAACGGGATGATCGCCGGACTGGCCAAGCGCTTCAGCCGCGGGCTGCAGCTGCAGGCGTCGTACACGCTGGGCCGTTCCACCGATGAGGGTTCGCAGTCGGTTGGCAGCGGCGACTTCGCCAACAGCTTTCAGCCCAGGTATGGCTTCGATCGCGACGACAACTTTGGGCCGTCTGACTTCGATGTCCGCCACAACTTCGTCTTCAGCTACAGCTACATCGTGCCGACGCCGGCCTCGTGGGCGCCCGCGATCAGTGCCCTGGCGGGGGGCTGGCAGGTGTCGGGGCTGGTCAGCTTGCGATCGGGCACGCCGTTTTCGCCGGTGCTCGGCTTCGATCGCGCGCGGGCATTGCCGCGTTCGGGCGGGGCCGGCCAGCGCCCGAACTGGGCGGCCGGGGCAACGGCCCCGTCGGCCATTCTCGGCGGGCCGCAGCGCTACTTCGACCCGACGGCGTTCACCCTGCCCGAAGCGGGCTACTTCGGAGATGTTGGTCGTAACGCGTTGACGGGTCCGGGATACGCGACCTGGGACGCCGCGCTCTTCAAGAACGTGGCGGTTGGCCCGCGCTACAAGGTGCAGATTCGGCTTGAGGCCTTCAATGTTCTCAATCGCGTCAACTTCGGCTTGCCCGAAGCGACGGTGTTCAATTCGGCGGGCCGCGTCGAGAACGCGGGTGAGATCAGCACCACGGTGGGCACGCCCCGCATCATTCAACTCGGCATCAAAGTGGAGTTCTAACATGCAGCGCAAGTGTGTTCTGGCCGCGATGTCAGTGGTGTGCGTGTGGCTCGCGGGCGGCGTGGTCGCCACGCTCCGCGCGCAGAAACCCATGATTAGCGCCGTCACTCCCACCAGCAACCGCGGTGAGGAAATGGAGAACGTAGGCCCTAACCGCTGGCGGGTGAAGCCGGTGGACACGCCGTACGATCACTGGTTCGAGCGCCACCGGGCAGAGATGCCGTCGTTCGAGGGCCTGTTCATCCAGGACGTCAGGACGGTGCCGCTCAAGCCGTGGCCCGACAAGGGCGTCAACGGCCTGTATGTGAAGATGGCCGATTACCAGATCATCGATGGGTGGATCCTGGAAATTCCCGCGAAGGGGTCGACCAAACCACAGCGGCACATGTTCGAGTCGGGAATTTACTTCTTCGGTGGCCCGGGACATACCATCATCCAGCAGGAAGGCAAGCAGCCGCAGCGCGTCGACTGGGGCCACCGATCGCTGTTCTCGGTGCCGCTCAACGTTCGCTATCAGCACTTCAACGACAGCGACAAGCCAGTGAGACTGGTGGCGGTCACCAGCTTTCCGTTCATCATGAACTCGGCCGACAGCGAGAAGTTCGTGTTCGAGAACCCGTTCCGCTTCACCGATCGCTATGACGCGCAGGAAGACTACCTGAAGAAGAACGAGCGGATCCGCACCCGTGAAACCGCGACCAATATCGTCAAGGACGCGCTCGACTTCAAGCTCGAAGCGTGGAACGAGCGCGGGCAGGGCTCGACTAACATGGGCTGGGACATGGCCGGCAACTCCCAGATCGACATGCACGTGTCGGAGATGCCGTCGAAACTCTACAAGGCCGCCCATCGCCACAGTAGCGATGCGTTCGTGATGTTGCTGTCGGGAGAGGGCTACTCCATCACCTGGCCCGAAGGGCAGTACGACAAGCGGGTGCGCGTGAACTGGCAGGAGGGCACGTTATTCGTGCCGCCGATCTATTGGTACCACCAGCACCTCAACCCGGGCGACGGCTCCGCGCGCTACCTTGCCATCAACGCACCACCCATCGTCCGCAACCTCGGTCTTCGGTTCGAGGACCAGCTCGAACCCGACCTGTCCGAGATCCAGGCGGAGTTCAAGGCCGAGGTGGCCAAGCACGCGCCGAAGCCGAAATGAGAAGTGCGAACAGCGAACAGCGAATGGCGAACAGCGAGGTCTAGCGCCCGTCGACCCAGCGGGCGGCGTCGAGCAGCACGGCCGCTAGTTGTTTCGGCCGCTCGATGTGACCGTAATGCGTGATTGGCGCATCGATGGCGAGCACGCGAATCGCGGCATTCGGGTTGGCCTTGCGGAAACTCGCCGCGGTCTGGAATTCCCTCGCGTTCGCCGGCGTGGCGTCCCAGTGGCCGTTGTCGAGCCGGCCTACCACCCACGCCATCTTCAGGTAGTTCGCGAGCGGCGGCGTCATGGTGGAGAACAGGTCGGCGATCACCGTCTCGGCGTTCACGCCAGCCGCGTTGCCTCGGAGCGACTCACGAATTTCTCGCTCCAGCCGCGCCCGATGCTCGACGAACCCCTGATGCTCCATGTCCTGAAGCACCTGCTTGAACTGCGGCCGTCGGCGATTCTCCGCGGCAAACCACGCCTGCGCGACCGCCAGCGGTGACGAGCCCGGCAATGGGTTGAGCGGGCCGACATAGGCCGACGACACGTAGCCGGCCGCATCGCGCGCGCGGAGCGTATCGACCCGCGGATACTTGCCATACTGAACCACCCGCGCATCGCGTTCACCTGCCGCCTCATCCTGCGCCTTGGTCAACGACGCCGGCCCTCCCGTGCCCCAGCCAAGCGAGCGGTCGCGCAGGCGAGGCCGCAGCGACGAGTGCTTGAGCAGGAACTGGATCTCGCCGCCGGTGGAATGGCCAACGATCAGGAGCGGTCCGGTCGTCACCTTCTCCAACAATTGCCGCACGCCTTCGGTCGCCAGTGCGAAGGTGAAGACGGCGTTGCGCAACCGCGCTTCGTCCGCGCCGATCGGGCGGTCCAGCACGTACGCCGGCACCCGGCGATCGAAGGTCGGCTCGGTCCAGCCGCCATCGACATAGTTACCTGGCAAGGTGATCAGCACCACCCGGGCGCGTTGCGCGAGGTACTGGCCGAGGCCGGGGCCGTTAAGCGGATTAAGGAAGAACTCGTACCAATTGGCCGACCCGCCGTGGATGATCGCGATCGTCGGCAGCGCCGGGTCTGGTGCATCAGGCGTGAGCTGCAGACCGGTGATGTCCCAGTCCAGTCCGTAGTGCCGGTAGCGCACGACCTGCCACTGTGCCCGGTAGCCGAGGCCTGCCGCGCGTTCAAGCGTTCGCGGGTCGAAGGCGCCACCAGGCGCCGCATCGGCCAGCGCTTTCACCGTGCGCCCGGCGTCTGGCAGATCCGTCCCCATCGCATTGAACACGTCGGCCGGGAGCACCGCGTAGTCGCGCGTCTCCGACAGCAGGTCGGCCACCGTGGGCGCGATCGCGACCGCCGACGCCATCGCGGCTAGCAAGAGCCGTCCAAGGGAACTGGAGATGCTCATAGCGCCGGTCGCTCCAGGTGCCAGCGTGTCGCCGACTCAAACGCCGCCGCGGCCGCGTAGATCGACTCCTCCGCAAACGGCCGCGCGGCAATCTGCAGTGCGAGGGGAAGGCCCGCAGGCGAGGTGGAGAAGCCGGCGGGCAGGGACAAGGCCGGGAACCCGCAGACGTTGAACACCCGCCTGAAGGGCTGCCGGGCGTCGGCGCGCTCCCCGGCCGGGGCGGGAAAGCCGGGTGTGAGAAAGACGTCGAATGTGTTGAACAACGCCTTGAAATCCTTGACGAAGGCGGCCCGCACCTTCTGGGCGCGCAGGTACTGAGTGGCGGTGATCAGCGAGCCGGCTTCGACATCGCGACGGACGTTGGTGGCGCCGTAGCGGTCGGCCTTGGTCGCCAGAAACGGCTCATGATAGGACGCCGCTTCCGAGATGCGCACAATCGTCTGCACATCGACGATCGCGTCCATGGTCGGCGGCATCTCAACTTCGTGAATCGTCGCGCCCAACTGCCGCAGGACGGCGAGCGCTTCGTCGAAGGCGCGCAGCGAGTCGTGGTGGTAGTCGGCAATGAGCGGGCGCTTCGGGATGCCCATGCGCATACCGCGGACGCCGCGCGCGAGCGCGCGTGTGTAATCGGGTACCGGCTCCGCCGACGAAGAATCGTCCAGCGGGTCGTGACCGGCGAGGATGTTGAGCATCAGCGCGTTGTCGCGCACGGTTCGCGTCATCGGACCGACGTGATCGAGCGACCACGAGATGGTGATAATCCCGTGACGGCTCACGCGCCCGTAGGTCGGCTTCATGCCCACCACGCCGCACAGGGCGGCCGGATTGCGGACTGACCCGGAGGTGTCGCCGCCGGTGGCGGCGATCACCAGCCCGGCCGCCAGGGCCGCGCCCGATCCGCTGCTCGATCCACCCGGCGTGCGGGACAAATCCCACGGGTTGACCGCATCGGGAAACTCGCCCCCGCCGACGGCGCTGCCACCGAAGGAGAATTCCGGCAGGCTGAGTTTGCCGATCAGGACGCCGCCCGCCTGCTTGAGCCGGGCGACCACCGTCGCATCGGTGTCGGGCACGAAGTCGGACAGCACGGGTGTGTTCGCCGTGGTCCGGATGCCTTTGGTGTAGTGCGTATCCTTGACGCCGAAGGGAATGCCGTGCAGCGGTCCTCGATAGCGGCCGGCCGCGATTTCCCGTTCGGCTGTCTGGGCGGCGCGCAGCGCTTCGTCGCGCGTGACGGTAATGAACGCGTGCACGCGCGGCTCAATGCGATCGATGCGATCGAGCATGGCCTGGGTGAGCTCGATCGGCGACAACCGTCGGCTGCGCAAGAGCGAGGCCGCGTCGGTGATGCTGAGCCAGGGCAGCTCTGCGGTCGACGGCACCCGGGCGGGCGCCGACCGCCGAGGTTGGGCCGCCGCCCTGGTCGCGCAGGCCACACCGATCGACGCCGAGAGGAATCCTCGCCGCGACATCGCCACGTTCGCCCCCCGACCGGTTACCGGCACCCGACGCAACGGCCCTCGCCGTCGAAACTTCTCGTCACCTCGCTGAGCGGGATCACCACATCGGTGAACGCGCGGGCCAGCCGAGCGAAGCGATCGACGCGTGACCCAGCCACCGCGATGCCGCCGCTGGTGGCTTCATTCACGTGCGTCGGCATCACGGTGAGCGGCCGGATGTACTGCTGCATGGCAAAGGCCGCCTCGGCGGGCGCCATCGTGTTGACGTCGTTCATGTTGATGACGGCGAGCGTCGGCCGATAGAGCCGCCCGATGGTGTCCATTTCGCTGGTCACGCCGGTGTCGCCGCTCAGGTAGGCCCGAAGCCCGTTCGAGAACACGATGACGAAGCCGACCGGAGGGCCAGCCGAGACCATGACGCCGGCCGGGACGCCCGGTGGATCGATGTACTGCGCGGGAATCGCATTCGTGTGAATCGCTGGCACGACGGCAATCCGTACCGATCCCGCGCCCGCCCGAGTCACCATCCGCGTGCTGCCGAAATTGAGTCCGGCTGCGCAAACCGACGGTGTTGGGACGACGGTCTCGTTCTCCGGCCCGCTGGTCGGGCATCCGGGCGTCGCGGCGCCGCGAACGATCTGAATCCGGCTGTTCAGAAATCCCACTGCGTCTGGTCCGGCGATGACCGCGGCCCGCTTCGCAACGGCGATCGCCGCGAAGTTGGTATTGGGACTCGCCCCGCTGTTGGCCGGCGCCGCGCACGTGCCGGCGCTGCGCGTGCCACGCACGTCGCCGACGTGGTCGCTGTGCACGTGCGACAGCAGCATGACGTGGATGTCGCCGAGCCGCCCGTCGTTCTCATCCACGGTGCGGCCCGGGTCGTAGAGGATGCGGACGCCAGTGGGATCCTCGAAGACCATTGCCCGATCGAAGGTACACAGCTCGCCGGGATGGCTCCCGAGCGGCGTGACGCGCACCAGTCCGGTGGGACTCTGGCCCGCGCTCACCGCCGGACCGAATGGTAGCGTCAGCGCCAGGACGACGGACCACGCGAGAGGGTGTCGCAGCATGTCAGCTCCTCGGGTCACGGCTCAACGCCACGATTGGCAGGGGAGCCGCGTCGACCGGCAGCTCGACGCGCCGGATGGAGTCGACCGCCGCCAGATAGCTCTTGTAGGTTGGCAGGTCGCTCTCGATGCGCTCGGCGCTGAGCGGCAACCCGTTCACGCCCGCGATCGCCTTCATCGCCTGCTTGATCTCGGCGTCGGTCATGGCTTGACCTGCTCGGCCTGCCTGGCTTGGCTCACGTACCACGTCGCATTGGCCTCCGACAGCAAGTGGTCGGCCACCAGCGCACGCGCTGAGGATTGCACGCACGAGACATAGCGGTCGCGGGTGAGCCCTTCGCCCGGTGCGAGCAGGCCAAGCCGCTGCCATGCCTGCTGAGGGGTCTCCCGGGAATCCCAGACGCCATTGCGATTCATGTCCACGAACACCTTCGCCTGATCGAGCGGCTCGAGGCCCTGACCTGTGAAGGCGGCAAACGCCGTCGTGGCGGCCACGCTGTTCGGATACGGAAAGTAGACGCCGAGCGGGCATGCGATCTCAGGCAACGCAATCGCCGCTGACCCAGCGCCAGCCTGTCGCACGGCCGGGTCGTCGGTGCGGGATGGCGGCGGCGCTACGCCGCGATCGACCCAGGCGTCGAGCAGATCGATGAACCGATCCATCAGCTTCGACATGTCCAGAATCTGAATCTCGCCGCGGCGTCCATCCGGCAGGTTCTCGCCGCCCGAATGGCTGATGCCCCGCACTTCATACATGCGATGCTTGCTGGTCAGGCCCTTCTCGCGCAGAATGCGGGCGTTGCTGCGCTTGTTGGCGAGATAGCTCTCCGACATGTACTCCGGCTTCTTCGACGGCCAGATGTTGTTGTACATCTGATGCGAGACGTCGAGCTGGGGCACGAACGCCGCCTGCTCGGCGGCCGTCGTCAGCATCACGTCCTTGCCGTTCTTGATCAGCACCGGCAGCCACCCGCCGGCCGCGCCATCGTCCGCCAGAATGCCGTCGAAGAACGCCGTGCCGTCGCCCTTCACGTTGAGGCCCGGTGTGTAGTTCAGGCCGCGGCCGATGCGGGCACCGGCCGAGTGGCCGTAGAAATACGTGCGGGCCGGGCGGCGCCCCATCCGCTCCGCGATCGCCGCCTGCGCCACCGTCGCGAAGTCCATGATGTAGCGCGCCGAATCGTTGAACGCCACATCGTCGATGGTGGTGCCGTTATCGAGGGTGGCGATGATTTCGCCGAGCCCTTCGCTTGAGGTCCGCCGCGTCTTCACCAGGGCAAAGCCCTTCGACAGCATCAGCAAATCGTACTTGTTGAGGTCGGCCGTGGGTTGAGCCGGGTCGAGGTTCTTGTTCCAGGCCTTGAGGTTGCCGTCCTTGAACGACGTGCCCCGCCCGTGCACCGTGACCCAGACCTTGCCGTTCCATTGGCTGCGGTCGCTCGGAAAGACCACGGTCATGGCAGCGCCCTTGTCGCGTTGATACGCCGCGATGGCGAAGTAGCGCGGTCCGTCATCGGCCGTCTGTGGAAACACCAGGTCCGGCGCGTTGGTGAGGTACTCCTTGTAGTCGCCGGTGCGGGTGACGATGCCGTCGACGGTGCCATCGAGGCCAATGTCGAACCGTTCGAACGGTTGACCGTTGATGGTGACCCGGGTCTCCTGCCGCCGACAAGATGCCGGACCGACCCGGCGTCCTCCGACGTTGCGAGTCGGCGCCAACAGGGCATCACACGAGGTCGCTTCGGCGGCCTGTGAGTGACTGCGATCCGCATGTGCCGTCGCGCCGAGTGCCGCCAGCACGACGACCAGAATGGGAAGACTCGACCTTTGCATGTGCGCCTTTCGATGGGTCCAACTTGACACTGGGCAGAATGACGACCAGTCTAATGAGCGCCCAATGGTAAGACCAACCCGGGGCGAAAGGGAAGCACTGATGAACCGTGTGTCACGTCGCCGTTTTATTCAGAGTACCGCTGGCCTTTCCGTCGCCAGCCTTGCCGGTTCGGCGTGGGCATCGCAGGCGCCCGCGGGCGCCAAGGCTTCGCCGGCGCCGAGGCCGCAGAAGCTTAGCCCGGCGAATATCGGTGGTGGTGGGCGCGTGGAGCGGGACTTCTATGGCGACTGGCTCAAGCAGTCGGGCGTACCGCTAATCGAGGGCTACTCGATTCAGGATGCCGCGACGCAGGAACTGAAGCCGTGGCCCGAAATCGGCGGTCGCGGACTCTACTGCCACTTTTCCGGCAACGTCCACATGGACGCCGTCATCATGGAGATTGCGCCGGGCAAAGCGCTGAACCCCGGCAAGCACATGTACGAACAGTTGATTTACGTGCTCGGTGGGCGCGGCTACACCCGCGTTGAGCAGGGTGGCAAGTTCAACAACGTGCGCTGGGCGGAGGGCAGCTTGTTTGCGCCGCCGCTCAACGCCGTGCATCGTCATTTCAACGACGACCCGGCCAAGCCGGCGCGCCTGCTGGCCGTGACCACCTTCCCGCTGACCCTGCAGTTGATGGGCAACGTGGATTTCGTGTCCAAGACGTCCTTCAACTTTTCCGATCGCTATGACGGACGGGAAACCTATTTCACCGGTCGCGAGCGCATTCGGCCGCGCTGGGACAAGACCAACTTGGTACCGGACATCCGCAACTCCGAAGTCGTCAAGTGGGAAGAGCGCGGCGGCGACAACGCCAGCATGTTTTACGACATGGGCGGCAACACCATTCTCGAACCGCACATCTCCGAATTCGGCGTCGGCGAATACAAGTTGGGCCATCGCCATCCGTACGAAGCCGTGATCCTGATTCTAAGCGGCGACGGGTTCAGTATTTCGGGCAAGGACGACCTGCTCAAGGACTACGTCAAGATGGACTGGCAGAGAAATTCCATCGTCTCGCCGCCGTACTACTGGTATCACCAGCACTTCAACACCGGAACGGTGCCGGCTCGCTACTTCGCGGTCACCGAGGGCGATTTCCCGAAGCGTCTTGGCATTCCGCTCGAAGTCGAGCAGATCGAGCCGAGTCGTGAAGACCCTGCGATCCGGCGGCTGTTCGACGCCGAACTGGCGAAGAAAAAGCGCCCCTGACGGGTGTCGGCCTGGGTGGGCCCCACTGAAGGCCGCCCTAGCCGAGCTTCGATCGATGGTAGTCCCACGTTTTTTGGAACAGGCTCGCCGACCACAGGTTGGCGAGACAGGCCTGCCGTTCTGCCTCGCTGAAGACGTAGGGCGCGCCGACCTGCATGGCCTGGTATTGGCGGCTGGCGTTCTCTTCGAGGTAGGTGGCCAGCGCGAAGCACTCGACGAGATCGGCGCCCACGACGACCGCGCCGTGGGACTTGAGCAGGAGCGCGCGCGCCGGCCCAAGGGTCGCGGCCAGCCGCTCGCCCATGGCCTTGGTGTTGATCGAGAGTGGTGTATCCATCAGCGGCAAGTCACCCAGAAGGCACGCTTGAGCGTAGACCGGCTCGAAGGCCACCCGCGCGATGGTCAACAGCGTCGACCATCGCGGGTGCGTATGCATCACCACGTTGAGGTCGGGCCGAGTCCGGTAGATTTCCGAATGGATGTGGAACTCAAGCGGCGCTTTTTTAGTGCCCTCGACGAGGCCGCCGTCGAGATCGACCACCACGATGTCGTCGGTGGTCAGCGCGGTGCGCACCGACGCTCCTGAATTGATATAAAACGACGCGCCGTCCCGGCGGACGCTGCCGTGGCCACTGTGATCGATGATGGCCGCGCGTTCCAACATGCGGATGGCATCCACCAGGGCCCGTTTCGTTTCGAGCGCGGTCATCTAGGGGCATTATTAACCACGATTCGGCGGGTCGAGCGTACCCGCCCTTCAGCTGTCGGGAAAGGGCAGGGCGAAGTGTCGAAACTCAGGCTGACCATGGCGTGTTGGAACTACGACCGGACCCGGGCGCTCTTCGACGGGCGGGTGCGGCCCGAAGGCATCGATTTGAACTGCCTGGATCTGCCGGTCGAAGAGACCTTCTTCCGGATGCTGCGTCACCGCGAGTTCGAGGTCGCGGAAATGTCACTGTCGTCCTACCTACTGTCGCTGTGGCAGCCCGATCCACCGTTCATCGCCGTTCCGGTCTTTCCGTCGCGAGCGTTCCGGCATTCGGGCATTTTCGTCAATGCCCAGAGTGGTATCCGCGAGCCGAAGGACCTGATCGGCCGCAGGATCGGCATGCCCGAATACCAGTTGACTGCCTGTGTCTGGATTCGCGGCCTGCTCGCCGAGCATTACGGCGTGCCGCAGACCAACGTGACCTACTTCACCGGCGGTCAAGAAGAACCTGGCCGATCGGAGAAGGTCCGTCTACAGCTGCCACCCGACATCCGCCTTGAGCGCATCGGGCCAACGCAGACGCTTGCCGCGATGCTGGCCGCCGGCGACCTCGACGCGCTCTATGCGCCACGCACGCCGTCGACGTTCTATTCGCGGCCCGACGCTGTCACGCGGCTATTCGGTAATGTCATGGCGGTCGAGCGCGAATACTTTCGAGCGACGCGCATTTTTCCGATTATGCACACCCTCGTGATTCGTCGTGACGTCTACGAGCGCGACCGCTGGGTGGCGCAATCCCTTTTCAAGGCATTCCGTGCGGCGCAGCAAGAGACCTACGACCAGCTGATCGAGACCTCCGCGCTCAAGATGATGCTGCCGTGGCTGGTCGCGCACGTCGAGGACACGCGCCGCGACATGGGCCATGATTACTGGCCGTACGGACTGGAACCGAACCGCCACACCCTGGAAACGTTCTTGCGCTATTCACACGAGCAGCGGCTGTCGCCGGCGCTGCTGTCGCCAGAGCAGCTGTTCGCACCCGAGACGCTGGAGTCGTTCAAAATATAGTGCGACGGCGATGCGCCGGGGCCCCTTCATTGTTACCCGTGCCACTCACCAGTGGAGCCCGATCATCGGCCACCAGAAGGGCACGACCAGCAGCAGCGCGAAGAACTCGATGACCGTCAGCGCCAGGCCGACTTTGAACATGTCCTTCGGCGTAAAGCAGCCGAACGAGTAGCCGACCACCAGCACTGCCGTCTGGTAGATGAAGATCTTACCGCCCGCCCCGAAGGTCCAGATCATGCCGAGCATCAGCGGGTCGACATGGTGCGTGTGCGCGAATTGCATCAATACCGGCAGTGACGTCGCCAGCATCGAGATCTCGTCGCCCAGGAAGATGTGATACACGAACCCGGTCCAGTACAGTACCGGGACCGCTTCCCACGGCGTGTCGACGAACGGCTCGAGCCAGTTGAAGGCCGTGTTGGTAATCAACTTCAAGGCGCCGGTCTCGCGCAGGATGTCGCCCGAACTGATCGCCGCCGCCACGAAGATGATGGTGAGGAAATTCAGTTTCTTGACGTCGCCGGCGTCGAGCACGCCGATATACGGCACAGTCGCCAGCAACCCGATGCCGATGCCGATCATCGGAGCGGGAATGTGATGGATGAAGTCGGTCATCCACAGGCCGATCGCCAGGATCATCAGCAGGGCGGACTTCTTCTCCAGCGTCGAAACCGGACCCATCCGCTCCAACTCCGTTTGGAGAAAGCCGATGCCGCCCGGCGGCGTCGCGATCTCGGGCGGGTAGAGCCAGATCGCGAGCCGCCACGCGGCCACGATCGTGAGAATGTCCACCGGCAAGAACGCCAGTGCCCAGTGGCTCCACAGCACCTCGACCTGGCCCGCCCGCTCGATCACGCCGCGGGCGGTGATGGAAGCGGCGCCGGCAATGACCATCTTGTCGAAGATCGTTGCCGTGTAGGTCAGCGTGATGAACATGCCGCGCGCGATCCGGCTGGTCTTCGGCACGCCGAACACCTCGATGATGCCGAGCGCGACGGCGCCCATGATCGCGACCCGCGCCACGCCGGAGGGGACGAGCAGCGTCAGGAGGAAGTCGGAGACGATCAGGCCGAGCAGGAGGCGCGAGTAGGTGCCGCCGATTCGCCGCATCACCGTGAACGCCAGCCGCCGCGCCAGCCCCGACTTGGTCGCCATCATGCCGAACAACATCGCCCCGAACAGGAACCACGGTGTGGTGTTGGAGAACCCGGCGAAGGCGACGGGGAACGGCACCACGCCCAAAGCCCAGGCGAGATACAGGCCGATGAGACCGATCAGGGCCGGATCGACGACGTGTGTGATCCAGCCGAGGAGCATGAACGCCATCAGCGCCAGCCCGTGCTGGGCGTGCGGCTCGAGGCCCCAGGGCCCGAACCAGATCGCCAGAGGCAGCGCGACGACCGCGGCGCCGCCGAGCGGGCCGCCGAGGCCGGAGTACACGGTGTCGATTTGGGTGGAGGCCGGTGCGGCCGCAGGTTGCTGTGACGTGTCAGCCATGAATGCGAGTCACCATGTTGTGCGGGAAGCCTTCGATTGCGAGCCGGTGTATCATGGCACGCAATTCGCCGTTCGCGATTCGCAATTCGAACCGCGAACCGCGAACCCGCGAACCCGCGAACAGCGAACAGCGAACAGCGAACAGCGGAGGAATCTGATGGCGTTTTCGAAGAACCCTGTGGTCTGCGTGCTGCTCGCGTTGGCGGCGGCGGTCACGGCCACGGGCGGCATGCCGGTCGGCGCGCAGAACCGCCCGCCGACGACCGATGTCGAACAACTAAAGGTAAAAGTCGCGCAGGCGACGCGAATGCTGGCGAGCGAAGGGATCATCGCCTCGTCTGGCCACGTGAGCGCGCGCATTCCGGGCACCGACCGCGTGGTGATCGGCCCGGCCGACGTCACCCGCGACATTCTGACCGGCACCGACATCGTGACCGTTGACCTGAACGCGAAGAAGATCAGTGGCAAACGCCGGGAGCCGCTCGAAACCGAAATCCACACGGGCATCTATCGCGCCCGGCCCGACGTCATGGCCGTCGTCCACAGCCATCCGGTCCACTCGGTGGTCTTTTCCGTCACCAAGAAGCCCATTCTGGCGATCAGCGTCCATGGCGCGATCTTCGCCGACGGGGTGCCGACTTTCGACCACGTCGGCCACGTCAACAGCCGCGAGCTCGGCGATGCGCTGGCGCGGGTGCTTGGCCTCCATCGCGCGGCGCTGATCAAGATGCATGGCGCCGTCATCGTCGGCGGCTCCGTCGAGGAAGCGTTCGTCGCGGCGCTTCAACTGGAAGAGAACGCCGAGAAGCAGTTGTGGGCCGAAGCCACCGGCAAGGTTGAAGCGATGACCGCGGAAGAAGCTGCGCGCAGCGTCAAGCAGTCGTTCCAGCCCTCGAGCATCCAGAAGCGGTGGCAGTACTACCAGGACCTCGAACGCGTCGCGATGCCGAAAAGCTGATGGTCGAGCCGAGCGCCGTGCCGGCCTGGTCGCCGGCCCTCCTTGAACTGGTCACCGCGAACCGCATCCTCGCGCGGGAGGGCGTCGTGGACGCGTTCGGCCATGTCAGCATCCGGCATCCCGCTCTCCCGGATCGCTTCATTCTGTCGGCCGCACGCGCCCCGGAGTGTCTCGAGGTGGGCGACCTGATGGAGTTCACGCTCGAGGGCGCGCCGATTGAGCCGGCCGGTCGCAAGCCCTACGCCGAGCGGTTCATCCACGCGGCCGTCTATGAGGCGCGGCCGGATGTTCACGCCGTCGTACACAATCACAGCCCCAGCGTCATTCCGTTTGGCATCACCGGCACGCCGCTGCGGCCAGTGATGCACATGTGCGCCTCGATGGGGACCCAGGTGCCGCTCTGGGATTCGCGCACCAACTTCGGCGACACCAATTTGCTGGTCACCAACTTACCGATGGCGCGCGACCTGGCAGCCGCGCTCGGCGACCGGCCGGTCGCCTTGATGCGCGGGCACGGCTGCGTGGTGGCCGGCCGCTCGTTGCGTGATGTGGTGTTCAATTCGGTCTACCTCGAACTGAATGCCAACCTGCAGCTGAAAGCCAGCGGTCTTGGCGCGATCACCTTCTTGAGCGACGGCGAAGTCGAGGCCATTCTGCGCACGCGCGCTTCGTTCACCTACGAGCGGGCGTGGGAGTACTGGTGCCGGCGCGCCGGTGTCGCGTATGACCCGCAACCGATGACGGGTCCGCTGGCCGAGCGCAACTGACGTGGCGCACGGTCTCACCACCGACGTCCTGATCGTCGGCGCCGGCCCGGTCGGACTAACGCTGGCCATCGACCTGGGCCGCCGCGGCATCCGCTGCACGTTGATCGAAAAGAAGGCCGCCCCGCAGTTCCTGCCGAAAATGGAACGGTGCAACGCCCGCACGATGGAGATCTTCCGGCGGATGGGGATGGCGGAGCAGATTCGGGCGGCTGGGCTGCCCGGCGACGTGCCGATGGATGTCTACATCGCGCTGGCGCTCAATCGCCCGCCGCTTCTGCGGTTGAAGTATCCGTCGGTGTCCGAGGCCAGGACCGAGATCGCGGCGTGCGCGAATGGCACGTTGCCGCTCGAGCCATACCAGCTCATTTCGCAATACACCCTCGAGCCGCTGCTCAAGGCCGAGGCCGAGCGTCTGTCGAGCGTGACGGTCCGCTTCGACTGCGAGTGCCTGTCGCTGACGCAGGAGGCCAGCCAGACGAGCGCCACGATACGGACCGGGGCGGGCGTGGTCTCGACCATTACGGCCCAGTTCATCGTCGGCTGCGACGGCGGCTCCAGCACGGTGCGCCGGCAGCTGGGGATTGCCTTGCGGGGCGACGGCAACCTGTTGCAGCTTCAGCAGGCGCTCTACTACTGCCCCGACTTGTTCGACCGCTTGCCGATTGATGACGGGCCCGGCCGGGGGCGCCATTACCACATCGTCGATGCGCAATCGACGTTCCTGATCATGCAGGACTCGACCAAACACTGGACGCTGCATGCGGCGGTTGAGAATCCTGCCGACATGGCCGCGCAGTTCGCGCGAGCAGTGGGTGTCCCGATCGCGTATGAGATGCTCTCGGTCGCGCCCTGGAAGTTGAACCTGCTGCTGGCCGAGCGTTACCAGACCGGACGGGTGTTTCTGGCGGGCGACGCCGCCCACCTGGTGATCCCCACGGGGGGGCTGGGCATGAACACCGGCGTCGGCGATGCAGTCGACCTCGCCTGGAAGCTGGCGGCGACGATCCAGGGGTGGGGCGGACCCAATCTGTTACGGTCGTACGAGATCGAACGGCGCCAGGTCGGCGACCGCAACATCGGTGCGTCACGCTATGCCTGGCTGGGCCGTCGGAAGTGGCGGTCGCAATACCGGCCGGAGATCGGTGACGACACGCCGCAGGGACAGACCGCGCGCGACCACCTGGTCCGCGTCGCGGCGGTGGAGCAGCCGAAGAGCAACGAGATGATTGGCGCCGAACTGGGCTACCGCTATGTCGGTTCCCCCATCATTTGGGAAGAGCCCGGCGGCCCCGAACATCTCTTCCGAGAGTACGTGCCCACAACGTGGACCGGCGCACGGTTGCCACATGTGTGGCTGCGCGGCGCGTCCGATCGTCCCCTGGCCATGCAGGACCTGATCGGCGACGCCTACACGTTGTTACGGTTGGGCCACACTCGGGTGGACATGTCGGGAGTTGAAGCCGCGATGCGGGCGATCGGCGCGCCGCTGCAGGTGGTGGCCATTCCTGACGAGCTCGCGCGTGAGGTGTATGGCTGCGACCTCTTGCTCGTGCGCCCGGACCTGCATATCGCCTGGCGAGGCCACGCGGCCCCGTCCGATCCGCAACAGCTAGCCGCCCTCGTGACCGGACACTGACCGATGAGCATCAAGATCGACGTCTTCAACCACATTTTCCCGCAGCCGTTTTTCGCCAGGTTACAGGAGGTGATCGTCAATCGTGGCGCCATCAAGCGTTGGCTGCACATTCCCTTCCTGCACGACCTCGACGTGCGCTTTCGGATGCTTGAGGAGTTTGGTCCGGACTACCGGCAGATTCTCTCGTTGTCGGCGCCGCCCATCGAATCCATCAACCCGGATCGCCAGGTCACCATCGATTTGGCCCGGCTGGCGAACGACTCGATGGCCGACCTGGTTCGCGCGCACCCGGGCCGCTTCCCGGGTTTCATCGCGTCGCTGCCGCTGAGCGACACCGACGCAAGCGTGGCCGAACTGGAGCGTGCCGTCACCGCGCTCGGCGCGCTGGGCGTGCAGGTGTTTTCGAACGTCAACGGCGTGCCCCTGGACGATGAACGTTTCTTCCCGTTGTTCGCGACTGCCGATCGCCTGGCCTGCCCGATCCTGCTGCATCCGGCGCGTGGCGCCGGGTTCGCGGACTACCCCGGCGAGTCGAAGTCCAAGTATGAAATCTGGTGGACGTTCGGGTGGCCCTACGAGACGAGCGCCGCCATGCAACGGCTGGTGTTTTCCCGCCTGTTCGAGCGGCTGCCGTCGATCAAGATCGTGGCGCACCACCTGGGAGCGATGATCCCGTATTTCGAGGGGCGCATTGGCTATGGCCTCGACCAGTTCGGCGCGCGCACGAGCGACGAAGACTACGGTGCCCTGCTCGCCTCGATGCCAAAACGCCCGTACGACTACTTCAAGATGTTCTGGGCCGACACGGCGGTGTTCGGCAGCGCCGCCGCCACCGAATGCGGATTAAAGTTCTTTGGTCCCGATCAAGTGGTGTTCGCATCGGACGCGCCGTTCGACCCCGAGGGTGGGCCGATGTACATCCGCGAAACCATCAAAGTGATCGACCATCTGGCGCTCAGCCCGGCCGACCGCGAGAAGATCTATCGCGGCAACGCCGAGCGGCTGTTCAACCGCAGGTTTTGAGGAAACCTGCGACGCGCAGGTGCGAGGGCCTCAATACCGCGCCTTGATCCACTTGGCCGCGTAGTCGAACAGGTTCTTCTGGCTGTTGGCGTACTGGCCGGGGGTCACCTCGCAGGCCCCGCACGGGCTGCCTCCGTGTGTCGCGCCTTCAATCACCACGAAGTCCTTGTCGCGGCTCGCGGCCATCTCGAAATGAATCTCGCTGTCGCGGATGAAATAGTGCGCGCCCATAGCGAGGATTAGCAGTGGGGCCGAGATGCTCTTCACGGCGCAGGGCGTCGAGTTGTTGCTCGAGCACCAATCGACATCGTCCAGGGAGTCGCGCGCGCGAATCGCATTCGCGCTCAGAAACGAGCCGAGCGTCATGATGCGCGCGCCGCCATCGAAACGGGCGTTGCGCTTGTCGTAGCCGAGGGCGGCGCGTCGCACGCTGTCGACAATCTGTGTCGTGACCGTCCCGTCGTCTTTCAGCAGCTTCTGCGGCTTGAGCGTGCTGTGGTGGATAGAGGGATCGAGTTCCATGAGGCGCGCGCCCTCGAACCTGGTGACGACCATGCCGTCATCGTCCGGGTACGGTGCGCTACCCGTTCGCATGGCCCGGCGCGCCGTGAGCGCACGCTCGATCAGCCGGTTCATGCGGTCGGCTTGCGCCTTGAAGTACTTGCGGCGGAAATCGTCGGAATAGCGGGTGGCGCCCTCCCGGTAGCCGTTGGCGGCGCTGAACGGGTCGAGTGCGGGATCAATCTTGGCTGGATCGCGCTCGTCCACGACAGCCGGATTGAGGCTTCGCAGACCATTCACCGACACGCCGGGATGCGCATCCATGAGGATGATGCCGTCGGCCCGAGGCAGCCCAGCCAGCGAGTCGTCGCACTCCACCAGCTTGCCAGGGCCGCGGCAATAGCCCGGGCCGTTCTCCGCCACCGCCTGATAGAAGCTGGTGGCGGGACCGCCGCCGCTATGCCCCCACAAGATGACCTTGGTAATCCCTGGCTGCTTCCGCAGGAACTCGATGCCCGACTTGATGTCGAGAGCGTTGGCCTCGAAGTTGACGGCGGCCTCGTTGTTGTCCGATCGCGGGTTGACGGCCAGCACCAGAAATCCGCGCCGCGATAGTTCACGCGTCGCCGGGCTGCCGAGGAAGTTGCTGGTCCGATGCGTCAGCAGCACGGCCACATGCGGAGCCGGACCACTGTCGGGTTTGTACAGCGCCCCTTTCACCGCCCCCGGTGTGAATTGAATGTAAAGGGGGTTGCTCTGGGCGGCCGCCGGGGCGGTCGCAACCAGGAGGGACATCGCAAGCAGCGCCAGAGTTCGTGTCATCAGTCTCACCTCAGTCAGCGGTCCGGATCCGTTCCCGCTCCTCGGCCGCAATGTGCAGCCCCGTGTTGGCGGCCGGCACGCCAGCGTAGATCGCGGTGTGCAGCAATACCTCTTCGAGGTCACACCATTCCAGTTCGCGCGTGAGTCCGGTCCGCACGTGCAGGCGGAACTCCTCCCACCGCCCCGTGGCAGCAGCGATCGCGATGGCGAGCAGCCGACGCAGGCGAACGTCGAGGCCCGGCCGGGCCCAGATCGTTCCCCACGCGTAGCGGGTGATCAAATCCTGGAAGTCAGGACTGGGTGCAGTGGCGATGGCTTGGTCCACATGCTCCTTGCCGAGCACCGCGCGGCGAACGCGCAGGCCGGCGGCGCGATCGTCTTGGCTCGCCGGCAGCAGAAAACCAAACAAAGCAGCCGTGAACGATCGCGGCGCCTCAATGTTGGAAAGGTGGGCGGCGGGTAAGTGCACGACTCGCGCACCCGCAATGGCGCCGGCCAGCAGGTCGCCGTGCCCTGTCCACGGCAGCGACAGGTCGCGGTCGCCGCTGATTACGAGCGTGGGCAACTGAATCCCGGCGAGCTGCGCGGTGATGTCGAAGTCGCGGATCGCGGCGCAGCATCCCGCGTAGCCGGTCGGATCAGTCGCCAGCAGCGTGCGCCGTGCGGCCGCCACGGCCGGCGGATTCGCCGCGACTTGTGGCAGGGAGAAGAACCGGCCCATCACCGCAGCTTCAACGCTGGTCATTCCGCCGGCGAGCACCGCTTGCCGGCGTGCTTCCATGCGCGCGCCCTCTGGATGGGCAGAGGTGTTGGCGAGCACGGCCGCCGTCAGGCGGGCCGGCGCGTGGACCGCCAGCCACAGGCCGATCATGCCCCCGAGCGAGAGGCCGCAGAACGCAAACCGATCGATCGCCAGGGCATCGGCCAGCGCGAGCGCGTCGTGCCCGAGCTGTTCGACGCTGTAGTCGCCGCCGGTCGCGGTCGAAGCACCGTGACCGCGAATGTCGTAGCGCAACACGCGAAAGTGAGCCGACCAGTCGGCGGCCTGCGCGTCCCACATCCCGTGGTCCTGGCCGAGCGAGTGGGCCAGCATCAGCACGGGACCGTCGTCCGCACCGTCCATGCGGTAGTAACACGTCGAGCTCGGGAGGCGCAGCAGGGGCATAGGTCGTGAACCGTCCGGCTAAGAATAACTGTCGTCCAGCAGGCGTCGACGCAGCTCTTCTGCCGAGCCGAGATACGCCTCTGGCACCGTGAGGTCGGCGAGTTGGGAAGCCAACGGCGCACCCGCCGCTGCCGCGCCGGCCCCAATGGCCGCGCCGAAGGGTACGGTGCCGCGTCGCGCTGAATCAAGGGCGTCGGCGACGATCCGGCGCGCCGACTCGCGGCCCAGGACCGACGCCAGCAGAAACATGGCGCGCTCGGCGTAAACCGCGCCGCCGGTGCTCTCGATATTGGCGCGCATGCGATTGGCGTCAACCTGAAGCGTGTCCGCCACCTCCCGGATGGCCGCGAGTGCGGCGCCCGTGGCCTGCACCACCGCGGCAACGGTGGCGGCTTCCGCGGCCCACGCGCCCAGGCCACGCTCGTGATCCTGTGGCAAGCCGGCGATTAGCGTCGCGACCAGCCCCGGGACCCGGGTCGCCGCCGCGAGGGCGATGCCGCAGCCCACGGGGTTCTGCTTGTGGGGCATGGTTGACGACCGTCCGCCAGGCCCCGACGCCTCGCCGACCTCGTACTGCATCAGCAGCGACACGTCGCGGGCCACCTTGCCCAGCGTGCCGCAGTAGATCCCGCAGCCGGCGCCGAGTGCGGCGAAGCGATCGCGGTGCGCGTGCCAAGGGGCGCCCGGATCTTTCAGGTCGAGCTCGCGCGCCAATGCCGCGGCGACGGCGAGACCGTCGGCGCCGAGGGCGGCCAGGCTTCCGGTCGCGCCGCCAAACTGCAGCACGCCGGCATCGTCAAAGGCGTCGAACATCGGCGCTCCGGTGCGCGAGACCGCGGCAAACCAGCCCGCGGCTTTTAATCCAAACGTAATGGGTGGTGCCGGTTGCAACAGCGTCCGGCCCAGCATGACCGTCCGGGCATGCTGATCAGAGAGCCGGCGGAGCGTGGCCGTCAGCCGCTCATGATCCGAAAGCAGGACGGCGCGCGCCCGACCGAGGCAAAGGACCAGCGCGGTATCACTGACGTCCTGGCTGGTGGCGCCCCAGTGCACAAACGTCGCGGCGGCCGGATCGATGGCCGACACCCGGGCGATGAGCGCGTCGACGAACGGAATGGCAATGGTGCCCGTGTCGCACGCCGCGCGGGCAATGCTCGCCGCATCAAACGCGTCGGGCACGGCGGCGCGCGCAATGGCATCGGCGGCCGCGGGGGTAAACACGCCGCGGCGGGACTCGGCGCGCGCCAGCGCCACTTCGAACCGGAGCATGGCCGCCAGCACCGCGCTGTCCGAAAACGCGTCGGCCAGCGGCTCGGTCGTGACCAGGCTCTCAAGCAACCGCAGGTTCATCACACGATCTCAAATGTCGAAAAACACGGTCTCTTCCGGCCCCTGGAGCCGGAGGTTGAACCGCCAGCGTTCGCTCGAGTCGGGATCAGGTTGTGCTAGCAAGGTCGATCGCCGAGGTTCGGGAACCAGGGCCAACACCGCATCGGGTTCCACCGCCTGATCGAAGGTGAAATAAATCCGCGTGTGCAACTGGCGCAGCAGGCCGCGCGCGAACAGACACACGTTGAGGTGCGCTGGCCGTAACAGCTCGAACTCACAACTGCCATCGCGGCCGGTCGGTTGCCGCGCGAACGCCGCGCCCGGCCCCGGATCATCGGCGGCAGGCCACACCTCGATCAACGCGTCGTCGACGGGCTGACGGTCGCCGTCGGTGACCACGATCAGCAGTCGGATGCGCTCGCCGCCGGTTGACTGGCTCGGGTGCGGCTTGAGCCCAAGGTGCAGGAAGGGACCGACGGTCTGCGACGGGGTAGCGACGCAAGTCGGTTTGTCGCTCATACCCGTTCCTCGAACGGCGTGGAGTCGGGGCCCCGCACCACCAGGTCGAACGCGAAACCGAGCGCCCACTCGGGGCTGGTCAATGACAGGTCGAAGCGCGACAGCAGCCGCCGCCGCGCCCGCTCGTCGGGAATCGCCTGCAGCATTGGATCGTAGGCGTGCAACGGGTCGTCGGGAAAATACATCTGGGTGACGAGCCGGGTGCGAAACGTGGAGCCGAAGAGCGAGAAGTGGATATGCGCAGGACGCCACGCGTTGTCGTGGTTGCGCCACGGGTAAGCACCGGGCTTGATGGTCGTGAACCGGTAGTGGCCGTCGGCGTCGGTCACCATGCGCCCGGCGCCGGTGAAGTTGGGATCGAGCGGCGCTGGATGGTCGTCCTTGAAGTGGTGATAACGGCCGCCGGCGTTGGCCTGCCAGATCTCAATCAGCGCGCCGGATACTGGTCGCCCGTCTTCATCGACGACCCGGCCGGCGACGATAATGCGTTGGCCCTGCGGCTCGAGCGGGTGCTGGCGCGTCAGGTCGTTGTCGGTCTCGCCGATGGGCCAGTCACCGTAGACCGGCACCTCCAGGTCAGACAGGGCGGCTGGCAGCCGCAACAGCGGCTGCGCCGGCGCCCGCCGCGTCGTGGCGCGATACGGCGGGTAGAGCAACGGCGGCTGGCTTCGCAAGACGTCGGATCGGTCACTCATCGCGCGGCGGACCCTGCTAGCGGCGGCCCTCGAATGCGATCTTGCCGCCGACGATGGTCATCACCGGTTGCAGTTCGTCAATCTGATCGTCCGGCACCGCCAGGAAGTCGCCGCTCAACACCACGAGGTCGGCGTACTTGCCTTTTTCGATGGAGCCGAGCATCTTCTCCTCGCTGATGAAGCGCGCCGCATTGATGGTCACCATCCGCAGCGCCTGCCGGCGGTCGACTGCCTGATCCGCGCCCCACACGCGCGCAGCCGGCGTCGCCCCGCCAACCGTGCCAGCGCGGCGGGCCCGCTCACTGCGCGTCGCGTACCGCGCCATCCGCGTTACGAATCGCTCAACCCGCCACAGCGGCGGCTCGTCGGCCTTGCCGCCCTCGAAGTGCACGTTGAGTCCGCCGGTGATCAGGTCCTTCACCGGCTGCATGGTGCCCAGCCGCTCGCCGTACTGGGCAAACAGCATTTCATCTCCGCGGACGACGCGCGGACTCCAGATCTCGGAGTTAAGCCCATAGGCGACCGAGTCACCGAGTTGCCGCGCGAGGGCGATGGACTGCTTGTCCCACATCACGTTGTGGTCGAGAGCGTTGCGGCCCAACATGGTATGCACCTTGATGTCGGCCTGCTTGTTGGCGTCGGCCAGCGTCTGTAGGACGATGGTCGTGGCCTGGCTGCCCATGTTGTGGTTGCCGCCGATGTTCCACCCATGCTTGCGCAGCAGGCTCAGCGTGCCCGCTTCGGTCTGCGTGCGCTCGGCCTCAGAAAGATCGCCCCAGTGGCGGCCCGTGAACGAGGTGCCGGTCCACTTATTGGTGCCGAAGGGCGACCCCCCGACGGTGTCGTGGACGCGCAGTTTCGGCTCGTTGGTCAGAATGCCGCCGTCATCCGACGCCCCATCGGCGGGTCCGACCGCGGCGCCGGCGATGCGAAGCATCCCATCACCGAGCGAAAAGTTCACAAGGTTCGGCGTGCGGCGCAGGAATTGATCGGCCAGGGGATTCTGGCGCGCGAAGTCGAGGTCTGGCCTGATCCGAAGGTCGAGTCGACCCTGGTGAAAAAGCTGATTCATGATCGTCACGGTGTAGCCGCTCGCATGGCCCGTCACGGTGGTCACGCCGGCTTCCAGAAACCGCGCGTTGAGGTCGATCTGGCTCTTGAAGATTTCCTCCGTCAACTCGGGCCAGTCGCGCAGGTTCCACCCCGCCATGCCAATCGCCGCGCCAAACAGTTGACCGGTCGGCTTGCCAGCGGCGTCCGTGATGACGCCGATGTGATCGCGCGGCAATCCCGCCGTGAACGCCTTGTTCAACATCGCGGTGTTGACAATGCCCTCGGAGCTGGAGAGCGAGAGCATCAGCGGGTTGTTGGGCGACAACGGGTCGAGGTCGGTCGCCTTCAGTTTCGAAAGCTGGGCGATCCATTCGTCAGCCATGCGCACGAAGACCGGGCTGCCCGGTGTCGCTTGGGCGACGAGCCCGCTCACTTGCTTGAGCATCTCCGCGACGCTTTCGCCGCGGACCTTGACCCCGACCTTGCCGTTGACCATCGTGTCTTTGTAGAGGTCGCCGCCCGCGAAGGCGTTGTCGCCGTCGCTATCGATGAATCCGGGCACCACGCTCTTGCCGCCGAGATCGATCGCCCGCGTCGCCGGCCCGATCAGGCGCCGCATGTCGGCGTTGGATCCCACCGCCAGGACTCGCCCGTCGCGGACCGCCACCGCTTCGGCGACCGTGAACCCGGCATCCACCGTAATCACCTTGCCGTTGTAGAGCACCAGCGAGGGATAGGCGATCAGTTCCGTGGGCACGCCCGCTGGCGCCGACTGGGCACGAGCGGGAACCGCCGCGCCGGTCAAGGCGGCCACGGCGACGAGCGCGATCAGACCGCGCGCGTGTCGGGTCGCAGACCATTTCGGCGTAGTATGCATGTCGAATATTCTCCCGTAGCTTCAAAATTGCGAACACGGTCGAGGGGTGGCCGGATGCGGGAGTATACGGCGTCGGCTCCGACCCGGTCAAAGATATCGAAAGGAACCAGAGCCTCTCGTGCCGCATCAATTGAGTCTCCGCACCCGGCGCAGATGGCGGGCGTCGCTATCGTTCGTCGCGGCCCTGTGCCTCGTGACCAACTGGACCGCGGCGGTCTTCGCCGACGACCCCGTTTCCAGCAGCGTCCGCTTCAATCGCGAGATCATCCGGATCCTGCAGCGACGCTGCCTGCCCTGCCACGTTCCAGGCGGCCTTGCCGTCCCGCTCAATAGTTATCGGCAAGTGCGCGATTGGGGCCGCGCCATCCGTGAGGAACTGGTCGAGCAGCGGATGCCGCCGGGCACCGTCGCTCCTGGCTACGGCCGTTTCGAGAACGCGCTCGGCCTCACCGCCCGCGAGATGACGACGCTGCTGACCTGGCTCGACGGCGGCATGCCGCGCGGCGAGGACCGCGACTTGCCGGCCTCGCTCGATCCGGTCACAGGGGAAACGCCGCGCGATTCGTCCGACTTGCGCCTCGCTCTGCCGCAGCAACACGTGCCCGCGTTCGAGGATCTCGTGATCCGCCGCGTGACCATCGACACCCGCCTGCCCGCTGATCGTCTCGTCTCACGCGTCGTCGTTCGCCCCGGTTCGCCCGCCATCCTCCGAGGTGCGCTGGTCTACGAAGGCCAGGGTGAACGCTCCTGGGTCGGCGCATGGTTGCCGTGGCAGCGGGCGTTCGCCGCGCCAATCACGCACGGCTTTCGCCTGCCGAAGGGTGCACGGTTGTCCGTGGTGTTGTTCTACCGCGGGGGCGACGAAGCAGCGGTCGATCGCTCCGCGGTGGAGCTGCATTTCGCCGACCGCGCGCGCCTCCCGATCGAGAGCCTGCGCGTCGACGCCGCCATTTCGACGACGACGCTCGGCGGAGAGCGCATGGGCCAGTTGACACTGGCCTCAGCCACCACGATCTGGGCACTGCAGCCAAGTGCCGCGCACAGTACACGGTCGCTGGAACTGCGCGCGCGGCGGCCAGACCTGTCGATGGAAGTGATGCTCTGGGTTCCGGCGGTGCGGTCCGAGTGGCCGAGCGCAGTGGTGTTGCAGGAGCCCCTGGTCCTGCCCGCCGGTACGGTCCTCACGCTTTCGACATACGGTGGAAGCGCGGCCGCGCCGCCCGATCACGTGATTCTCAGCACGTGGCGCGGCCAGCCGCGGACTAAGAGTCCGTCCGAGTAATCGGTGAGAATCCGTGTCTAATCGGTGGCCTAGCGACCTGTTGGCGTCGCGACCTCGACGGTGAATTGCACCGTCGACACCCGACCTCGTCGCTGGATTTGTGTCCAGAGCCGGTAGCGTCCGGGCTTGGGCAGCATCGCCTTGAAGGTCAACGCTGGTCCTCCGGCAGCCGGCGGTGCGCCTGGCAGCACATCCGGAAGGATCTCGACCGGGTGGGCGTGCACGTATTGCAGCGTGTCGGCGCTCATGACCAACGTGTGGCCGAAGGCGCCGAGGTACGGCTCGATGTCCCTCAGCGGCTCACCGGTCATGGCGTCGGCGAGTTCAAAGCGCAGCGTCTCATCGCGCCCTGCCACTAGCCCGGAGGCTGGCAGCTGCAGCGTGACCGCAATATCGTCGGCGACCTTGCGCATGATGGTGTCGGGCGTCAAGTGGGCCTGCGAGCCTGCCAATCCTCCCGCGTAGTCGGCCGTCGAGATGATTCGCGAAATCACCTGAGGCGCCCCGCCCACCGGCAGGAAGTCGGAAAACAGCCGGTAGTAACCGGGCTTGGGCAGCGTGAGGTTGACGGCGTAGGACCCGTCGCCCTGTCGTTCCGGGTGAATGTGGGCGTAGAACTCCATGTCATGGCTGATCACGAACAGGTGATACGGCTTCTCGTGGACGAGCGCGAACTCGTCGACCGGCTGGCGGGTTGATGGGTGCCGGACGGCGAAAGCCAGCCGCACGCTCTCGCCCGGCCGCGGCGCGCGCGGCGTGGCGGCGACGTCGAGCAAGTACTCCCTCAGATCGAACGGGTCGCCCGCCACCAGTGTCATGCCGCACCGGCTGCATGCGCCAGGGGTCGGTGATGTCACATCCGGATGCATCGGGCAATAGAACAAGGCGGCTTGGACGGCGCCCGGCGCGGACGCCTGGCGGGCGGTGAGGATTGGGCCGAGCCCGGCCACGACGGCCAGCGCGACGCCGGCGCACCGTATCCAGACCAATCGCATCAGGGCAATGCTACCTTGACAGTCAAGAGGGCCGTCGTCAAAATGCGCTGTTGCAACTAGTTACACGAGGGTCGGGGATGCGGCGTCCCGCAAACGACCGCGCCTGTTGCAGGCTGCGGCCACTCATTACAAGGATTTTCGATCTATGAGAAGGCTCTCCGTTTGGGTCCTGTGTATCCTGCTCAGCCCGTTAGCGGCTGCGGCCCAGTCGACGACTGGCAGCATCTCGGGCACCGTGGCGGACGACTCGAAGAGTGTCTTGCCCGGTGTCACGGTTGAAGTCGTCAATATGGAGAACGGCGCGCGACGGTCGCTGGTAACGGACGAGTCCGGCCGCTATCGCGCCCTCAATCTGGCGCCAGGTCGCTATTCGGTCCACGCGGATCTGGCGGGATTCACCAAGGTCGATCGCGAAAATGTGCTGGTCCAAATCGGTGTCGACGCAGCGATCAACATCACGCTGGGCGTCGGCCGTATCGCCGAGAACGTGACTGTCGTCGGGCAGACGGCGCTGGTGGATTTGAGCGCAGCGGTGGTAGGCGGCGTGGTCAGCACGAAGCAGATTTCGGAACTCCCGCTCAATGGCCGGAGCTTCATGCAACTGGCCACGCTGCAGCCTGGCGTGAGCGTGAGCCGTACGACCGAACGTGACTTCACCGGCGGGTTCGGCGGCACGCAAGTCGCCATCGCCGGCGCCCGTCCGGAGCAGACCGGTTACCTGCTCGAAGGCACCAACATCTCGGACGTGTCGGACAAAGCGCCGTCCAGTGTGGCTGGTGTCATGCTCGGCGTCGACACGGTGCAGGAGTTCAGCGTCCAGACCCACGGCTACAGCGCCGAATTCGGCCGCGCCGCGGGCGGCATCATCAGCGCCGTGACCAAGTCGGGCACCAACACCGTTCGCGGCACCGTGTTCGAGTTTGTTCGCAACAGCGCGATGGACGCCAAGGGCTACTTCGATGAAGGAGACAAGCCGGCAAATTTCAAGCGTAACCAGTTCGGCGGCACCATCGGGGGCCCAGTCCTAAGGAACAAGCTGTTCTTCTTCGGCAGCTACGAGGGTCTGCGCGAGCAGCTGGGTACCACCCGGTTTGCGCGACTGCCCAACGCCGCCGCTCACAGCGGTCAGCTGCCGGCGGCCGGCGGCGGCCTGCGCACCATTACGATTAATCCCACCTTCAAGCCGTATTTCGATCTGCTGTATCCGATTCCGGCCGGCCGTGACTTCGGCGACGGCACGGCCGAGCTCGTGCATGCGCCCACCGAGCCGACGAATGAGGATTTCTTCGTCGGCAAGATCGACTGGAATTTCCGCGGCAAGGATCAGTTCAATGTGCGCGTGTCGTCTGACATCTCTGACAACCAGGTGTGGGCCGATCACCCGAGCTTCACCAACGTGACGTCGACCGACACGCGGTACATCACGGCGCAGTGGCAGCGGATCTTCTCCTCCGGCCTCCTCAACGAGTTCCGCGCCGCCGACAACCGCACGCAGCGATCGACGACACCCACGCCGCTGCTGGATGTTCCCAAGAACCTCTACTTTGGCGGTCCGGATTATTTCGGTTTCATCGAGGTGCCGGGCGTGCTGACCACGGCGGGCAACCCGGATGACTCGGCGGAGTACGTGCAGAACCTGTATCAAGTGTCCGACACGCTCACACTGAACAAGGGTCGTCAGACCATCAAGGCGGGTTTCGACTATCAGCGGTATCACTTCGATGGCTTCTCCAACTCACGACTCGGCGGCACCTACCGGTTCCGCACGCTCGAGGAGATGCTGACGCTCAACCGCAGTGCCACGGCGCAGGCCGACCGGTTTCTTGGGAACCTGCCGGGCACCGATACCGTCCGGCACATGCGGCAAAACTACGTCGCGTTCTTCGCGCATGACGACTTCCGGATGAACAACCGGCTCAGCCTGAGCCTGGGCTTGCGCTACGAGTTTGTCACCGACCCCTACGAACTGGACGGGAAGGTCGCCGGCCTGCTGAAGTTTGCCGATCTCGAGTCGGGCCCGGGCGGAATCACGCCGGGCACGAAGATCTTCGACAACCCCTCGAAGAGCAACGGCCTCGCGCCGCGGTTGGGTTTTTCGTGGAAGCCGTTTGCCAACGACAAGACCGTGGTTCGCGGCGGCGGTGGCATCTTCTATCAGCCCCTGACCGTTTCGTTCTACCGCGGCACGGCGTTTCGCGAGTTCCCATATTTCACTGGCGTCGACATCCGCCAGCCCGCCGTGTTCGGCGCGGCGATCCAGCAAGTCCTGGCCGGCGGCGTTGGGACGGCGGTTCAAAAGCGCTCCGAGTTCATCGACTACAACACCAAGCAGCCGTACAGCCGCCAGTGGCACCTCAATGCGCAGCAGGAGCTGCCGGCCGGGTTCGTCGCCGAGGTCGGTTACATGGGGTCACGGGGCGTCAACTTACCCTTCTACGGCGATCCCAACTCGGCCCCGACCGAGTACATGTCTGACGGCACCAAGCGCGTGGTTCCTGGCGCGACGCTTCGCTATCCGAGTTGGGGGCGCATCCGCACTCGCAGCACGGGTGCCGAGTCGGAATATGAAGGCATGACCGCGAGCCTGCAGAAGCGCCTCTCGCACGGCCTGCAGTTCCAGGCCAACTACACCCTGTCGCGGTCGATCGATACTTGGTCGGGTGGCCTGCAGGGCAGCAGCGATTACCTGACCGGCGCCGGAAGTGCCGTTGACTTCTGGGACATCGAGTTCGAGCGCGGCCGTTCGTCGTTCGACGTGCCGCACAACTTCGTGTTCAACACGGTCTACCTGCTGCCGTTTGGCGAGACCGCCACCGGGCTGCGGAAGGTGCTGACCCACGGCTGGCAGGTGTCGGGCATTGTCGCCCTCTCGAGCGGCCTGCCCTTTCATCCGTTCGTTGGCTTCGATCGCGCCGGCGATCGCCAGAGCGACACCGACCTGCAGCGGCCCAGCTGGGCGACCGGGCGCAATCCCGGCAACGCCATCGTCGGCACGGCCGAGCAGTGGTTCGATCCGCTCGCGTTCGTACTGCCCGTCGCTGGTACTTTCGGCAACGTTAAGCGCAACGAACTGCGCGGACCCAACTTGAAGGTCGTCGATATGTCGTTCTTCAAGAACCAGATGATCGGCCGTCGCCAGTTGCAGTTCCGCCTCGAGGTGTTCAACCTCCTCAACCGCGCGAACCTCAATCCGCCCAGCTCGCCGCTGCTGTTCCGGGCCGACGGTTCGCGCATCGCCGGCGCCGAACGCGTCACCAGCCTGGCGACGCCAGCGCGCCAGATGCAGTTGGGTGTGAAATTCTTGTTCTAGGCGGTGCGGCGGGTGCTTACAGCTCGGCCGGACGGTCCGGGTCGATCAGCACCTGCCCGTCCCGCACCACCGTGTAATAGGTGCGAATTGGAATCATGCACGGGGGCCCGGCGACTGCCCCTGTACAAATGTTAAAAGCACCGTTGTGAAAGTTGCACTCCACGACGTCACCGTCGACCTCGCCTTCGGACAGTAATCCTGGTCCATGGGTGCAGGCATCATCGATCACATAGTAGCGATCGCCGACCTTGAACACGGCCACCGCCAGGGTGCCGGTGACGACCTGGAATCCCCGGCCCTCGGGGATATCAGCGGCGGAGCAGAGGGCGACGAGTGTGTTGGTAGTCGACATGATGGTGGATTACGCCGCGGCAGGGCGACGAACGCCACGCACCGCAGGCCGATATACTAAGGCCAATACTACCAAGGAGCAGGCATGCCGCACGATACAGACGTGACCCACTGGCACGAACCGGCGGGCAACAAGAAGGCCGGCTTCGGCGAGTTCAAAAAGCAGCCGACGCCGTACGACGAGTTCATGGCCGCCGAAGGCATTCCGGTGTTTCGTGACATCGGCATCAGCCGCGTCCAGGACCTGCCGCTGTTCCCTTGGAAACGGATGGGCGGCCGTGGCCATTACATCCAGTTGTTCGGCACCGAGACCAAGTGGGGCTGCTACGTCGTCGAGGTACCGCCGGCCGGGGCGCTCAACGTCGAAAAGCACATGTACGAGGAGATCTTCCTGGTGGTCGAGGGCCGGGGGACGACCGAAGTGTGGCAGGACGGCGACACCAAGAAACACGTCTTCGAATGGCAGAAGGGATCGATGTTCTCGATTCCGATGAATACCTGCCATCGGCTGGTCAACGCCACCTCCGGCGGAGCTTTGCTGCTGGCTGGCACCACGGCGCCCAACGTGCTGAACATGCTCAACAACGTGCAGTCCGTGTTCGACAACCCGTTCGTCTTTCGCGATCGGTTCGACGGTGCCGACGATTTCTTTAAGGCCAAGGACGACATCGAACCCGATCCCGTGCGTGGGCTGGCAATGCGGCGCACCAATCTCATTCCCGACGCGGTCAACTGCGACCTGCCGCTCGACAATCGCCGATCGGTCGGCGCGCGCCGGGTGGAGCCGTTCATGACCAACAATCAGTTTTATTTCTGGCTTGGCGAGCACGAGCAGGGCCGCTACTCGAAAGGGCACGCCCACACCTCGGCGGCGATCCTGATCTGCCTGAAAGGCAAGGGCTACACCTACAGTTGGCCGGAACGCACTGGGGTGACGCCGTGGCAGGACGGGCAGGCCGACCAGGTCCGCCGACTCGACTACGAGCCGGTGGGCATTGTCACCGCCGCGCCTGGCGGCGCGCGCTGGTTTCACCAGCACTTCAGCGCGGGCGGAGAGCCGCTGCGGCTGGCCGCCTGGTTTGGCCCCCACAACCCGGGACGCGATCCCGGGGCGCCGGGCGAGAAGCACACCGATTACACCGCGATTGACATCAACCAGGGCGGCACGGCGATCCCGTACTGGATGGAGGATCCGTTCCTTCGTTCCGAGTACGAAGCGGAGTTGAAGCGGAACGGCGTGCCCTGCCGGATGGACCCTGTGTGGTACGACAAGCCGGCGGATGCCGACACCAAGAAGACGGTCGTCTGACGTGGGCCGGTTGGTGTGAGCGAAGAACCTGGCGGGCGGATCTTTTTCAGCAGCGTCCGCCGCAGCCTCGAAGTCGAGGATCAAATCCTTCTCAACAGCGTGGGCGTCGATATCGGTTCGTCGACGTCCCACCTGGTGTTTTCCCGGTTGGTGCTTGAGCGGCTCGATACCCGCTACTTCGTCTCCGAGCGCGAGATCGTCTACGAGTCGGACGTCCTGCTGACGCCGTATGCCGACGACCTCACCATCGATGCGGCAGCCCTGGGCGCCTTCATTGACCGGCAGTACGGGCTGGCCGGCATCGAGCCGCACGGGATCGACACCGGCGCGCTGATCCTAACCGGCGTAGCCGTTCGCCGCAGCAACGCCCGCGCGATCGCGGATCTGTTTGCGGCCCAGGCCGGCAAGTTCGTCTCTGTGAGCGCGGGCGATGGCCTTGAAGCGACGCTGGCCGCGTTCGGGTCTGGCGCCGCCGCGCGTTCGAGCCGGGATGCCGCCCGCGTGATGAACGTCGATATTGGCGGCGGTACCTCGAAGATCGCGGTGTGCGAGGCGGGCGAGGTCCTTGAGATGACGGCCATGGACATCGGCGCCCGCATCGTGTCGTTCGACGCGCAGGGCCGCATCGCCCGGGTCGAACCCGCGGCCGCGTGGTTTGCGGCAGAAGCCGGCGTGCCCCTGGTTGTCGGCGAGTCGCTCGATGTGGCAGGGGCAACGGCGCTGGTCGATTGCATGGCGGATCGGCTGTTTGAAGCCATGAGTAGCCGGAACGTGAGTCCGGCAACCGCTGCGCTCCTGCGTCTGGAGGGCTTGGGCAACGATCGTGTCCCCGATGCCGTGGTCTTTTCCGGCGGCGTCTCGGAATACATCTACGGATGGGAGCGCGAGGGGTTCGGCGACCTGGGACCACAGTTGGCCGCCGCCATCCTGAAGCGGGTCACGGCATGGGGACCGAGGATCGAGTCCCCCGAACAGGGCATCCGCGCCACGGTGGTGGGCGCTTCCCAATACACCATCCAGGTCAGCGGCAGCACCATTTTCGTCTCGCCTCTCGACACGCTGCCGTTGCGCAACGTGCCGGTGATCACGCCCGACTTGCCGCTGTCGGACGAAGTCGTCGGTCCCGATGCCATCGCCACAGCGGTGCGGCGTTCCCTGCGGCGACTGGATCTCCATGAGGGCGAGCAGGCAGTGGCGCTGTGCTATCACTGGCAGGGGGCCGCGACCTTTGCCCGCATCGACGCCGTGGTGCGCGGCATGGTCGCCGGACTCGCCGCGGTTCTGGACCGCGGCCGGCCGCTGATTCTGGTTGGTGACGGTGACATTGGCGGGCTGGTCGGGATTCACGCACAAGTGGAGATGGGATTGACCATCCCCATCGTGTCGATCGACGGCATCACGCTCAAGGAGTTCGACTTCATCGACATCGGCGCCATGCTCGAGCTGTCGGGGGCCGTGCCTGTGGTGATTAAGTCGCTGGTCTTCCCGACCTCGGCCGCTGTCGGGCGGAGCGCGTAAGCCACCTACCGTAGACGTCATGTGGTACCCGCCCGTCGAACCGTATGATTCTGGCCTGCTCGCCGTCGCCGGCGGACACGAAGTCTACTGGGAAACATGCGGCAACCCCCGGGGCGTCGCGGCTCTGGTCCTGCACGGCGGCCCCGGCGGCGGCTGCAGCCCGAACAGCCGCCGATGGTTCGATCCGCGTCACTATCGGATTGTCCTGTTCGACCAGCGGGGCTGCGGCCGGTCACGGCCGCACGGCAGCATCGACCAGAACACCACCACCGATCTGATTGCCGATATCGAGTGCCTACGCGCAACTCTCGATGTCGATCGCTGGTTGCTGTTTGGCCGATCGTGGGGCGCCACTCTGGCAGTGGCTTACGCCGAGCAGCACTCGCATCGCGTGCTGGCGGTCGTGCTGTGCGGCGTGCTGACCGCACGTCAGTCCGAGCTTGATTGGCTCTACCAGGGAGGCGCCGGCCAGTTGTTTCCGGAGGCGTGGGCCCGTTTCGTGGGGACGATTCCGGAGGCCGAGCGGTCGCATCTGGTGGCCGCCTATCACGCGCGGCTGACCTGCGGCGCCCCGGCCGCCGAGATCGAGGCGGCGCGGCACTGGTGCCGCTGGGAGCAGTCGATTGGCACGCTGCTGCCGACGCGCGTGGCGAGCGACGACCGCGCGATGCACGCGCGGGCGCGCATCGAGTCTCACTACTTCATGCACCGGGCGTTTCTGGACGAGGGCCAATTGCTGGCGCACGCGCACCGGCTGAGGGGTATTCCCGGCGTGATCGTCCAGGGGCGCTATGATGCCGTGACGCCGCCCGTCACCGCGTGGGACCTCCACCACGCCTGGCCCGGATCCACACTCACCATGGTGCCTGCCGCCGGGCATGCCGCCACCGAGGCTGGCTCCATGCGCGCACTGATCGACGCCACCGATCGGCTGGCCGGGGCGGCAAATCCAGCAGCGCCGTGAGCGCACCTACCGCGGCCGTTGCTCCTGATTGGCCAGCACCCAACTCGCCTGGTGCACCAGCCGCGCGACCCGCTCCATCTTCTCGTAGTTGATCTTCTCGGGCCGGTCGTACTGCGTGTGGTAGTCCGGATGCAGGCCGGTGTGAAACCACAGGGCCGGCACGCCGTTCTGCAGAAAGGGCCACTGGTCGCTGCGACGCAGCAGGTTCGAGCTGTTGTTGTCGTAGCGCATCTTGAGCTCGAGCCCAATCCCGACGGCCGAACGGTTGGCGCGTTCGACGGTCGCGCTCAGTTCGGGGTGCCGGCTGTAGCCCAGGATGTTGACGGCGTTACGGTTCGATTCCGCGGTCTGCACCTCGAGCCCGTTGAAGCGCGGGCCGCCGCCGACCTGCACCTCTTCGTTGCGGCCGATCATGTCCATGTTGAGCACGGCGACGGTGCTCGCCAGCGGGAATGTCGGCTGCTCGGTGTAGGCCCACGCACCGAGCAGCGGGCCGCGCTCTTCAGATCCCCAGCAGGCAAACAGCACCGACCGCCGTGGCCGCTGACCTGCGGCCGCCGCCATCGCATAGGCATCGGCGATCTCGATCAACGCGACCGTGCCGGACCCGTCATCGTCTGCCCCGTTGAAGATGACGGCGCCCTCGGCGCCCTCGTGGTCGTAGTGGGCCGACACGATCACCACTTCGTCCTTAAGCTTGGGGTCGGCGCCTTCGATGAAGGCGAGCACGTTACGATCCGGCACGATGTGGCGGTTGACTGAAGTGACCAGGTTCGCGGTGACGCCATCGAGGGCGATCGCCGCGAATCCGCGCTCGGTCTCGGCGGCCTTCGACAACTCGAGCAGCGATCGTCCGGAACCGCGGACCATCTGTTCCGCGAGGGCAGGCGACACCTGTCCCACCGGAATGCGCACGCGGTCGGCCCAACTGGCGAGCGTGAAGCGATCGATGCGCGGCGCCTGCGCCGGCCAGAAGCTGCGCGCCGCCGCTTCGAAGTTCGCCGCACCCGGATGATTGTGAACGTCGGTGACGAACAGCACGCCGGTGGCACCCTTCTCCTGCGCGGCCAGCACTTTCTTGATCGCGACGGCCGCTTCGGCGGTGACAACGCCGTCAAACGGGCTCTTTGGATCACGCTCGCCCGGCTCGTGCTCGAGAATCAGCGCGATGCGCCCCTTCACGCGATCGCCGTAGTCGTCGTAGCCGAGTCCGGGCGCGTGAATGCCGAAGCCCGCGTACACCACCGGCGCCTGCACCGAGCCGCTCGCGCTGAACCGCTGCGGGTAGAAATCCTGTTCGGGTGTCAGCTCCATCGTGGTCCCGCCCGGCAGCGACACCGTCAGCGCGTTGCGTGTGCCGAGACTGGCGACCATTAGTTGCGTGGCCTGCACGAACGACCCGTTGGGGGCGCCGGGCTTCAGGCCGGCGCGTTCAAAGCGCGACCGCACGAACTCGGCGGCTAGCGCGTTCTCCGGCGTGCCCACGAGGCGGCCCTTGAAGCTGTCGCCGGCCAGGAAAAAGAGGTCGGCCTTGAGGTCGGCGACGCGGATCGAATCGTTGAACGGCGCCATCGCTTGTCCCGACAACACCACGGTGAACGCCGCATAGAGGATGACAAAAAGGCTCTTGCGCATGGCGACACCATACTCCAACCCGCTCGGGCCGGGCGTCTGTGGATTCGCGCTAGACTGGCGTCTATGAGCCTCCCGGCCCACGGTCGGCGCCCTGCCACTTACGACGATCTGCTGGCTGTGCCCGATCATCTCGTCGCCGAAATTCTTGGCGGCGAACTGCACACGTCGCCGCGGCCGACGCCGCGCCACGCCCAAGCGACGAGCGGGCTCACGATCGACCTTGGTGGCCCTTTCGATCGAGGGCGTGGCGGCCCTGGCGGGTGGCACATCCTCGCCGAGCCCGAACTGCATCTTGGTGACGACGTGGTGGTGCCTGATCTTGCGGGATGGCGGCGATCGCGACTGACCGCGCTGCCGGAGCAGGCCTTCCTTACGCTGGCGCCCGATTGGGTCTGCGAAACCCTGTCACCCTCCACCGAGCGCATCGACCGGGGGAAGAAGCTTGCCATCTACGCGCGTGAAGGCATCGCGCACCTGTGGCTGGTCAATCCCATTGCGGAAACGCTCGAATCCTACCGGCTCGAGCAAGGGCGCTGGCTGCTGCTCGTCACCCACGCCGGCGACGTCGCCGCGCGGATAGAGCCGTTCGACGCCGTCGAACTCGAGCTCTGGCGTCTGTGGGGCCGCGCTGAACCGCGCTGACGCTGGCGGCATCACGCGCCGGAGCTCTGCGGCGACTGCGACCCGATCGAGCGCGGCCAGCCCCCAGGCTCCGCACGACGAAGCGGTTGTCGAGTGTGAAAATCCTCAGGCGTACCAGGCTGTCCGTCATCAAGCCGGAGGCCTCAGATCACCGAACGGGGTGTCTCCTGGCCACTGTTGATGTGACGCCGAGGTGATCATCGCGAGCACGGAATGGCCGTGCCGCTTGAATTCCTCCGGTTCACAGTTGGGAACAGGGCCGCCCCAAGTAGAATGCACGCGCGTATGAACCAATTGTTCGAGCGAAAACCCATCGCCGACCTGATCATCGACGAGAACGATCCGCGCGCGCTCAAGCGTGTGCTGGGCGCCGGCGATCTTGTGATGCTCGCGATCGGCGCCGTGATCGGCGCCGGCATCTTCGGCGCCATCGGCACCGCGGCGGCGGGGCAGGTGGCGCCCGATGGCACGGTCATCCGTTACGCGGCCGGACCGGCCTTGATCTTGTCGTTCGTTCTGCTGGGTGGCGCCTGCGCGTTGGCCGCGCTGTGCTACGCAGAACTCGCGGCGATGATTCCGCAGGCGGGGAGTGCCTATGCCTACTCCTACGCGACGCTCGGCGAACTGGTGGCGTGGGTCATTGGCTGGGATCTGATGCTCGAGTACGCCGTCGGCAACGTCGCTGTCGCCATCTCGTGGGGCGACTACTTCAACACGCTCGTGCGAGGCGTCGGCGTCGACTTGCCGATGTGGCTCACCACGGGCTATCGCACGGCGCTGCTCAGCTCCAATCCCGATGTCAGCGCGCTGCTGACGACGGCGCCACAGATCCTCGGCATTCCGATCCTGGTGAACCTGCCGGCGTTCGGCATCGTGATGCTGATCACCTGGCTGCTGTTGCGCGGCGCCAGGGAAAGCGTTCGTGCGAATACCGTGATGGTCGTCATCAAGCTCGTGGTGCTCGCGCTCTTTATTTTTGTCGGGCTGGGCAACATCAATCCTGCCAACTACACGCCGTTCGCGCCGAATGGGTTTACCGGTATTCACCAGGGCGCAGCGATCGTGTTCTTTGCCTACATCGGCTTCGACGCCATCTCCACCGCTGCCGAGGAAACCAAGAATCCCCAGCGCAACCTGCCGATTGGCATTCTGGGCGGGTTGGCGGTGTGCACGCTGATTTATGTCGTGATCGGCGGCGTGATCACCGGCATGGTGCCGTACACGGAACTGGGTGTCGCCGACCCGCTGGCCCGCGCGCTCGAGCTGATTGGCTACAACCGGGTGGGCATGGTCGTGGCGTTCGGCGCGGTGATTTCGATGTCGGCCGTGCTGCTGGTGTTCCAGTACGGCCAGCCGCGCATCTTCATGGCCATGGCCCGCGACGGCCTGCTGCCCCAATGGGTGGCGCGCATCGACCCGAAGACCCGCATTCCCCACACTGCAACGCTCGTCACCGGGGTGCTCGTGGCATTCGCGTCGGCTATCGGTGACGCGGCGGAAACCTACGACCTGACCAATGTCGGCACGTTGTTCGCTTTTGCGCTCGTCTGCGCAGGTGTGCTCGTGCTGCGAGTGATCGAGCCCGACCGTCACCGCCCATTCAAGGTGCCGTTCGTGTGGGTTATCGCCCCGTTGGGCGTCGCGGCCTGCCTCTTCATCATGGTGGGCCTGCCATTCCATGCCTGGGAGCGTTTTGGCCTGTGGCTGGCGATCGGCATCGTGCTGTACGCGGTTTACGGCTACAAACACAGCAAACTGCGCGGTCAGAAGTAACCGCGACGAGCGAACCGCGACCAGCTAATAGCGAACTGCGAATAGCGAACCGTCGACTCTCGTATTAGAATTGGGGATCGGGGTCCATGCCGTGGGCCCCGCAGTACCCCATGCCGCACGATTGGATCTCCGTTCGGGGCGCTCGCGTCCACAACCTCAAGGACATCGACGTCGACCTTCCGCGCAACAAGCTGGTGGTGATCACCGGCCTGTCGGGGTCGGGCAAGTCGTCGTTGGCCTTCGACACCCTCTACGCCGAGGGGCAGCGGCGCTATGTCGAGTCGCTGTCTGCCTACGCCCGCCAGTTTCTCGAGCAGATGGAGAAGCCGGACGTCGACCTCATCGAGGGCCTGTCGCCGGCGATTTCGATCGAGCAGAAGACCACCGGCTCGAATCCGCGCTCGACGGTCGGCACCGTCACCGAAATCTACGACTACCTGCGGCTGCTGTTTGCCAATATCGGCGTGCCACACTGCCCGAACTGCGGCCGCGAAATCGCATCGCAGTCGATCGATCGCATCGTTGACCTGGTGATGACCTACCCGCAGGACACGCGCATCAACGTGATGGCGCCAATCGTCCGCGGGCGTAAGGGTGAGTTCAAGAAGGAGCTGCTGGCGCTGCGCACGCGCGGCTTCACCAAGGCACGCGTCGATGGCCAGATGCGCTCGCTCGAAGAAGACATTGCGCTCGATCGCCGACGCAACCACGACATCGACATCGTTATCGACCGCTTGATTGTGCGCAGCGGCATTGAAAAGCGGCTCGCCGAATCGGTCGAGGTGGCGTTGACGATGGCCGACGATGTGGTGGTGATCAATTCGCTCGATGCCGGCGACCGGCTGTTCTCGCGCAAGCTGGCGTGTGTGGTGTGCGGCCTCAGCGTGCCCGAAATGTCGCCGCGCGCGTTCTCGTTCAACTCGCCGCACGGCGCCTGCCAGTCGTGCCAGGGCCTGGGTGCGACCTGGGATTTCGACCCGCTGCGCATCGTGCCAGACGACTCGCGGTCGCTGGCCGCGGGCGCGATTGCCCCGTGGGGCAAGGGCGACAGCCGGCTGGTGAACGAGGCCGTGGCGTCGATCTCGTCGTATTACGGCATCGACCCCGCCGTGCCCTTCGGCAAGCTGCCGAAGAAGCACCGCGACCTCATTCTGCTTGGGCCGGGCGCGGCGCAACGAGAGGGCGCACCAGGAGGGCGGGACTTCAGTCCCGCTGTTTCCGCGAAGAAGTCCGTCATCAAGACCATCAAGAAGAAACTGGTCACGCCCGACCCGTTCGGCCGCGACTTCGAGGGCGTGATTCCGAACCTGCGGCGTCGCTTCGAAGAGGGGTCGTGGGCCCAGCAGGAGGAGCTCGATCCGTATCGTGCCTTGCGCGAGTGTCCGGTGTGCGAGGGCAACCGGCTGCGGCCCGAGAGCCAGTCGGTCACGCTCAAGGGCAAGACGATCGCCGAGTATGTCAACCTGCCAATCTCCGGCGCGCTGTCGGTCTTCGAGGGCCTGGAGTTGCGCGACCGTGAAGCGATTATCGCCACGCGCATTCTCAAGGAAATTCGCGACCGCTTGCGGTTCTTGAACGACGTTGGCGTCGGCTACCTGACCCTGGCGCGATCGGCGGCGTCGCTGTCAGGTGGCGAGGGCCAGCGCATTCGACTGGCCACGCAAATCGGCTCGAACCTCACTGGGGTCCTCTATGTCCTGGACGAGCCGTCGATTGGCCTGCATCAGCGCGACAACCGCAAGCTGCTGACTACCCTCGGCCGCTTGCGCGACCTGGGCAACACCGTGGTGGTTGTCGAGCACGACGAAGAAACCATTCGCAGCGCCGACTACGTGGTTGACCTCGGGCCGGGGGCCGGCGATCTCGGCGGGCAGGTGATCTTCCAGGGCACGCCGAAAGACTTGATTGGTAACGGCAATGGCTCGCTGACTGGCGCCTACCTGGCCGGGCACAATGGCATTGAGACGCCGTCGGTGCGGCGGAAGGACGCCAAGGGCGAGATCGTCATTCGCGGCGCCCGCGCCAACAACCTCAAGTCGGTGGACGTGAAGATTCCGCTCGGCCGCCTGGTGGCGGTGACCGGCGTCAGCGGCTCGGGTAAGAGTACGCTGGTCAACGATATTCTCTACAAGTCGCTGGCGCGCGAGTTTTACCGCGCTGCTGACGAGCCCGGCGCCCACGACAAGATCGAGGGCATCAACCTGATCGACAAGGTGATCGAGATCGATCAGTCGCCGATCGGGCGGACGCCGCGATCCAATCCCGCCACCTACACCAGCCTGTTCACCTTCATTCGTGAGTTGTTCGCGATGGTGCCCGAGGCGCGCACGCGCGGCTTCAAGCCGGGCCGCTTCTCGTTCAACGTCAAGGGCGGCCGCTGCGAGGCCTGCCAGGGCGACGGCGTGATCGCCATCGAAATGCACTTCCTCCCCAACGTCTACGTGACGTGTGAGCAGTGCAAGGGCCGCCGGTATAACCGCGAGACGCTCGAGATCAAGTATCGCGGCAAGTCGATTGCCGACGAGCTCGATATGACCGACGACCAGGCATTGCCACTACTCGAGAACTTCCCGCCGCTGGCCATCAAGTTGCGGACGCTGCAGAGCGTCGGCCTGGGCTACATCACGCTGGGCCAGTCGGCGACCACGCTCAGCGGCGGCGAAGCGCAGCGCGTGAAGCTGTCGCGAGAATTGTCGAAGCGCGGCACCGGTCGCACGCTCTACATTCTCGACGAGCCGACCACCGGCCTGCACTTCGAGGATGTGCGCAAGCTGCTCGACGTCTTGATGCGGCTGGTCGACCAAGGCAACACCATCGTGGTGATCGAGCACAACCTGGATGTGATCAAGTCGGCCGACTGGTTGATCGATTTGGGACCCGAAGGCGGCGAAGGCGGCGGACGCGTGGTGGCACAGGGCACCCCCGAGCAGGTCGCGAAGGTGAAACACTCGGCAACCGGCCAGTTTCTCGCTGAAATGCTTCGGGGCGTGAGGGCGTGAGGGCGTGAGGGCGTGAGGGCTTGGGGACTTGAGGACTTGAGGACTTGAGGACTTGAGGACTTGAGGACTTGAGGACTTGGGACTTGAGGTTCCAAGCCCCCAAGCCCCCAAGTCCCCCAGGCCCCCCAAGTGGCAAGATAGCCGCACTTCGGGCGTTTGCCGCTGTGGCCACAAAACCACAGCGGTTACCCGTGAGTGAAAGTGGTGACTGGTGTAAACGCTGTAGACAATAGACTTAGCTCCTTCATATTGCTCGGCTCATGCTAGGCATCGACTTTGCTTCTATGGGCAACGGAACCGCAGACGGAATGGACGCACAACGAACACTCAAACGGCAGATTTCGTGCGCTGGCATCGGACTTCACTCCGGCCAGAAGGTTACGTTGACGCTGAAGCCTGCGGCCGCGGACGCCGGAATCCGGTTCCGTCGAACGGACCTTGGCGTCGAAATCCCGGCATCGGTCTCTGAAGTTTCCAGTGTGCAGCACGCCACGGTGCTCGGCAAGGCCGGCGCCACGGTCGAAACGGTAGAGCACCTGCTCGCGGCGCTCGTCTCGGCCGGCATCGACAACGTCATTGTCGAGCTCAATCACAAAGAAGTCCCGATCATGGACGGCAGCAGCGCGCCGTTCCTGTATCTGCTGCAGGAAGCGGGCGTCAAGAAGCTCGCCCCGGCGCGCAAGTACTTAAAAATTCTGAAGCCGGTGCAGATTGCCAACGGCGACAAGCGCATTGCCATCTACCCGTCGGATCACTTCAAGGTCAGCTACACCATCAGCTTTGACCATCCGCTGCTGCGGCACCAGTCGCGCACCGAGCGCATTACCGAATCCACCTTCGCCGACAACATCGCGGCCGCGCGCACGTTCGGCTTCCTGAAGGAAGTCGAGTGGCTGCGCCAGAACGGCCTGGCGCTCGGCGGCTCGCTCGAGAACGCCATCGTCATTGGCGACACCGGCGTGCTGAACGCGCTGCGGTTCGAAGACGAGTTTGTTCGCCACAAGATTCTGGATGTGGTTGGCGACCTCGCGCTGGTCGGCCGTCCGATTGTTGGCCACGTGGTGGCGCATCGCGCGGGTCACGCCTTGCACACGCAACTGGCGGCCGAGATTCTCAACGATCAAGAGGCGTGGTGCCTGGTCGAGGCGCCGTTCGCCGTGCCCGAAGGGGCTTTCGATGCCCTGGGCGTGCCGTCAGCGGTGCGCGCACACTAGGCCACCGATTAGACACTGAATTAGCGCCGATTACTCCGACCCACTAGCTCGTCAGACTCGCTCAACCTCCAACGTGAACGCATTAGGCCGCGGGGCGCCCCGCGGCCTTTTTTTGCCGCCCGCCCGTGTTCATCGCGTGGCCGGCGGGCGCGGCGATGGCATAATGCGGACCGACTGCCATGCCAATCACGACTGCTCCCGCGCTGCTGACGACTGACCAAATCCTCACCGGTCTCCGATCGCTCCGCGAGCGACAACCGGTGAAGTACTGGGCGTTCTACTCGAGCCAGTTGGGCGGCGTCGTCACCGAACCGGCGTTGATGGTGATTCCGTTTGACGATCACATGGTTCACCGCGGCCACGGCATTTTCGACACCGCCAGTATCGTCAACGGCAAGATTTACGACCTCGACGCGCACCTCAATCGCTTCGTCGCCTCGGCCGCTCGTTCCAACCTGCAATTGCCGGGCACGCGCGAGCAGATGCGCGACATCATCGTCCGGACGACGGCAGTGAGCGGGAAGCGGGATGGCGCCATCCGCTATTGGCTGTCATCGGGACCGGGCAGTCTCGAGCTGAGCCCCGCGGCCGGTGCCGAACCCGGGTTCTTCGTCATGATCTTCGCCGGCCTCTCGTATCCAGATCGCTGGTACACCGAGGGCTTGAAGGTGATGACCACCACCTTTCCCATCAAGCCGCCGCTCTACGCCATTACCAAGAGCACCAACTACCTGCCCAACGTGCTGATGCAGATGGAGGCCAAGCAGGCCGGCCTCGACAACGGCGTGTTCATCGACGCGGCGGGGCATGTCGGTGAGAGTTCGAACATGAACGTCGCCTTCGTGACCCAGGATGGCGTGTTCCGGCATCCGAAGTTCGATCACATACTGTCGGGCTGCACGTCGCTGCGGCTGCTCGAGCTGGCGCCCCAGCTGGCGGCGCAGGGCCTGATTGCCGGTGTCGAGGTGTGCGATGTGCCCGTCGCCGAAGCGAGGGCCGCGCGCGAGATGATGCTGATTGGCAGTTCGATCAAGGTGGCATCAATCGTCGAATGGGATGGCGCCAGGGTTGGCGACGGCCGGCCCGGTGCGATTGCCAAGGCACTGCTCGGACTGCTCGACGAGGACATGCGCAACGGACACGATCGGCTGATCGAGGTGCCGTACCAGGATGCCGTTCACTGAGTTCTGGCACGCTGGGATGAGGTAGACTCGCCCGTGCGAGGCGCCGCCCCCCGGCTTGCGGAATCGTCTCACCATCGCCCGGGTGCGTCCGGGCAGCAGGGATTTCGAATGCAAATCAACGAACGCACGATCGGCGACATCACCATCCTTGACCTTCAAGGCAAGCTCACCATTGACGATGGCGCGACATTGTTGCGCGATAAGGTCGCCAGTGTGGTGTTCCAGGGCCAGACGAAGGTGCTGCTGAACCTGTCGGGTGTCGGCTACATGGACAGCGGCGGCCTCGGCGAACTGGTCCGCTGCTCAATGGCCGCTCGCAAGGCCAACGGTGCGGTGAAGCTGGTGAACCTGACCAGCCGCATCACTGACCTGCTGACCATCACCAAGCTGCTCACCGTGTTCGACACCTACGACTCGGAAGAAAAGGCGCTGGCCAGCTTCGCCGCCTGAGTTGCGAGGCAACCCCATGGCGGGGTTGCCTCAACCCGCGCCTTAGTAAGTGACGCGGACGCGGTATTTCAGCACCGCCGTACCGTCGGCCGCCACCGGCACCTTGAACTGGGCCGCCCACGCCGCGGTCTTCGTCCACTCATGCGATGACCGGATCATCCGCCAGGTGCCGCCGAGCGGCTCGTTGACTTCCACGGAAATCGCAGTTGCCTTGTGGTTGCGGACGGTGACCGCATACTCAAACTCATAGACGTTGCCGGCAACTTTCTGGAAATCGACCTGGTTGCGCTCGCACACGACGTCAAACGCGTTGCCAATCTTCACGTTCAGCGTCTCGTCCTTCGGCGTGTGCATGATGCGGTCCTCGCCTACGAACTGCACGCCGCCCTTTGAATCCTGCTGATAGACGCGCAGTACGCCGGCCGGCATGGGAATGCCAAGCCCGCCCTTATGTTCGTTCTTGAACTCGTAGTAGACCTGCACCAAGTCCTTGATCGGCGAACCCGGGTGCTGTTGGTTGTGGTAGTAGTGGTTTTGTCCTTCGACCACGTAGCGCTTGCTGACCGGGACGTCAGTGCCTTCGAGCAGGCTGACCTGCTTGGTCTGGTTGTTGTTGATGGTCGTCTTGCGCCCCATCGTGTAGAGGTGGTAATCAGAGAACGACTCTTCCGCCATGTTGGCGGCTGGCGCGGCGTCCTGGCGGGCGCGCATCTCCATCGCCATCTTGCCAAGCTGCTGGCGCACGCGGTTCAAGTCGCCAGCCACCAGCTGCAGCTTCGCGTTGCGGAACGCCGTTCCGCTGCCATTGGTCAGCGTCACCCAGCCAGTCAGGTCCGCCGCCTTGTCGTCGCGGCCCACGGTCAGCACGTAGTCGGCATTCCAGGCCAGCTTGCCCGCCAGGTATGACGCCTCCACCCGGTGGCTGGCGGCGCCGTCGTTGGCGACCGTCCAGATCAGCGTCGGCCGCGAGTACAGCGTGCTGGGCAGTTCGGGAAAGCGGATGTGATCGGCGCCGATGCCGGTGACGATCTCGTTGCCGATCTTCCACACCGGTGCCGCGTTGTAGCTGAGTAACGTTGCCTTCACTTCTTCCTGGCGGGTGGAACCGCCGTCTTGGCGCGTCCGCATCAGCGTGACTTCGCGGCCCACGTATTTGCGCAGCAACTTGTCGGGCTCGAGCAAGTCGTACTCGTAGTTCTGCTCCAGCACCCGCACGCGTGACGGGTCAGTGATCGATCGGAAGTGCACCGTTGCCGGGTTCACGGTGGCGGCAATGTCCATGAAGCGCAGGTTGCCGGTGCCGCGCGCAAGTTGCAGGTTGCGGACGTCGCGGATGAGGGCGATGTCGGAGTTATAGACCGTGATCGCAAGCTCAGACTGGTCGTCGAGGGTCGTGGTCAAATCCTCCACCCCAGCACGGCTGCCGTGCTGGGGGCCCGGCTGTTCGCTGCCTGGCGTGACAGGCGTCTCATCAATGACCACTGGCTCGGCCAGCAGGGTGTGCTGCGCCTCAGGCCGCATCAGCAGCGCGCCACAGAGAAGCGCGAGAGAGGCGAGATACGTGCGTGCAGACATGGGAACCGCTCCTTGGAGAAACCGGGCCGTGAATGGCCCCTTTCCCTTAGAACGGGGCGGCTGGGAATTCTTGCAGCCGCTTGCGGCTCGGGGCTTCGCCCCTCGTAGGGGTCGCGCGCTGCGCTCGCATCCTGGGGCTCACGTCGTTCGTGGCTACGAGCGTTCCCCACGAGGGCTCGAAGAGCCCGAGCCCCACGAGTCGCGGAGCGACGAGCCCACGAAGCGCCGCAGGCGCGAGCCCTACCGCCGCTGCCAAGTCCGGCCGCCATCGGACGTCTGGAACGTGCGGCCGTCCACGGCGGTCACGATGGCGTGCCGTTCGTCCGTCGCCGTCACGGCCGTGAGGTCGACCGTCTCTGGAAACGACACGCGAAGGAAGGTGAGGCCATCGGTCGCAAGCATCACGGTACCCGCGCGCCCCACGACCCAGATGACGTCCGGGGAGGGGGACGATCGGGCCGTGACCTGCGCATCTGCGAGCGGCTCGGCCTGCTGCCTCATCGCGGAGGCAGCAGGGGCCGGTGAAGCCGGCGGGGCGGCAACGGCGAGGCGGCCTTCCGCCGTGTTGTCCGCGAGCTTGGGCGCCTCCGCCTTGCGTTCCATGGCTTCTAAAGCCGGGGCGTCGCGCTTGGTCGCGCGGGCCTCCGCTTGTGGCAATGAGGCCGAGTCCTGGCGATCGCGGGCGGGTGGTGTCTGGGCCTTAGCCTCGGCCACGGTCGAGGGCGGAGATGTCGGCGTGACTGCCTCCGGCTCGGCGAATCCCTCTTCTCTTGCCGGCGCGCTCACCGACACCGTGGCCGGCTGTGGGGGCACGACCATCCATAAGGTCACGGCTGCGGCGGTCGCGGCGACGGGTGCCAGCCACCATCGCCACAGCCACGCCCTTTGGGGCTCGGTGACCGACACCGCCGGTGCGGTAATGGCCACCGTGCCCAGCAGCGCCTGGCACCGCATGCAATTCGAGACGTGTGCCTCGGCCATAGCGAGCCACGATGCATCGAGTCCGCCGTCCATCCAGGCAGCAATGGTTTCGGCGTCAAGGCACGACTCCGTCGCCGGCGACATCTCTGGCGTCCGCAGCTCGCGGGTGAGCGCGTGGTCCAACAAGCGATCGCGATCGCGGTCAGCGTTCACGAAGGGTCCTCAAAGTTAGAACGGGCGGCGCCGGGTTTCTTGCGGCCTTGGTCTGGGTCCAGCCAATCGCTGAGATCAATTGGCCCGGCGTCGGCCGACACGCTGGCGAAGCACTCGGCAATCTCAGCGTCGCCAAACTGGTGTTGCTCGCGCAGGTGACGCTCGACAGCGGTCTTGATGTCACGCCGCGTCCGGGCGAGATGGCGCGACGCCGTCGCTTCATGTTCGCCCGCGAGCCGGCCGATCTGCGCAAGCGTCATCTCCTGCGCATAGTAGCAGCCGAGGCGCAGGCGGTCGCGTGACGCCAGCGCGGCGATGGCCAGGCCAAGCGCGGCGCGCATGGCCGCCGCGAATCGTCCGCGGTCGGGATTGGCCGGCGCCAGCGGCGCGACGAGGGCCGCGGGTGATGTCTCCGCGGGGATGGGGTCGTGCCGCCTGACCTCGCGGATTCGGTCGACATACCGTTGTGCGACCAGGGAACGCAGCCACGTGCTGAGGCTGCTGCGGCCGTGAAAGTAGCGGAACAGAGACCGCCGCTCGCCGTCCCGCTCCTTGAGGCCGAACAGCTCGGCGTAAAGCGCGTCGGCGACCTCCCGGGCGCCCCCGCTCGCATCGACGGCATCGGCCGCGCGATAGAGTGCGGGCCGGAACTCGGCCACGAAATGATCCCACGCGCCCTCGTGGCCCTGCGCGCAAGCGCAGGCCAGCGCCAGGTCGGGCAGGTGCAGTGAGCCCAGGTAGCGATCCAGTTCAGCGGGCGTCGGAGAGCGGCCGGCAAACGCCTTGGCCGCGCTCCGCTCCAGCGCCCCGGCCAGCGCCTCGTCCGGCAGGCCCCACCGAGCGGGGTCGGCCTCGCTAAATAGTTGCGCCGCCCGTGCCGCCCAATTCGTCAAAAACTGTAAGTAACCCCGAGCCGGAAGATGCGCGGCGCGACGATCTGGGTTGCGTAGCCAAACGTCGGACCGGAGGCGAAGCTGATTCCCGGAACCCCGCGTCCCCACGCCACGTTGGTGTTCAGGGCATTAAGTGCGTCCAGTTCCAGGCGCACCCGCTGACCGCGTCCGATCTCAAAAGGACGGGCGATGCGGAAGTTGAGGTTGTGGCGCGCGGGACCTTCGCGGTCTCCGAACGGCTCGAGGCGTAACGTCACGGTGTTGAAGCTCCGCAGCGGAGTCCCACCATCCGGATCCGTCGCGCCAAAGATGTAGGTCCTCTGGCCGCGGTCGCCGTTGAAGATGTCGTACAGCGCCGACGCCTCGATTCGAGCGGGGAGGGTATAGCTGCCGGCCAGCTTGTACGCCCATTCGAGGGTCTCGTCGAGAGGAAAGAACAGGTCGTTTGGGCTCTCCGCGATCGCGTCAATCCACCGGTGGTTCTTCGTCAGGTTGAACGATGTGATCACGCTCCAGCGATCCGATCGGCGCTTGGTAAACGTCACCTCAAACGTGTTGAAGTGATCGTCATTCACGCGGGTCTGGTATTTGGCGGCCACGAAAGTGGCGCCGCGGAATGCCGCGTCGTAGTCGTAGAAGGTGACCGCCGGACCGTTGTCCGCCGCTGTCGCCACGCTGCCGTCCGGACCTGGGTCGCGGCGCTGAATGGGAATGTTGTAAGCGCCGAACGGCCGCAGCGGGTTGACGGCTTCCCAGTCATCACTGGTCTTCTTGAACACATAGAGCAGGCGCACCGAGGCTTCGCGCCCCACCTCGCGCTCGAACGAGGCCGTCACCTCGTTGGTGTAGGGTTGCTTCAGGTCCAGATTCGCGATGTTGGTATTGCCCCCGGTAGTCGTCACGAAGTCGGTACCGGTCAGGCTGAGGTCCACCTCGCCCGGCGTGTAGTCGTTGTTGCCGTCACGATCGACCCACCGATAGGACGTGGCCTGCGGTCGCACCTTGTTGAAGACCGACACGAACCCGGCCGCCGAGATCCGGAAGTTGTACCAGCCGTACGTGGCTTTCACGACGGTCTTGCCATTGCCGCCCAGGTCCCACGCGACCGCGGCGCGGGGCGCCACGGCATTCCAGCTGACGATGTCTTCGGCGGCAAAGGTGGCGGGGCCACCGAAGGTGCTCGGCTGCTTGGACTGCTCGGGTGCGTAGCCGCGCACCGTCTCCCATCGCAGGCCCAGGTTGAGGGTCAGGCGTGAGCCGACGCGCCACTGGTCCATCACAAACCCTGAAAATTCGTTCATGCCGTCGCGTGCCACCACCGGGAAGTCCCAGGTCTGGAACTGCAGTGGCCGTCCCGCGTCGTAGATCAGGCGGTAGTTGCCGCTGGTGCGGTCGTCGAACTGCGATCGCCGGTTCTCGAGCCACGCGCGGAAACCGAACTTCAGTTCGTGGGAGCCGCCGAGAAATTCACCGGGATACGCACTGACGTTGGCGTTGATGGTGTGGCGCTTCGACTGGCTGCCGTAGATGTCGTCGCGTCCGCCCGTCGTCGGACTGGCGTAGGCGCCGGTCGCAATCAGCGTGCGCACGTCGTAGCGAGACCGGGTGTCGGGGCTGGTCGGAATATAGAAGATGCGTTCGCTGGTGCGGCCGTAGGTGGCGTTGTAGAAGATGCGGTTCGACGGCGTGCCCTGCCACTCGAACTTGTATTGAATGGGCTCCCACTGGACTTCGCGGGTGGCTTCGTACGGTATGAAGCGGCTTGCTTGCGCCTGCGTTTCGTCCACCCAGTTGCGCTGCCAGAATCCGATCAGCCGATTGGCAGGCGTCAGTTGATTGGACACCTTGATGGTGTAATTCGACTGCGTCGCCGGCGGATACCCGGGCAGATCGTCGGCGGTGCCATAAGCGTTGTCAGGTCCCGGAGCTGCTGAGTAGCCGCTCAGGGTTCGCTCGTTTCGGATGTCGCGGAACGCCCCGTAAAACCACAATCGATCCCGGATGATTCGCCCACCGAGGTCACCCGCGAGGTCCTGATAGGAGCGAATGCCGTCTCCGGTTCTCAGGCCCTGCGCTCGCAGGGCGTCGTCCAGGTTGGTCGTCTGCATGCTGCTGTTCATGTACTGCTCGTGCAGGCGGCCGTGGAAGACGTTGCTGCCCGACTTGACGATCACGTCGGTGACCGCACCCGGCTGCGCAACGTCGGCCGTGTTGCCGAATGTCCTGATGTCGACCTGCTCGGCGGTCGCGAAGTCCGGGAACGCCGACTCCGACATCTGCAGCCCTTCGATCTGGGTCTGCGTTTGTCCCGACGTGCCGTAGGTCTTGATGCCGCCGGTCAACGCTCGAAAGCCGACTTCACCCATTTGGGGAGGGGCGCCGACGGTGACACCCGGCGTCATGTTGAGAATGTCCTGGTAGTTGCGCGAGTTGGGGATGGTTTGAATCACATCGGCTGAAATCGTCGCTCCGCCACGAGTCGAGACGGCGTCGACGACCGGACTTTGGCCGCTGACTGTCACGCTCTCCTCAAGCGTGCCCACCTTCAGATCCGCATCAACCCGGGCGACGAAACCGGCGGTCAGAGCCACGCCGTCCCTGACAAAGGTTCGGAAGCCGGCAAGCTCGAACGTGAGCCGATACGGACCGATCGGCAACTCCGGGATGCGATACGAGCCATCAGGCCCGGTGACCTTGACCATCTGGGCGACCTGGAGCGCAGGGCTGGTGACAGTCACGGTTACGCCAGGTATCGGCGCGTTGCTCTCGTCGGTCACCCGACCCTCGATGCTCGCGAGGCGCGTCTGAGCGAACCCGGTTCCCGACATGGTGCTGGCGACCAGTAGACCTGCGACGAACCCGATGACACGCCGGAAATCACGCTTCATTGACACCCTCCTGATGGGAAACGCGGCGATTCTGTCACAACTTCGAGGCAGACAAGTCATCGGGGTCTCAAATTTCGCGGTAGGATCTCCGCCTCAGGAGATCGCCCATGACCCGACTTGTGACGTTTGCCGCTGCCCTTTTTCTGTTTGTGACCCTTGCCGACCCTCGGCCTTCGGCCCAGGCCGACGCCGCACTGGTGGCCAAGGCGCGCGGCATCCACGAGCGCGTGATTACCCTCGACACGCACGACGACATCAATCCCGATAATTTCACCCGGCAGAAGAACTACACGCAGCGGCTCGAGACCCAGGTAAACCTGCCCAAGATGGTCGAAGGCGGCCTCGATGCCTCCTTCTTCATCGTCTACGTCGGCCAGGGCCCCCTGACGCCCGAAGGCTACGACGGCGCCTATAAGCAGGCGGTCGCCAAGTTCGAGGCCGTGCACCACCTGACCAAGGAGATCGCCCCGGGCCAGATCGAGCTCGCGCTGACGGCGGCCGACGTGACGCGCATTGCCAAGTCGGGTAAGAAGGTCGCGCTGATCGGCATTGAGAACGCCTACTCGCTTGGGGCCGACATCAAGCGGGTAAAGGAGTTCTACGATCGCGGTGGCCGCTACATGTCGCTGGCGCATAACGGCCACAGCCAGCTGGCCGACTCAAACACCGGCGAGCGCGATGGCAAGTGGCTGCACAACGGCCTGAGCGATCTCGGCAAGCAGGCGATTGCCGAGATGAACAAGTGGGGGATCATGGTTGACCTGTCGCACCCGTCGAAAGCGGCGAACCTGCAGGCCCTGGCGCTCTCGAAGGCGCCGGTGATTGCCTCGCATTCCGCGGCGCGCGCCCTGGCCGACCATAGCCGCAACATGGACGACGAGCAGTTGTTGGCGCTGAAGAAGAATGGCGGCGTGATCCAGACGGTGGCGTTTGCCAATTACGTGAAGATCAACAAGCCGGATTCAGCCGAGCGCACGGCGGCGATTGCCGCCCTTCGCAAGGAGTTCGGCCTGGGCCCGTCAGGCAGTGGCGGCGGTCCCGGTACCGGCGGTGGCGCGGGTGGCGGGGCCATGAATCGCCTCACGACCGAACAGCGTGAGCAGTACATCGCGCGGATGGCGGAGGTCGACAAGAAGACCCCGGGCGATACCCGCGCGACGGTGGCGGACTTCGTCAACCACATCGACTATCTCGTGAAGAAAATCGGCCTCGACCACGTCGGCATCTCGTCCGACTTCGACGGCGGTGGCGGGGTCACCGGCTGGAACGGCGCCGAAGAAACCTTCAACGTGACGCTGGAGCTCGTCCGCCGAGGTTACACGGAAGAGCAGATTGGCAAGATCTGGAGCGGTAACCTGCTGCGCGTGATGGCCGACGTCGAGAAAGTGGCGAAGCAGATTCAGTCGGGGCGCCACTAGGTGCATCCTGAGCTCCAGGAGGCGATCGACTTTCACGTTGCGGTGATCGCCGAGGGCAGCAAGGCGCTGGTTGGCTACGACACCGCCAAAGCGGTCGCCAACGTCGTCCTGCTGTCGGAGATTCCGACCACTTACGACAAGCGCACGGAGCGCCAGGTCAACGCCGGCAACCTGCTATTGCGGGGCGTGCCTGGCGTCGGCAAGACCTTTTTCGGCGTGATCCTGTCCGCGATCAGCGACGCCAAGTTCGCGCGCATCCAGGGCCGTGCCGACCTGCAGCCCACCGAAGTGGTCGGCTTTCAGATGATCAACCCGTCAACCGGTGAGTTGGTGACGGAGTTTGGTCCGATGGCTTCTGCCGAGGTCATCCTGCTCGACGAGATCAATCGCATTCCGCTCAAGTCGCAGAGCGCTTTCCTCGAGGCCCTGCAAGACCGCACCATCACCGTCGGCAAGATGACTTACGAGTTACCGACGTTCAGTTTTGCCATTGCGACCATGAACCCGGTGGAGCTCGGGCAGGGCACCTTTCCGCTGTCGGAAGCGGCCACCGACCGCTTTGCGGCGATGGTTAACATCGGCTATCTCCCGCCCGAGGAGGAAGAGAAGCTGGTGAACTTCGACTTCAAGCAAGTGCGGCTCAACCCATTGCTGTCAAAAGATCGCATCGTCCAGTTGCGGGCGGTCATCAGTGAGCGCGTGTTCCTGCACGATCGGCTGGGCCGCTACATCCAACGCCTGGTCGCGGCCACCCGTCCCTACAACGAGGACACCGACTGGCGTCACCACTCGGCCTCCGAGTTGGTCGAGCGCGGGGTCGATCTGGGCGCATCGCCTCGGGCCATTATTTGCTGGAGCCGATTGGCCAAGGTGTGGGCGCTGCTTCAGCGTCGGCGCGCCGAGGTGTATCCCGAGGACATCCAGGACCTTGCGCCGTTCGTGCTCGGTCATCGCATCTGGCTGGGCCCGCACGCGGCGGCGCATGGCCTGACGGCGGAAGCCGTGATTCGCGATTGTATTGAGCAGGTGCCGGTGCCATGAGAGTGGTGTTCGCCGTCGCCGTCGCCGTAGCGATTCTGCTGCCAGGAGTACCCGGAGCTGCCGCGGCCGCCGCCCAGGAGCGGGGCGGCATCGACCCTATTCGTTGCTGGTGGCAATCGAGCGCCGGCGCGGTGACGATCGGCGAGAGCTTCAGCGTGGTGCTGACCTGCGCCGTGATCGAAACCGCGTCGATGCAGGTGGTGGCCGACGAGTCGCGATTGGGTGTCGCCTCCATCCAGATGGCGCCGTTTGAGATCCTGGGCGGATCGCATCCCGCCGATGCGCACCGGCTGCAACGCCGATTTTTTCAATATCACTACCAGTTGCGGCTGATCAGCGCCGACGCGATTGGGCGTGACGTGAACGTGCCCGCGTTGACGATCCCGTACCGCGTGCACAGCCGCGTTGGCGCTGCCGCGTCGCTCGAGGGCCGCGACCTCGGCTACCTGATGCCGGCGCTGCCCATCAAGGTGCTGTCGATGGTGCCGGCCGGCGCCGCGGATATTCGCGACAGCTCCGACGCCGGCCTGGACGCGGTGGAGTCGCTCCGCTTCCGCAGCAGCATGTTCCAGATTGTCGCGGTGGCGCTGGGGGCGACCGCGGCCGTCATGGCGATCCTGGCGCTCGTGCCGCTGGCTCGCGGCACCCGCAAGCCCGGCGCGGTCGCCAGCGACCGGCTGCCCGATCGTGCGGTCGCTTCGCGCGCGTCGCAGGAACTGGCCGAGGTGCAGGCGTTAGCCACGGCCGACGGCTGGACCGACACCGCGGTGGCACGCGCGCTGGCGGCGATTCGCGTGATTGGCGCCCTGGCCATTCGACGCCCACTGAGCGAAAAGGTCTTGAAGGCAAATGCGCCAGTGCCCGAAGGACGGCTCGCCGTCACCCACGGCCGTGTCAAGACGATGAGGGCATCGGTTTCGAGCCCGGTGACTGCCGCGGACGTGGCACTCACGGGCTCTCGACTCGCTGATTCGGTGCCGCTCGCGCATCGGCATCAGCTCGAGGGCCTGCAGTCGGCTTTGGCCGAGATGACTGCTGCGCTGTATCAACAAGCGCCGGTTCGAGACGCGGCCACGCTGAACGAGGCCGGCCGTCATGCCCGCGAAGTGGCCGCCGACCTGCAACGCGAGCGCAATGCCTGGAGAACGTGGTGGAAGGCGCGCTGATTGCCGTGGCGCAGTCGGTGACCGCCGAGTGGGCGGTGTTCGACCTTGGCGGCTTGCAGTTCTGGCGCCGGGATACCGGCCGCCTGGCGCTGCTGGCAGTGGTGTTCTCGGCACTGCTGTTGCTGTTGATTCGGACGGTCATGACACGCAAGCCAGGACGCCATCACATTGCCTTGCCCGCGCTGTTGCGATCCCTCCCTGGTTCGCGCCTGGCCTGGACGCGCCACCTGCCGGTGGTGTTGTTCGTCGGCGCGCTGCCCTTTGCGTTACTAGCGCTCGCGGACCCTTACTCGTCGTTGGTGATCGAGAATGTGACCTATCCGGGCCGGCGCATCAGCCTGATGATCGACGCCTCCGACAGCATGCAGACGGCCTTCAAGGCCGCCACCCTCAACACCCGCAATGAGGTGCAGCCGGCGTTCTTCACGACGGTCGCCGCTGCGGAGCGGTTCGTACAGCTGCGGCGCAAGGCCCGCCACCGCGACCTGATGGCGCTCGTTGAGTTCGGCAGCCGCGCCTACGTGATCACCCCGTTCACCAGCGACTACGACAACCTGCTGCTGAGCATGGCGTTGATCGGCGACCCGGTCGAGTTCTCGCAGTTCCCGGAGTCGGGCACCGTGATCGCGAGCGCGCTCGAGGAGAGCATCGAGATCTTCAAGGCCTTCAATTTTCTCGAGGCGTCAGGCAACCTCATGGTGATTTTCACCGACGGCGAAGACACCACCTCGATCGTCCACGGTCGCAGCCTCGACGACATTCTGAAGAGCGCCGTCGACAATAAGATTCCGTTGTTCTTTGTCCGCACCAACTACAACAAGGAATTCGGTGACGGTATTCCCGATGCCAAGTGGCAGGCGGCGGTCGAGAAGACTGGCGGCCGTTACTACGTCGCGAAGAACGAGGCGAGCCTGATTGCCGCCGTCGAGGACATCGATCGCGAGGCGGTCGGCACCATCGAGACGCGCCAGTATTCGAGCCAGCAGGCGCGCTTCAGTTTGTTTGCGCTGGCCGCCGCTGCGCTGTGGACATCGGCCGCCGGCCTCAAGCTCGCGACACCGTGGTTTGGAAAGATTCCCTAACAAGGGTTCTGAAAGGTCGCTATGCGAATCGTGATTGTTCGACTTGCTGTTGCCATCGTCCTGTTCGCGGGGGCGTGGCTGTCGTGGTCCGAAGCCAGGCTCGCCGCGCGTGTTGCCGACGCCCGGCAGCAAATGGCCACGCTCCAATTCGAGGTCGACGACGACCTGGCGCCGTCGCCGTCGCTATCGGACTATGTGCCTGGCGATCAGGGGAGCCTGTCGGCTCACATCCGTCGGATTCGTGCCACGGTCGCCTATTGGACCGGCGGCTACGACCAGGTAGTTGAAGCGCGCAGCGAAGAGGTGGACGCCGAGGTCCTGCTGACCACGGCGAATGCGGCCTTCCGCGCAAGCGAACGTGATCGCCGTGCTCCGCAGGCAGAACAGGTCCAGCGGCTCGACGGCGTCCTTCAGGCCTATGCCTCCGTGCTCAAGGCCTCGCCGCGCCATGCCGAAGCGGCCTACAACTACGAGTACGTGTCGCGCGTGCGCGATCAGGTGGCATCGCGCGGGCCCGGCAAGACGCCTGCGGCCGCGGCAGCAACCGCACGGGCGCGATCGGGCGACCTGCCCGAAGGCAACACCATCCATGGACGGCCAGGCGGACCGCCGCCCGAAGCGAAGGCCGAGGAGTTCCAGGTGATTGCGCCCATGGAGTACGGGGATCGCGAGGCGCAACCAGAAGCGACGCCGGGTGGCAAGATTCAGCGAAAGGGCTAGGCGTTCGTGACTGAGGGATTGCAATTCGGCGCGCCACACTTCCTGTGGCTGCTGGCCGCGCCGGCCTTCCTGCTGGTGGCGTGGTGCTGGCGCGTCGGGCGCCGGTGGTCAGACCTGCGGCGCCTGCGCGCGCACCGCTCGATTCCGGTTCGGGAACGGTTTGGCATTGCCGGCGACCTGCCGTTCTGGCTGTGCCTGATCCTGGCCGCGAGCAGCGTGATTCTGGCGCTCGCTCGTCCCCAGGGCGTGACCACGGTGGTCGGGCGCGCGGGCGTTGACATTGTCGTGCTGCAGGATGGCTCGGCGTCGATGCACGTCACCGATGTAATCGGCAACCGCTGGCAACGGGCCATGACGTTCCTGCGCCTGCTTGGCGACTCGCTCAGCTGGAACGACGATCGCCTTGCATTGACGGTGTTCGCACACATCGCCACGCCGCAGATTCGGCTGACCAACGATCCCAACACCGTGTTCTTCTTCCTGGATCACCTCCACGGCCGTCCGCCGTTCCGCCTTGAGGACGACACCACGTGGGACACCAACCTGGAGCAGGGCATTAGTTGGGGTCTTCGCCTGATCGAGAAAGACCGCGAGATTCATGGTCCGTCGCCGAACGCGAAGCTGTTCGTGATGCTCTCCGACGGCGAGTCGTGGAGCGGCGAAGTGGCGCGCTCGATCGAACTGGCGGGCCAGGCCCATGTGCCGCTCTACGTCGTCGGAGTCGGCACCCTGTCAGGCGGCATGCTGCCGGACAGCCGGAATACGGACGGCGAGGAGGGGCTGTCGCCAGGGCGATCGCGCCTCGATCGGCCATCGCTGCAGCGCATTGCCGCGGCCGGCGGAGGACAGTACTTCGAACTCGATCGTGACCCCGATCGCGAGATTGCCAACGCCATCATCGATGCCGGCCGCCGGCAGGCGCCGACGACGACGGAGGAAGGGCAGGTGCAGGAGTTGTACTGGCGATTTCTTGCGGCCGGTCTGGCGTTTGCGGCTGGCGGAGCGGTCTTCCTGCGCGAGCGCGCCGAACTCGGTTTGCAGCTGGCGGCGGCACTCGCGACCGCCATCGCCCTGTCATCTATTCTCTGGTAGGAACAGGTCGGCAGCGCGGCCATCTAGCCTGCGTTCTCAGGTATCATCCCGCCCATGCAGCAGCGATTCATTCTCGCGGTCGTGATTGTGGTGAGCGGCCTATTGGTGGTGACGGCAGCATCTCAGCAGCCGCTGACACCGCAGGCGATTGCCGAGCGCGCGGCGCGCTTCCGGCAGCAGTCCGTGGATGCCGAGGCCAAAGGCCTGTCGGAGCCCTTCAAGGGCGTTACCACCAACGGCGCGATCGCGCCGGGACTGTTTGCGGTGAAGTCGACCGGGGTATCAACCGAGCCGGTGCGCAAGGCCGCGGACGCATTCCTCACGGCACTCTCCGCCAGCCAGCGTACGGCCACGCAGTTCAAGGAAGACGACCCTGAGTGGCGCAAGTGGATGAACCAGGATTTCTACGTGCGGCAAGGCGTGAGCTTCAAGGACATGACCGAAGCCCAGCGCGAGGCCGGGTTCGCATTGCTACGCGCGGGGTTGAGCGCCAAGGGGCTGAAGCAGACCCGCGACATCATGAAGTTGAACTACACACTTGGAGAGCTGAACGGTAACGACTTCGATCGCTACTCGGAATGGATGTACCACGTCACCGTGATGGGCACGCCGTCGGCGACCGAACCGTGGGGCTGGCAGTTCGATGGCCACCACGCCATTATCAATTACTTCGTGCTTGGCGATCAGGTGGTGATGACGCCGATGTTCGCTGGGTCCGAACCGGTGATTGCCTCGTCTGGAAAATACAGCGGCACCGCGGTGTTGCAGGACGAGCAGGCGGCCGGGCTCAAGATGATCAACGCGCTGCCGGATGCGCAACGAAAAGCGGCGATGATCGGCGTCGCCAAGACTCGCAACAACAACCTGACCGAGGCATGGAAAGACAACGTCGTGGTGGACCACGCCGGCGCCAGCGCCGCGGACTTCACGGCCGCGCAGAAGCAGCAGCTATTGGATCTCGTCGGGCTGTACGTCGCCAACCTGGCCGACGGCCACGCGCGCGTCCGCATGGACGAAGTGCGCCGGCACATCGACCAGACCCGGTTTGCCTGGATCGGCGAGACGACGCCGGGTAGCGTCTTTTACTACCGCATCCACAGCCCGGTCATCCTGATTGAGTTTGACCACCAAACTCCGGCAAACCTGCGCCACCTGGCCCAGGATCCGTCTGCCCCAAACCCGCAGCATATCCACGTGGTCGTGCGAACGCCGAACGGCAATGACTACGGCAAGGACCTGCTGCGCCAGCACTACGCAGTGCATCCGCATCCCTGACCGGCTGGCTAGCTCGTCGCCTCAGACGGCTGCCGGGATTGCACGCTCGGTAGGGGCTAACGTTCAGGAATGGGGCGATTGGATTCTGCCCTTGAGTTGGTCCGGCCAACCACTTGCCTCTGCCCTATCTAGTCAGCATCTGAGCGAATGCCCGCCAGGCGCCGGTATCTGAGATCACCAGGCGCAGTGGCACCGAGACCACCATCAGCGCCCCGCCCCATAGGTAGGCCCTGTGAACCCGGCGCCGCGACACGAGGTCATAGCCGGCGGCGACCACCACCAGAAAGTAGCCAAGACCAAAGAAGGCCAGTGGCCCCAGGGGGAGCAGCCCCGGCAGACGCGCTACCGCGGCAACAATGATGCTGATGTAAGCCAGCAACATCAGCCGCTTGTGGGTCTCCCGATCGCGGCGCAGCACGAGCGCGGCGGTGACGAACGTCGCGAACAGGACCATGTCGAAGATCGGGATAACGAGAAATGCCAGCGGATCGACCCCCGGCGGTGCACCGCCTCGTTTGGCGGTCGCAACAGCCGTGAATATTCCGACCGTAATCATGACCGCTGCGAGAAATGCGCCGGCCACGCCCAGCCGGCGGTGCACTGCCACGCGGTGACTTGCGACGAGCACGGTCTGCACGATGAATAGCAGAATCCACGCCGTAAACACTGCGCCGTGCAGGTGCACGAGGGACGTGAACGGCCCGCCGCTCAGCGTGGCCTGCGGGCCGTCGCCGAAGAACCGCAGATAATAGGTCGGCGCGAATCCCGTGAAGACCGCCACCGCCATCGCGATCGCGATCCCACTGTAAAAGAGGCGATCGTGCGATCCGATTGGAACCACCTCAACTCTTGCCATCTCAGTTCTCCAGCGCGGCTCGAACGCTCACACACTGCTGCTTCGAAATCTGTTCAAAGGGCGACCGTCACGCGCAAGAAGGTTGCCGGAATGGACGTCGCACCCGACCCTCGATTCTGGCTGTCGAACAAATCGCCGAGCTCTCGCTGCAAATCAGCGGCTCGACCGTTTTTCTCTGCCGCTTCGAATGCATTCATGGTCGGCCCGTAATACTGCCTGAATTCATCCACGAACGCTGATGGCGCGCCGCGGTAGTTGAAGGTGAACGTGTCTCGCATGAAGGAGATCTGTTCGGCCGGAACTCCGGCGGCGGCAAACCGCTCGCTCACGTTGCCCTCGACGCCCCACGTCATGGGACTGACGAAACCCTCCGGCGGTGGCGGCGTGTAGCTTGCGCTAATCTTCAGGATCTGTGCCACGAGCGTCGGATCACCGGGAATCCAGTTGCCCATCACGATCCGGCCTCCGGGCCGCGTCACGCGCACCATTTCTTTGGCAACCTCGAACGGCTTAGGGGCAAACATCGCGCCAAAGATACTGACGACGAGATCGAACGAATGATGCGGTAACTCCTGCAGATTGGACGCGTCGCCTACCTGAAACCTGCAGTTCGCCAGGCCGTGCTCCGAAGCCCTCTTGTTGCCGGCCTCGACCAGGTTGCGCGCAATATCGACGCCCAGCACATCACCCCCCAGCTTCGCCGCCGGTAGCGCTGTAGTGCCATCACCGCATCCGAGATCCAGAACCTTCAGTCCGTTGGTAATGCCGATCTGCTGTACGAGCGCTTCGCCGCTTTCGCGCATGGTCTCTGCAATGCGCGTGAAGTCGCCTTTTTCCCAGAGGGCCTTGTTTGGATTCATGGGCGCATCAGTCATGAGTGTTTTGATTCGTTTCGAGGTGTGGGTCCGCCTGACACTGGCCCCTGGAGGCCCTAACCTGTTGATTGCGGACATCCTAGCATGAGGCTTCTCAGGTATCATTCCGGCCCATGACCAGACGGTTGATCTTGGTGGCCACCTGCCTGGTGGCTGCATTGGTAGCCACGGCCGGCGCGCAATCACGCCAGTATCGCGCCCGCCTCTCGCCGGTAGCGCTCGACGTTGCCATGCAGGCGACCGTCGCCGGTTCCGGGGCCGTAACCGCCACGCTCAACGGCAACACGCTCACGTTGACAGGAAATTACGCCGGCCTCAAGACCGCGTCGACCGTGGCGCGCGTGCATCGCAGCCCGCGAACGGCGATGCGCGGACCAGCCATCGGTGACCTCAAGGTCGCAGCCGGTACGAGTGGCACCATCACCGGAACTCTCGAGCTGACGAAGGAGCAGGTCGATGACCTGGCCAACGGACGGCTCTACGTTCAACTGCACAGCGAAAAGGCACCGGAGGGCAACCTTTGGGGCTGGCTCCTCCTTCAAGAGGGCAAGAAATGAAAACGTGGATTAGCTGCGCCGCGCTGCTGCTGGTTTCTGGTGCACACCTCACCCTCACTGCGGTCGCCCCCTTCGCCAAGGCTTCCGCCTTCGCCGAGGCTACGGCGGACAGGTCGGCGGGCCAGGCACCGTCGGCGTCGGTGTACACCGCCGCGCAGGCGACGGCGGGGCAGGCTTCTTACCAAGCCAACTGCGCGAGCTGCCATCAGGCGACGCTCGTTGGGCAGAACGAAGCGCCCGCCCTTGCCGGTGCTAACTTCATGACCACCTGGCGCGGCCGGACCACGAAGGACCTGGTCGAGTACATGTCAGCGACCATGCCCCCCGGGCGACCCAGCCTGGGCGAAGCAGAGTACCTCAACATTGCGGCCTTCATTCTTCAGTTCAACGGCGCTGCCGCGGGCACTCAGCCGCTCGTGGCCGCCACCGCCACGCCGATCGGCTCGATTGCCACGGGGCAGCGCGCGGCAGCCAGTCTTGCGGCGGCAGCGCCGGCCGGATCCGCACCCGCCGGCCGTGCGGCTGCGCCGCCGCCGCCGCGCGGGCTCTCGGTCAAAGGCGAAGTGAAGAACTACGTACCGGTCACCGACGCCATGTTGAAGAACCCAGACCCGGGCGACTGGCTGATGGCGCGCCGCAACTATCAGGCGTGGAGCTACAGCCCGCTCACGGAGATCACCACCAAGAACGTGAAAGACCTCAAGCTGGCGTGGAGCTGGTCGATGAACGAGGGCGGCGCCAACCAGCCGATGCCGCTCGTGCACAACGGCATCATGTACCTCACGCACACGCTCAACATGGTGCAGGCGCTCGACGCCGCGACCGGCGATCTGATTTGGGAGAATCAGGTCGGCCCCAACGCCGCCGTTGGTTCCTTCGCGTCGATGCGCAACATCGCGATCTATCAGGACAAGATTTTCCTGGCGACGACCGATGCCCATCTGGTGGCGCTCGATGCTCGCAACGGGAGCGTCGTCTGGAACGTCACGGTGGCCGACAACACCAAGGGCTATTACCAGACCAGCGGTCCGCTGGTGGTGCGCGGCAAGGTGATCCAGGGATTACAAGGTTGCGATCGCTTCCGCGCCAGTGCCAGCGAGCGCTGTTTCATCAGCGCCTACGATTCGACCACCGGCAAGCTGCTGTGGAAGTTCCACACGGTCGCGCGGACCGGCGAACCGGGCGGCGATACGTGGGGCGCGTTGAGTGACGGCATGCGCGCCGGCGGCGATACCTGGATCGTCGGCAGCTACGATCCCGACCTCGATCTCATCTACTACGGAGTCGCGCAGCCCAAGCCGTGGATGCCGGCGAGCCGTGGCCTCAAGGTCGCCGACGCGGCGCTTTACACCGGTTCGACGGTGGCCCTCAACGCCGAGGACGGCACGCTGGCGTGGCACTACCAGCACATTCCTGGTGAGACGCTCGACCAGGACGAGGTCTTCGAGCGGGTGCTGATCGACAACGGCCCCGAGAAAGCAGTCTTCACCATTGGCAAGGCCGGCATCCTCTGGAAACTCGAGCGCAAGACCGGCAAATTCCTGGGCTACAAACAGACCGTCTTCCAGAACATGTTCGACAAGATCGATCCGGAGAAGGGCACGCCCACCTACCGGCAGGACATCATCGACCAGAAGCTGGACGAGTGGCTGGCGGTGTGCCCGAGCACCGAGGGTGGGCATAACTGGCAGGCGATGACGTATCACCAGCCGACCAACCAGTTGATCATCCCGCTCAGTCAGTCGTGCATGGAAATCGTGGCACGCAAGGTGGAGTTCGCGGAAGGCTCGGGCGGCACCTCGGCCGCGCGCAAGTTCTTCGAAATGCCAGGCAGCGACGGCAACGTCGGCAAGCTGCTGGCGATCGACTTGACGACGATGAAGGAGACGTGGAGCGTGCAGCAGCGGGCTGCCTACCTGACGGCGGCACTCAGCACCGCCGGCGGCGTAATCTTCATTGGCGATCTCGATCGCCAGTTCCGCGCCCACGACGTCAAGACCGGCGAGGTGTTGTGGTCGGCCCGACTGGGAACCGCGGTGCAGGGTTTTCCGGTATCGTTCTCCGCCAACGGCAAACAGTACATCGCCGTGACCACCGGCGTCGGCGGCGGCAGCCCCCGTGTCGTGCCGAGGACGATTACCCCGGAGATCAACCCGCCCTCGAGTGGGCACACGTTGTACGTGTTCGAACTGCCGAAGAAGTAGTAACGTCGTTCGATGGCTGCTGACGACCTCCAGACGCTCGCGCGACTAATCCGGCGCGACGTCGAGCCATTGCTCACGAAATGGCGGCTGGCGGTGCGGGAACTTCCTTCGGCCCGGCACCTGGACGTGCCGACCTTGAACGACCACCTTCCCAGTTTGTTCGAAGAGCTGGCCGGCGCGCTCGAGACTCATGCGGATGAGTCGATTGCGGCCGCCTTGGCCGTAGGCAGTCCGCCCGCCCACGGATTGCAGCGACTGCAAGATGGCTTCGACATTGTCGAGGTCGTCGCGGAGTACAACATCCTTCGCGGGTGCATTCACGACCTCGCCGGCGCCCATGGCTTCGGCCTTCAAGGCGAGGCCGTGCATATTCTGAGCCGCGTGCTGGACCACGCCATAGGCCTTGCGGTGGAGTCTTACGTTACCGCGCAGGCACTCGAGGTCCTGCATCGCCGTGAGGAATATCTCGCCTTTGTCGCGCACGACCTTCGCACACCTCTTAATGCCATGGCGCTGGCCGCGCGAGTGCTTGAAGTTACGCTTGCTGCGGGCGCCAGTCCGGAGAGTGTGCGCATGCTGAAGACGCTCCACCGTAACATCCACCAGCTCGAAACGCTGGTGGCCAGGGTGCTGGAGGAGAATGCCAATCTGCAGACCGAGGTCGGCATCAAACTTGAGCGGCGATTCCTGGACCTGTGGCCGCTGATTGAGGCGCTCGTGCACGATCTGCATCCCGTCGCCGGGACGGGCAGCACGCAGCTGATTAATGAGGTGCCGGAGGAACTGACGGTGTTTGCGGACGCCGGCCTGCTGAAGCGGGTGTTCCAGAACCTGATCGCGAACGCGATCGCCTACACGCCGCGAGGCGCCGTCCGGATAGGCGCGCGGGCCGGCGACGCCAACGGGCTGACCGAATGCTGGGTCAGTGATTCCGGCGCCGGCATCGCACCCGAGGTGCTGACCGGCATCTTCGACAAAGGCACCGGCGACGCCGACCGCAGCGAGAGCGCCGGCCTTGGGTTGGCGATCGTGAAGACTTTCGTGGAGGCCCATGGCGGGACGGTAGACGCCGACAGCGAAGTCGGCCGTGGCACCACCGTGCGGTTTACACTGCCTCTCGCGGACGCCGACCGTCGAGTCTCTGGCATCGGCATCGACCTGCGCCGGGCGTGAACCACCATCGCTTGAACTGAAGACCAAGAAGAGCAACGACTCGGTCGAGCACGTGCAGAAGACTTAGCCGGTTGCCTGAGCCACGGCACGCAGCTTCTCGAATCGCGCGCGAATCGCCTTCGTGAAGGCCAAAGCTTCGTCGGCGGTGGCGCCGCTGGCGTGCAGGGCGTCGGCAATCTGCGGGTCGGTGATTCCGGCAATCCGGTCATGGAACCATCGCACGTCGCTGATTGAAATGCCGCTGACCGCATCGGCGGTCCGTTGCCCCACATAACCCCACGACACCGTGGTGCCGTCGACGACGCCTGTGATCAGCTGATCGGTCTGCGCGGCGAAGGCCTCCACATCCCACCGGCCGCGGCTCAAGACGTTGCCCCCCCACGAGCCTAGCGCGGCGCCCCAGTCGATGATCAGGTAGCGGGCTTCGCGCTGGTGATGGCCGACCCGGTACTCGAAGATGGCGGTATTCGAGCCGCGCGCGACATCGCGAACGTCCTTGTTGTCCCAATTCGACAGCAGCATCAGCAGAATTTTCAAGCCGTTCAACTCATGCGAACCGACGAATGGATTCTCGTTCCACGCCCAACTGTGCTCGTCGAAGTGCCTCACCACTCCGGCTTCGTCGAGCTCGAACCGCGCGTTGCAGAACTGGCCGGTGTCGTCGAGACAAGCCTTGGTTCGTTCCAGATCCTTGGCGCCGGCGATTGCGCCGCCCGCGACGAAGTAGGTGGTTTCGACGAAATAGCCGGCCGCCCACGCCAGCCGCGTGCAAAACGTCTCGGTGTTGACCTCGGCGCCCCACTTGGCGCGCCACACGCGACCCCGCGCATCGCGCACCGACATGCACGGCTGCGAACCAGCGGCGTGCTCCTCAACGAAGACGAAGGGCGGTGCCGGCGCCCCATCTCTACCTCCCGGGCCCGCCACGAAATCCATCTGCTCGACCGGTCCCGGGTCGCGCCAAAGCACGGACTGCGTCGATCGGATCGGGGCCTCGCCAGCCTGCCGCCGCTTCCAGGCCGACCGCAGCCACCAGAAGCCGCGTACCACCCAGGTGCCGACCGCGATGCTGACGGCCGTCCAGAAAACGATTAGGAAGAGCTTGCTCACCGACATCGTGATGCAGCTAGGGCCGAAGGGCTCGTGCGAGTTAGGCTCAGGAAGGGTCGCCGATCGTTATGCCTGAATTTCATTCCGAACCATACATCTATCTTCCCTCAGTGACGCACAAGTCGGTGCTGATCGCCTGGGGCGCGTTCTACTTTCGCACCACCACGCATGGGCTGGCAAAGCTGGTGGACGATGCCGAGCTCAGGTACGTGCACCCGCCGCGCAAGGATTCGATCGGTGCGTGCTCGGCGCCGTACGGCCCGGCGCGCGTCGAAGTTTACGATGCCACCGGGCGCGTCGCGGGCTCCGCGACCACCGAGGTCGCCAACCACTGTTGGGTCGCGGGGTTACTCGCCGACACCGAGTACACCTACAAGGTGTTGGTCAAAGGCCAGCAGTGGGCCGAAGGCGAGCGGTGGGACTGGTCCGCGGCCGAACAGGCGCTGGTGCAGTCAGGCGGCCGCTACGACAATCGCTTCCGCACAAATCCGGACCCGACAGTGCCGGCCGGCACCCTGACGTTCGCCGCGATCGGCGACTTCGGCGTCGGCGTCAAGAGGCACTCACCAAAACACCGGCAACAGCAGGTGGCGAACGCGCTACGCCAGGTGGTTGATACCGAGGGCGTGCGGTTGATCCTCACCACCGGCGACAACATCTACGCCGGGCAGCGGATTCTGGGGGTGTCAATTGGCGGCACTGGCGATGAAGATGACGACTGGTTCTTTACCTACTTCCAGCCCTATCGTTACATCCTGAACCGCGTGCCCGTGTATCCGTCGATTGGCAATCACGACGCCGACGAGACGGAAGAGCGCGACGACCGCACCCAGGTTGAAGATAACTTCTACATCCGCGAGCGCATTCAGAGTGAAGAAGCGGCCGGCCGTGCCTCGTTCGGCCCCGGCCTGTTCTACCGCTTCCGATATGGCTCAGACATCGAGTTCGTTTGCCTCGACACCTCGAAGGAGGACTACTTCAGGGGCAAGCGCCTGTTCGAGTACCCCAAGCACTGGGAGTTCGTGGACCAGAGCTTTCCCGAGGATCGCGGCGGCGCGCTCTGGCGCATCCCGTTTGCCCATCACCCGATTCTCAGCGCAGGCCCGCAGCATCACAACACCCGGGGCATGGAGCGGCTGCTGCCGCTGTTCGAGCGCTCGGGTGTGCGCGTGATGTTTGCCGGCCACGAGCACAACTTCCAGCACTCGCGCATCGAGGGCCTCGATCACTTCGTGACGGGCGCCGGCGGAAAGCTGCGGCGCACTCCACCGGATCGGTTCATCGAAGCCGCGACGGTGTCGTGGGCGACCGACTGCCACTTCCTGTTGTCCCGCATTGACGGCGACCGCATGGTGGTGAGGGCGATTGGCGAGAGTGAAGGGCTTGGCGATCGGCCACGGGACATTGTGCGGCGCGATCCCAGTGGCACCCCGATCGCCTCGGCCATGGAAATTCGCCGGGGAAACGGATAACGTCGGTAGGATGATTCGCCGATCCGGATTGCTCGTGTGCGCTGTCGTCCTGACCCGTGCCCTGGTGTCCGCGCAAGCGCCGCCGCCGTGGGCGTACACCGTGAATCCGCCGCCCACACCGGGCGCCAAGCCGGCTGCTCCCGATCCGGCGCCACAACAGCTGCCAGGCAGCACGGCATCGCTGACCGTCGCGCAGACACGCGATGCATTCAATCCGCCTGACTGGCACCCATCCGGCCATCCACCCATGCCTGAATCGGTGGCGCACGGGCGGCGCCCCGAGTTGCGCGCGTGCGGGTTCTGCCACCTGGTCAACGGCCAGGGTCGTCCTGAAAACGCCTCGCTCGCCGGCTTGCCGGCGGCCTACATCGTTCAGCAGATGGCCGACTTCAAGAACGGCGATCGCAAAAGCGCCGAGCCGAAGATGGGCCCGCCCAACGCGATGATCCAGGACGCCAAGGCGGCCAACGACGAAGAGATCAGAACCGCCGCCGCCTACTTCGCGTCGTTCCCGTTCACGAAATGGATTCGCGTGATCGAGGCGGTCGATGTGCCGAAGACCCGCATCACCGGTTCGATGCATGTGCCCGACGGCGACCGCACCGAACCGCTGGGCGCGCGCATCATCGAGGTGCCGGAAGACTTGCGCCGCACTGAACTGCGGGACGCGTCGTCTGGCTTCGTTGCCTATGTTCCGAAAGGCAGCGTCGCGCAAGGTGAATCGCTGGTGAAGACTGGCGGAGCGGGGAAGACGGTCGCCTGCGGCTCGTGTCACGGGCCAGACCTCAGGGGCCTGGGTCCCGTGCCACCACTGGCCGGACGCTCGCCGAGCTACACGGTACGGCAGTTGTTCGACATGCAGCAGGGTGTGCGAAAAGGGCCGTGGTCGGCGTTGATGAAGAGCGCGGTCGAAAAGCTCACCGTGGACGACATGATCGCGATCGCCGCCTACACCGCGTCTCGGGAACCATAGATGGCGGCGAAGAAGGTCCACCCGCTGATCAAGATTGCTGTCGTGCTCCTGGTCCTGGGCGGCGCCGGCTGGTTGTTCGTGCGCTCGGCGCAGGACGCGCGGTCCGAGCCGTATCAAGTCTCGCCGCAGCACCTGCAAGGCTGGACGCTGGGCATCGATACCGCCGCTGATTCACAAGGCTCCGTGGTTTCGTTGCGGCCGCCGCCGGAACTGCCGATGAACCTGTTCCGGCAGTTGTTCAGCCGTCAGATGGAATCGATGGGCACACCGAGCATGCCGGGCATTCCCCTCGCCTTGCGACACGAACTGCCATCGGCGCTGACGGCGGAGCAGGTGCTGGGCCTGGCGCAATCGGCCGGTCTCGATCGGTCGGTGATTACGCCCACCTGCGTCGGCTATCGCCGAGTCTCGGCGATGGGCGCGACGCGGCAGTTGTATTACATTTTGTTTGCGGTGTCGGGGTTCGAGGGGTTTCGCGCGGCGCTGGCCGGGCCGGCCGGCCCTCTATTCAAGGCCGACACGCTCTCGCCCGTGCTGATGATGGCGGCTCAGCCAGACTTCACCGGCTGGATGCCGATTGGTGCTGATGCCGGTCGCGACTGCATCGCGCCGGTGACAATCGAGTAAGGATGTGCCGCTGGTGTCAGTCAGTCGGGCGGCCGCCAGTTGGCGATCACCGTCAGCGGGCGAGCACCCGCCGTTGCCGTCGCGACGACGGCGATGAAGCGGCCGTCGCGCGCGACGTCGAAGTCGATCCAGTTCGCGGCGTCGAACAGCGCGCGTGGCGCTCCGGCCTTGCCCGCGCCATCGATCGCGACGGCCATGAGCTGCCGCGTGGGTGACAGGTAGTACAGTTCAAGACCGTCGCGGCGCCAGCGGGCGCGGCCCCCGCCATCGGGCGACACTGTGGTGGGCGCGCCAGCCGGCGGGAAGGCCGAGACATAAACACGCGGCCGACCCGCCTGGTCGGACGAGAATGAGACCCGCGTCCCGTCCGGCGACAAACGCGCATTGGTTTCGGAGCTGGACGAGGCCAAGAGCGCCGAGGCGCGGCTTGGGTCAGCCAGGGCCACCCGCATGAGATCCCAATTACCCAGGGTCGTCCTCTGCTGATAAATCACCGTCGCCCCGTCGGCCGTCACGTCGTTAGGGAACTGAAATTGTGGCGAGGTCAACAGCCGTTGCTCTTGCCCGGTCGCGAGATCCCGCCGGAACAGATTGGGCACGCCGCCCTCGGCCGCGGCGTAGACCAGACCCTGCCCGCCGGGCAGCCAGGTTTCACCCGTTTCCATGCCGGGCGAGTCGGTCACCCGCCGCTCGGTGGCGCGGGCGAGATCCGTCGTCCAGATGTCGTAGGTGCCGAGTTCCGGCCGGCTCCTGGAAAAGAGCACCGCCTGGTTGTCGCTGGAGAGACGGAGTGTGAAGTAGGCGCCTGGCTCGCCGACGCGAGCGATTTCGCGGCCGTCTGGCGAGAACCAGGCGATCCGGCTCTCGTTGCCGAATGACTGCGCCACCATCGAGCCCATGGCCGCGGCTGAGACGTTCGACCACGCGGTCGCCGCGGAGTAGGTGACCGAACCCAGGATCGCCACCGGGTCGCCGACGGCCCGCTGCGCCTGCAGATCGATCCGTTGGGCGAGCAGCGTGCCTTCACGAACGAAGACGAGCCAGTCGGGATCGATCCACTGAGCCTGCGAGACCGCTTCGACCAGAGGTGTGCTGGCGCCGTTGAGATCGGCGAGCAGAATCTGGCCCCGGAACCCTGGCAGCACGGTCGAGTAGAGGAAACGCCGGCCGTCGGGGAGAAAGTGCGGCCACAGCACCCGGCCCTCGCTCGTGCTCACAATGTCAACGGGCGTTCCGCCTGACGCCGTTACGCGCGAAATTTTCGGCCCGGCGACGGTGGAAAAGAGAATGTCGCCACCACGTCCCCACGTGCCGGCCACGCCCACGCCGACCGGCACGTCACACACTTTGACGGCCACGCCGCCGGCGACGGCCACTCGTTTCAATTGCCCGCTGACGACAAACGCAATCGCGTTGGCGTCGGGAGACCAGAACAAGGAGGCGGCGCCCTCTGTGCCGGGGATCTCACGCGCCTGATCGGTATCGAGCGCTCGCACCCAGATTGCGGGGATCTCGTCGGCACGGGAGGCGATGAAGGCCACCGACTTCCCATCCGGCGCCATGGCGACCGACAGCGCCTCGATGTCGGAGATGCTGGCACCGTACTGCGTTTGCGGGGGGGGCGGCAGGGCGAACCTCACGGTCGGCGCCGGCGCCGATCCTGAGCGTGTCGACCCTGTGGCGTTATTCGACAGGGTGAGCCAGGCGCCAGCGGCGCCAATCAAGAGTCCGACGGCAATGCCCGCGACCACCAGGCGGGCGCGGGATTGCGACTCAGGTTTTGGGGCCGGCTCCCCGCTGTCGGTCTCGAGCAAGTCCGGCAGGGCATCGCCGATGTCTCGAAGACGCAGGCGCCGGTCCTTCTGCAGGCAGCGCTGGATCAGCCGGCGAATGCGGGGCGGTGTATCCGCCGGCAGGGCCTGCCATGCCGGTTCGCGCTCGATGATGGCCACGACGATGTCGGTCGGTGTCTCGCCGTGAAAGGGCTGACGCCCGGCAAAGAGCTCGAAGAGAATGCAGCCGAACGACCAGATGTCAGTGCCGCGATCGACGGCGTGTCCACGCGCCTGCTCGGGACTCATGTAGGCGGGCGTGCCCATCAGAGTGCCATCGAGCGTCAGGGCGACCGTGGAGGCAGTGCCGGCGCTCGCCGTCGCGCCGGCCACACTCTTGGCCAAGCCAAAGTCGAGGACCTTGGCGCTGCCAGCGGCGGTGAGCATGACGTTGCCGGGTTTCAGGTCGCGGTGGATGATGCCTTGCTGATGAGCGGCGTCAATAGCCAACGCGATCTCGTGGGCGATCCGTCGCGCCTCGGCCTGCGGGACGCCGGCCCGGATCCGATCGCCTAGTGAGATCCCGGTGACGAACTCCATCGCGATCGCCGGTCCGGCCGGCGTCTCGAAGAGCCCGTAGACATGCGCGATGTTCGGGTGATCGAGCGCCGCCAGCAGGCGCGCTTCGCGGGCGAGTCTCGCGCGCGATTCCGGATCCGTCGCGAGGGCTGCCGGCAGCACCTTGATCGCCACGTCGCGCGCCAGCGAGAGATCCCGGGCCTGGAACACGCGTCCCATGCCGCCGGCGCCAATCGCCGCCGTGATCTCGTAGGGCCCAACCCGGTCGCCCTGCGCCAGCTCCGCCATCGCCGCGATTCTACCTGCCCGACGCTACTTCTTGGTCTTGGCGAAGTAGGCCGTCCGCAGCGCCTCGACGAGGCGCGCGTCCACCAGTCCCGGCGGGTTGCCCTGGTAGTTCAAGCTGCGATCGGCGCGGAACTTGTCCACTGCGGCAATCGTTTCATCGTCAAACGTCGCATATTCGCGCGTGTAGGCCGCCGACGCCTGCCGTGCCTCGGTGGCAGCCTTCTCGAAAGCGGCTGGATTGGTCTTTCGCAGTTCCTGCATCTGCGCTGTGTTGGTACCGGCCGGCGCACCCGGGAAAGCGGCCAGCGTGGGCTGCCAATATCCCAGCGCGTGCAACATGCGTTTCAGCTCAATGACGTCGGCGCCTTCGACGCGCGAGAAGCTGCGGTAGCCCAACCGGCGGCCGGTCGTGTAGTAGATGCGCTTCAGTTCGGCGACCGGTTCTGCATGTTCACCGACTTCAATGGCGAGGGTGATGTGATCGCCGCCGCGGCCCGGGTCTTTCGGGTCGGCAATCTTGATCGCGGCTGATTGCAGGTTGCCCCAGCGGCGATCGCCTCCCTTGGCTTGTCCCGCTTCCATCGCCAGGATCATCCGCTCGGCCAGGGGCATGCCGGTACCGGCGGTGGCTTCGAAAGTGGTCGCGACCGCCTCGACGACCTCCGGTCCGACCATGATGTTGGCCTGCACCGTGTAGTTGAGGCCCTGGCGGCTGCCCGCCCAGTTGCCATTCTGCTTGCCGGTGTGCGCGGCGGCGCGGCCCTTCATGTCGATCAGGGCCAGTTGCCGCGACTCGCGTTGCTCGTCGGCGGCGAGCAACTGCGAGAGCGCCGCCTGCGGCTCGACGCCCTTCGCCAGCAGATCGAGCCCGCGCGCTCCGTACTCGACCATCGTCGATGCCTGCGTGCAGACGGCGCCGATGCCGGCGCGCACGTGCGGCACGGCCCGGCCGACAAACGGCACGCGCGTCGTCACGCCGGCGCCCGACTGGCCCGTGACGGGATCAACCGCGCACAGCGAAAAGGTCGAGTACTGCGGCAGCCCCTCGTCGTTCAGTGTCACGCCGTCGGCCGCGCGTTGTTGGGCGGATCCGGGAACCGCCGCGGTCACTGCGATGCACGCTGAGAGAATCGCCGCCCAGTGTCGAATTACCATGCCGCCTCCTAGTTGACCCACAGTTCGCGAGTGGTGGTTGGGGAGCCGCAGGCCTCGAACCAGTCGACGCCTTCGCTGACCAGGTCAAACTTCAACGCGTAGCGACCCGGCGCTTCCGGAATGGGTACCTCGATCCGCACTGATGTCATCTCGCCGGGAGCGAGATCCGCGGGCAGCCACGCCCTGGCGTGATCGCGGTTGATCAGCTCACCGCCGGCGCTCATCAACTGCGCGCCGAGCCTGACCAGCCGCCGGCCCGAACTGGTCTGCTTTCGGAACGACCGTCCAGACAGGTTGCGAACCTGCGTGGTGACGGCGATGGTGGTGGCCGCGCGGGCGAACAGCGGCAGGTCCGGCAGCACCGTCGGCACCTCGATCTGGGCGCGCGGGGTCGTGCCCGGAATGGCGTTGCCCAGTCCGCTGTTGTCCCAAATCTCGTGCTGAATCCGCGCATTACCCTCAGACCCGGGCTTAAATCGCTGCGAGAACGAGTCCTCCGGGTGATCGGTAATCTCCCAGCACAGGCGATCGACGCCGAGCTCGGTGGCCATCCGACGTGCGCGGTCCATCTCCTCGTCCTGGTCGTTCCAGTTGAAGAGGATATAGCGCCAATTGACGAACGGGAGGTCGCGGCCGCCCTTCTCGCGCTCGTCGATTAGCGCGCGCATGTTGGCGATTGCCTTGTCGAAGTTGCCGCGCTGCCGGTAGCGCACGTAGGTGTCTTGTGACGCGCCGTCGATCGAGAACGTCACCTCGTCGATGCCCGTGCGTGCCAGCTGGCGCACCTTCTCGTCAGTGAACGCCAGGCCGTTGGTGCTGGTGTAGAGGTAGATGTGCGGAAAGCGCGTCTTGATGTACTCGCACATCTCGACCGCGCGCTTGTGCAGGAACGCCTCGCCGTAGTTGAAGAAGTCGATGCGGCCGAGCGACGGCCCGGCTTCATCCACCACGCGAGTGAACAAGTCCCAGTCGAGCATGCCGGCCTGGCGCGTGCGCGTGATGCCGGTTTCGGGAGCGCAGCAGGCCTGGAAGCACGAGATGTTACACGCCGCCGTGGTTTCGATGTAGAGGCGACCGGGCAGGGCGCTGACGTTGAGGTCGCGCTGCGGCGGCTCCTGGCCCGGAGGCAACGGCAGCTTCAGCGGACAGTCGCCGCAAAACTCCGAGCCGCCGGCGTTCATGTCTATGCGCAACTGGCTGGCAGTGGCGCCGCGCCAGATCTCGGCGACCGGCGAGGTGCGGGTGTCACCCAGGACCCGCTTGGCGTACGGATCGGCGCAGCCACAGACCATGCGGCCATCGCAGAGCAGCACCCCGATCGACCATGGCCACGAACACGTGTAGCGGTTGGCGAGGTGGTTCAATGACATCGCTAGGATTTGCCGATCTTCTTCATGTAGGCCTCGAGCTTGTCGTTCTCGTACTTCACCTGGTTCAGGAACAGGCTTTCGGCCAGGTAGGCACGCCGCTCGTCGTCGGTGAGCTGGTCGATCAAGAAATTGATCTCGCGATTCATGTCCTCGAACGAGCGCTCCAGCTCACGCTTCGCCGTCACCTCGTGGAACAGCGCCTCGAGCACGGCGAGCAGATCGCCATCCAACAGGAGGTCGGCGCCGGACGTGGTCTTGATGCTTCTCATGGCCAGATTCCCATCTGTGTCATCTGTGTCATCGGTGGCCCGAGCTCCCGAAGCTCTGAAGCGCGCCCGCCTCATCCGGGAACATCTTGAGAAAGTTGTGCGCGCCAGTCATGGTGAGCATGGTCTCGACCCGCTTGTTGACGCCGGCGAGCCGCAGTTCGCCGCCGGCCGCTGAGGTCTGTCGGTACAGGTCCATCAGGCAGCCGATGGTGGCCGAGTCGACGTAGGTGACCTTCGACAGGTCGATCATCACCTTCTTGTCGCCCGAGGTGAGCAGCGACATGACCGCGCCGGAAAAATCGGCGAGCAGCGGATACATGAGTCGCGTCTCGCCGACGCGGACAATGGCGATGCCTTGAGCACGATCGGTCGTGAGATTCATCCGGTTACCCCTTCGTCTTCCTCTCGAATACGTTGCACCTGGCGAGCAAGTTCTGTGCGGCCGCGATTGATGCGCGATTTCACGGTGCCTTCCGGCAAGTTCAGCTGATCGGCGATTTCCTGGTACGAGAACTCCTGGATGTCGCGCTTGACCACGGCTTCGCGCAGCGAGGGCGGCAGTTCGGCCATCGCCTTGCGCAGCAGCTCGACGCGGTCCTTTTGCTCGAGGGCCTGATAGGCGTTCTGGCCCGGCGCTGCCGGCGTCAGTTCGCCGGCGTCGACGTCGCGGTCGATGGTCTCGCGTTCCTTGCGGACGCTGCGGTAATGGTCGATGCAGAGGTTGCGGCTCACGCTGACCAGCCACGTCTGGAAGTTGGCACGCCGGTCGAAGGTGTGCAGCGACTTGAAGATCTTCAGGAAGATGTCCTGGGTCAGGTCTTCGGCTTCGTCGTGCCGCCCGGTAAACTTATAGGCAATGTTGAAGACCTTGCGCCGGTGCTGGCGCACGATTTCTTCCCACGCGATCTGATCGCCGCCCAGGCAGCTCGCGATGAGCGTGTCGATGGCCTCCGTGGGCGATGGCGAGGGATCAGGCATGTGTCAGTGGGGTGAGGACGAGCCGTCCCCGACCCGGAATCATATCATCCGTCACCGCCGCCAGCCCGGCGGCGTCGCGGTAACGATTGGCGCGACCGGGGGCTGGCACGATAAGATCGTGGCAGTGGCCTTCACCACGCCTTCGACGACTCCAGACCTGTCCGCAAAAGCCTTGAGCGCGCCGGCGGAGGCATCCACGGCCCGGCTCCAGGACATCGCCGCCGCCGTCGGTACGCCTTGCTATGTCTACGACGCGGGTCTGATCCGCGCCGCCTACGCGGCGCTGGACGAGGCGTTCAATGGCTACCCGCATGCCATTCACTACGCGCTCAAGGCTAACTCCGCGCTGGCGATTGTCCGTCTGTTGCACTCGCTTGGTGCCCACGCCGATGCGAACTCGCTCGGCGAAGTGGACGTCGCGACGCGGTGTGGATTTCGGCCTGACCAGATCATCTTTACCGGCGTCGGCAAGAGCGCCGCGGAGATCGATCGCGCGGTCTCGCTCGGCCTGCTGGCCATCAACGTCGAATCGCCCGGTGAGCTCGACCGCATCGACCAGCGCGCAATCGCGCAAGGCGCCGTGGCCCGCGTGGCGTTGCGGGTGAATCCCGACATCGACGCCAGGAGCCATCCGCACATTTCGACCGGATTGCGCTCGAACAAGTTCGGCGTCCCGATCGATGAAGCACCGGCGCTGTTCCGCGAAATGGCCAGCCGCAAGGGACTGCAGCCGGTGGGCGCCCACGTCCACATCGGTTCGCAAATCACCACGCTCGAGCCGTTGAGCCGTGCGGCCGAAGCCGTGGTCGCGCTCGCCCACGCCTTGCGGGACGAAGGCATCGCCTTGCAGCACCTCGACATGGGCGGCGGGCTGGGCATTTCCTACGACGGCGGTCCGGTCGTGAACCCCGCGGATTACGTGCGCTCCCTGGTGGCCGCGACCAGTGGCAGTGGCTTGAAGATTGCGATTGAGCCTGGCCGAGTGCTCGTCGGTCCGGCCGGGGTGCTGCTGACGACCGTCGTTGACGTGAAGCAGTTTCCGGGTGCCAAGCGCTTCGTGGTCGTCGATGCCGGCATGACTGAACTGATGAGGCCCGCCCTTTACAACGCCTTTCATCGCATCGAACCGTTGACACCTCGTGCCGGCGAGTCAGGGCCGGTTGACGTTGTCGGCCCGATTTGTGAGAGCACCGATTCATTCGCGCGCGACCGACAGTTGGCTCCGGTCGAAGTCGGCGACCTGCTGGCCGTGCGCGACATCGGTGCCTACGGGGCCGTCATGGCCCACACCTACCTGCGCCGACCGCTCTCGCCGGAAGTGATGCTCGAGAGCGGCGAGTGGCGCGTAATTCGCCGCCGCCAGACCCTCGACGAGTTGCTTTCGCTGGAGGAGGCGTGACCACAATCGTCAAGCCCCCAGGCCTCCAGGCCCCTAAGCCCTCCGGTCGCTTGATCGCCTTCGAAGGACTCGATCAGAGCGGCAAGCAAACCCAGGCCGAGCGGCTGCTGGCGGCGTTTCGTTCCGCCGGGCTCGGCGCCGAGTTCCTGACCTTCCCCGAATACACCACGGCGATCGGCACCGAGATCGGTCACGCGCTACAAGGCGAGCGTCATTACGATCCCGACACGCTGCAACTGCTCTACATCGCCAACCGTTTCGAGTTCCGCCCGCGCATCATGCAGTGGCTGGATGACGGCCGCATGGTGGTGTGTGACCGCTATCTCGCATCGAGCATCGCTTACGGTGAAGCGCAAGGACTGGACGCCGCGTGGCTCACGAAGATCCAGCGACCCCTGCCGCAACCGTCGCTGACGCTGCTGCTCGACATTCCGCCGGCGGCCTCGCTCAACCGCAAACAGGTGGCCCGCGACAAGTTCGAGCGCGATCTGCCGATGCTGGGCCGCGTGCGCGAAAGCTACCTTCGCCAGGCTGGCGGCGACGCCGGCTGGGTGCACGTGGACGGCGCCCGCGACAAAGACGCGGTGTCGGCCGACGTGCTCACCGCCGTCCGGTCACGACTCGGGCTGCTGTAAGGGCCCTCACTTCTTTCACGCCTGCCCTCTTCAGCACACGGGCGCACGCCTCGAGCGTCGCTCCCGTGGTTGAGACGTCGTCTACCAGTACGATCACGGCAGCCATCGGGGATCGGGGATCAGGAATCGGGACAAGTGCAAACGCGTCCCGCACATTTTGGTGACGCCGATCCGCGGGCAACTCGATCTGAGAGGTCGTGTGTCTCACCCGTTGCAGCAGGGGAGCGACCGGCACGCCAAGCTGGCGCGCCAAATCGTCGGCCTGGTTGAAGCCGCGGTCGCGCAGACGATGTGGATGCAACGGCACCGGGACCACCAGCTCCGCCTCGCGCAACAAGGCCGCGCCGCTCTCCCGCATCAATCGACCGAGTGGCTTCGCAATTGAACGACGGCGATCGTACTTGAGGGCGTGGATGACCTCGCGCAGCCGGCCTTCGTAGTGATCGATGGCGCCCGCCCAGTTCACTGCATGCCGGCCGGTGAAGTGCTCGGTGAGGGGTGTGCGGGCACGCATCGATGCCCAGCAGTTCGCGCACACGGCACCGTCGAGCGGGTGAGGCAGTACCTGTCCGCAGGCCGCGCATGGCGGCTCAAAGAGGGAAGCGAGGAGGGCGTCGGTAAGGGTGCGCCAGGTCATGGGCGCACCCTGGCGCTGGTCGGGCGGGTCGGGGAGTTAGTCTTGGTCGGGAAGTTCGTGCCGGACGGCGCTGCCCCACAGGCGATCGAGTGCGTAGAAGTCGCGTGCGTGCTTCGAGAAGACGTGGACCACGAAGTCGAAATAATCGAGCAGCACCCATTCAGCGCGCGCGTAGCCTTCCACGAGCGACGGCCGCTGCTTCTGCCCCTTGAGCGCTTCTTCCACCGAATCGGCAATGGCCTGCACCTGCCGCGGATTGGCCCCCGAGCAAATCACGAAATAATCCGTGAACGCGCCCGCCTTCTTGAGGTCGAGCACCACCACGCCGGTCGCCTTCTTGTCATGCGCCGCCCCAATTACCGACTGAATGAATTTGGGCAAGCGCGGCGATGCCGCCTTCGTGCCTGCCTCGCCGGAGCCTTGGCGAAGGCGGGTCGTCTTGGGTTTACGCGGACTCGGAGTTTTGGCCATGCAAGGTGCTTTCCAATGGATTAGCGGGCCTTAAGACCCGGCTCTGCATACAGGCGATGGGTCGAGATGTACGACGAAACGGCTTCAGGAACGAGGCCCGTGATGCTCTCGCCGGCGCGCACGCGGCGGCGAATTTCTGTCGACGAAATATCAGGGGTCGCGGTCTCAATCAGGATGATGCTCGGTGCAGCGTCGGGCTTGTGGGCCTCGGGCGTGGTCATGCGTTCAGCAAGGTTGGGCAATCGCGTCTGCAATGAGTCTAGCGTGATTCCGGGCCGGGCGACGACCGCGAAATGCGCCAGGTCGAGGACCGCGGGGTAGCGCGACCACGTGGCAATTTCTGCGAACGCATCAGCCCCGATGATGAAGAAAAACTGCGACGTCGAGGCGCGCCGTAGCGAGGTGAGCGTATCGAAGGTATACGACCGTCCGTCGCGCATCAGCTCGACATCTGAGGCCGTCCAACCCGGATGTTCCTCGGCCGACAGCGCGGCCATGGCGAACCGCGCTTCTGGCGAGGCACCGGCACCGCTGGCGCGATGGGGTGCAATTCGTGAGGGCACCAACATCACGCGGTCGAGACGCAGGGCCAATTGCGCCTGCTGTCCCGCTGCGATGTGTCCGTTATGAATGGGATCGAACGTGCCGCCGAGGACGCCGAGCGTCATCGCTTCTTGGGTATGCCGCTGCGGAGCGGGGGCATCAGCGCAGGATTGTAGTCCGCCGGCACCTCGCGCTCGTCCTCCGCCAAGGCGACGGAGGACGGGTCGTGCCCGCCGTCTTCATCGCGATTGGCGTTCTTGGCTTCGAGCTCGCGCGCCACGGCGATAATCGGCCAGGCCGCCTCAATCAATTCCTTGACGCCGGTGCCGGCCACGGCCGAAATCTGGAAGAACTTGAGCTTCAGCTTCTTCGCACGCTTCTCGAGCGCGGTGATGCGCTTCGGATCGTCAACCGCGTCGATCTTGTTGGCCGCGACCAGATGCGGCTTCTTCAACAGCTCTGGGTTGTAGAGCTCGAGTTCCGTGCGAATGGTGTCGAGGTCTTCGACCGGGTCGCGGCCCGACGCGCCCGACACATCCACGAGGTGGATGATCACCTTCGTGCGCTCGATGTGGCGCAGGAACTGGTGACCCAGGCCGTGCCCCTCGTGTGCGCCCTCAATCAACCCGGGCACATCGGCGACCACGAAGTCGCGATCACCGCTGAGCGCGACAACGCCGAGGTTGGGTGTGAGCGTCGTGAACGGGTAGGCGGCAATCTTGGGCTTGGCGGCGGAGATCACCGAAATCAACGTCGACTTGCCGGCATTCGGATAACCGACCAGGCCGACATCGGCGAGCAGCTTCAGCTTGAGGTGAAGCGCGAATTCCTGCCCCGGTTCGCCCGGCTGCACCTTGCGCGGCGCGCGGTTGGTCGAAGTCGCAAAGTGCGCGTTGCCAAGTCCACCGCGTCCGCCTTGAGCGAGCAGCACGCGCTGGCCGGCCACGGTGAGATCAGCGGCTTGCTGCTGGTCGCCGGTCTCCGGGTCGACCTTGAAGACCAGGGTGCCGACCGGTACGGGGATGTCGAGGTCGCGTCCGCCACGGCCGGTGCGCAGCGCGCCGGCGCCGTTGCCGCCGCGTTGCGCCTTGTAATCTGGATTGAAGCGAAAGTGGACGAGCGTGTTGCGGTGCGGGTCGGCAACAATGAAAACGGAACCGCCTGCGCCCCCGTTGCCGCCATCAGGTCCGCCCTTGGGGACGAACTTCTCGCGACGGAAGCTGAGTGAGCCCCTGCCTCCGTCGCCTGCCTTGATCTGGATGTCGACTTCGTCGACGAACACTTACTTAGTTACTCGACCGGGTGGACCGAGATGAAGCGTCCGCGCTGACCGTGGTCTTCGAACTTCACTTTGCCGGTGACCTTCGCGAACAATGTGTCGTCCTTGCCGAGGCCGACGTTCAGCCCGGGCTGGTACTTGCGGCCACGCTGGCGCACGAGAATGGACCCGCCGGTCACGAGGTTACCCTCGAAGCGCTTGACGCCGAGCCGCTGCGAGTTGCTATCGCGGCCATTACGAGACGATCCTTGACCTTTTTTAGTAGCCATTGCACTTACACCTGGATGTCGGTGATGCGAACGCGCGTCAGGAGGCTGCGATGGCCCTTGGTCCGACGGTACTGCTTGCGCCGCTTCTTCTTGAACACGCGGATTTTCTTGGTCTTGTCGAGCTCGCCGATGACGCCGACCACCTTGGCGCCGGTCACGAACGGGGTGCCCGCGGTCACGTCGCCCGCGTCATTGCTGACGAGGAGGACCTGATCGAACGATACTTCGCCGCCGGCGTCGCCGGCGTTGTGTCCGTCGATGGCGATGATGGCGCCCGGCTCGACGCGGAACTGGCGGCCCGAGGCCTGAATGATTGCAAACACGGTCAATTCTCCGCGGAATGGGTGCGCTAGGCGGCGATTCGCCCGGTCGCAGGAACTACAAAGGATACCACAGCGGGTCGGAGGGACTGAAGTCCCGCCCTCCAGGCGACTACTTCAGGAGCGTGCGGGTTCCCTTTATCTTCTGTGCGCTCAACGTGTTAAGGAAGGCCGGGAGCAGCCGGTCCATGAGCTCGAAATATGACGACAAGGCAGGTGTCTGCTGGCTGGCGTTGTAGAGGATCTCTTCCCGGAACGTCTCGGTGTGCAGGGTTTCGCCCGTCCGGCCGTCGATGAAGATAAACGTGGGGCGCAGCACGAAGCCCTTCCGCTCCATGTAGGTGCGCACCGGGACCACCTGGCGGCGGCCGAACGAGTCGTAGACTTCCTGTTCGCGCTGGACGAAGCCAGACCGTTGTTGCGGCGCGAACAGCACCGCGCCGGTAACGATCAGCGGCTGCTGGAACTCCTCGCCAATCCGCTTCCAGTACGCGACGTTCGCGAAGATGTGGTTGTACGGCTCGAGGTCTTTCTCCTCGTTGATCACTGGCGCCTTGTTGGGATCCTGCTCCTGGACCGGTGCCGCCTGCTGATCCGGCACTGGCGGCGTGCTCGCCTCGCCGCTTTGCTTGGCGACCTCGAGCAGCGGCAACGTGTCGGCATCGATGACGCGCATGATGCCCTTGTTGCGTAGCTGGCTGCGCAACAGGCGCACCGTCTCCATGTTGGCATCGACATCGTCGTTGGCGCCGGCAATAAAGCCGGCGATGAAGATGCGCTGAAACGCCGAGACATCCAGCTTGGGCTGGATCGGCGTTTCAATCGGGATCTCGATGTAGCTGGTGCACGCCGCCACGAGGGCGGCCACTAGCGCCAAGCTAAGACTGAGCGCCGTCTTTCTGAGCCGCGCGGTCATTGATTTCCTTGAACAGGTCGTAGTTCTGCCTGACGAGCGCATTGTTGGGTTCGAGCGCGAGCGATTTTTCGTACGCCGCCCGTGCCTTTGCCAACTGACCCTCGTGCTCGTAGGCCACCGCGAGGTTATTGAACGCTGCGGCGTAGCTGGGATCGAGCTGGGTGGCGCGTTCCCAGCGATAGATCGCCTCTTTCCACAGACCGCGCTGAGCTACCTGGATGCCGAACTCGACCTGTTCCTTGGCCTGACCCCGCTGCTCGGCCCACGCATGTGGAGCCGACGCCACGACCACGAACAACGCCAAAACCAGAGAGCGAACAGACATGGTTCCTATCTCGCACTATATCGGCCCACCCGAAGGGGGGCAAGTGAACATTCCGCTTGCCCACCGAAGCAAGCTGACGCGGGTTGCCAGGGTGGGTGTCGCCTGCTGGGCTGGTGGGGCTTGCCGTTCGACCGAGACGACGCTATCGTCGTCCTCAGGTCAGGCGGCCGTCAGCCGAGGGTTGCCAAATGGAATCCGTACGGCTCGGTTCTTCGCACTTTCCGTCGCTGCTGGCCGAAATCCCCAATCCGCCTTACATTTTGTGGATTCGCGGCGACCTGTCGATTTGTGAAAAGACCGTGGTGGCGGTGGTGGGCGCCCGCACGGCGTCGCGCGAGGGCATCGCGGCGGCCGGAGCCATCGCTGGCGACCTTGCGCGCGCCGGCATTGTCATTGCCAGCGGGCTCGCCCGGGGAATTGACGCGGCAGCGCATGCCGGCGCGTTGGACGCCGGCGGCACCACCATCGCCGTGCTCGGCACCGGCATCGACTACGTGTATCCGCCAGAGAACTCGCACCTGTTCGAACGCATTGGCCGCGACGGGCTGCTGATGACCGATTTCCCACCGGGGACCTTGCCGTTCCCAGGGAATTTCCCGAAGCGCAACCGCATCATCAGCGGGTTGTCGCGCGCAGTGCTCGTGGTCGAGGCGGCAGAGAAAAGCGGATCGCTGATCACAGCCAGGCTCGCCGCCGACCAGGGCCGCGACGTGATGGCCATGCCTGGACCAACGGCCGGTGGCCGCAACCGCGGCGCCCATGCTTTGTTGCGAGATGGGGCAAAGCTCGTGGAGTCTGCGGTCGATATCCTCCAAGAACTGGGAATCGGCCATCCGCGCGGGATGTCTTGTGAAACCCCGGAAACCGTTGAATTCACGGTGGATGACATCGCGGCCCAGTTGAAGATTTCTCCCGGCGACGCGTTGGCGCGACTGCTCGAATGGGAGCTGACCGGACAGATTCGAAGAATTGGATCGGGCCGGTTCATTCGGACACAGATGTCCCAGGGCCGCAGATGACAGAGATGACGCAGAGTCCTCGGAAAATTCAGGCGTGCTAACGTTAGGCCTTTCCAGAATCCAAAAAAGCCGATGCCGATACCGTTAGTTATTGTTGAATCGCCCGCCAAAGCGCGGACCTTGGCCCGCTTCCTTGGTAAGAAATACCGGGTCGAGGCCAGTTATGGCCACATCCGGGATCTCCCAGAGTCTGCGGCCGAGGTTCCGGCGGAGATCAAGGGCAAGTCGTGGGGCCGGCTTGGCATCGACACCGACGGCGACTTCACGCCGTACTACGTGGTCCCCGGCGACAAGAAGAAGAACGTCACGGCTCTCAAGGCCGCCATGAAGGACGCGTCGGAACTGATTCTCGCGACCGACCCCGACCGCGAAGGCGAGGCGATCAGCTGGCACTTGAAAGAGTTGCTGAAGCCTAAGGTCAAGGTTCGCCGCATCGTCTTTCACGAGATCACGGAAGAAGCGGTGAAGGCGGCGCTCGCCGAGCAGCACGACGTCGACGAAAACCTGGTCCGCGCTCAGGAGAGCCGCCGCATTCTCGATCGACTGTACGGCTACACGCTGTCGCCGGTGCTGTGGAAGAAGGTGCAGACCGGGCTCAGCGCGGGTCGCGTGCAAAGCGTCGCCGTCCGCGTGATCGTCGAGCGCGAGGAAGAACGCCTGGCGTTCCGCACCGCAAGCTACTGGGACCTCGAAGCGAAGTTGCGCGGCGGTTCGATCGAGTTTGGCGCCACGCTCGCAAAGATTGGCGGACAGCGCGTCGCCACCGGTAAGGATTTCAACAGCAAGGGCGTGCTCGAGTCGAGCACCGTCCGGTTGCTCGATGAGAAGACCACCAACGAGTTTCGCGACGGCCTGATGCGGCGTCTGCCGTGGCAGGTCTCGAGCGTTGAAGAAAAGCCCTACACGCAGCGGCCGGCGCCGCCGTTCACCACCTCGACCCTGCAGCAGGAAGCGAACCGCAAGCTCGGGTTCTCATCCGAACGCACCATGCAGATCGCGCAGCGACTGTTCCAGGGCATGGACCTTGGTGGCGGCGATCTCGAGGGCTTGATTTCGTACCACCGCACCGACTCCACCACGCTCAGCAACAAGGCGCTGGTCGAGGCGCAGCAAGCGGTGGTCGAGTTATATGGCGGCGACTTTCACAACGGGCCGCGTCAGTACCAGACCAAGGTTCGCAACGCCCAGGAAGCGCACGAAGCGATTCGCCCCACCGACTTCCGCCGCACGCCGGCCTCGCTCGAGCGCATTCTCGAAAGCGACGAGATGCGCATCTATGACTTGATCTGGAAGCGCGCCGTCGCCTCGCAGATGGCCGACGCCAAGCTGCTGCGCACGTCGGTAGAGATCACCGGCGAGACCAGCGACGGCACGGCCGCGACCTTCAACGCCCGCGGCAAGGCCAGCGAGTTCGCCGGCTACCTCCGCGCCTACGTCGAGGGCTCCGACGATCCATCAGCCGAGTTGCTGGAGCAAGACACCGTGCTGCCCAAACTGTCGGTCGGCGACCAGGTGTGGTCGCCCGACAAGATGGACCAGGACCTGATCCTGCTGGGCCTCGACGCCAAGGGCCACCAGACCTCGCCGCCCGCGCGCTACACCGAAGCTTCGCTGGTGAAGAAGCTCGAGGAAGAAGGCATTGGCCGCCCGTCGACCTACGCGCCGACGGTGGCCACGATCCAGCGCCGCGGCTACATCTCGCGCCAGGGCAAGGCCCTGGTGCCCAGCTTTACTGCGTTCGCCGTCACGCGCTTGCTGCGCAATCACTTCGGCGATTACGTGGACCTCGCGTTCACCGCCGAGATGGAAGAGATTCTCGACAAGATCTCGAACGGCGAGAAGGACTGGCTCGAGTTCCTCGCCGAGTTCTATCGCGGCGACGGCAAGCACCCCGGCCTCGAGCACCTGGTCGAGGACAAGGGCCAGGCGATTGAGTATCCGATCATCGAGCTCGGCATCGATCCCGAAAGTAACCTGCCGATCCGCGTGCGGATTGGCCGCTACGGCCCGTTCCTGCAGATGGGAGCGCAGGCTGACAATGGTCCGCGCGCCTCGCTGCCGGAAGATTTGGCGCCGGCCGACCTGACTCTCGAGAAAGCCATCGCGCTGCTGAAGGCCAAGGCGCAGGGACCCAAATCGCTCGGCGTCGATCCCGCGAGTGGACAGCACGTTTACATCATGCACGGCCGCTTCGGCGCCTACGTCCAGCTGGGCGAAACGCCGGAAGACCGCGAGATCAAGCCGCGCCGTGCCTCGCTCGGCCGCGATCACACGGAAGACACCATCACGCTGGATGTCTCGCTCAAGCTGCTGTCGCTGCCGCGCGAGCTCGGCACCGGCCAGGACGGCGAGGGTATTTTCGCCAACGTCGGCCGCTTCGGCCCGTACGTGAAGCACGGCAGCGAGTTCCGCTCGCTCGAAGACACCGACGATGTGTATGCGATTTCGCTGGCGCGCGCCGAGGAGTTGCTGGCGCAGCCGAAGAAGTCGGGCCGCCGCCAGCGCGCCGAGCCGAAGGAACTGAAGGCGCTCGGCAAGCACCCGACCAATGGCGAGAACGTCCGCATCCTCGACGGCCGCTACGGACCTTACGTGACCGACGGCACCACCAACGCATCGGTGCCGAAGGGCACGCAGGTCGAAGCGGTGACGATGGCCGCAGCGGTCGAGTTGTTGTCGGCCCGCGAAGGCATGTCGAAATCGAAGAAGCCGGCTCGTGGCCGCAAGGCGGCCAAGGCGCCGGCGAAGAAGAAGGCCGCCAAGAAGGCAAAGAAAGCGGAGTAGGCGTGACGGATCTATTCCCTGAACAACCGCTCGAGCGGCAGGTCCCAACCCGGCAGTAGCGGCGTCGTCAGCGTCTCGGCGTTTTTGGCTTCGAGCGTGATCGCCAGCGGCAACGTTCCGTCAGCGGCGCGCCGGTAGACCGCAACGCTGCCTTCGGGGTCAACAATCCAATATTCTTGCACTCCTTCACGATCAAACAGCTGACGTTTGATCGTCAGGTCGCGCTTGCGTGTGCTCGGCGACAGGATCTCGATCACGATTCCAGGTGCGCCTTGAACGTTCTTTTCCGTGAGGATGCCTTTCTGGTCGCCAAGCACCACGAGCAGGTCGGGCTCGACGACGTCGTAGGCGGTCAGGACGACGTCGAAGCGTGCAGCGAAGACTTCGCCCTGGCTCGGGTGCAGGTCCAGGTGGTTGCCGAGAGATAGCGCCAATCGGATCGACAACCGTTGGTGACGGGTCACGGCCGAGGGCGTCACGAAGATCTCCCCGTCGATAAGCTCCCGGTGGACGCCGTCGTCCTCTGGAAACATCGCGACGAGTTCGTCGTAGGTGAGCCTGGCCCTGGTACGAACCGCGTCCGGCATTGCGCCCCTCCCTTCCATTCGGAAATCCTACCATCGTCACTGCACATGCCCGAGCCCCTTCCCAGGCGTGCGGAACTCCTTCACGACGTGGGTGTAGATCATCGTCGTCTCGACGTTGGCGTGCCCGAGGTATTCCTGGATTTGCGGTCCAGAGCGTCTGGCAGCCACACGCCTGCGAGTCCCACCTGGCGGTCGGCATGATGCGGGGCTTCGGACTTCTTCAGTTGAGCCCGCAGCTCGTCGCGACCGGCTTCGGCGAGGAGTGTCGAGCGGTCCTTGTCGCCCTTGCCGCGGCGGACGATGACCAGACCCTGATCGAAGTCGATGTCTTTGATCCGGAGTTCGCAGCACTCGGAGACGCGAAGGCCACCGCCGTAGATGAGCGCGGCCATCAGCCGAGGCAGTCCCATCATGGCGTCGAGCAACGCGAGTGTCTCGGGGATGCTCAAGACGACCGGTAAATAGTCGCCGCGTTTGGCTTTCACCGCAGTGGCGATACTTTCGAGGTTGACGCCCAGAACCTCGCGACACAGGAACAGAATCGCGCAGAACGCTTGGTTCTGCGTGCTGGCTGAAACGCGCCGATGCACCGCCAGGTGTGTCAGGTAGTCCCGTACCACCGCCGTCGCCACGCGAGGGTGCGGAATGCCCTGTTGCTGGGCGGCATAGTCAAGGAACCGTCGCACCCAGTCCACATAGGTGCACTCCGCGCATGTGCCGCTTCGATGGCGTGAGGGGCAAGGCGCGTGCCACGTGACTGCGGGCGTTCTATTCGTGTAACAGCAACGGCTTAAGCAGTTCACGAAGGTTGGGCAGCCGGGTTTTCCGCCAACTCCAGTTGGCGGCCTGGCAACCATGGTTGCGACAAATCAGGGATTGCCGCCGGCCACCTAACCCAGGAATCTCCGTGCTATACCGCTCGCGCCAATTCACGGGTTCCACTGTCGTGCAGGTGACGCGAGTCGTTTCGGCGGAATGACTTGCGGGCGATTGGAAAGGCGGGGATAATCCGCGCGTTTGGGGTTGGGTCCGGAGGCTCGGTGCTGGGAGCGTGGAGAGACTGACCAGCAATTGGCGCCGGACACCCATATGAAGTTAGGCGGACAAAGGGTTGGGACAATGCCGCACCTGCGTCAGAGAACGAAGCGATGTCAGCACTTTACTATGGTGCTTGCTGTCACCGCCTTCTTGACGTGCCCTGCTCACCCAGTGGGCCAGGAACGCGTGGACCCGATGGCGACTACCGTGGGGCAATGGTTCGCGATGATTGATCAGTCCTTCACCGCGATCGCCGATGCCATGCCGGCGGCGGGGTACGGGTTCAAGCCGACTGGCGGTGCGTTTACAGACGTTAGGACGTTTGGCGAGCAAGTCAAGCACGTGGCGTGCAGCAACTTTGCGTTTTTCAATGAAATCGAGAAGAAGGAGCCTCCCGCGGGGTGCGGCACCGGCGGACCGCATCCAGCCACGACGAAAGCCGAGCTGACCGCCTACCTGCGCGAATCGTTCGCGTACGCAGGGCGCGTGATGCGGACGATGACGGCGGCCAATGCGCTCGAACCCGCGGGCGGACCGTATGGCGGCATGAGCACGCGCCTGGGCCTCACGACGCTCGCGGTGTGGCACGCCTCCGATCACTATGGTCAGCTCGTCGTGTACCTCCGGATGAACGGCATCGTGCCGCCCGCCAGCCAACCCCTGCCGGTGGAGCGCGCGTCGGCACCGGTCGCGACGGCGTTCACGGACGGGGGCGCGTCCGGCAACGTGACAGCCGTGCAGCTGCCGTTCGGCAATCTCCTCACGAGCTTCGTCGAGACGGACCTCCGGTCGATCGGGATCGAGTCCGGAGACTCCTTCCAAGTGCGATGCCGCGACCGTACCTTCAACGTCTTGTTCGGCCGTGGTTTTGGCGACGTGGCGGCTGGTGACTGGGTGGCCTTTCGCTCGGCGCAGGGAACGCTGACGATCGCGCGCAATCTCGCGAACGCCGCAGACGCGTCCGGGTGCATGGCGGGAGACGCTCTGTTCGTGTCGAAACAGCGGTGAAGGGACGCTCACGGAGTTCGATCGGCTGAGCCGGCGAACAACAGGCGTTACTGAGAAAGTCTCCGTCGGGAAGGCCGACGAGGGAGTTTCTTCGGGCTTGCGTGATCGCCCGATGATGTGGGGTTGCAGCCGACGGCGGTCGCCACGATCATGAACCGCCGCGGCTGAAGAACGACCGTCAGACAGCGGAATGCGCTACTCGCCGGTCTCAGGAATTCCGAGGTTTCGACTGATCGTTCGAGCTGGAAGATCCGCGTCGACGGCCGCGAGGCAGGATACAGTTACAGCGTATGCCGTTGCGGCCGGGTACACGATTCAGCCACTACGAGGTCCTCGCGCCTCTGGGGGCCGGCGGCATGGGCGAGGTCTTCCGCGCGCGCGATACGAAGCTCGGACGTGACGTCGCGATCAAGACCCTGCCTGAGGTGTTCATGGCCGACCCGGAGCGGCTCGCGCGGTTCGAACGCGAGGCACGCGTCTTGGCGTCCCTGAATCATCCCCACATCGGAGCCATCTACGGCGTGGAGGAAGTCGACGGTGTCCGCGGCCTTGTGCTCGAACTGATCGAGGGAGACACGCTGGCCGAGCGGCTCGCCACCAGTCAAGTGCCGGTGGCCGAGGCGCTGGCGCTGGCCCGGCAGGTGGCTGAGGCACTGGACGCGGCGCACGATCGCGGAATCATCCACCGTGACCTCAAGCCGGCAAACATCAAGCTGACCCCTGCCGGTACCGTCAAAGTGCTCGACTTCGGCTTGGCCAAGGCAATCGCAGGCGCGGATGCAGACGTCGATCTGTCAGCGTCACCCACGGTCACCGGGCACGGCACCCGCGAAGGAGTGATCCTTGGGACCGCGGCGTACATGAGTCCCGAACAAGCCCGGGGGCGCCCACTCGACAAGCGCACCGACATCTGGTCGTTCGGCTGTGTGCTCTACGAGTTGCTCACCGGTCGCCGCGCATTCAAGGGCGACAACCTCTCCGACACGATCGGCGCGATCTTGCGTGATCCTCCGGAGTGGCGGGCGCTGCCCTCCGACACGCCGGCCCTCGTCCGGCGTCTCTTGCGGCGATGCCTCGAGAAGGATCCCGCTCGCCGCCTTCGCGACATTGGCGATGCGAGCCTCGAGATCGCGGAGGCCCTCGCAACACCCGCGCTCGAAACGGCCGACGCGGCGGGCCAGGCGGCCGCGGCGCCGCGAGTGATGGGGTGGGCTAGGTGGACCGCCGGCGTGGTTCTGGCGGCCGTTGTCACGGGTGTCGCAGTTTGGTGGGTCGTTCGTCCCGCCGTCACGACGCCCACGAACGTGCTGCGGCTGTCGATGCTGGTGCCAGCATTCGAGACGAACTCGAGCGGTATCGCGGTGTCACGCGATGGAACGAAGTTGGTCTATAAAGGGGATAGCGAAGAGGGCAGCGCGGGCGCGCGGGCCCTCCTCTTCCTTCGCGCGCTCGATGCCGGGGATCCGCAGCCGATCAGTGGCACAGAGGGCGCGACCCAGCCGTTCTTCTCGCCCGACGGCGAATGGATCGGCTTCTTCGTCACCAAAACGATCTTAGGCAGTCCGGCTCGGGAAGCTCAGCTCAAGAAAGTCGCCACGCGCGGTGGGCCGCCGGTCGTGCTCGCGGACGCGGTGGCACTGGGCGGCTCGTGGGGGAGCGACAATGCCATCGCATTTTCCCGCGCCACCGCCACCGGGGTCGGTCTGTTCAAGGTGTCGGCTTCCGGAGGCACTCCCGAACCGCTGACGACGCCCCAGGCGGAAAAGGGCGAGCGGCACGCGTGGCCGGACCACCTGCCCGGCGGCAAGGCCATCATCTTTTCCATTACCGACCAGCCCACCTTCAACGAAGGCCGCATTGCCGTCCTGTCGCTCGAAACCGGCCGGCATCACACGGTCGTCGAGCAGGGATACCACGCGCGCTTTCTGACCAGCGGCCATCTCGCCTACCTTCTCAATGGCCACCTGATGACAGTGCTGTTCGACGGCGCACGTCTCGAGGCGACCGGACCTCCAATCCGGTCAGAGGAAGCGGTTCAGTCGCAGTCAGTCTCCGGCGATGCCGGATTTGGCGTTTCAGTGGATGGATTGCTGGCTTACGCCATGGACAACGATGCGCCAGGCCGGCGGTCGCTGAGCTGGGTGACACGGGAGGGTATCCGCACGCCGCTGTCGTTCGAGCCGGACGACTATGCCTATCCGAGGCTCTCGCCCGACGGTCGCCGGCTGGCCATCGGCATCGCCAGCGACATCTGGGTCATCGACCTCGATCGTGCCACTCGAACGCGAATCACGTCGCGCGATCGAGGCCTCCAACCACCGCCTGCCTACATGACCTGGACGCCGGATGGCAGACACCTGACTTTCAATCGCCGAATCAAGGCACCCGAGACCACCATCGAGTGGATCGATCCGTCCGGCAGCGAGAAATCAACGGTGCTCGTGAGGAAGCCCCACTTCGTCGCCGGTGGCGCCTGGTCGCCCGATGGCAGGGTCCTGGCGTTCTTCGAGGCTCTACCCGCGACGCAGAGGGACCTCTCGGTTCTTGAACCTGGCGGCGATCGCCAGTCTCGGCCATTTCTGGTCACGCCAGCCAACGAGCGCGGACCGCGGTTCTCACCGAATGGCCGCTGGATCGCGTACGTGTCGGACACCTCCGGCCGCGACGAAGTATTCATGAACGCATTTCCGGGGCCCTCAGGCGCGATACCGGTTTCGATTGGGGGCGGCCGGGAGCCGGTGTGGTCGCGCGATGGACGGGAGCTCTTCTACCGCCAGGGGGATCGCCTCATGACGGTAGCGATCGACGACGTAGCCAACCCGTCACTGCGTTCACCGCGGCTCTTGTTCGAAGGGCCATACCAGACCGACCCTCAAGTCGGGCTACCGAACTACGATGTCGCCCCCGACGGCCGGTTCCTCATGGTCTCGGACCCAAGAGGGTTGCCGATCACACGATTCACCATCGTCCAGAACTGGTTTGAAGAGCTGAAGCGGCGCGTGCCACCCGGGCGACCCTGACCTAGTCGACGAACCGCTGCAGTTCAGTTGACGCCGCCGCCATTGATGGCGACAATGCGCGCGGGTGCGTGTGTAGCAGGTGCGCCGTTAGACGCATCGACGCCAACACGACTGAAAACCCTCAAAACAATGGGCCGTGTCGTCCAGACGACCAGGATCGTTGTCTCCGAGGACGGCAAGACGATGACGGTGCTTCAGCAGAGGGACGGGACGAACGTTCTTGTATTCGAGAAGCAGTAGTAGGCTCGTCTCGCTACGGTGGCGCGAGCCACTCTTCTGGAACCACTCGTGAAGGACTCGACCTGATTGCCAGCTAACCCCGAAATGGAGCCGACGCCTCTGACGGTCGGTATGATCATTTCGGCCACGAAGCGCGGCTCATTTCGAACGTTGGGCTGACAACAATGCGTTGGGAGGGACGATGACAAAGAAGCCAGCGGCGATTCGATTCCTGCTTGCGGTTGCCGCATTTACCATGAGGGTCCTTCGTCGCCTGTTAAGACGGTTGACCGCTCCTGGGTCCGGACCGTTCGTGGCGGGCTGCTAAAACTGTCCAGGCAGGTCAAACTGTTGACCCGCCGCAGCCACCGAGGTCAAGTTCGACGATGGTAGAATCGTAGACATGGAAAGCACCGAGAAGCAGCGAGCCATCGAAGCGCTCCGGACTTTGCCTGAACACGCTACGATTGAGGACGCCATCGAACGGCTGTGCTTCATCGCGAAGATCGAAGAAGGTCTTCGCCAATCGGACGCACGGCAGCTTGTGTCCCACGACGAGGTCAAGAAGCAGTTCTTGTCGTGAGAGTGGTCCTCTGGACGAAGCAAGCGCAGGCCGACTTGGCCGCAATTCGGGCGTTCATCAGTCAAGACTCTCCTCACTACGCGTCGGTCATCATCGCTCGCCTCATTGCGGCTACGGAGCGACTGGTCCCCTTCCCTGAATCTGGCCGGGTAGTTCCGGAATTCGAACATCCGTTGGTTCGCGAGGTTGTGCATCGACCGTATCGGATCGTCGACCGGCTCGTTGGCGCAGGCGAGATTCACGTACTGACCGTCCATCACGCTTCACGGGACTTTCCGACAGAATTGTGACAGGCAGCCCAACATCGGTTTAAAGCCGTCGCGCCCGTTGTCGTGTGCGATCATGTCGCCGTTGGCGCGCGGCTCAAACCGGGCGTTAGGCGGGCGTGGCATCTCGATACATAGGTTGCAGCGAGCACCCTAATGACCAAAACTT
>JANLWW010000168.1:0-8684 GCA_031364805.1 Acidobacteriota bacterium
GCTCCCGTCCGCCACGATCAGCTCGCCGTCATCCTTCAGCGCGAAGAGCCAACTGCCCGCGCGGGCAATCGCGGCATTCTCGGCCGTGCGCGGCTCGCCCTTCCACAACACTTCGCCGGTTCTCGCGTCGAGAGACATGAACAGGCCGCCACTCTTCCCTGACAACGCGAAATAGGAGTCGCCGACAATCACGGCGTTGCTGAAGCGGGAGTACTGGTCGTCGTTCTTCCAGGCGTTGTCGGTGCCCCACTTACCGTCACGCTTGTTGACGCGAATGGCCGTGATGCCGCTTTCAAACGCGGTAACGATGATGGTGTCGCGATACACCAGGGGCGTGATGGCCTGGACGTCGCGCGCCGAGTGGAACGGCCGGCTCCAGAGCAACTCGCCGGTGGCGGCCGAGACGCCAACCAGCATGTTCTCGGTGAAGGTGATGACCTGCCGGGTGCCGCTGAACTCCACCACGATCGGCGATCCGTAGGCCGGCCCATCGCCGGTCCACTCCCAGTTCACCTCGCCGGTCGCCGGCTTGAACGAGGTCAGCGCGCCCTTGCCGTATCCGCCGAGATGGACGATCAGCTGGCCGTTGTCGAACAGCGGCGATTGCGAGGTGCTGTAGGTGGGCGCCAGCGGCGGCGGCGGCTTGTGCCACAGCCGCCGGCCGGTCTCGGCGTCGAAGGCCGACAAGATCCCGCTAATCCCCAACGTGAAAATGCGGCCCGCGACGAAGAGCGGCGTCGATTTCGGCCCCTGCCCGTGATCGATCGCCAGCCGGTTCGGCGTGTACGGCGCCGGATATCGCGTCGCCCACTGTTCGCTACCTGTCCCGGCATCGAACGCGGCCAGCACTTCGTCATCGCCGCGGCGGCTGAACATGTAAACACGCTTGCCGACAATCAACGGCGTCGCATGACCGGTGCCCACTTCAACGCGCCAGCGGCGCGTCAGTTGCTCCGGCCACTGCGCGGGCGCAACAAAGTGCGGCACCACGCCATCACGTCCGGGTCCGCGCCACTGCGTCCAATCGCCAGATGGCACCTGCGCTCCAAGCGGAGCCAACGCGACCACGGCGCCGATCGCAATGAGGTTAGCGATGCCGCTTCGCACAGTCCGCACCCTCATTTCCTGGGGTCGACCAACGCCTGGTAAACCAATCGGCGCGAGAGAGGTCGCACTTGTGGTGACCCGCCGGTCGGAGTGCTGCCGCTCAGGTTCTGCATCATGCCGACCGCGATCAGATCGTTGACCGGATCGATCCAGAACCAGGTACCGAAGGCGCCGCCCCAGTAGAACGAGTTCTTGCCTTCCGGGGTGTTCGCCTTGGCCGGATCCAGGATGATCGCGAAGTCGAGGCCGAAGCCGATGCCACCGATGTTGACATTCGGGCCATAGAGATCGACAGTCACGCCGTCGGCCAGCACGTTGGTCCGCATCAACTCGACGGTGGAGGCCTTGAGCACGCGTTTGCCGTTGCCCTGGCCGCCGCCGAGCAGCATTTGCGCAAATCTCCAGTAGTCGCCGGTGGTCGAGAGCAGGCCCCCGCTACCGGAGAGCAAGGCCGGTTTCACGGTGGGGTCGCCCTGGTTCGGCGCCGTCATGATTCGTTGGTCGGGACCGTAGGTGAACATGCGCGTCACGCGATCCGCTTTCGACGGCTCGACCCAGAAACCGGTGTCCTTCATGCCGAGCGGCTCGAAGATCTTCGACTGCAGGAAGACGTCAAGGGTCTGGCCCGACAGCTTCTCGACGAGGTAGCCCTGGATGTCGACGCTGGGACCGTACCGCCAGTCGGTGCCGGGCTGCGCGGCGAGCGGCAGCTTGGCCAGCTTATCGATCATGGCCTGCAGTGGCTGGCTGCGATCGTTGATGTTGTGCTTGGCATAGCCGCCGCTGACATCAAAGCCGGCCGAATGGCTCATCAACTGGCGCATCGTCATCGGCGTGGCTTGCGCGACCTCGCCGTTGGCCGTCGCCACCTTCAGGTTGGCAAACTCCGGAATATGCTTGGCGACCGGGTCGTCGAGCGTCCACTTGCCCTGCTCCCACAGCATCATCATGGCGACGCCGGCGATGGGCTTGGTCATCGAGGCAATGCGGAAGATGGTGTCCTTGGTGACGGGCTTCTTCGTCGCCAGATCCTGCACCCCATAGGCGTCGAACTGGACCACCTTGCCGTGACGAGCCACCAGCGTGGTGACACCGGCGAGCTTGCCCTCGTCCACCAGAGCGCGCATGGCCTGCTGGTAGGCCTTCAGCCCGTTGGTCGAGAAACCAACCGACTCGGGTGACGCCAATGGGTCGTCCGCGCCGACCGTCGCTGCGCCACCGAGCATGACCACCACCGCAACCAATACCAGCGTCCGTTGAGCGAAAGCACGCATCTTGATCTCCTCCAGTTAACGAACGCGAGAATAGCTGAGTCCCGGGTCTGCCGGCCCTACTTCCTCACATGGCGTTCAAGCATCCGCCGCCGGACCACGCCACCGTAGACGTTGCCCTGGGCATCCACGCCGATGCCTTCGGCGCCGGCGTGATCCGCGGCGGTCGATTCCTGATCCTCGATGAAGGCCGTGACCCGGCCATCGCGCGCGCTGCCAATGCGAATGCCCTTTTTGATGCCGGGCAACTCGCGGGCGCCCGTGTCGGTGCCCCACGACTCGGAATCGGCAACGTACATGGTGTCGTCGCTCGTGATCACGATCCCGCTCGGCCGGCCGAACTGGCGCCACTCGTCGATCACCTGCCCGTCCTGGCTGTAGATGACAATGCGGTTGTTCTCGCGATCGCCGACGAAGAGCCGTCCGCGCGAGTCCATCGCCATGGTGTGCGGCTCGCTCAGCTCGCCGCGGCCCATCCCCTTCTGCCCCCACTCTTTGATGAACTTGCCGTCCTTGGTGAAATGCATCACGCGATTGTTCTTGCCGTTGCGGTGGCTGTCGGTAATGAACAGGTCGCCATTCGGCGCCACAACGACGTCGGTGGGTTGATCGAAGAGATCAGGGCCAGAGCCGCTCACGCCGGCCTTGCCGAGCGTCATCAGGATCTTGCCCTCAGGGCTGAACTTGATCGCCTGGTGTCCCTTGCCCGGCGCGCTGCCGGCGTCGGTCATCCACAGGTTGCCTTCGCGATCCACCGTGCCACCATGCGGAAAGATTAACTGCCCCTGGCCGAAGCTCGCCAGCAGCTTGCCGGCCGCGTTGTACTTCAGGATCGGCGCCTCGGAGCGCCCCGCGCAGGAATTTTCGAAACAGCGATGGACGACGAAGATCGTGCCGTCTGGTGCCGGCTCAATCGCCGTGACCGCAGCCCACTTCACCCCGGGCGGCAACTCGCCCCATGTGCGCGTGGTGGCGTACGGTTGCGGCAAATCGTTAAGAGGCGGCCCGGTTTGAGCCGCGGCGGGCAGGGCTGCAATGGCAACGAACATCAGCGCGAGAACGCGGAGTGGCAACATAATAGCTAGGTTATACCCTGACTCGGCGCCTCTGCACCTGATGCCCCAACTCACCGATATCCGCGAGATTCGATTAATCCTTCGCCGCGACCCTGACTGGTGCGTCTACGCACTTGGCGATCTCGCACCCCGCATGTTCCCGAAGACACGGTGGTTCACTCCAGACCTGACGCTCGTGCTGCACGACTACGGCACCAACATCCTGTTTGCGGCGGGCACGGGCAGTATCCGCGAAGCACTGGACCACGTGACCTGGCCCGTACACCTGCAAGTGCAAGCGGACGGGTGGGACGAGATTGCGCGGTACGCCACGGTGGAGAGACAGCGCACAATGTGGCGCATGACGAGGACACATCCGCCTGAAGGCGGACACCACATTGATGCCGGGGCGGCCGTTCGACTCGGCCCCGCAGACGTCCCGGCTTTGCTGAAGTTGTATCAGGATGGCGAAGCGACCGCCGAGCAGCCCGACTTCTTCTATCCGTCGATGGTGTCCGCCGGCCCGTTCTTCGGGATCTATGAGGACGGGCGGCTGTCCGCCGCTGCCGGCACGCACCTGCTGGCGCGCGAGGAACATGCCGCGGCGGTTGGCAACGTCTACACCCGGCGTGACTGCCGCGGACGCGGACTCGGCCGCGCAGTGACCGCCGCCGTGCTACGAGCCCTCGACGGCATCGAGACGATCGGCCTGAACGTGCGCGCCGATAACGCCGCGGCGATTCGGGTTTACGAGTCTCTTGGGTTCGTTCGGCACTGCCCGTTCTTTGAAGGGCTGGCGGTCGCGAAGATCGGCTAGCCGAACAGCTTCATCAGCGACAGCGCAAAGCCGGGCAGCAGCGGCGTCCGCAGCACGACATCTTCGGTCGTATGGAGCGTCTCTATCGGGACGAGACCGCGACCAGCATTCCGGCGATACACCGTCACCACCATCGCCTTCGGATCTACCACCCAGTACTCGCGCACACCGCCACGATCGAACAGAGCTCGCTTGATCCCAAGATCGCGCCGGCGCGTGCCTGGTGACAGGATCTCGATCACCAGCGCGGGAGCTCCCTGGATGTTTGGTTCGGTAAGAATGTCGAGTTGATCGGCCGCGACAAACATCAGATCCGGCTCGACCACGTCGCAGGGTGAAAACACCGTATCGAGCGGCGACAGAAAGACCTGGCCCAGTTCCGGATGAAGCTCGAGCCAATTCCCGACCGCGAGATGAAGCCGGCCGAGAAGGACCTGGTGCCGGGACACCGGACTGGCCGTCACGTAGTGCACCCCGTCGATGAGTTCGTGCCGCTTCCCGTCATCCGGGAACAGCAGGAAATCATCGTAGGTAAGACGCCTGTCGCGCTGCACTGTGGGCATGTCGTTATCCCCGTCCACGATCGGATTTTACACCCGGCCATGCGGGTGACAATGCGAATGGTGTGCCGGGGGAAATCAGGCCCGAGTCGTCTGATCGACGAACCGGGCCTTTCGGACACTGCCGCGCGGGAAGCCCGGCGATATCGCAGAAACTGCGTACTCGCAGTAAGTTGAACAGCGAACCGCGAATCGCGAAGAGCTACTTACTAGATCAGGCTCGGGCGCCGAAGCGCCCGGAGCGTGATGACGGACGGCGTCCGGGTCCACCGGACCCCTGACGCGCGCCCGACCGTGGTCCACTGGACCCACGACTGTTGCGATTGCCTTGATGACGGCGGCCCGCTTCGGGCAGCGCGTCCTGCGACCCGGCCCACGTCGGGAAGCCTTCCAGCACGACGTGCTCGACCGGCGTCGGCAGCAATCGCTGAATACTCTGCAACAGGCTGCGATCGGCCGGCGACACGAGCGAAACGGCGCGTCCCGCCAGGCCGGCGCGGCCGGTGCGGCCGGCGCGGTGGATGTAGTCTTCGGCCACCAGAGGCAGGTCGAAGTTGACGACCAGCGGCAGCTGGACGATGTCGAGCCCGCGCGCCGCAATGTCGGTGGCGACGAGCACGTTCACGTGGCCTGCCTTGAAGTCGCTGAGCGCCTTGGTGCGCGCGCCCTGGCTCTTGTTGCCGTGAATCACCGCGGCCTTAATGCCGGCGCGTTCGAGGTACTGGCCCACGCGGTTCGAGCCGTGCTTGGTCTTGCAGAATACCAGGGCTTGTCCCGTCGGCTTCTGCAGAAGGATATGCGTCAGCAAGTCGCCCTTGCGCTGGTCCGCCACCGGATGCACCTGGTGCGTCACCGTCTGCGCCATGACCTGGCCTTCCGAGACGTCCACACGTTGCGGATCGCGCGTGAAGTCGGCAGATAGCCGCACGACATCTTGCGAGATGGTCGCCGAGAAGAGCAACGTCTGGCGGTCGCGCGGCAGCACTTTGAGAATGCGGCGAAGCGGCGGCAGGAAGCCCATGTCGAGCATGCGATCGGCCTCGTCGAGCGTCAGGATTTCGATGCCCGACAGATCGACCGTGCGCTGCTCCATGTGATCGAGCAGGCGACCCGGCGTCGCCACGATGATGTCAACGCCGCGCTGCAAGTCGCGCTTCTGCGGCACGATCGAGACGCCGCCGAAGATCGCGGTCACGCGCAGGTTCGCCGGCACACCGTAAGTGGTCAGCGACTTGTGCACCTGGAGCGCGAGCTCACGAGTGGGCACCAGCACCAGCGCGCGCGGCTTGCGCGTGCCGGCGGCCGCGCCGCCCACGATCTGCAGGCGCTGGATCATCGGCAGGCCGAACGCAGCGGTCTTGCCGGTGCCGGTCTGCGCGCGGGCGAGCAGGTCCTTGCCGGTGAGGACGATCGGAATGGACTTGAGTTGCACCGGCGTGGGCGTTGTGTAGCCCAGTTTGGTGAGCGGACTACAAAGTGAGGGCGTGAGCCCGAGAGACACGAATGGCATAGCGAAGCGCTCCTGATATTGCCTGAGCGTTCCCTAACCGCACGCAGCAAGCCGACAATTTCTAGCGAAACGGCGCCGGATTGGCGCGTTGCGTAGGGCGTCCCTCAGCGGGACGCTGTGCATCTGAGCTAACAATACCGAAGGGTGGTAGTCCCGAGGAAATCTGAGGACGAAAGCGCAGCGACCCACGCAGTATACACCAGATTCGGACTCGACCGCTGCGCCTATCGCGGCCGGCGTGGCTCGATAATCGAGAATCCGGCGTCAAAACGGTCGAGAATCTCGAACACTAAGGTCGCCGCCGAGAGGTCGCCCTCGACTCTTGCCTCCCCCTGCTTGACCGCGTCAGCAAGAGACTGGCGCCCGAGCACGACGCCGTCGAACGTGTCGCGAGACAACGTTACCGAGGCGCTGGCGTTCGCCGCTTGACCACCCGCCACATACGTCAGAGCCCCATTCCGCAACGTGACCGCCACTCGTTCAGCGCGGCCGGTCAGCGACCAGTTCACCACCACCTCACGCGACCACGCGCGCGGGCCGTTCACATGCGTCCCGAGCACATCGAAGACGTCAGTGGCGCGCATGGCCCGCACCATCTCGGGATCCAAGGCCGCGACTCTCGGTGCCAGCGGACCTTGCCGCAGTTCCTGCGCACCAACCAGATAGGCGTTCCGCCAGGTCGCCGCTTCAGACGCATAGCCCAACTGCTCGAACGCGTCAGCCGCCAGCCGACGCGCCTCGGTGTTTGACGGATCGGCGTAGACCACATGACGCATCACCTCGGCGACCCACCGGTACTCCCCTTTCGCGTAGTCGGCCTGCGCCTTCGCCATCACCGCCGTGACACCGCCGAAATACTCGACGTACTTCTTCGACGCCTCTCGCTCCGGCAATGGATTCAGGTTCGCCGGGTTGGCGTCGTACCAACCCAAGTACTTCTGATAGACGGCCTTGGCGTTGTGCGACAAGGTGCCGTAGTAGCCGCGCGCCGCCCAGTCGTTGGCCAGGCCCGGCGGCAACACCAGCTCTTCAGCGATCTCCGCCGGCGTGTAGCCGTGGTTCATCAGCCGCACGCTCTGGTCGTGGATGTATTTGTAAAGGTCGCGCTGATTGGCCAGGGCGCGCGCCACGCGCTCGGTGCCCCACGTCGGCCAGTGATGCTGCGCGATCAGGATGTCGGTGTCTGGACCGAACCGCTCGAGCGCGGCGCCCAGATACTTCGACCAGGCGCTGGAATCGCGAACCTCGGTGCCGCGAAACGGCAGCAGGTTGTGCATGGTCTTGGTGGCGTTCTCGGCCAGATTCAGGACGCGATGCTTGGGGAAGAACAGGTGCATCTCGGCCGGCGCTTCGGTCGCCGGCGTCAGCTGGAACACGATCGGCACGCCGTCGATGGTGTGCGTCTCCAGCGGCTGCACGATCGACATCGTCGGCGCCATGACCGACCGTCCCACCGCGCCGACGCCGTCGATCTTGCCGAGCCCAGCATCCACCGAACCGCGCTCACCGCGCGGCAAGGACGTGCCGAACTGATAGATTGCCCGCCGTCCCATGGCGTTGCCGGCGACCACGCTCTCGGCGATCACCGCGTTCATGAAGCCCGCCGGCGCAACGATCGCCGTGCGTCCCGCCGTCACCTCGGCTTCGTCCGCCACGCCGCGGACACCGCCGTAGTGATCGCTGTGGCTGTGGGTGTAGATCACAGCAACGATGGGCCGCTTGGGTCGGTGGGCGAAGTACAAATCAAGCGAGGCGCGGGCCGCACCCACGGATCCCAGCGGGTCGACGATGATTAGTCCCTTCGCGCCTTCGACGAAGGTGACGTTCGCGAGCGCGAGCCCGCGCACCTGGTAGATGCCGGGCACGACCTCGAACAGGCCGTTGATGGCGTTCAGCCGCGCCAGCCGCCACAGGCTTGGGTGCACGGTGTCGGGAACCTTCTCGTCGGCGAGGAAGCCGTAGCGGCGCGTGTCCTGCCCCGCCGGCAAGGTCGCGATGAACCCGCGACGCGCATCAGCGAAGTCCTGTTGATCGGTGAAAGGCAGGTCGCGGAGAGCGGACTCGTACACAGCTCTCACCGTAGGCGCGGCGGCGTTGGGCGCCGGGGGTGGCGAGGGCGATTGCGCGTGAGCCGATCCGCCACCCACCGCGATGACGACACTTGCCAGAACCGCACGAACTCCAATGCTCAACTCGCGCATACCCACCTCTGGCGGGCAGGATAGCACTCGCGGATCGCGGACAGGGCGCGGCCTCTCGGTCGCGTCGGGCTTGGCGCTCCGCGCCTTCGTCGGGCTAGTGCCTTCGGCACTCGTGGGGCTCGCTACGCTCGTGGGGAAATTCCCCAGGAGGCCGCGGAAGCGG
>JANLWW010000184.1:0-25127 GCA_031364805.1 Acidobacteriota bacterium
GGGCATCTCGCGCCAACGGTATTGGGGCACGCCCATCCCGATGATCCATTGTCCGGTCGACGGCGTCGTGCCCGTCCCTGATGATCAGCTCCCCGTGACGCTGCCGATGATCACCGAGTTCACCGGTCGCGGTGATTCGCCGCTGGCAAGCGTGCCCGAATTCGTCAACGTGAAGTGCCCCAAGTGCGGCGGTCCGGCAAGGCGCGAAACCGACACCATGGACACGTTCGTTGATTCATCCTGGTATTTCTACCGGTTCGCCGATGCACACAACGACCAGATGCCATTCGACCCAAAGAAGGTCGCCTACTGGTGCCCGGTCGACTTCTACAGCGGCGGCGTCGAGCACGCCATCCTGCACCTGATCTACTCGCGCTTCTTTGCCCGCGTCTTCCACGACCTGGGCATGACCGACCACATCGAGCCGTTCAGCCACTTGCTCACCCAGGGCATGGTGCTGAAGGACGGCGCGGTGATGTCGAAGTCGAAGGGCAACGTCGTCGATCCGGATTCGATGATCCAGAAGTACGGCTCCGACGCGCTGCGCCTGTACGTGATGTTCGTGGCCCCTCCTGAGAAAGAAGTGGAGTGGTCCGACTCTGGCCTGGAAGGCAGCTTCCGCTTCCTGGCTCGCGTGTGGCGCGCCGCTGACCAATGGCGTGACCAGGTGGTGGCGTCGGGCGCCGGTCCCATTGACCACGCCAGCCTGACCGCCGCTGAGCGCGGGATGCGCCGCAAGACGCACGACACGATTCGCCGCGTCACGCAGGACATTGATGTGCGGCAGCAGATGAACACCGCCGTGTCGGCGATGATGGAACTGGTGAACGAGCTCTACGCATTCACCGATAGGTCCTCCTCCGCTAAAGCTACGGAGGATAAACATTCGGCGCAGGCGCCCAAGGTCGCCCGCGAGGCGGTTGAAGCGCTGATCGTCATGCTGTCGCCGTTCTCGCCACACACCATGGAAGAACTGTGGCAGATGTACGGACACGCCGACGGCCTCGCGGGGGCGTCGTGGCCGGTCTTCAACGCCGATGTCGCCAAGGCTGAAGAGCTGGAGATTCCGGTCCAGGTGAACGGCAAGCTGCGCGGCCGCGTGATCGTTGCGCCAGACATCGACGACCGGGACCTCGAGGCGCTCGCGCTGGCCGATCCCAACGTGCAGGCCCATATCACCGGCAAGACCATCAAGAAGGTCGTCATTGCCAAGGGTCGCCTGGTCTCGGTAGTTGTGGCCTAATAGCAGGAGATGACGGCCACCTTCGCCAAGGCTACGGCGCCCACACCCACCCGACGCGACGTCCTTCGTGCGCTCCCCGTGCTGGCAGCCGGCCTGGGCGCGTCGTCGTGCGGCTACGCACTGGCAGGGCGCGGCTCGTTCCTGCCGGATTACATCCGCACGCTGGGTATCCCCATGTTCGGCAACACGACGCCGAACCCGGCCATCGAGCAGATCTTCACGCAGAAAGTACGCGAGGAGTTCCAGGCGAGCGGTCGCTACACCGTCATTCCGTCGGACTCGGGGGCCGATGGCATTGTCCGCGGAGACATCCAGTCGGTGTCCTACCAGCCGGTCGGCCTGAACGATGCGCAGCTGGCATCGCGGTATCGCTTCACCGTCGTGGTCAAGGTCGCATTCGAAGACGTGAAGCAGCAGAAGACGCTGTGGGAAAACGGCGCGTTGTCGTTTTCCGAAGAATACGATCTCGGGACGCCAACCAGCAGCGGCCAGGATTTCGCGGCCTTCGCCGGCAGTAACCGTGCCGCGTTCGATCGCATTGCCACCGACTTCGCCAAGTCGGTGGTCAGCGCCATTCTCGAGGCGTTTTGAGTTCTGTTCTCGACGTTCGCAAACAAATCAAATCGGGCAAGACATCGCCCTTGTACCTGCTCGAGGGCGACGACTTGCAGTCGCGCCACGATCTTGCGTTAGAGTTTGCGGCCGTCGTGGACGAGGGGTTGCACGCGTTTAACGTCGAGAGCCTCTACGCAAATGAGGCGGGCAACGCTGCCGGGCGAGACTCGCTGATCGGTGCCATCCTGTCCACCGCCCGCACGCTGCCGATGATGTCGCCTCGGCGCGTGATCATCATCCATGAAGCCGAGACACTGCTGGCGCCGAAACGCGGCGCCCGGGACGAAGACGACTCGCAGGGTGCGCTCGATGTGGTGAAGAAGGGCAAGCGTGGGTCGACGCCGGTCGAAGAACTCGAAGCGTATTTCGAGAAGCCCGAGCCGATGACGACGCTGGTGTTCGTGGCCGGCGGGCTGGACGGAAATCGGCGGCTGGTGAAGCTGCTACGCAAGAATGCCGACTGCGTCGATTGCGGTTCGCTGACATCGCCGCGCGACGCGGCGCTGTGGATTCAGAAGCGTCTCGACAAAGACGAGCTGACGATCGATCCCAAGGCGCTGTCGCTGCTGCTCGACACTACCGGCTTGAGCCTGGGCCGCATTCGCGCCGAGATTGAGAAGCTGGTGCTCTATGCCGCCGGTGAGTCGGCGATTACCGCCAATCACGTCCGCGACCTGGTGGTGCCTCAGAACGAGCCGGGGGAGGACTTCGCCCTCGGCAAGGCCATCTGGAATGGAGACGCCGCTGGAGCCTTGCGTGAGATCGCCGCGCAAATCGATGCGGGTGCCCAGCCGCCCATGATTCTGGGACAGATTCGCGCCGCGGCCATTCGCCTGCGGCCAGACACGCGCGTCAAGAACAGCCTCGACGCAGTCTTCCGCGCCGACCTGGCAATCAAGTCGTCGGTTGGGGCGCCGAGATATCTTCTCGAGCGCCTGGTCGTCGAAATGTGCGGGAGGTAGGAACAAGGCGGCACTGAAGTGCCGCCCCCTGGGACTACTTGCCGGCCTTGGTGGCCTTGGCGGCGAGGCGCGACTTCAGGCGCGACGCGGTGTTCTTGTGGATGATGCCCTTGGTGGCCATCTTGTCGACGAGAGACTGCAACGTCTTGACTGCGGTCTTGGCGCCTTCGAGGTTCTTGTCGTCGAGCGACTTGCGGATGGCCTTGAGGCCGGTCCGGAGCTTCGAGCGCAATTCGCGGTTGTGTTCGCGTCGCTTTACGTTCTGCCGATTGGCTTTCAGGGCCGACTTGTTTCTCTTCGCCACGTCAGGGACCTCAATATCAATAGGATGACAAACACGTAATCATAACACGGAGGGCAGCCGAGACCGGACGAGCGGCAGGCTTGCCGCCGTCTACCGCTAAGGGCGAAGGCGGGAACCGACGACTTCGTAGGCGCCCGTCGCCGGGGCTTTGTTCGAATAGCGGGTCACGGGTCTGCCGTCGACCAGTTCCATCCACTTGTAGACGATGGGGGTCGGAGCAGCCGGGACCGATGGGGCCGCGCCGGTGATCTTCTTGACGTAGGCCTGCGTTTCCTTAAACGGCGGGACGGCCCCGTACTTCTCGACGTTCCCCATGCCGGCGTTGTAGGCCGCCAGTGCCAGTTCCACCTTATGGTCGTAGCGCACCAGCAGGCGCTTCAGGTAAGCCACGCCGCCGCGAATGTTCTGGTCCGGCTCAAAAGGGTTACTGACCCCGAGTTCGACGGCGGTGGCGGGCATCAACTGCATCAGCCCCATGGCGCCCTTGGCGGAGACAGCGGTGGGGTTGAAAGCCGACTCGACCTGGATGACGGCGCGAACCAGGTCGGCCGACACGCCCATGCGGCGCGAATGTTCGCTGATGGATGATTCGTAGAGGGCGCTCTTCAGGCCGGGCACGAGCGGCTTGGCGGCCCGAACGCTGGTCGCACCCGGCACCGCGTAGGTATTCATCTTGCCCTTGTCCTCGCGCGGTCGATCCGACAGCACCAGCTTGCCGTCGGTGTCGCGCCAGGAATAAATCTGCGCGGCCGCCGGCGTTGCCAGGCCAAGAATCAGCGCGAAAACGAAAAGGCTCCTTCTCAAGGACCTTCAGTCTACCCTATAGGAGACTTAGGTCAGAAGCAGAGTCTTAGTCCAGTAGTCTCTCGATCAACAGCCGGGCTTCCCTAAGCAGATCCGGTATTTTCGCCGGATCTTTGCCCCCCGCCTCAGCGAAATCTGCCCGCCCGCCGCCGCCGCCGCCCACAATCGGCGCCAGTTGCTTCACCAATTGGCCGGCAGGAGCCTTCTTCGCCAGGTCGGGCGTGACGGTGGCGACGAGCGACACCTTGCCGTCGGGCATGCCCGCTGCCAGGATGACCACGCCGCTCTTGAGCCGCGACTTCAGGGTATCCGCCAGCGCGCGCAGCGATTCCTTGTCGACATCCTTCATCTCGCGAGCGATGAACGTCGCCCCCGCGATCTCGACCTGGTCATCGCCCTTAGAATCGCCGCTGCTGCCGAGCGCCAGCTTGGTCCTGAGCTGATGCACTTCCTTCTGCGCCTTGCTCGCCAGCACTTGCTGCTGCCGCACCCACTCGACGAGTGCGCCGCGCTTGGCGCCAGATTCAGCGGCAAGGGCCTTGGCCTCAGCAATCGCGCCGCGCGCCAGCTCAAGCGCACCAAGGCCGGTGACAGCCTCGATACGCCGCACGCCGGCGGCCACGCCAGATTCCTCGGTGACCAACAGCGACCCGATGTCGCCCGTCGCGCGCACGTGGGTGCCGCCACACAGTTCCGTGCTGAACGAGCCGTCGCCCACCGCAACCACCCGCACCTTGTCGCCGTACTTCTCGCCGAACAGCGCCATGGCACCCGAGGCGATCGCTTCCTGCGTATTGCGCACGGCGGTGTTGACCGGATCGTTCTTGAGGATCGCGACGTTGACGATGCGCTCGACCTCGAGCAGTTGCTCCGCCGTCACCGCCGAGAAATGCTGGAAGTCGAAGCGCAGGCGATCGGGCGACACCAGTGAACCGGCCTGCTTGACGTGCGGACCGAGCACCCTTCGCAGGGCGGCATGCAGCAGGTGAGTGCCGGTATGGTTGCGGCGCGTTGCATCGCGAAGGTCGACGTCAACGTGCGTGGTCACCAGGTCGCGCAGCGCCAGCCGTCCCTCGATACCTTCCACCCGGTGCAGGCGCGGCAGCCCCGGGCCGAGCCGCGAGACGCCGGTCACGCGTGACCGCGCTCCCGACGCGGGTTCCATCCAGCCCTGGTCCGATACTTGTCCGCCGGCTTCCAGGTAGAACGGGGTCTTGCCGAGCGCCACGTAACCCTTCTCGCCGGCTTCCAGCGCCTCGACCGAGGTCTTGCGATCGTTGAAGAGGGCGAGCACCGGGACGCCCTTGAGCGTGGTCTCGCCGTAGCCGTCGAACGTGTCGCCGACCGCGCGCAGCTCCTCGCGCTCTTCGTCGGACATGTAGGTGAAGTCTTCGCCCTTCTTGTTCTCGAACGAACTGCCGGCGCGCGCCTTCACGCGCTGGCCTTCCATGGCGGCGTCGAATCCCTCGGCGTCGAACTGCAGGCCCTGGTTGCTCGCCAGGTCTTCGATGAAGTCGCGCGGCAGTCCGAAGGTGTCATAGAGCTTGAATGCCTCGTCGCCCGCGACCACCCGGGTGGTCCTGGCGGCGCGCTCGAGCACGTCTTCGAGCCGGGGCAGTCCTCCCGTCAGCACCGCGTCAAAGCGCTCCTCTTCACTTCGGATCACCTGCACCACGGCATCGCGCCCCGCCTTCAGTTCCGGATAGGCCTCGCCCATCTCGCGCACCAGGACGTCGACCAGCGAGAAGAGGAAAGGCTCGTGCATGCCGAGCTTGCGGCCGTGCCGCATGGCGCGGCGCATGATCTTGCGCAGCACGTAGCCGCGCCACTCGTTCGAGGGCACCACGCCGTCGGCAATCAGGAAGGTGGCCGCGCGCGCGTGATCGGCCACCACCCGCATGGAGACATCGCTCGCGGACATCGACTGGCCGTAGCTGTGCCCCGACCGCCCGCCGATCGCCGCCAGCAGCGGCATGAACAGCGGGGTGTCGTAGTTCGACAGGCTTCCTTGCATTACCGCCGCGATGCGCTCCAGTCCCATGCCGGTATCGATCGACGGCGCCGGCAACGGATTGAGCGTGCCCTGGTCGTCGCGTGCGAACTCCATGAACACGTTGTTCCAGATCTCAACGAACCGTTCGCTGCCCGACTCGACGTCGACGACGAAGTTGCCGGTGCCGGGGACCCTCCCGCCGCGGTCGACGTAGATTTCAGAGCAGCGCCCACAGGGGCCGGTATCTCCCATCGCCCAGAAATTGTCGGCCATGCCCAGCTCGCCGATGTGATCGGCAGGCACGAAATCCAGCCAGCGCTGGTAGGCATCTTCGTCGCGGGGAATACCTGGCGCGCCCTTGAAGACCGTCACATAGAGCGTCGATGGATCCAGCTGCCATTCCCCGGTCAGCAGGTTCCAGGCCATCTCGATGGCGTCGTCCTTGAAGTAGTTGCCGAAGGAAAAATTGCCGAGCATCTCGAAGAACGTGTGGTGGCGCAGTGACGGTCCGACGTTGTCGAGGTCGTTGTGCTTGCCGCTGACGCGCATGCATTTCTGCGACGAGGCGGCGCGGGTGTAGTCACGCTTCTCGCGGCCGAGGAACACGTCCTTGAACTGGTTCATCCCGGCATTGGTGAACAGCAACGTGGGGTCGTCGCCGGGCAACAGCGGACTGCTCGGCACCACGCGGTGGCCGTGGGTGCCAAAATACTTCAAGAAGGAACTGCGAATCTCCGCCGGGTGCATCGCTCTATTGTAAGCCGCGCAAGCGCTTGAGGATGGCCTCGATGGCGAACCCCTGTCCGGCCAGCCCTCTGACAATGCGGCCGCGGCCTTTCGCGTCGAGATCCTTCGGCTCTTGTCCGCGCAGCCGGCGCTCGAAGGCGCGGTCGAGCAGGGCACCTTCGTCCACCTCTTCGAACACCTCGCTCACGGCCGATTCGGCGATCTCGCTGCCGATGCCGAGCGTGCGTAGTTTCTGGATGACGCGTGAACGCCCGCGGTGACGCACGGCGCTCTCGAGACGGGCGGCCGCGAGGGCAACCCGGCGGTCGTTCAACGTCCCGTCCTGCAGGAGCCGCTCAACCGCGGCGTCGATGTCGTCGGCTGCGAACTCTTTGCGGGCGAGACGGGTGCGGACCTGCGCCTCGGACAGCTCGCGCCTGGAGAGCATGGTCAGCGCGGTGAGGTAGGCGTCCGCCACGACGGACTACTTGCTGAAGCGCGTGATCTCCGACGACTTGGGCGGCGCCGGCCGGGCAGGAGCCGTCGCGGCACCGGGTTTCGGACTGCTCGCGAAAATGGTGCCCGCCATTTGATCGCGCGAGATGTCGGCGGTGGTGGAAATGCCCTGCACCCGCAGCTTGAACTCGTCCACGTTCGAGGCCCAGCGGAGCGCCTCGTCGTAGGTGATCTGCTGGGTCTGGAACAAGCTGAAAATTGACTGGTCGAATGTCTGCATGCCGTACTGCGAAGTGCCCTGGGCAATCGCTCCGGCAATCAGGTGGGTCTTGTCCTTGTCGACCAGGCAGTCCTTGATGAAGGGGGTGGCGACCAGCACCTCGACGGCCGGGGCGCGGCCGGCACCGTCGGCGCGCGGGATCAGGCGCTGAGCAATCGCCGCCTTCAGCACCGATGCCAGCTGCAGTCGAATCTGCTTCTGCTGGTGCGGCGGGAACACCGAAATGATGCGGTTGATGGTTTCGGTGGCATCAAGCGTGTGGAGCGTCGAGAACACGAGGTGGCCCGTTTCGGCCGCGTGCATCGCGGTCTCGATGGTTTCCATGTCGCGCATTTCGCCGACCAGGATCACGTCCGGGTCCTGGCGCAGGGCGCTGCGCAGGGCGTAGGCGAACGACCGGGTATCCACGCCGATCTCACGCTGGTTGATGATGCAGCGGTGATCGCGGTGCAGGTACTCGATCGGATCTTCGATGGTGATGACGTGCGCCGTGCGCGTCTGGTTGATGTGGTTGACCATCGCCGCGAGCGACGTGCTCTTGCCGCTACCCGTGGTTCCGGTGACCAGCACCAGGCCGCGCTCTTCTTCAGCGATCTTCTTCAGCACCGGTGGCAAGCCGAGCTCGTCGAGGCTCTTGACCGTGACCGGAATGACGCGGAGCACGCAGCCGATGGTGCCGCGCTGCTGGAATACGTTGCAGCGGAAACGCCCGAGGCCCGGCACGCTGTAGGCCAGGTCCACTTCCTGCGAGTCCTTGAACTTCTGGCGCTGCGCGGTTGACATGATCGAGGCCGCCATCTCGACCAGGTCTTCGTGGCCGAGCTGCTTCTGATCCGACACCGCGGACAGGTGTCCGTTCACGCGAGCCATGGGATAACTGCCAACCTTGAGATGCAGGTCGGAAGCGCCCTTTTCGACAGCAATTTTCAGCAGGTCATTAACGTGCATCGAACCCCCTCCTAGCGAACGCCCACCGGGGCACCGACCGGAGTCAGCCAACCGTGCGAATCGGGCCGCTCTCCTCGAAGAATGCCGAAGAAGCGCTGCTGCAGCGCCTCCGTAATGGGGCCGCGCTTGCCGTTGCCGACCGTGATCTTGTCAATCGATCGAATCGGGGTAATCTCGACAGCCGTGCCGCAGAAGAACGCCTCGTCCGCCAGGTAGAGGAACTCGCGCGGGATGGACGTTTCCCGCACTTCATAGCCAAGGTCCTTCGCGATGGTCAGCACGCTCTCGCGCGTGATGCCCTGCAGCACGGACGAGCCGAGCGAAGGCGTGTAAATCACGTGGTCGCGCACCAGGAACAGGTTCTGGCCACTGCCTTCGCTCAGCAAGCCACTCTCATCGAGGGCAATGCCTTCAGCGTAACCGTCGAGCGACGCCTGCATCTTGATCAGGCCCGAGTTGGCGTAGTTGGCGGTGCCTTTCGCCATGGCGGGCAGCGTGTTGGGAGCCAGGCGCGTCCACGAACTGACGCCGACGTCGATGCCGTCTTCGAGCGCGCCAGCGCCCATCATCTGGTTCCATTCCCAGACGATGATCGACGCGTCCACCGGGCAGGGCCGCGGGTCGAGGCCGAGCTGTTCGTAACCGCGATAAACCAGCGGGCGGATGTAGCAGCTCTTGAAGCCGTTGGCCCGTACGGTCTCGAGCACGGCCTGCGAGAGCTCGGCCTGTGACCAGCGTGGCTCCATGCGGTAGACGCGGCAGGAGTCGATCAGCCGCCGCATGTGTGGCTCGAGGCGGAAGACGCTGGTGCCGGCCTGCGAGTCGTAAGCGCGCAGACCTTCAAAGACGCCGGTGCCGTAATGGAGCGCGTGGGAGGCGACGTGGATCGTGGCGTCCTGCCAGTCCACCAGCGAGCCGTTCATCCAGATCTTGCCCGTTCCCGCAAATGCCATGATGGCGGGAATTGTACTCCGGCTCATGCCGCAGCTACATGGCCGCCCGGCAAGGCGGAGGTTATTGGCGTTCGGAGCAGAAGGGACAGGCGTCGGCGCGGGCGGCCAGGGCTTTGCCGCACTTCCAGCAGAACTTGGGTTGCACAGTTTCTCGGGCCTTGAGGCGGGCCTGGATGTCCTGCACTTCGTCGGAGGCGGTGCCGCCGGGCGAACCAGGGGCCGGACGCCAGGGCCGCCGGCTGACCGGCGACGGGTTGCGCGCCGCCAGCACGGCATCCAGCAGGTCGGCAGCGCGCTGGTAGCGCGACGGGATGTCAGCGGCAATCGCCTTCATCACGATGTCACTAATCGCCTTGGGCAACTTCGGGTTCTTCAGCTTCGGCGGCAGCGCCAGTTCGCCGCGCATCAACTTGTCGAGGTCGGCCGGCATCGGCGTGTCGTACGGCAGTACGCCGGTGAACATCTGGTACATCGTCACGCCCAACGAGTAGATGTCGGAGGCGAACACCGCCTTGCCCTGGAATTGTTCGGGCGCCATGTACGGCGGGCTGCCGATCACGGTGGTGCCGTGCGCCGCGATCTCGAGAAAGCGCGAGGTGCCGAAGTCAGCGACCTTGATCAATCCCTGCTCGGTGACCAGGACGTTGCCCGGGCGCAGGTCGCGATGGATGATCCCGTGCTTGTGCGCGTGGTCCATCGCGTTGCAGATCTGGCAGGTGTAATCGAGCGCGCGGGCGAGGTCGAGCGTGCCATCGCGATCGATCACCGCCTCAAGGGTGTCGCCCGGCACGTACTCCATCACGATAAAAAACACATCGTCTTGCTTCTCCGCGGTGAGCACGGTGACGATGTTGGGATGGCTGAGGGTGGCGAGCAGGCGTGGTTCGCGGAGCAGTTCGCCGAAGTCGAGGTTCTGGCGATGCGGAACCTTGATGGCGACCTTCTTGTCGATCCAGGTGTCTTCCGCGAGGTAGACGCTGCCAAAGCCGCCGCTTCCGAGTGGGGAGAGGATCCGGTATTTCCCGACCGTCTGTCCGCGGAAGAACATCTGTGGGCATGAGTATACTCTCCGCGTGCGCCAGCGTTTCTACGTGCCCGACCTTGATGCGTCAGCCGCACACGTGACGCTGCCAGACGACGAAGCCGAGCACCTGGTGCGCGTGCTGCGGCTCGGGGCCGGCGCCGAGATCGATGTCTTTGACGGCCGTGGCGGACTGTGGCGCGCCCAAGTGGTCGAAGCCGGCAAGCGATCGGCGGCGGTGCGCGTGATCGAGGCCGCGACACCTGCGCCCGAGGTCGCCGTCTCCCTCACCTTGGTGATCAGCGTGCTCAAGGCTGACAAAATGGATGATGTCGTCCGCGACGCGGTGATGCTGGGCGCCACCGCCATCGTTCCCGTGGTCAGCGACCGGTCGGAGATTAGCCTGTCGAACGTGGACAAGAGCCAGCGCGTCGCGCGGTGGCAGCGCATTGCCGTCTCGTCTGCCAAGCAGTGCGGCCGGGCGGTCGTGCCGGTCGTGGCGGCCGCGCAAACGTTCACCGCGTATCTCGCCGGCTCGCGCGACGCGGCACGGTTGATCTGCGTGGAACCGTCCGCCGGCACTGAGGTGCGAACCGTGCAAGAGATCGCCAAACTGGATGCGGCCCATGTGATAGTGGGTCCAGAAGGCGGTTGGGCGGATGCCGAGTTGTCCGCAGCCAGGCTGCATGGCGCCGTCGCGGTATCGCTGGGCGGACGGACGCTGAGGGCCGATGCCGCGCCGCTGGTGGCGCTGACCGCCTTGTTAACGACTTGGGGGGAATTGTGATGAAGACACTTGGGCGGGTCGCGCTGGTCGTGGTGCTGTTCGGCTGCGGCTCTTTGGTCGTCGCACAGGAACAGCTGCCGCCGACGGTGGCGACGTTTTCCATTCTGGGCTACGACCCTGACACCGGCGAAGTCGGCGGGGCTGTGCAGTCGCGAGTGTTCACGCTCACTGGTGTGCTGACCGCTGACGCTGACGCCGGTGTCGTCGCGACACAGGCGATTGTCGACGTTAGTTATGGCCCCAAGGGCATCGCGCTGTTGAAGGCCGGCATGAAGCCGGACGCCATCATCAAGGCGATTTGGGACAGCGATCCCGATCCGCAGCCCGAGCGGTGGACCAAGCAGGGCCGGCAGTTCGCCGTCATCGATCTGCACGGCAACACGGCGACGTTCACCGGTCCCAAGGCCACGACCTGGGCGGGCGGCAAGCAGGGCAAGTTCTGCACCGCGCAAGGCAACATCCTCGCCGGTCCGGCGGTCGTCGAGGGCATGGTCAAGGCGTTCGAGGAGACGAAGGGCCACCTGTCAATGCGACTGATGGCGGCCCTTGATGCAGGCCAGGCCGCCGGCGGCGACACCCGCGGCATGCAGGCGGCCTCGATGGTGATCGTCAAAAAGGGCGGCGGCGTGTGGCTGAACAACGACACCGTGCTGCGCCTACAGGTCGACGACAGTCCAAATCCGTTCAAGGAACTGCGGCGCGTGGTCGAGAGCTGGAACGTCGTGAGGGAAAAGGGCGGTCAGCGGCCAGTCAAATAGGGTGAGGGCCGGCCCAGCAGGAGCGCGATCCAGTTGTCTTCGGTCAGGCGTTGCGCTTCGCTGAAACCCGCGAATGCCCTGAGCACCGCATCGACTTCGGTGTGATCGAAGCCGCTCAGAATCATCTGCCCGCCAGGCTTTACCAGCGCGGCGATTGCTGTTCCACTGGACGTCAGCATGCCGCCCGTCAGGTTGGCGAGCACGAGGTCCGCGGCGGCCGGTGGCGACGACCGGAAGTCAGACACCTGGAACGCCAGCGTGTCTGGCAGGGTGTTCATCCGCGCGCTCGTTTCGGCGGATTGAATGGCGTCGCTGTCGACGTCGATGCCGATCACGCGGCGGGCGCCGCTCAGGGCGGCGGCCATGGTCAGCACGCCCGATCCAGTCCCCAAATCGAGCACGTCGAGGTCCGACACGTCGAGGTCCGACAACAGCCGCAGGCACATCCTCGTCGTCGCGTGATGTCCCGTGCCGAACCCCATCGACGGCTCGATCACGATCACCGTCGCGTCGACATCGTCGGCCGGCAGGTCCCATGGTGGCGCGACGATGAAGCGACCGGCGTGGACCATGGTCAGCGCCTTTTGCGAACGCGCAGCCCAGTCTTCGTCGGGAAGGTCCACCGACTCGATCGTGAGATCGGGCAGCGCCGTACGGATGGCATCAGCCGCCCGCTGGCGATCGTCCGCATCGTTGAAGCAAACGTTCCAGTGCAGCGGGGTCGGCGGCGGGTCGGGAATTGGCGGATAGGTCGGATCCCACAGACCGCCCGGGGGCAGCGGCCGCTCCGCAAGATCGTGGATTGCGACCGGTGAAAAATCGGTGAGGACGGCCGAGACCATGTCCTCGGTGTCGTCCACGACACTGGCGCGCAGAATCAAGGCCGGCCACTGACGGGTCATGCCGCGTCGTTCTGCGCCATCGGTGTCATCCGTGGCCTAGCCAAAGATGTCTTTGACCTTGCCGAAGATGCCGCGGTCGTCTTCGTCGCGCGCGGTTGGCTTGACGTTCTGTTCGGGCAGCGTCGCCGCCAGTTGTTCCAGCAGCTTCTTCTGATCCCTGGACAGCTTCTTCGGCGTCACGGCTTGCACGGTCACCAGGATGTCGCCGTGTCCGTGGCCCGACACGTCGGGCATGCCCTTGCCGCGCAAGCGGAACGTCGCGCCGGTCTGGGTGCTCTCGGGAATCTTGACGATCACGTCGCCCTCGATACCCTGCACCTTGATCTCGCCACCGAGGGCGAGCGTGGTGAACGGCAGCGGCACGATGCAATGCAGGTCGTTGCCATCGCGCTGGAAAAACTCGTGCTCCTGAACGAAGATCACGACGTAGAGATCGCCGGTCGGCCCGCCGAGCGTGCCCGACTCGCCCTCGCCAGTCAGCCGCAGGCGCTGACCCGTGGCGATGCCGGCGGGAATCTTCACGGTGAGCTTGCGCGTCTGCTCAATGGTTCCCGCGCCACGGCAGGTCTGGCACGGCTTGGAGATGACCTTGCCCGCACCACGGCACTGGCCGCACGTACGCGCCATGGTGAAGAAGCCTTGTTGGAACCGGACCTGTCCGGCGCCACGACAGCCAGGGCAGGTGGTCGCTGAGGTGCCTGGCGCGGCGCCCGACCCTTGGCAGGTGTCGCAGGCTTCCTGGCGCGGAATCTGGATGTGGGTCTCGACACCCTTGGCTGCCTGCTCGAACTTGATCTCGAGGTCATAGCGAAGGTCGGCGCCGCGCTGTGGGCCGCCGCGTCGCGAGCCGCCGAAGCCAAAGATGTCGCCCAGCCCGCCAAAGATGTCTTCGAAGCCGCTGAACTGCGAGGGGTCGAACCCCTGCGCGCCACCCCCGACGCCGGCGTGGCCGAAGCGATCGTAGCGGGCGCGTTTCTCGCCGTCGCTGAGAATGGCGTATGCCTCTGCCGCTTCCTTGAACTTCTCTTCGGCGGTTTTGTCGCCCTGGTTGCGATCGGGATGGTATTTGAGCGCGAGCCGGCGATAGGAGCTCTTGATTTCCTGGTCGTTCGCCGTCTTCGAGACTTCGAGCGTTTCGTAGTAGTCGCGCTTGCTCACGATGCCTTCGCGACCTTGACGATGGCGGGGCGCAGCAGGCGATCCCCAAGCTTGTAACCCTTGGCCATCACGGCCACCACTTCGCCGTCACGCGCGCCGTCGACTTCCTCATAGGCCACCGCCTGGTGGACGTGCGGGTCGAAGTCGGCGCCGAGGGCGTCGAGCGTGGTGACGCCGCGCTTCTTGAGCAGGTCGGCGAGCTGACGCTGAATCAGCTCAAGCCCGGCCTTGTACTGCTGCGCCTCAGGCGGTGCGTCGGCGGCGAGCGCGCGATCGAAATCGTCAGCGATCGCGAGCACGTCGTTCAGCACCTCGGCCGCCGCCCACTCGATCATGTCCTTGCGATCGCGGTCAACGCGCTTGCGGAAATTGTCGAACTCCGCGCTCTTGCGCAGCAGGCGATCATATAAATCGTCGCGCTCGCGCTTGATCGCTTCGGCCGGCGTGCCGGCATCAGGAGGATCGAGGGGCCCCGCTTCGGTCGCGGGCATACCCGGTTCATTGGGTTCGTTCGGTTGGTCGCTCATGATTGGTACAGAAGATTGAATTGTAGGGGAGCCCTGGGCGTGCGTCGGTTCATTAGTTGACGTCGCGCAACACCCTGGCAACGGCGAGTGCAGCAATGTCGACCACGCTAATGGCCTTGGAGTAGCGCATGCGGGTGGGACCGATCACACCGACCGTGCCGGTGCTGCGGCCATCGAAATAGGTCGCGGCAATCAGGCTGAACGGCCGCAGTTCCGGGTCGCTGTGTTCAGCGCCAATCACGACCGTCAGGCCGGGGCCGTCGATGTATTCGGTCAGGATGCCGACCAGCCGCTGCTTCTCTTCGACCATCCGCAACAGCCCCCGCAGCGTCGCCGCTGAAATGCCGCTCGCCTGGACGACCTCTTCGAGCAGGCTCGAGGCGCCGTCAATGTAAACGGCGGTGGGCCGGTCGAGGTTCGCGAACGAGCTGCTGGCCAGGCGCAGGGCGAGGCCGAGCAGCTGGTCATACAGCGATCGTTCCTGCTTAAGACGATCGACCACGCCGTCGCGGACTTCTTCGAGGGTGCGGCCGGCGAACTCCGAGTTCAGAAAGTTGGCGGCCTGCTCAAGCTCAGACGCGGTCACCGATTCACCGATGTCCACGGTCTTCTGTGACACTTGGTTGCCACTGGCCACGACCACCACGAGAATGCGGTTGCCGCTGAGCGGCACGAATTCAATCCGCTGGAACAGCGCGCGGGCGTTGGGCGGGCCAATCGCAAAGCCGACGCTCCTGCTCGCTTCGGACAGCACATGAGAGGTCGACGAAAGCAAGTCGTCCATGAGCGGTGCGTCACCGGCTTCGTGACGCAGGCGCGCTTCGACCGCCGAGACATCCTTGGTCGGGCGGCGGCTTTCAATCAGCATGTCAACGTAGCAGCGATAACCGGTATCGGTGGGCACGCGGCCGGCCGAGGTGTGGGGCTGCCAGACGTAACCCATCTCTTCGAGTTGGGCGAGGACGTTGCGCACCGTCGCAGACGACAGGTTCAAGCCACCCTTCTGGGCAAGCGTCGCCGACGCCACCGGTTCCCCCGTCTCGATATAAGCGCGGACCAGGGTGGCAAGAATGCGTCGCGTACGGTCGGAAAGGGCCGGGCCAGTCATTAGCAGTCGCTTACGCGGACTGCTACGAATTGTAACACGCGTCTAGAACCCGGCCCGCGCGGCCAGCGCGGCAGCCTCGCGGCGCGCGGCAACCGCGAGCTCGGCCGGATCCCAGGCAACCGCCCGGTAGTCATCCACCAGCACCTCGCCGTCCACGACGGTGGTGCGAATATCGGTGCCACGGGTGGAGTAGACCAGTGTCGAGTAGGGATCATGACTCGCGATCAACTGGGGACGGTCGCGATCAACCAGCAGGAAGTCGGCGCGCTTGCCGGGCTCAATGCTGCCGAGCTCGCGCTCCAGGCCGATGGCCCGGGCGCCTTCGCGCGTGGCCATCCACAGCGCGTCTCGAGCGGTGAGGGAGCCGGGACCCCTGCGCACGGATTGCAAGACGGCGGCGAGGCGCATCTCTTCAAACATATCGAGGTGGTTGTTGCAGGCGGCGCCGTCGGCGCCGAGCGAGACCGAGATTCCCTTGGCGCGCATCTCGACCACCGGGGCAAGGCCAGAGCCGAGCTTCAGGTTCGAGCCCGGGCAGTGCAGCACCTTGACGTCGTGCTCGGCCATGATCGACTGCTCGCGATCGTCCACCCACACGCAGTGCGCCAGGCACAGGCGCGGCGAGGTCAGCCCGGTGTGCGCGAGGTAGTCGATGTTCGACATGCCAGTGCGCTCGCGGATCAGCGCTATCTCATCGCGGTTCTCCGAGGCATGTGTGTGGATGACCAGGTCATGCTCCAGCGACAGCGCCGCCACGGCCTCGAGCAGCTGCTGCGAACACGAGACCGCGAACCGTGGTGCGAACGCCGCTCGCAGGCGGCCGTTGGCGCGGCCATGCCACCGCTTGGCGATGGCGACGCTCTCGTGGAGCGACTGCGCGGTGTTCTCGAGCAGGCGCGCGGGCACCGCCGGGTCCGCATCCATCATGCACTTGCCGACCACGGCGCGCAGGCCCATCGGTTCGAGCGCCTCGAACACCGCGTCGGTATCGTGCACGGTCTCCATGGTCAGCACCGTGGTCGTGCCGCTCAGCAACAACTCAGACGCGGCCTGCCGTGCGGCAGCGGCCAGTGACGCAGGCGTGTGGGCGGCTTCCATCGGCCACACGCGGGTCTTCAACCAATCGAGGAGCGCCAGGTCATCGGCGTAGCCGCGGAACAGCGTCTGGCATAAATGAATGTGAGTCTGGATGAATCCCGGCAGCAGGAAGGTCCCGTGCGCGTCGATGATGCGGTCAGCACGCTCGCCGGCGGGCACGACACCGACCGCGACGATCCGTCCATCTCGAACCAGGACGTCACCCTCGATCACCTCGAAGGCGTCGTTCATGGTGACGATGGTCGCGCCGCTAACTTTTAGCGAAGCGCTTTGAGGTTGGGGAACCATTGCAGCGAGGCGGCCTTGAGCGCCTCGGCCTTGCCGCGCCGGACGGCGATTAGCTCGGCCGTGATGCTGACGGCAATCTCTTGAGGCGTCACCGCGCCCAGGTCGAGGCCAATCGGCGCATGAATGCGAGCGAGGCGATCGGGGTCAACGCCACCTTCGATCATCAGTTGCTCGTAGAGGCGCGCCACCTTGGCGCGGCTGCCGATCAGGCCCATGTACCGAAGCTCGCGCGGCGCGAGCGCGCGCAGCGCATCGAGGTCGTTGCGGTGTCCGCGGGTGACCACCACGGCGTAGGCGGTATTAGGCAGCGTCGTTCGGGCCAGCCACTCTGGAATGTCGTCGACCACCACGGATGCGGCAAACGGAAATCGCTCGGTATTGGCAAAGGCGGCCCGGTCGTCGACGACATGCACGCCGAAACCCGCCTCGTGCGCCATCTTCGCCAGGTAGTAGCCGACGTGGCCGGCGCCGAAGATATACAAAGCAGGCGACGCTTCGATCGGCTCGATGAACACCTCCATCTGGCCGCCGCACACCAGGCCGGTCTCTTCTGCGAAATCGTCGTTGAGGTCGTACTTCACGGTGGTGGGCTTGCGAGTGGCGAGCACCTGGCGCGCCTTGCCGATGGCGTCGTGCTCGTAACAGCCGCCGCCGACGGTGCCGACAATGCGGCCGTCGCCGAACACGAGCATCTTGGCCCCGACGCGCTGCGGCGTGGAGCCATTCGATGAGACGATCGTGACCAGTGCGGCCTCTTCGCCACGCGAGAGCGCCTCACCGAGCGCAGCGAAGACTTCGTGATTCATAGGTTAAATTGTAAGAGCGAAAGGCGAATCGCGAACAGCGAATAGCGAACCGCGTCACTGAAAGCGGTGCAGCTCGCAGCTGGCGAGCGGCTCGGTGCCCGAGAGAAAGGCTTCGTTCGTCACGCGCGGGCAGGTGGGGGTGGCAAGCTTGCCGGTGTCGCGATCGACCTCGACGAAACTGACGCCGCCCGGCGCCGGAAAGCCAAGGTTCGGGTGGCCGGCCAGGGCCTTCATCATGAACGACGTCCAAATCGGCAGCGCCGCCTGCGATCCGCTGATCCCGAGCGGCTGGTTGTCGTCGAGCCCAACCCAGACGACCGTCAGCAACTCGGGGGTGAAGCCCACGAACCAGGCATCACGCAGGTCGTTGGTGGTCCCCGACTTGCCGGCCGCATCAAGGGCGAACCCCATGCCGCGGGCGCTGGCGCCGGTGCCTTCGTTCAGCACGCTGCGCAGCATGTGCGTGACCAGGAACGCGGCCGACGGCCGGGCGACCGACGGCCCCGGCTGGACCTTGGGCCTGGCATCCTGCTCGCCACTGTGCACGCTGATAATGGCGCGCAGCTTCTTGATGGTGCCGTTGTTCGGGAACACCGTATACGCCTCAGCGACTTCGAGCGGCGTCAGCTCGACGACGCCGAGGGCGACGGAGGGGTAGGGCTTCACCTGGTCTTGCTCGCCGATCTTGGTCTTGCGCCAGAGCGCGACCACCTTGTCATAGCCGGTCTGTTCCGCGACCTTGACGGTCGCGATGTTGCGCGACATGGCCAGGGCGCGCCGCAAGGTGATGCCGCCGTCGTACTCACCGTCGTAGTTGCGCGGCGACCACTGCTGGTTGTCGAAACTCCACGTGGTTGGTTCGTCGAACACGATCGTCGCCGGCGTGATGTCGCCGGTCCCCTCGTCCGCGGCCTTCTCGAACGCGGCCAGGTAGACGAATGGCTTGAAGGTCGAGCCCATCTGGCGGCGGGCGTTGGCGGCGCGGTTGAACTGCGACTGGTTGTAGGAGCGCCCGCCGATGAACGACAGAATCTCGCCAGTGCGCGGATCGATCGCGACCAGCGCGGCCTGGGCCACGCGCCGGGGCCCGCGCTTGCGACGGGCGAGAATCACGTCGACCTTGGCAAGGCCCTCGCGAATCGCCTCCTGTGCGTGGCGTTGAAGATTCAGGTCGAGCGTCGTGTAGATGTCGAGCCCGCCCGCCTTCGACGTCACGCCGGGAAACGACTCGTCCAGCGCCGAGCCGAGATAGTCCACGAAGTAGGGCGCCTCGTTGTCGACGGCCCGCGAGACGACGTTGATCGGTTCGCTGGTGGCGCGTGCGGCCGCGTCGGGGGTGATGTAGTCGCCGTCGGCCATGGCTCGCAGCACGACGTTACGGCGGTCGCGCGCGCGCTCGGGATTGTTGAATGGCGAGTGGAAGAACGGCGACTGAATGACGCCGGCGATCACCGCCGCCTCGCTGAGCGTCAGGTTCCGCACGTCCTTGCTGAAGAAGATCTTCGCCGCCTCGGCGACGCCGTGCAGGGCGAACGAGCCGCGGTGACCGAGGTAGACGTCGTTCAGGTAGAGCTCGAGAATCTCGTCCTTGGTGGCCTTGGTCTCGAGAATCATCGCCATGAACTGCTCGAGAATTTTTCGGCGCAGCGATCGCTGGCGCGTCTGCTGCTCAATGGCCATTGCGTCGGTGAGGAAGAAATTGCGGGCGAGCTGCTGCGTGATGGTGCTGGCGCCCGACAGGTAGGCCTTGTCGCCGAACAGGTTGCTGATCAACGCGCCCACCATGCGAATGGGATCGACGCCGGGGTGGTAATAAAAGCGCCGGTCTTCGATCGCGAGCACGGCTTCCTGCATGCGCGCTGGAATGGCGTCGAGCGCGACACGCCGGCGCTTCTCGCGCGTGCCGGTCATCAGGCCGGTCAGGAGCGGTGCGTCGAGGGTGACGCGGTCCACTGACTTGGCTCCCACCTGCAGCTTCGCAATGCGCTGCGGCACCGGCGGCGGCGTGGTCGTCTTCTTCTTGAGCACGGGCGGCTCGGGAAACGAGACGATCAGCGGCTTGCCGGACTGATCGCCGCCGCGGGAAATCAGGACCACCGAGGATCGGTCGATGGCGAACTCGCCGGGCTTCTCGACCCGGGCCCGTTGCGCGTAGCCCACGTCGTTGAGGCGCGCGATCAGTTCGGCCTGGGTCAAGTTCTGGCCGGTCTGCAGCGTGAGCGGTCGGCCGAAGACGCGCGGCACGGCACGGTCGCGCTCACCGTGCAGGCGCGCGTCGATGATGCGGCCATACGAGACATAGAGATAGGTGAGCGATCCCAGCGAGACGAGCGCGGTCACGCCGAAGGCGATCAGAATATGGCGGCGGTAGGGCGCGAGCCAGCGCGGCCAGCGCAACCTGGCGAGGCGCAGGCGCCAGCCGGATGCTTTCGCTTTCTTCTTCAAATCGTCAGGACCCAGTGGTGGCCCATCTCGAGCGGCAGCTCGTCGATCAGCCGGTCCACCAGGGCGGGTCCGTAGCGGTTCAGGAACCACACGAAACCGACTTCACGTTCCTGCGGGTGACCCTGCGGGAAGGTGAGGGCCTGCGCGCGCTTGAACTGGCGGCGCAGCGTCTCGTCACGCCGCTTGGCCGCCTGAATCACCTTGTTGTGCAGTGACTGCACCTCGTGCTGCAGCTTGCCGAGTGTCGACTTGACCGTGCCCTCGAGCGTCGGGTCGATCTGCGGTACCGCCGCGGCGACCGCCGCCATGCGTTCTTCGATCGCCGCGCTGGCCGCCGCGAGCGATTGCTCGACGGTCGGGGGCAGCTGGCTTTGCAGCAAATGGTTCAGTGCCGCCTCGTCTTGAGCGCGCAGCGCCGTGAGCGGCAGTTCGTATTTGTTCAGGAAGCGGATGGTGGCCGAATCGGCCAGGGTGGCCGTGGCGCGCTGGTACATCAGCGGCATCGGCACGCCGAAGTGCGCGTAGACGTCTTTGAGCTGGCCGAGGTACGCCAGTTCGTTCGGGCCGGCGACATAACAGATAGTCGGGAACACGGTGTCCTGGACGATCGGCCGCAACAACACGTTGGGGCTGAAGTGCTCCGGATGCTGCTTCGCCTCGTCTACCAGTTGCGGCAGGCTCAACTCGCGGGCGCCGATGTACGCCTGGTTGCCGTCCACGCGCACGGGAGCGCGTTCGGCATTGAGGTGAAACAGCGAGACCGTGCCGTCGGCCAGCGTGGCCTGCGCGTGGTAGCCCTTCGCGACCAAGGCATCGCCGGCCCGAGCGGCAATGCGGGCGGTGTTTCCCGGTTGACTGACTTCGGTCACGAAAACGTCACGCGCCAGCAGCTTGGCGGCAGCGTCGGACGAGTCGTAGACCACCAGACCGTGCGGCCCGAGCATCTCTTCAATCCACTTGCCGAAGGCCGTCGCCATGCCCGTGCCTGGCGCGTAGGCCTTGCGCAGCGACTCGATGATGCCGGCCTTGAACTCCGAGTCAGGAAGGGCGGCGTCGAGTTGGTCGATGGCGGTTGTGATGTCGGCGGAAAGCGAGAGCCGGGCAACGGGGAGGTGGCCGGCGCCGTCCAGGTCGGCGAGGCGAATGGACGCGGGGGCCAGCTCGCTGTCGAGCACCGAACATCCGCTGACTTCCGGCCAGTCGTGGTCTTCGGCGTCAATCCAGAACACCGGCACCACCGGCACCTGGTGCTCGCGCTCGACCTTGGCCGCCAGCTTCATGGCGGTCAGTGCCTTGAGTAGCGTGAACAAGGGGCCGCCAAACAGACCAGCCTGCTGGCCGGTAATGACGACGCGTGTGGACGGGTCGGCGAGGCGGGCGGACGCGGTTCGTGACGCCGGGGGCGCGTTGCGCAGCTCCTGCTGGGCGGCAATGATGCGCGCCAGCTCCGCCGGTTGGCGCGAATAGCTCTGCGAACGCCGGATGGTATCGGCCCAGGCAGCCGGTGTGGCGGGGTCGCCGGCGAAGAACGGCGCCACGTTCGCGTACGCGAACGCGTAGTCGGACGCTAAGCGCCGAATCCACGGGAATGTGCGAATGTCGACCGCCAACGAGGCGGAGACGGGCGAGACGTCGGAAGGCACCGCCCCGTACTGTCTCAAACGGTCACCAACACTGTCAACCGTTGGTGATAACATTGCGGTTCGAGAAGTGGAAGAAAAGGCTCACCGAGGTTCGATGAGCAGACTTGGTATTTGGTTACAGACGTAGTGGACGGCGACTCCCTCGAAGCGGCCTTGCGCGACTACGGTCCCGCGGCGATTGAAGACCTATTGCCGCGCCTTCGGGCGATCGCCGATGTGTTGGACCAGGCACACGCTGCCGGGCGGGTCCACGGCTCGCTCCATCCCCAGAATATTTTTATCGATGCGGACAGGACGCGCGTCGCCGGCCTTGGCGCCGACGCCGATGACGCCCCTGCGCCGGTTCGCCCGCCGTATACCGCGCCAGAAGTTGTTGCCGGTGGCGACCGAGGGCCCGCGTCTGACCAGTTCGCCCTGGCCGCCATCACCTTCGAGTGGATGTTCGGCCGCCGCATTTCAGGGCCGGCGCAGCGTCCCGTTGACGTCCGCACGTTGCCAGGCGTGAATCGCGACGCGATGTCGGCTGCGTTTACGAGGGCCCTGGCCTCCGAACCTGCCGATCGCTTTGCGTCGTGCTCGGCCTTCTGCAGGGCGCTAGACGCCTCGGTCATTCCGGCGCTGCCGCTCGGCACATCCGAAGACGACGAATTTGATACTGCGTTTTTACCCGAATCGCCGCCACTTGAGAGCGATGCGATCGCGCCGGTTGACGTGCCGCCGGTCCAATTGCCACCGGTCGATTTGGAGCAGGCCGGAGAACCCGACCTCGCGATCCACGAAGCGCAGTTCGCGGAATTCGAGCCGAGAATGTCGCCGCCGGTCGAGCCGCTGACGTCGTGGCAGCCGAGCGCCACCTTCACACCACCGCCCACGCAGGCCGATCGATTCAGCGGCGGCATGTTGATCGCGGCCGCCCTGGTCGGCATGGTGGTGGGCTTCGCAGCCGGCTACATGGCGCGGCCAAGGGCGTTGCAGTCAGCACCAATTGCGCAGGGAATGGCAGGTAGGGCTAGTGAGGCAGGTGGCGCGGGTCAGGCGGGTCGTGCTGAAACCGACGCCGCCTTGGCACCAGCCTCACCCGCCCAACAAGCCCCACCCGTCCCACCAGCGTCACCCGCCCAAGCAACTGCGGCAAACACAGGCCGCTTGCTGATTCGTTCGACCCCCGGCGGCGCGGATGTCGAGGTCGATGGCGTGGCACGCGGCGTCACACCGCTGGCCTTGCGCGATCTCGCACTCGGCTCGCGAACGATCACGGTGGCCAGGCGTGGCTATATTGGCGAGCAACGCCGCGTGTTGCTGACCCGTACCCGGCCGTCGCGCTCGCTTGAAATCCGCCTGTCGCCGGCAGCCGCCGTCGCGCCGCGTCCGGGCACCCCCGCCACGTTGGGGCAGCGGCCGGCGGTCTCGACTGGAAGCCTGCTGATCGAATCCCGTCCGTCCGGGGCCGCCGTCGTGGTCGACGGTCAGGCGAGAGGGGTGACGCCCGTCAGCATCGACGCGTTGGCGCCCGGTGATTACCGCGTCAGTCTCTCGCTGGCGGGTTACCGATCTTTTGCGACCACGGTGCGCGTGGTTGCCGGCGAGCGCACGCGCGCGGCCGCTTCGTTGAGCGTACAGGAGTAGGGATGAACGCGATTCTGGCACTGGAAAATGGCACCTGGTTTCAAGGTGTTTCGGCGGGCGCACCTGGTGAGACGACGGGCGAGGTGGTGTTCAACACCAGCATGACGGGCTACCAGGAGATCCTCACGGATCCGTCCTACGCCGGACAGATTGTCACCATGACTGCGCCGCAGATCGGCAACTATGGCGTTGCGGGTGCCGACACCGAGTCTGACAAGCCCCAGGTGGCCGGCTTCGTGATGCGTGATGCGTCGCCCGTGTCGAGCAACTGGCGCTCCACCGGCACCCTGCGCGACTACCTGGTTCGCCACAACATTGTTGCCATCGGCGACGTCGACACCCGTGCGTTGACCAAGGCGCTGCGGTCGGCCGGCGTCATGCGCGGCGTGATTGCCACGGGCTCGTCGGACCCCGCCGCGCTGGTCGAGCGCGCCCGCCTCATACCCCTGATGGAAGGCAGCGACCTGGTGAAAGACGTCACCACCGCCGAAGCCTACGATTTCGAGACTTCGCTGGCAGATGCCGTGACCGACGCCAGTTTTGGCGTCGAGCCGCTGCGCCGAGCCAAGCGTCCCCTCAAGGTCGCGGCCTACGACTACGGCATCAAGACCAACATTCTGCGGCGGCTGGCCGCCCATGGCTGCCAGGTGCGCGTGTTCCCAGCGTCGACGCCAGCGGCAGAAGTGATGGCGTGGAATCCTGACGGCATCTTCCTCAGTAACGGCCCGGGTGACCCGGCAGCGGTGACGTATGCCATCGACAACGTCAAGCAGTTGATTGACGCCGACGTGCCGATGTTCGGCATCTGCCTCGGTCACCAGTTGATGGGCCTGGCGATGGGCGCCAAGACCTTCAAGCTGAAGTTCGGTCATCGCGGCGGCAACCATCCGGTCAAGCAGCTTGACACCGGCGCGATCGAGATCACCTCGCAGAACCACGGTTTCTCGGTCGACCCCGACACGCTTCCGGCCAGCGCGCGCGTAACGCACCTGAACCTGTACGACGGCACCATCGAGGGTTTGCGCCACATCAACAAGCCGATTTTCTCGGTGCAGTACCATCCGGAGGCTTCGCCGGGACCGCACGACGCCGACTATCTGTTCCAGGAATTCCTCGACGAAATGGAAAAGAGATAAGTGCCGAAACGTACTGATATCAAGCGCGTGTTGGTGATCGGGTCTGGTCCGATCGTGATCGGGCAGGCGTGCGAGTTCGACTACTCGGGCACGCAGGCGTGCAAGGCGCTGCGCAGCGAGGGACTGGAAGTCATCCTGGTCAACAGCAACCCGGCGACCATCATGACCGACCCCGAGTTGGCGGATCGCACCTACGTGGAACCGCTGACGCCCGATGCGCTCGAGAAGATCATCCAGCGCGAGAAGCCCGATGCGATTCTGCCGACCGTCGGCGGCCAGACGGCGCTCAACCTCGCGGTCCAGCTCGACGAACTCGGCATCCTCAAGAAGTACAACGTCGCGTTGATCGGCGCGTCGATTCCGGCCATCAAGGTGGCCGAGGATCGCCTGCTGTTCAGTAACGCCATGAAGGAGATTGGCGTGGCGGTGCCCGCCAGCGGCGTGGCGAAAACGCTGGAAGAAGCGCTGGTCATGGTCGAACAGACCGGCTTCCCGTCCATCATCAGGCCGTCGTTCACGATGGGCGGCGTTGGCGGCGGC
>JANLWW010000188.1:0-3206 GCA_031364805.1 Acidobacteriota bacterium
CTCGCACATCTTGTTTGCCCACTGGAGGGCATCCGCTGAGGTTCCGGCCGTTAGGTGTGGCAGCACCGCGTTTTCGAGGACAACCCCGTATAGGCACAGGGAGCCTACTGAGGGCTTTCTAACGATGACCACGTCGCCCTCTAGCAGTTCGCTAATGTCGGCCATGATTCCTCCGAACGGACGAATGGGTGCCGCAGGGCACCCATTTGTTGCAAACTCGTTGCAAGCGCGGGGCGAAAATTGGTCGGGATGCCGAGATTCGAACTCGGGACCTCCTGCACCCCAAGCAGGCGCGCTACCAGGCTACGCTACATCCCGTCCTGACGTGCACTGACGGACTTACGGGGTTCAAAACGAGTGCGCTCCATTGAAGGGGCGCTCGACGATTCTATTTTCTCTTGGCGGCTTTCGCCACCGTCTTCTTTTTCTCGTTCTTCTCGGTGGCTGGCGGCGGCGCCAATTGCAGTTCCGCGGCCTCAACGCCACCTTTCGCTAGCATCTGCAGAATTGATTGCAGTCCGGTCTTCACATGCCGCAGGCGGTCACGCACGTGTTCGCCCAGCACTTCTTCAATCAGCAGGGCCGCGCCGTTGTTCTTGGCGCTGCCATCTTCATCCTTGGCGTCGCCGTCCTCGTCCAGACGCCGCCTGGCGCCAGAGAGCGTCAAGCCTTCGTCGAAGACCAGCCGCTTGATCCGGAGGACCAACTCGACGTCCGATCGTCGATACAGGCGTGGTCCGCCGCCCGCAGGCACCTGGCCGATTTGCGGAAACTCGGCTTCCCATGACCGCAAAACGTAAGGCTGAACCTGCACCACTTCGCAGACGTCCGCGGCCTTGAAGAGCTCGCGCTTGGGTGCAGCCATCGAGGCAATGTCCAGCGGGGAGTATAGCATGCAGGCGTTAGCGGCCCGACCGCTTGGGCCCCTGCTTGGCTCGTGATTTCTTCGACAACCTGGGCTGGGCCGCGCGCGATTTCTGCTTCGCGGACACGGGCTTGCCCTCCGGCGCGCCTTTCGCCTTGCCGCGCGCGTGCGCAGGCTTATCCCACGCGCCCTTGTGAGCCCCTTTACTGGCGGCCTTGAGGCGCTCGTGCTTCGACGGGGTGGAACCCGGTCCCTTGCGGACCGGGCTGCGCCGTTCCGGGGCGCGCTCGCGCGCCGTCTTGCGCGTATCATCGCCCCGCTGTTCGGCGCGGCCGCGGATCTGGATGCGGATGGGCGCGCCCAGGAATTCGTATTCCTCGCGCAACCGGTTCTCGAGAAACCGTTCGTACGAGAAGTGCAGCTTCGTCATGCTGTTGGTAAACAGGATGAACGTGGGCGGCGCAACCGCGGCTTGCGAGGCGTACATCACGCGCATGTTGCGGCGGCTGGCCGTCACGGGTGGCGCCGCGCCGGTGATCTTCTGGATGAACCGGTTCAGCTCGCCCGTCGGCACCCGCTTGCGCGTGGCGGCGTAGACCTTGTCGACCGTTTCCAGCAGCTTGGGCGTGCGCTCACCGGTAGCCGCCGAGATGTGCAGGATCGGTGCGAAGTCGAGAAACTTCAGCTGGTAGCGCAGGTTCTCGTCGAACACCTTCGACGCCTCTGGCCCCTGCTCTTTCATCAGGTCCCACTTGTTGGCGGCGACAATCACGCCACGGCCGGCATCTTTCGCGGCACCTGCAATCGCGCCGTCCTGATCGGTGGGACCGACGGTCGCATCGATCACCAGCACGACGACATCGGCGCGCTCGATCGCGCGCTTGGCGAGCATCACGCTCAGCGTTTCCATCTGTCCAGATTTCGAAACTTTTCCTGGCTTGCGAATGCCGGCGGTATCGACGAGACGGAACTGTCGACGGTGCCACATCAGCACCGAATCGACCGAGTCGCGCGTCGTGCCTGGCATCTCCGACACGATCATCCGCTCTTCACGCAGCAGCCGATTGACCAGCGACGACTTGCCGGCGTTGGGGCGGCCGACAATCGCGATGGCGGTTTCGCCGGAGTCAGGCATTTCAGGACGGCCCTCGGCGACAGTGGCGGCTTCTACGTCTTCCAGGTCTTCCAGGTCTACGTCGACCGCTCGCGATCTGGCTTGCGGCAGAATCGCGACGATCACCTCCAGCAAATCGCCGACCGCCTGTCCGTGCTCGGCGCTGATCTCGACGACCGAGTCGAAACCCATGCGATACAGCTCGAGCGCGCCGGCCTTGCCGCGGCGATCATCCATCTTGTTGATCGCCAGGATCACAGGCACACCGGTTTCGCGCGCCGCCGCGGCAATTTGCTGGTCGCCAGGGATGAGGCCTTCGCGGCCGTCGACGACAAAAATAATAAGCTCGGCCGACTTGAGCGCGCGCTGACCGCGGGCAACGACGAGTTCGTGGAGGGGGTCCTCACTGGCGCCGAAAAGGCCACCTGTGTCGGTCAGGTCAAACCGCGCATCTCCCCACGTGACCGGGTGGGTAATGACGTCCCGGGTCGTCCCCGCGATGGCCGTCACGATCGACCGCCGCGCACCACTCAACCGATTGAACAGTGTCGACTTGCCGACGTTGGGGCGGCCGACCAACACGACGCGGGGTAAAGGCTTCTGCGACACGATTTCCTCTATCTTACAGGTATAAAAGGGCTTGCGGGGGAAAGTCCCCTACAGCGCTGCACACCGCTGCCGATAAATACATCCAGACAAAGCACTTATCCGTTTGACAGCGTAAGTGCCCTGATTTAAGCTAGTTACACTGATCGGGGAGCGACCAGGCAGCATGATCAAGGTCGACATCGTGAACGAGGTCTCTCGGGTGGCAGACGTCACCAAGGTGAAGGCCGAGCTGGCAGTCGATGCCGTGTTTGAAGCAATGCGTCATTCGATGCAGCGCGGCGAACGCATTGAACTGCGGGGGTTTGGCGTGTTTCAGGTCAAGCCCCGAAAGCGCGGGATTGGCCGCAATCCCCGAACGGGCAAGGAAGTGCGCATCCCGCCTGGCCGCACCATTCGCTTTAAGCCCGGCAAGGAACTGCAGAACATCGGTTAAGGCCCGTGCACCCGCCATCAGACCACGGGAAGCTGTGGGTTCAACTGCTCCTGCTGTGCGCCACCGTCTTCACCACGACCCTGGTCGGCGGCTGCCATTACTACAGCTTCCAGATCGACCTCGCCACCATCATCCAGCTTGACGACACAAAGGTCAGGGCGATGGCGACGCCGACCATGACGATC
>JANLWW010000006.1:0-3313 GCA_031364805.1 Acidobacteriota bacterium
CATGGCCAGTATTGCGCGCTTCACCGCACCGGCACTCGGCGTCCTACTCGCCGTGCTGCCCGTGCGCGCGTTCGCGCAAACGCCGCCGCCCCTCGCCCAGCTCCAATTCGACATCGTCGGCGTCCGCCTCGTCGTCGATCCACCGGCGCTCACGGTCCCGAAACAGATCGCGACGCAGATTAATACGTCGTTGGTCCTGCCCGCGGGTGCCGGCATCGCCGCCAGCGACGCGGTGGCAGCGCTGACGCAGGGCGCGCGGGTCGAAGGGACGTTACGCGGACCGTCGATCCCCCCGACGCGGATCACCGCGCGTCCGGGCGAGCCGCTGCCGCTTCCCGCGTTCGCCCTGCCGGGCGACTACTTCCTCGACGGGCTTCGCCTGGTCAAGGACGGCGTGGCGCTGCTCGACGCCACGGCGGCTGACGGCCGGCCCGCCACCACCATTCTCATCCGTGTGATCAACGAAATCTTTGTCACCAACGTGACGTCGCGGCCGCTGTCGCTCGATGAGATCCGGGAAAAAGGGATCGTCATCGACCAGAACAACTTCCAGACGGTCAACTTCCAGGTGGCCTTCAATATCGATGGCCAGCCGTTCACGATCCAGATGCCGGTGGCGCTGCCCACGCGTGAGCTGATCAACTCCCAGCCCAATCGCACGTTGCTCATCCGGCAGCTGAGCGTCGTCAACCAGCAACTGGCGACTCTGCAAACCGCGTTGCCCCCCGAGTTCGATCGGCCGGGCCTCAACTTCTCGATCGCGGCAATGCCGTTCTTCCCGGTGATCGAAGACGGCGAGGATCCCGGCTTCGACATCCCGCCGGTCACCGGGCTGATCGTGATCCCGGGCAACGTGGCGTTCCTGAACCAGTTCTTCTCGGTCGTGCTGATGGTGACCAACGTGGCGCCTGATGGCACACCGCTCGTCCTGCGCAATGTCCGGGGAACGGCGAAGCTGCCGACCGGCCTGGACCGTGTCGCGGGCGCGTCGTACGAGAACCCGGGCGACGATCCGCTCAGGCTCGCGCGGGTCGAGGGTCAGGGTCAGCTGGCCACCGTGCGCGTGGTTCAAGTCGGGCCCGACGGCCAGCTCGGCACCGCCGACGACATCGACAGCATTCCGCCGCAGAGAAGTGGCGACGGTGAGTTCCTGCTTGAAGGGTTGAAGGAGGGCGGCCACATCTTCGACATTGCCATCGAGGCCGTGCTCGATGGGCTGCCGTCGGGCCCCGTCAACCTTGTCGGCCAGGCTGCCGGTGCCGTGTTCGTGCGCAACCCGACCTTTGCGGTGACGCTGGCGCATCCGCGCACGGTGCGCAGCGGGGAGCCATACGACATCTATGCCACGGTGACCAACACCTCGCGATCGATCGCCAACCTGGTCAGCGTCAACCTCGATCCGCTGGGCATCTCGGGTGCACAACTGATCTCTGACCCAAGCGTGGCGTTCGAGACCATTCCGGCGGGCCAGGCCGTGACCGCAAGGTTCCGGCTGCTGGCGCAGCAGACCGGCGAGGTGACAGCGAGCTCGTTCACCGGTGAAGCCGATGGCGGCATTCGACTGTTCACCGGCGTCGGCGAGCGGGGTGTGCCACTCGCGCCAAACGCGATCGTGCTGCCGACGTCCACCAATGCACTGCCGCCGTCGCTGGTGGCCGCCGCGCAGCGGGTGCTTGGGCAGGCATTCTCGATCGCCACCGCTCCCGCCGAAGCGCTGCCGCCCGGCGTGGCGTTTGTCAGGCGGCAAACCGTGATCGACCGCGGCCTCGAGCTGGCGGAAGCCGGGCAACGGCTGCAGTTTGGCGACTCGCTGCCACGCGCCATCCAGGACCTGCTACTCGACTGGCTGGGCACGCGGGCCTTCGACCCGGGGTTCGATCAGTTGATGCGGACCACGGAGGCCGGTCGCGCGATGCTCGCGGAGATCGCCGCCGTACTCGCGCCGGATGTCGCCGCCGATCCGTTGCTGGCGCAGGGAGCGCTGGTCGAGCAAGCCCTGGCGCGGTCCGCGCCCCTCACCGCCGTGGTTCGCGGGCCGGTGGATCGGGCGCCACCACTGCTGCGCATGCTGCGAGCCGATGGCGCCGAGACCAGCGGCACGGTGTCAACGGTGCCGCGCGCGGGCATGTTGTTGATGTCGAATCCGTCGGCGCTCGCGGCGATGGGCGTGGCGGTGGCGCCCGATCCGGCGCGCTACACGATTGAGGCGACCAGTCCGGCCGGGGGCGTGATCGATCTGGGCGTGACCACGCCGGGTGCGGATCCGGCCGAGGCGCGCCAATTGCGGTTCGCCGGCATCGTGCTCGATCCCGGCGGCGTTGTCCGGGTGGTGGTCGATCTGACGGCACCCGGCGGCGAGTCGGCGCTCGTCGATCGCAACGGTGACGGCAACGTCGATCAAACGCTGGCCGGTGTCAGCAGTTCGTTTTCAGAAGAGCCGCTCCGCGTGGTCGACGTGCTGCAGCTTGAAAGCTCATTCTTCGAGGCGCCCGGCAACATTCGCGATCCCGCGACCTACGGTCTGCTCGTGGGGGTCCTGTTCAACAAACCCACGCCGGAGGCGAGCGCCGAGGCCCGAACCAACTACACCATCGAAGCCAACACGGTGGCCGGCGTGGCGCAACAAGCGGGCGGCCGTCTTGTTTATCTCTATCTCGAACGTCCGGTCGGCGGCCTGGTGCCGCGGTCGCTGACGGTGCGTAACGTCACCGACATACATGGCCACCCCGTTGGCGACACCACGCGCGCGATTCGGATGGTGCTCAGTGATGGCGCCCGCGTGTTCGGCCAGGTGCGCGAGGCCAACGGCTCCGGCGTCCCCAGCGGTTTCCTCTCGCTCGTGATCAACCACGGTCCCACGTTCTCATTCAATGTGGCGGCTTTCACCACCGACGCGCAAGGCAGTTTTGATCTCGACTTCGTCCCGCGCATCGGCACATTGGTCGTCACGGCGCAGCATCCGCAGACCCGGGCCACGGCGTCGCTGCATGCGCGCATCCGCGGAGCCGGCGAATCGCTGCTGCTGAACCCAACGTTCCTGGGAGCCGGCAGCGCTCGCGGACGCGTGCTCGCCGCCGACGGCATTACGCCGGTGCCTCGTGCCATCGTCGCCCTTTTTCCTGGAGCAGTGCTCGGCGCTCGTGGTCTGCAGACCACCGCCAACGACCTGGGAGACTTCACCTTCAGCGACGTCCCGGTGGGCGTCTTCACGCTGCGGGCGATCGATGGACGCCAGGCCAGCGGCCAGACCACCGCCATCCTCGAGACCGCCGGCAGCCAGGCGGTGGCCAACATCGTCGTCGTGGACGAGCCA
>JANLWW010000026.1:0-5172 GCA_031364805.1 Acidobacteriota bacterium
CTTCAGCGATCTCCGCCGGCGTGTAGCCGTGGTTCATCAGCCGCACGCTCTGGTCGTGGATGTATTTGTAAAGGTCGCGCTGATTGGCCAGGGCGCGCGCCACGCGCTCGGTGCCCCACGTCGGCCAGTGATGCTGGGCGATCAGCACGTCGGTATCCGGACCGAAGCGTTCGAGGGCCGCCCCCAGGTATTTCGACCAGGCGCTGGCATCGCGAACCTCGGTGCCGCGAAACGGCAACAGGTTGTGCATGGTCTTCGTCGCGTTCTCGGCCAGATTGAGCACCCGGTGCTTCGGAAAGAACAGGTGCATCTCGGCCGGCGCTTCGCTGGACGGTGTCAGCTGGAACACGATCGGCACGCCGTCGATGGTGTGCGTCTCAAGCGCCTCGCCGATCGACATCGTCGGCGGCAGCACCGACCGCCCCACCGCGCCAACGCCGTCGATCTTTCCCAACCCCGCATCGACCGAGCCGCGCTCACCACGCGGCAATGAGGTGCCGAACTGATAGGTCGCCCGCCGGCTCATCGCGTTGCCGGCAACCACGCTCTCTGCGATCACGGCATCCATGAAACCCGCCGGCGCGATAATCGCCGTGCGCCCGGCTACCACGTCGGCGTCGTCCGCCACGCCGCGAACGCCGCCGTAATGATCGCTGTGGCTGTGGGTGTAGATCACCGCGACCACGGGCCGCTTCGGCCGATGCGCAAAGTACAAGTCGAGCGACGCTCGAGCGGCGCCGACCGAACCGAGGGGGTCAACGACGATCAGTCCCTTGGTGCCCTCGATGAACGTGACGTTCGCCAGCGCCAGTCCGCGAACCTGGTAGACGCCGGGCACCACCTCGAACAGTCCGTTGATGGCGTTCAGCCGCGCCAACCGCCACAGGCTTGGATGCACGGTGTCGGGAACCTTCTCGTCGTTCAGGAAGCCGTAGCGGCGCGTGTCCTGCCCAGCCGGCAGCGTGGCGATGAACCCTCGCCTGGCGTCGGCGAAGTCCTGCTGATCCGCGAACGGCAGGTCTCGGAGAGCGGCCTCGTACACGGCCCGCACCGCTGGCGCGGCGGCGTTTGGAGCCGGGGGTTGCGCGGCGGCGCCGCCGGCCGCGCACGCCACGACTGCGATCACCACAGCTGCCGGGAACATCTTGATTGACACGCGCATGCCCACCTCTGGCGCGCAGAGTAACATCTGGCCTGGGGGCCTTGACATCTTTTTTACAGCGCCATCATACTGATGGCATGGTTCGCACCCAGATCCAGCTGCCCAATGAGGTCTACGCGCGCGCCCGCCGAGTGGCCAAGGCGAAGGAGATCTCCCTGGCCGAGCTGGCGCGGCGAGGCATTGAAGCCATCCTCGATCAATACCCGTCGCCCGAGCTGATCAGCGCCGAGTGGACGGCACCACAGGTGCGTTCCGGGGGCGTCAAGGTCCCACTCGAACGGCTCAAGGACTACGGCGAAGTCGAGGCCCCGGCGCCTGCGCCGAAGGCACGGAGACGAGCGTGATCGCCTTCGATACCAACATCCTCTTCCCCTTCGTCGTCTCGGACCATCCCGACCATGCCGAGGTTGGCGACTTCATCCAGGGGCTTGACGGTCGAGACGATGTCGCCCTGTCGGAGCTCGCGCTGGTCGAACTCTACGGTCTGTTGCGACAACCAGCGGTCATGCGGAAAGTTCTGGATGCGGGCGCGGCGGCCGCCGTATGCACCGCCCTGCGCCAACATCCCCGTTGGCGCCTGCTCGGCTTTCCAGCCGACAGCGCGGCGCTGCATCGAACCTTGTGGCAACACGCGGCCAGACCCGGGTTCTCGAGACGCCGGATCTACGACGCACGACTCGGGCTGTGTCTGGTGGCCCAGGGGGTTCGGGAGTTCGCGACCGTGAACCTGAAAGACTTCGCCGGCCTGGGCTTCCGGCGCGTGTTCAACCCGCTGGCCTGACGGTCTGTCAGGGACTCCCTGAGACCTGCTCCTAGGGCCTCTTACCGCAATAAGCCGAGCCCTTGCAGTGTGTGGGAACGAACAGCTCGGCTTGGATTAGCCACCCACCATCGACCTTGCGCCACTGCGCCAGGTAGGTGCCGCCGATCTCGACGACACCATCAGGCTCGGTCCAGCGGCCGGTCCATTCCCCTCGCTCGGACGCCACGGCCCACGGGACGTTGATCTCAACGGTCGCCGGTGTGCGGACGTACACGGTGTCGGAGCGGCGTTTGAACTGCTCCGCCATGCGCTGTCCGTTCACGTCACGACCGCTGCCCTGCGCACTGGTTGACGTGACGATGTGGACGTCGGGCATCCAGTGCGCAGAGATGCCCGCAACGTCGTGCTTGGCGATGGCCGCGTTCGACCGCGCCCGCGCGGCGCGAATGCTGGTCTCGTCAGGCGACATCTGGCTACCCTCCGCACCCGCACCAGTGCACATCAGCACCAGAATCAGAGCACCGGCACGCAGCACCCTAGGCACCCCTGGCACCTATTCCTGCCCTCCCGGCCTTCGCCCCCAAGTCGGTGGCGCCGGTTCCGTCGTCCGGCGATCCACCGGCTTCTCCTTCAATAATCGCAGCGCCTCATCCACGGCGCGTTCAAGCTGCGGGTCGCGGCCGGCGATCACGTCCTTCGGCCAGTTCTCGACGTCGATATCGGGGCCGGTGCCTTCGTTCTCGACCGCCCACTTGCCGTCGCGCGTGAAGAAGCCGCCGCGCGGCGCGATCATCGAGCCGCCGTCGATGAAGCCCGGCGTGTCCGCGGTGTGAACCAGGCCGCCCCACGTCCGCTTGCCGACGAGCGGGCCGATCTTTCGGTGGCGGAACATGTACGGCATCAGGTCGCCGCCCGAGCCCGCCATCTCGTTGATGATCATCACCTTCGGTCCCCAGATGCCGGCCGAGGGACTCGTGAAGGGACGCCGGTCGCCGGCGACGTTATTGAAGTAACCGTCGAAGTCGCGCTGTAGCACGTCGATGATGTAGTCGGCGGCGGAGCCGCCACCGTTGTAACGCTCGTCGATCACCGCGCCTTGCTTGTCCTGCTGCGCGAAGTAGTAACGATTGAAGCTTTCGTAGCCGCCCTGCCCGGTGTTGGGGACATAGACATAAGCCAGCTGGCCGTTCGATCGCTTGTCCACGTAGCGCCGGTTCTCTTCCACCCACGCGCGCGTGCGCAGGCCCTGCTCGTTGGCGACGGGCACCACGGTGACCTGCCGCGCGCCTTGCACGTTCGGCTGCGCATTGACCGTGAGCACAGTCTGGCGATTCGCGGAACCATCGAGCAATCGATAGAGGTTATCGGGCACGACGAGGTCGATGCCGTTGATGGCGACAATGTAATCTCCCACCGCCACGTTGATGCCAGGCCCCGCGAGCGGCGCGCGCAGTTCGGGATTCCAGCTCTCGCCGTCGTAGATGCGCGTGATCTTGTAGCGGCCGTTCTCGACGCTGAAATCAGCGCCCAGCAAGCCCCCAGGCGAGGTCGGCACTTCGGGCATGGCGCCGTCGCGCACATAGGAGTGCCCGATCGCAATCTCGGCGCCCATGTTGTCGAGCAGGTAGTTGAGATCGGCGCGATGCGCGATGTGCGGCAGCATGCTGCCATACATCTCTTTCATGCGCGGCCAGTTGGTGCCCTGCATGTTCGGCACGTAGAGGTAGTCGCGCTGCAGCCGCCAGCCTTCGTTGAAGATCTGCGTGAACTCGGCCTTCGGATCCAGGTGCATGCGCAGGGTCACGTCGATGCGTCCCTGTGTGGCAGCCGGAACGGCCTTGTCGGCATCCACCAGGTAGACCGGTTGACTCTGACTCGGTAGCGGCGCGGCGCCCGGCGCACCCGCGGGAACCGGCGTCCGATAGACCAGCTTCTTGCCATCGGCGCTCACGGCGTACTCAGCCACGCCCGCGCGGAAAACCTCGGCCTTGCGATCGCTCAGCCGATAGCGGTGCAAAGTATTGCCACGAGCATCTGCACTAGCCAGCGACTCGAGGAAGAACACCGTGCCCGAGGTCCCTGCCTTGACCTGCAGGTACTGCCGTGACGGCACTCCGGGCACCGCCAGGATGCGCTGTTGAATGCGATCGAAATCAATCTGAACGGTCACCGGCACCCTGGTCGCAGCCGCGGCCGGGGTCTCCGGTGCGCTCGCGACTACGGGCTCCTCGTCGCTCTCGGCCAACAGCGGGCTGGGGTCAGCCTTCCGCAACACCGCCACATACAGCGCGAACGTTTCCTGCCGGCCGTACGACGTCATGTCGAGCCACTGCGACGCCAGGCCAAAGTCAGTGGAGGCCAGAAACCACAGATACTTCCCGCTCGCGTCCCACACTGGATACATCGCGTCGGCCAGGCCGTCGGTCACCTGGGTCTTCTCGCCGGTCTCGACGTTGGCCACAACGATGGCGCGATAGAGAGTGCTGAGGCGGGAGGCGAACGCTACCCACTTGGAATCGGGACTCCAAGTCGGCGCCAGCGTGCGCTGCGGCACCATCCACGGATCGTTGCCGACGATTTTCGCCTGGCCGGTGGCAATGTCCATGACCCACACGTTCAGGTTGGTGTCGGTGTAAAGCAGCTTCTTCGAATCGGGCGACCACGCCGGCGTGTAGTAGAACGACGCCTTCTGAAAAGCGATCTCGCGTGCCGGTGCGATACCCTCTTGCGATTCGACCACCAGCTTGTACTCACCCGACTTGTCGCTGAAGTACGAGATCCATCTACCGTCGGGCGACCACGCCGGCTGACGTTCTGCCGAGCCGCTGGAGTTGGTGATGTTACGCACGTCACCCTTCTCTGCAGGAATGGTAAAGATCTCGCCGCGCGCTTCGACCACCACGCGCTTGCCGGTCGCCGACAGGCCAAGGTTGGTCATTCGGTTGGTGACGTCCTCGAACCGCGGCATCATCCAGGGAAAGTCCCCCGCCGCGGTGATCGTCAGCTGCGTGAGCTTGCCGTTCTTGGGATCGAGGGTGTGCAGCCACCCGGCCTGTTCGAACACCACCATGCCGCCGCCGGCATCCAGTGACTTGACGTCGTAGTCGATGAATTTCGTTCGCTGCATCGTCGCCTTGGTCGCGGTGTCGTACGACCAGACGTTGGCCATGCCGTCGCGATCGGAGATGAAGAAGACGGTGTCGCCCAGCCACACGGGATCGACGTCTTTCGAATCGGTCCACGGCGG
>JANLWW010000041.1:0-27036 GCA_031364805.1 Acidobacteriota bacterium
CCTGCGGCAACACCTCCTGTAGCCAACCGAGCTACACCGGCACCTACTATCAACGCGCCGATGGCTTGCCAGTCGCCACGCAGCTGCGCAACGACGATACCTATCGCGACTATAACGGCATCGAGATCACGGCTCGAAAGCGCTTCAGCAACAAGTGGCTGATGAACAGCAGCTTCACGCTGAACAACACCGTGATCAACTACCCGGGGGTCGAGGACTACTCGACCAGCGCCGACCCGACCAACTTCGACTACATCAACGGATCCGATTCGAGCGGCCTCAACGGCGCCCGTTGGACTGCCAAGCTGTCGGGGATGTACGCGTTGCCCTGGAACATGTCGGTGGCGGCCTTCTACAACTTGCGAGACGGCCTGCAGTTTAATCGGACGATCCTGACGCCGAACCGCACCGGTTCGCTCGGAACGGTCAGCGTGCTGATCGAGCCACAGGGGACCAGCCACTATCCCACCTTCAGCCAGATCGACCTGCACTGGGACAAGGGGTTCCTGTTCGGTCAGCGGCGCATCCAGCTTAACGTCGATGCCTTCAACCTGAGCAACGCTGCCACGGTGCTGGCACGCCAGACGCGGCAGGACTTTGCCCAGGCCAACTACGTGACGAGCATTCTCGCCCCGCGCGTCGTGCGGTTCGGCCTGAAGGTGAACTTCTAGAAATCAAGGGCGACTATTTAATTTCATCCCATCGCTTACCGTCGGCGTATGCCCGGGCGAAGCACGCTTCGGCCCGGGCATACGCTTCGCGTTGCGCGCCAGCGGAGATTGGCCGCAGCAGCTCCGCATCTTTCGGGCAGGTCACGCGGCCGGGGGCCGGACGTGACGCCGGCGGGGTCGCGAAATAGGCCGCCGCCCCCTCTCGAACCCACATCGGACGCTGTGACAGCGCACCATCCAGCAGCGCGTGCGCCACTTCGTGGCGGACTGTTCGTTCCAACTGCCCTTGCTGCTTCAACACGCTCAACGGCAACAGGTCGATGGCGGCGCCATCGGTGGCGCCCGACACCCACCAGGACTGCCCGGTCGCCCGTCCGAAACTCTCCACCGACGGATGGACCGTGATGCGCAGGCGGGTCGGAGGAATGGCACCGGTCTGCTTGACGATGTCGTCCCGGCTCTTGCGAATCAGCGACAACAGAATGTCTCGCTCGCGCTCTTCGTTGCCAGGTAGCGCCAGGGCGATGTCCTGGGCCGGTAGGGCCGGCCCGCCTTCGCGGCGGGGGGCGGCTGGCGCTGCCGACGGCGTCGTCAGTGCGCGCTCTCCCCCAACGCCGATGGTAAGACCAGGATAGTAAAACTTCAGGATGTCATCAGCGGTTGCCCCGCGCGCCGCCCGATTGCCAGCACCGATGACACACAGTCCGACACCGTGGCCGAAGCCGCGGCCGCGGAAGTGATAGCCGGCACCCGTGCGAATGATGTCGAAAGCGGTGCTCTTGATGGCCTGAAAGCCCACGACGCGGCCTACCGCCATGCGGAACTCGTGTCCGCTCAGTTCGGCCGGCTTGAAACCCTCAACCCGGACCCGCGACACTCGGTTCGACTTGTTGCGCTCGAGCACGCGGATGTCGAGCAGCCGATCACCGCGCAGGCCCGCCGCTCGCAACGCGCGCTCGATATCTTGAACCCGGACGTCACTTTCCCACCCCGGCTCGCTTTCGTCCGCATCGTCGTGGACGGACGGGGTACCGGCATAGTCGATGGCGCCTGGCCAGACCTCTGACGCCAACTCAGTGCGCCCGCCGCACGAGGCCGAATAAAAGACAAAGGCCGGCTGGCCCTGGTGCAACAACAACAGTCCAGAGGTCGCCTGCGCCGCCCGTCGCGTGGTCGCCGTGGACGAGCGCACGACCTGGCAATGCGTGGTGTCGCACAAGTCGAAGCCTTCGCGGCGATGGCGGTTCCGGTTGGCTACCGCGAATGTGCGGGCGGTGATAGCCAGCGACTGCTGCGCCGCATCGCCCGCTCGCGGCTGCCCTTCGCCTGCCAGTACCTGGGCAATGTAGTCGTCGATGGGAATGGTTTCAACCCGGGTCTGGCCGTTAGCCAACGTCCGGCCCAGGCGGATCGATTGGGCTGGTTGGGCGGGTGGGACTGGTTGGGCGGGTGGGGTGGGAACGGTCAGTGGCCCCGATACGAGACCCGCCGCGATTCCTGCGGCATCAACACCGGCGCCGCCAGGTGCGGCGACCACCACACCGTGGGTTGGGCGATCGGCGGGCGTCAGCGCAACGACGAGGCCCAGTGCTGCTCCACTCGGCATCAGGATCGACCCGGTCTTCGCGAGCGCGGAGATGCCAGCGGCCTTGAACGCCGATGCGGTGCCGTACTCAGCGGCGCCTCGCAGGCCCTCGAGCAACACCGCTTTGGTCGCCGCGCGCATTGGTACCGGCTTGTCCGTGCCGGCGCCGGCCAGACGCGCCATGACATCGACGAGGGCTCGCGGGCTGGTGCGAGGGCCCGCCAGGCCGACCACGGCCGACGACATCGCTGTGCCGCTCGCGACCGGCGCGAGCCCCGCGGCCAACCGGGTCCGGTTGAAGCTGTCTCGCGACAGCCGCGACGCAAGCGAGACGAAGAAATCGTTGCACGAGTATGCCAGCGCCTCTGCAGGTGACAAGGCGCGCTTCAGGTCCGGATGCGCGCAGACGAACTTCTGGCCGTCAACCATGACCGTCCGGCGGCACATGTGATTGGCATCGGCGCCAATGACGCCATCCTCAAGCGCAGCGACGAGGGCCACGGCCTTGACGATGGAGCCGGGCAGGACCGGCGTGTCGAGAATGTCAGGGCGTGCTTCGCGCCGTTCGCGCGGGTTGTCCAGGTTGCGAACGAAATACGCAGCCTGCCGCGCCGGCTTGTCAGCCGGCCTGTCCACCGTAGCTTTAGCGGAGGTGGAAGCCTTGGCGGAGGCGGAAGCATCTTCGCGGAGGCGGGGTGATTGCGCATGAACACCGCCGATGGCGACGAACAGTGCCAGCACCAGCGCGCCTCCGCGCCAGGTCATAACTTGGTCTTGCAGCCCGGCCGGCACAGGCAGGGGATGACCTTGTCGCCTTCCGTGTTGTAGTCGTAGACCAGCTCTTCGCCCTTGGCGATGGCCTTCGAGGCACGAATCCAGATGGTCTTGGTCTTGCCGACCACGTCAATCCAGCAGTTGGGCGTGCACGAGTGGTTGATGAAGCGGGCGTCGTTGCCGCCGACATGCGCATCGCGGCTCCAGGCGCGATTGACGCGGAACACCCAGATGCAGCCCTTCTTCAGGTAGCGGTCTTCGCGACTCTCGCTCTGCTTGTTCGTGATCAGCTCACCAGCGTAGTCGATGATCCGCTTGTTCTTGTTGATGGGCTCCATGGCGAAGACGCCGAGGCCGTGCAGTTTGGAGCGTTTGCGGAGAATTCTCGGAAGGGGCGTGGCTTTGGGCATCTGTGAATGTATGGAAAGCGATGACGAAGTGATTTAACGACCTCTTAACGGTTCGGCCAGTGTAGCAAGAGGAATGATACATTGTCGCGCGAGAGGTGCACCGTGCGAGGCTATTTGACGACGTTACTAGTTGTGTCCGTGGTGAGTTTGGGGGTGACCGTGCAAGGCCAGCGACAGCTTTTCCCTGGGAACGGTGACCTGCCGTTCAGTTCCGCCGCCAAGGGAGATGGCATGATCTACGTCGCCGGCACGATCGCGGCGCAGGGCGACATCAAGGCCCAGACCAAGGCCGTGCTCAACAGCATGAGCCAGACGCTGACCAAGGCGGGCTCGAGCCTGTCGATGGTGGCCAGCGTCAACGTCTACCTGAAGAACGCCGCCGACGCGGCCGCAATGACCGAAGTGTGGCGCGAGACGTTTCCGAAAAACCCGCCCGCGCGCACGACCGTGATTTCCGACTTCGTGGTGCCCGGCGCCCTGCTCGAGATGTCAGCCGTCGCGATTCCCACCGGCGGCGAGCGCGTCGTGGTGACGCCCACCGGCTGGTCCACCACCAACCCGTACAGCTACGCCATCAAGTCGGGAGACTTCCTGTTCATGGCCGGCCTGGTGTCGCGCGGCGCGAAGGACAACACGCCGGTTGAAGGCGACATGACGACCCAGATGAACACCATCATGGCGAACGCCGCGGAGCTGTTGAAGGCCGCCGGCTTCGGCCTCGAGCACGTCGTCGCCAACCGCGTCTACATCACCGACGGCACCAAGTTCGGCGAGATGAACAAGGCCTACGTGCCACACTTCCCCAAGGATCCACCGACCCGTGCGACGGTGATTGTCGGCTTGCCCGGTCCGCAGTATCAGGTGGAGATCACGATGACCGCGAACAAGCGTCCTAAGCAGGCCTTCGCGACGCCGGCCGCTGACGGCACACCCGGCCGCCCAAGCGCGACGCTCAGCAGCGCCATCAAGGTGGGCAACACGCTCTACCTGGCAGGCTTGCTCGGCAACAACGCCGACAACAAGGGCAACATGGAAGCGCAGACCAAGGAAACCCTGGCGCGCGTTGGCCGTACCCTGACCGCTGCCGGCTTCAGCTGGAGCGACCTGGTTGACGGGATGGTCTACATCACCGACCTGACCGGCTTCGACGCCATGAACGCCGGTTACCGTTCGGTGCTGACGAAGGACTTCCCCGCCCGCGCGACCGTGAAGACGGGTCTGGTCGGCGCCGACGGCCTCGTCGAGATCATGTTCATCGCCGCGAAGTAGGGATGATTGGGGTCACCACTGCCGCCGCGCGCTCCAGCGCGGCCTGTACGCTCTCGCAAATATTTGCCTCGCCCAGCCGAGCGTGGAATTCTGCTTTGTGCAGCGCGGCCATCGGCTGGCGTGGCGCGCCACATAACACTAACGTGCGGCCCTTCGCGCGCAACTCCTCGGCCAGTTCCTCGATGGCGCTCAGGCCGGTCGCGTCCACCGCCGTCATGTTTCGCAGCCGCAGTATTACGACCGGCGGCAGTTCGTCCGCATGGTCCGAGATCTCGCGCAGCTTGTCGGTGCCGCCGAACAGGAACGGGCCGTGAATGCGGAAGATCGCCACGTAGTCGGGAATGACCTTGTCTTGCAGGATGTGCGGCCGTCCTGCCTCAATGTACGCGTCGGTCACCCGGCTCACCGTGGTTGTACTTGCCACCCGGCGAATGAACAGTAAGGCGGCCAACACCATGCCGACTTCGACTGCCACCGTCAGGTCGGCCAGGACGGTGAGCAGGAAGGTGGCGGTCCACACCAGGATGTCGGCATACGACTGCTTGAAGACCTCGCCAATCTCGAGCCACTCGCCCATGTTCCACGCCACCACGAACAGGATGGCGGCCAGCACCGGCAACGGCACGTAGGCCGCAAGCCGGGCGCCGAACATCAGCACCAGCAGCAGGGTCAGCGCGTGGATGAGGCCCGACACCGGCGAGCGCGCGCCCGACCGGATGTTGGTGGCGGTGCGCGCGAGCGCGCCGGTCGCGGGCAGGCCGCCGAACATTGGCGACACGATGTTGGCGACACCCTGGGCGAACAGCTCGGTGTTCGGGTTGTGACGGTCGCCGCCCATGCGGTCGGCCACCACCGCCGACAGCAGCGATTCGATCGCGCCGAGCATGGCCACGGTCAGCGCCGGTGAGATCAGGGTCAGCACCAGCTCGGGCCGGAACACCGGGATGTGGAACGACGGCAGCCCCGAGGGAATACCGCCGAAGCGCGAACCGATGGTCGCGACATCGAGTTGCAGCGCCATGGCGGCGGCCGTACCAGCAAAGAGCGCCACGATGTAGGCCGGCACTCGCTTGAGGTAGCGGCTCCACAGTATCAACAACAGCAACGTGCCACTGCCGAGGACCAGGCTGTCGGGCGAGACAGCACCGGCGTGCTCGGTAATCACCTGCAGGCGAGGGATGAACTCGCCCGGCACGTCGATGGCGAGCCCGAGGAAGTCCTTCAGCTGTGTGCTCGCGATGACCAGGGCAATGCCATTGGTGAAGCCGATGATCACCGGCTTGGGGATGTATTTCACCGCCGTGCCCGTACCGGTGAGGCCCATCACCATGAGGATCACACCCGCCATGAGCGTGCACATGAACAGGCCATCGATGCCGTGCTCCGCAACAATGCCCGACACCACGACGACGAAGGCGCCGGTGGGTCCGCCGATCTGAAATCGCGATCCGCCGAGCGCGGAGATGATGAATCCGGTGACCACGGCGCAGTAGATGCCCGCCTGCGGTGTCAACCCCGAGGCAATTGCAAACGCCATTGCCAGCGGCAACGCCACCAAGCCCACCGTGACGCCCGCGATCAGGTCGGCGGTAAACGCAGTCGTGTTGTAGCCCTCAGAAAAGGTCAACACCGACCGCGGCAGCCAACCTGGCAGGCGCTTGGTCATTTCATGGTGTAAAACACGGCGTCGTAGCTCCACACCGTGAAGGCGATGTCGGCGCCATCGGGCGACCATGCCGGCTGCGTCTTATGCGACGGGTCGCTCGTCACCTGAACTGGCGTGCCGCCGGCGAACGGCATCCGGAAGATCTGAAAGTAGCCGTCAGGTGCCGGCGCCGTAAAGGCGATCGCCCGGCCATCGGCTGACACGGCGAGACCCGGAAAATCGTGCTCGGTCGCGAACTCATGCAGCACATGCGGACGGCCGCCGGTCACCGGCAAGGTGATGATCGCGTGGCGGCCCGGCGCCACCTTGGCGATCGCGATCACCGTGGCGCTGCCGGGCAGCCACTCAGCGTGCGTGATGTCACCGTCGAATCCCTCGGCGCGCACTTCACGAAGGTCCGCGGTCACCGCCCCGCTCTCCTGATCGACGCCAATCGTGTAGACCACGGAGCGTCCGTCGCTCTTGCGGGCGCCATCGAGCAGCACGGTTTGTCCATCGGGCGACCACCGCGGCCAGCCCACTTCGGCGCCCCGGCCCAGAAAGGTGATGCGGCGATCGGGACCCTTGCCATCCGCCTTCGCCAAGGCTTCGGTGGACAGGTCCGCCGGCCGCAGCCACACATCGTCGGACATCTCACGATGCGTGTGAAACGCGATCCAGCGGCCGTTTGGCGACCACGCCATGGCCTGGTCTTCGGAATCGGACCGCGCGATCACTTCAAGCGGCTTGTCCGCAGGAACCGGCTGCGACACATCGATGACGCCAATCTCCTGCGCGATGTCCGGATACTTCGCATCGTCCACCACGCGGCGCCAGCTGCCGTAGGTGAATGCGAGGCGCCGGCGCGAGGGATGGTAGGAGGGAGTTTCTGACTGGAACGTGGTGAGCTGGCGGGTGGCGCCGCCCGAGGCTGGAATATCGGCGACGAACGCGCGGTACGACTGCACCTTGAACACCGTCGTGCCGTTGGCGGCGACCGACGGCGCGTAGGCGTCGCGCGAGAACGACGACAGACGCCGGGCGCGGCGGCTTTTCGGGTCGGCGGCCCACAACTCCACCATGCCATCGTCATTGGGCGACGCGAAATACGCCTCGGTGCCGTCGGCCGAGAACGCCAGCGGACCGATGACATCGAGATCGGGATCGAAGCGCAGCGCCGGCGCGCCACAGGGGATCGACAGGCGTGGCGGTCCGCCGTCGCTGGCGATGCAAGCAATGTCCCCTGACGGTGTCCAGGCGGGCGACGATGGCCGGCCGGCCAGGGCCGTGCGTTCGCGGGTCACGCCATCGGCCGAGATGCGCCACAATTCCGCACCATCCTTGCCGGTTGCCATCGCGATCACCGACCTTCCATCCGGGCTCCACGCCGGCTGACGCAGGTGGTTGACGTCTTTGCCGTCCCACAGTGGCTTGCGCGTGACGCCCTCGGCCGCCAGGGTGTAGCTCTGCCATCGGACATCGGCGCCAGTGTCTTCGGCGATCAAGGTCTGGTTACCGGCCCACGCGAGGTAGCGGATCTGTCCCTCGCCGGCCGGCAAGGTATGCGGCACACCGCCGGCAATCGGCAGGATGCGGATGTGCCGGCCCTCGGTGTAGGCCAGCCGCGTGGCATCTGGAGAGATCACGCCCACCGGATCGCGATAGCCGACCACGCCAAGTTGATGGGCAGTGGTGATGTAGGTCAGCCTCGGCGGCTCACCGCCCTGCACCAAGGCAGGGCGGACCCAAAACAAGGCCGCGAGAGCGGCAACGACGACGCTGAACAGGACGAGCGCCCGCATGCGCCCCTATTCTATTCCCTTACTTTTCCAGCAGGCTCCTCAGCATCCACGCCGTCTTCTCATGCAGCTGGATGCGCTGCGTGAGCAGGTCCGCCGTGGCTTCGTCGCCGGCCTTGTCAACCACAGGGAAGATTGAGCGCGCCGTGCGAACCACCGCCTCCTGTCCCTCCACCAGCAGGCGGATCATTTTCTCGGCCTTGGGCACGCCGGTAGTTTCCGTCAGCGAGGTGAGGCGCACGAACTCGCTGTAGGTCCCCGGAGCCGGGTAGCCGAGCGAGCGGATCCGCTCGGCAATCAGGTCGACGGCGGGCGCCAGTTCCGTGTACTGCGTCTCGAACATGACGTGCAGGGTCTGGAACATCGGCCCGGTGACGTTCCAGTGGAAGTTGTGGGTCTGCAAGTAGAGGCTGTAGGTGTCCGCCAGCAAGCGGGACAGCCCGGCCGCGATCTTCGCGCGATCACGATCCTCGATTCCAATGTTGATGTGCATGATGAGCTTCCTTCCAGTAGCTTCAGCGGTTCTCCCGTTTGGACGCTGTGCGCGCGGGCGATGGTTCGGACCCCTCAGTGAAAATCGTGCGAGTCGATGGCGGCGCTGTCGGGCAGGCCATTCAATTTCGACACCCGCTCGGCCTTGATCGACGTGACACCGTCCTGGTTCTGCAGCACGCCCTCCACCAACAGGAACGACGACTCGACGATGATCAGGCGGTCGGCGGCGTAGAGATCGGGGCGGACGATGATGTTCGAGATGCCGGTTTCGTCTTCAAGCGTGAGGAAGACGAACCCTTTGGCAGTGCCCGGGCGTTGGCGCGTGATCACCATGCCAGCCGTGCGCACGCGCCGGCCCGCGCGCGCCTTTGGCAACTCGATCGCCGGCAGCACGCCGCGCATGGAGAGTTCGTGGCGGCGGAACGTCAGCGGATGCGGACCAACGGTGAGGCCAGTGCCGGAATAGTCGGCAATCAGGCGTTCGGAGACGTTCATTTCAGGTAAGGGGCTTGAGGACTTGGGGGCTTGGGGGCCTGGCGTTGCTTCTTCGAACAACTCGCCGGCCGGGCGGACGGCGCGTTCGACTTGCCAGAGCGCCGAGCGGCGATCGTGGCCGAGTGAGTTGAGCGCCCCGATCTCTGCCAGCATCACCACCTCGTCGCGGCGAAGGCCGGTGCGGCGCACCAGTTCGTCGACGTTACGGAAGCGTCCCGTCGGTGGCGGGGCGACGTGCCACTCGTGCGAACAGACATTACAGAACCGCGAGGTTTGCGGTGTTGTTTCCAGCATGGTCGGGTCATCGCATCGGCACTTCGGGCACATGTCACTTCGGCCTTCAGACGTCTCGCCTCTCACGTCCGGCGTCATGCTCGCGATCGCGCGGCCGGCATCGGCACGCAGCCCGCGCACGTAGCGCAGTCCGAGCCGGATCGAGCCATCGGCATCTACCGCGCAGTCCCAGTCGGACACCTGCACGTCAATCGGGTTGAAGCGCACGCCACGCCGCTGCGCGTCCTTCACCAGCGTGGCCGGATGGTAAAAACCCATCGGCTGGTTGTTGAGCAGCGCGGTATAGAACGCCGCCGGGTAGTGCGCCTTGAAGTACGCGCTCGCGTACGCCAGCAGCGCAAAACTGGCCGCGTGCGATTCGGGAAAGCCATACAAGGCAAACGACGTGATGGCGAGCACGATGCGATCGGCGGCTGCGCCGGTAATGCCGTTCTTCGCCATGCCCTCGCGCAGCAGGCCTTCGAGCTGCAGCATGCGCTGCTCGGATCGCTTGAAGCCCATGGCCCGGCGCAGGTCTTCGGCCTGCCCGCCGGTGAAGCCCGCCACCACCATGGCCATGCGCAGCAGCTGTTCCTGGAACAGCGGCACACCAAGGGTGCGCTTCAGGATCGGCTCGAGCAGCGGATGATCGTAAACCACCTCCTCCCGCCCCGCGCGGCGGTTCAGGTAGGGATGCACCATCTGCCCGACGATGGGGCCAGGGCGGATGATGGCGACTTCGACGACCAGGTCGTAAAACTTCTCGGGCTTGAGCCGCGGCAGCGTCGCCATCTGCGCGCGCGACTCGACCTGGAACACGCCAATGGTGTCGGCGGCGCGCAACATGCGGTAGACCTCCGCGTCATCCGCAGGGATCGACGCGAGGCTGATATCCCGACCCGCAGTGACCTGCCTGTTGTTGATCAGATGAATGGTGTCCTGTAGTACCGCCATCATCCCGAGTCCCAGCAAGTCCACTTTGATGATGCCCATGTCGGCGCAGTCTTCCTTGTCCCACTGCACCACCACGCGGCCGGGCATGCTCGCGTTCTCGAGCGGCACCACCGACGACAGGTCGCCCTGGCACACCACCATGCCGCCGGAGTGCTGGCCCAGGTGGCGCGGCAGGTCCTGCATTTGCCGCCACAACTCGGCGAAGTGCCGCACGCGCGGCTCGTCGGCGGCCATGCCGACTTCGGCGAGCTTCTTCGACAACGTGTCGGCCGGATCAATGAACTCGAACTGGTGCATCACCTTGGCCAGGCGATCGATCTGCCCCTCGTCCAGGTCGAGCGCCTTCCCCACTTCGCGCGCCGCGCTCTTGCCGCGATAGGTGATGACGTTGGCGGTCATGGCGGCGCCGTGCTGGCCGTACTTCTGGTAGACGTGCTGGATCACGCGCTCGCGCCGATCGCCGCTCGGCAAGTCGAGATCGATGTCGGGCCACTCGCCGCGTTCTTCCGACAGGAAGCGCTCGAACAGCAAGTCCATCGCCACCGGATCGACCGCGGTGATGCCGAGGCTGTAACAGACGGCGCTATTGGCGGCCGAGCCGCGGCCCTGCACCAGGATGTCCTGCTGCCGGCAGAAATTGACGATGTCCCACACGATCAGGAAGTAACCGGCGAGCTGCAGCTTCTCGATCAGATCCAGCTCGCGCGCCACTTGCGCACGGGCCTGGTCGTAGTACGGCCGGTAGCGATCGCGCGCGCCCACTTCGGCGATCTTGCGGAGAAACGAAATCTCGGTCTCGCCGTCAGGCACTGGATAGCGGGGAAAGCGGTAGCCGAGATCGGTCATCCGGAACTGCAGGCGATCGGACAGGTCGCGCGTGGCGTGAATGGCGCCGGGCCGATCGGCAAACAGCCGCGCCATTTGCGCCGGCGGCTTCAAGTAGCGCTCGGCATTTGCGGCCAGGCGCCGGCCGGCGCAGTGCAGCGGTACATGCTCGCGAATGGACGTCAACACATCGAACAGCGGCCGTTCTTCGGGCGTGGCAAAACTCACCCCTCCGGTCGCCAACAGCGGCACGCGAAACGCCTCGGCCAGGCACACCAGCGCGTCGTTGTCGTCTTCCTGATCGCGATGCAGGTGCCGTTGCAGCTCGACATAGGTATTGGCGCGTCCGAACGTTCCGACAATGCGGTCGAGCAGGCCGCCCACGCCGTAGCGCTCGGCGTGCAACAAGGCGCGGCCAGGCATGGCAATCAGCCCGGCGGTGAAGCCATCGAGTTCGTCGAGGCCCAGCGCGCCCTCGCCCTTGGGCGCGCGCAATTTCATGCGCGACAGCAGGCGGCAGAGGTTTCGCCAGCCTTCCTGGGAGGACACCAGGACGGGTAGGTGGAATCTGGTGATCTTGTGATTTGGTGAACTGGTGATTTGGCTGCGCGATTTGGTGATCTGGGGGTTTGTTTGGTGAGTGCGCGCGACCGTTTCGATCGTGAGTTCCGCGCCGATCAGCGGGCGCAGGCCGGCGGCGAGGGCGGCTTTATGAAAGCGCGGGGCGCCCGACACGCCGTCGCGATCGAGCAGCGCCACCGCCGGGTAGCCAAGCATGGCCGCGCGCTCGATGATGGCTTCAGGCGCCGACGCTGCGCGCAAGAAACTGAACGCCGATGAAGTATGCAGTTCGATATAGGCCACAGAGGACACAGAGGACTCAGAGAAAACAATTATTTAAAGGGGTCGTGACAGTTCAGGTCAGCGTGACGGCAGAAAATAATTCCTCTGCGTCCTCTGCGTCCTCTGTGTCCTCTGTGGCTAACGTTCCTGCGTCCTTTAATCCACGATCCCCTCGATGAACCACTGCCCAACCCCGCGTTCGACGACCAGGCGATAGAGGGTGCCGTCGGCCATCGCGACATCCCACTCATCGCGGTCCCATGCCTGCCCGTCCTGCCACCACTCGCCTGACGTGCGCCACGGGCCGGCCGACTGGACGATGGCGCCGCTCGAAAAACCCTGGCGATCGGTGTTGACGCGAATGGGCCGGCCCTCCTGCACCTGCACGCGCGTGGGAACGGGAAACCGGAACCGGCGCAACGCACTCGGCACCTCGGCATCCGCCTCCGCTCGCAATGAATCAGGCGAGCTACGGCGTGACCTCGTCATAGCGGCCTCCGGCCGCGAAGGCGGGCCTGAGCACTCTGACACCTGAAACGTCGCCATCTCAAACGCGCCCGGCTTCCACGTGTCCAGCGGGCGCGGCGAGCCGACATGCGTGTCGCCCATCAGCGCGCTCAGGCGCGCAATCAGCGTGGACACCTGCTCGGGCGCCGGTTGAGCGCGTTCGAGCAGCGTCCATTGCAGCACGCGGCCAGGCGTCGGCGCGATGCACACGCGCACGATGTCGATGGGCGCATCGGGCGGATGGGTTTCGAGGTCGAGTAGCACCAGCGTGCGCAGGGTCTTGGCGTCGCGCATGGGTGCCGGCAACGGCAACGTGCGCGTGTGCACCCGCTTGGTGGTGAGACGAAGCGAGGTGTAGATCACGGCCGCGCCACGATCGGCCTGTTCCAATCGCTCCGACAATGGCTCGAATAATCGCGCCAGCACGAACGACAACGGCTCAAGACCTTCGATCGGCCATTCGAGTTCGAGTGCCGCCTCGAAAGGCACCTCGTCAACCCACGGCACCAGCGGCCGCGCATCGACACCACGCGCCAGCGACTGCCACTGCAAGCCGCGATCGCCCAGGCGCTCGAACACCTCGGGGCCGCTGATGGCGGCAAAGGCGCCAAGCGTGCGAATGCCCCACTTAGTGAGGATCTCGAGCTGGCGATTCTCGCCGGCGCGCGGCTTGGGCCGGCTGGCTTGGTGCGTCTGGCGGGGGTGATGCCAGCCAGAAGAACTAGGTGCCAAGGGTGCCTGGGGTGCCAAGGGAACAGACAATGGAATCTGCTCGAAGCGCTGCAGCACGGTGACGCTGAGCGGCGCCAGTGCCTTCTCCTCTTGTCCGGGCTCGACTACGGTCAGCCCTGGGCGACCCAGCACGAGCAGCGCCGCAGTGGTTTGTGTCGAGGCTATCGCCACCCGGGGCGCCGTGCCACCGGTTATGGTGTGCTTCGCCAGCGCCTCGCTCAGGTGCGTGCCGAGTTCCTGCGCGCTGCCGAACAGACGCGACAGGCCGCTGGCATCCAGCAGCACGAGCGGACCGACCTGCTCGAAGCGCGGCGTGAATGCTTGCGCGACATCAATGAGAACCGCCGCCGGAATCGACGAGGCGTAAAGCGCGGCAAACATGATTACCCCGCATGAACGAAACGAGTGTGGACGGCGACTTGCTGGGCATGCGACCACCGGGCCGCCGAGACGGCCGCACCCGAACGGACACCGCCCAAGCGTCGCGAACGGTCATGGTCGCCTTTCCACAGAACCTGCTTGCCCGCCGTAGCCTGGGCGAAGGCGGGACGGGGCGGCACTCCTTGCCGGGGCGACACCTCCTGTCGGGAGGGCACCTCTGGCGTGCCCGCCGTAGCTTCAGCGGAGGCGGGTCGGGAGGCGGAGATCTCGGCGCCCATCACGATCGAACGCCCGCCGGAGCTGCGAGCCACGGACTGGGCGGCAAGAATGACGACGGCCGTGTCGCTGCCTTCGATGGCCCGCTCGATGCGGAACCAGGTGGATGCCGGCAACCGGCGCAGCGCCGGGGCCGGCACGTCGATCAGATCGATGGCGACCAGCGTGCACACGCCCGACTGCACCACCAGGTTGAGCGACTTGATCGCGCGATCGATCACGCGCTCCACGAACGTGCCAGGGCCATTGACCGCGCGCACGCCCGGCAGCCACGCCGGATCGACGGCCACCGCCGTTTTCGATACCGCCTGGCCACGCACCCAGAGCAATTGCGGCAGCACGATGCCGCACGCCGCCGCTGTCGGCGGGTCGAAGCGATCGAAGGTGTCGATCAGGGCCACCGATTCGCCACGGTGAGTGGCGGCAGCCAGCGCGGCCCACAGCAATCCTGTACGACCAGACGAAGCCGGTCCCACCACTTCAGATACCTGCCCTCGCGGCAAGCCACCGGCGAGTCCGCGCTGTGGGCCGCTCAGGCCCGCTAAGGCGAGATCGAGGGTTTCGACGTCCAGCGGCGACACCGCGTCTTCGCCCAGGCGTTCGGGAATGGCAGAGGTGAGAGTTCGGTCGAGTTTTCGCTCTCGGAGCAGGGCTTCTACGGTGGCGCGGACGGCCATATCTCACCTCTATTCGCTAAACTTTCGCTATCATAGCGAAAATTGAGCGAAGATCAAGTGGCAAAAAGACGCGTTACCGTATGGGGGTGAAAAGACTCGCCTGGGCACTGCTCGCCAGCGTCTGCGTGATTGGTCTGGCCGTCACGGTCGCGCACGGCCAGCAGATCTGGGCTGGCGGTTTCGGGGGGCGCACACCGCCCCGGTTTCCCACGCCGACCACGTTCCAGGGCGGCTTTAATTTCTGCCGCGCCATGTTCACGGGCGACCATCGTGAGAAACAGGGCTGGGGGACAGACTATCCCGGCGCCGACATCAACTTCAGCGTTCGACTCGCCGAGCTGACCAAGGTCAACGTGACGATGACCGGCAGCGGCGAGGACGCCGAGCCGGACGCAGTCGTGGTTCGGTTGACGGACGATGCGCTCTTTCAGTGCCCATTTCTCTTCATGCAGGATGCCGGGACCATCCGGCTGAAGGACGCGGAGGTGTCGCGGCTGCAGGACTACCTGCTCAAGGGCGGCTTCCTGTTGATCGCGGACTATCACGGCTCATGGGGCCGGGATCAGTTCGACGAGGAGATTGGCCGTGTCCTGCCACGCTCGCGCTACCCCATCATCGACCTGACGCCGCCGAACGATCACCCAATGTGGCGCACCATGTTCCCGGTCGCCCAACTGCCGCAGATGGCGTCGATTAACACCTGGCGCCGTACCGGCAACGTGATCGAGCGCTGGAACGAAGATGGCTCCCCACCGACCGCTCGTGGCATCGCCGACGAGAAGGGCCGCCTGATGGTGGTGATGGTGCACAACACCGATCTGCCCGACCCGTGGGAGCGCGAGGGCGAGGACAAGGACTACTTCTTCAGGTTCTCACCCGAGGCCTACGCGGTCGGCATCGACATCGTCTTGTATGCGATGACGCACTAGCGTCGCTGGTAGGCGACCTTCCCGCCAACGATGGTGTAGCTCACGGCCGTGGACGGAATCTCATCCTCGGCGACCGTCATGATGTCCTTCGACAGCACCGTGATGTCGGCGAGCTTCCCTACCGAGAGCGAGCCCTTCAGCGTCTCTTCCTTTGCCGCGAACGCGCCGTTCCAGGTCATCGACTTCAGCGCCTCCGCACGGCTCATCTTCTGATCGCCGTAGAACACCGTGCCGTCCTTGGTCTTGCGCGTGATGGTGGCGTAGAAGTTCGCCATCGGATCGATGCGCTCCACCGGCACGTCGGTGCCGTTGGCAATGATCGCGCCGCTCTTCATCAGCTTCTGCCAGGGGTAAGCGCCTTCTTCAGCGCGGCCGGCGCCCAGGCGCGCGATGACGTACGGCGCATCCGAGGTGGCGTGGATGCCCTGCATCGCCGGAATGACACCCAACTGACCAAAGCGTGGAATGTCGGCGGCGCTGATGTGCTGCGCGTGCTCGATGCGCCAGCGCAGGTCGGTCAGTTCAGGACGAGTCTTGAACGTGCGCTCGTAGACGTTGAGCGTCTCGCGGTTGGCGCGATCGCCAATCGCATGCGTGCACAGCTGCACGTTGTTGTCGATCGCAATGCGCGCGGTCTCGGCAATGCTCTCGGGCGAGTTGGTCGGCAAGCCGACGCTCGTCTGCGAGTCGGAATACGGCTGCAGCATCCACGCGCCGCGCGAGCCGAGCGCGCCGTCGGCCACGACCTTGATCGCGGCAATGGTCAAGTGATTGTCAGCTAGCCCAACAGCCTTGTATTGCGCCAGCTTGGCGCGCAGGTTGTCATTGCTGTCGCGGACCATCACCCACAACCGGATGCCGAGCTTCCGTTCGCCAGCGACCTTTTTAATGATGTCGATGGTGTTGAAGTTCGCACCCGCGTCGTGGAAGCTCGTCACGCCGGCCTCAAGCGAAGCTTGCGAGGCGAGTTCAATCTGCCGGCGCGCATCCAGGTCGCGCTCTTCGGCGGTTTTCTTCGCGCGCCATGCTTCCAGCGCGCGGCCAGCAAGTCCTGACGCGGTCTCGCGCAACAGGCCAATCGGCCGTCCCGCGCCGTCCTTCAGAATCTCGCCGCCCGAAGGATTCTGTGTCGTCGCGGTGATGTTCGAGGCTGCCATCGCCTTGGCGTTGACGAACGAGGCGTGACCGCTGGCATGCGTCAGCATCACCGGGTTGTTTGGCGAGACCTTGCTCAACCCGTCGTGAAACGGAAAGCCCTCGACGTTCGGCGTAGGGACACTGCTCCACTTCTCCTGATGCCAGCCGCGCCCGACAATCCACTCCCCCGGCTTCGCCTGCCTGGCCGCCGCTGCAACCATCGACACGATCTCGTCCCAGTCTTTGACGTCCATCAAGTCGAGCGTCATCTTCGACTGGCCTAGTCCCATGAAGTGCCCGTGACTCTCGATCAGGCCGGGCACGGCAAGCTGGCCACGCAGATCGATCACCTGGGTGTTCGGGCCGATGTAGCGCCGGATGCTCTCGTTGGTGCCAATCGCTTCAATGCGGTCGCCGCGAACGGCCATGGCTTGAGCCTCGGGCGTGGCGGCATCAACGGTGACAATCTTGCCGTTCTGCAGCACCAGCGTGGCGGGTTGGATGGTTTGCGCCGAGGTCAGCGCGACACTGACGATAGCGACACTTAGAACGGTGGCAGCGAATTTCACCCGCTGATGATAATGGATTTGCGCTGGCGTAGAATCGGACTATGTACACCCGACGGAGCTGGAGCCCGATTTGGGGCGCGTTCATGTCGACCGCCGTATCGGCGGTGTATCTGGTCGCCGGTTTCAGCGGCTATCACCTCAATCGGCGCACGCGCTTGCTCGACGCCGAGGCCTGGACCGGCTCGATCATCTGGTGGGAAGTCGCAGCCGGCGCTGCCCTGATGCCGATCGCCCTCTACTTCTGGCGCAAGGGGGCACGGGAGATCGATCAGCGCCTGGCCAGAGAACGCCGCCTGAATGCCACCGCAGATTAGTCTGATCTCTGAAACACTTTTTTGAATTGGTAGCTAAAGGAGTATCCGTGACTGACCGCATCATTCTCATCTCCGGCGCCACTGGCCAGCAGGGCGGCGCCACGGCGCGCGCACTGGCCGGCAAGGGTTTCAAGATCCGCGCGCTGACCCGTAATCCCGATAGCCCGGCCGCCAAGGCGCTAGCCGCCACCGGCGCCGAGCTCGTCAAGGGCGAACTCGACGATGAAGCCTCGCTGACTGCGGCGTTGGCCGGCGCCTGGGGCGCTTACGGCGTGCAGAACACCTGGACGGCCGGGGTGGAAGGCGAAGAAGCGCAGGGCCATCGCTTTGCCAAGGCCGCGCGGGCGGCGGGCGTGCAGCACTACGTCTACGCGTCGGTGGCCTCGGCCGATCGCAAGACCGGCATTCCACACTTCGACAACAAGTCGCGCGTCGAAGACACCATTCGCGGCCTGGGTTTTTCGTCATACGCCATCATTCGCCCGGTGTTCTTCATGGAAAACCTTCCCAGCCCGTGGTTCCTTAACGGCGACAAGCTTGTGAGTACGCTGGAGCCCACGACCAAGCTGCAGATGATTGCGGTAAGCGACATCGGCGAGTACGGCGCGCTGGCGTTTCTGGACGAAGCGCGGTTCCGGAATCTGGAACTGGACATCGCAGGCGATGAAGTGACGCTGCCAGAGGCGGCGGAAATCCTCGGCGGCGCGATGGGACAAACGCTCTCGTATCTGCAGATCCCCGTCAGCGAGGTTCGCAAGAACAGCGAAGACATGGCGCTGATGCTGGAGTGGTTCGAAGCGGTGGGCTATGACGTCGACATCGCGGGCAACGCCGCGAAGTACGGCGTGACGCCCACCACCCTCGTGGACTGGGCTGCACGGCTGAACAAATAGGGAGGAACAGGGCGGAACTGAAGTTCCGCCCTCCTGGCACTACTACTGCTGCTGCGTCGGGGTTGGCGGTGCGTCCAGCTTGGCCGGCTGCTTCGTGTGGAAACCGGCGACGTCCTGGTACGCCTTCGCCAGCGCGATGATCTCGAGCTCGCGATACGGCTGGCCGAAAATGATGGCGTTGGTCGGACTGCCGGTGTCGGCGAAGCCATTCGGCAGGTTGATCGCCGGGTAGCCCGCCGAGTTGGCCATGCTCGAGTGCCGCTGCGTCGGGGTCTGCGGCCGATCGGGCTGCGGCGTCCGTGGCGGCTCGGACGCGCCGGCCGCGCGCGGGCCAGGTCCACCGACGCCCGTGTTGTTCGATCCCACAATGTAGACGTCGACGTGTGAGGTGGCCTTGGCCAGCTCGATCATCATCATCATGCGTGCGCGCTGCTGCTGCAGGTAATCGGGCGCGGGAATCAACCGCCCGTTGGCCTGGTTGCCGCCGCGCGTGCCCTTCATGCGGCCGGCGCGGATGTGCTCGTCGAAATACGCCGTCCGCTCCACGTTCAAGCCGCTCACGTTCGGGTTGAACTCCGGTACGATCACCGGAATGAACTGGGTAATGCCCAGGCTACGTAACGTCTCGAGCGTCTTCTCGGCGTTCGCCTTGGCCGACGCGTTGCTGATGCTGTCGAACGAATCCTGGATGAGCCCGACCCTCAGCTTCTTGATGTCGAACTGCGCGTTCCAGTTGAACGGCACCTCGGTCACGCTCATGTCGCGGCCATCGGGCTTGGCGATGGCCTGCATGACAATGGCGGTGTCTTCAGCGTAGCGGCAAATCGGACCGAGGCGATCGAGCGTCCACGACAGCGCCATGCAGCCATGACGGCTGATGCGGCCAAAGGTGGGACGCAGACCCGCCAGGCCACAGCGCGCCGCCGGACTGAGGATCGATCCGCTGGTCTCGGTGCCGATGCCAAACGCGATGCCTCCGGCCGCGGTCGCGGACGAAGGACCGGCCGACGATCCGCTCGATCCCTGCGTCGGGTCCCACGGGTTCTTGGTCTGACCGCCGAACCAATTGTCGCCACCGGCCAGTTCGCCGGTCGTGACCTTGGCGATCAACACCGCGCCCGCGTCGCGCAGCATTTCCACTACGCTGGCATCGTAGTCGAGCACCTGCTCTTTGAACGGCGCCGATCCCCACGTCGTCGGGTGCCCCTTGACCGAGATAATGTCCTTGGCGCCCCATGGAATACCGTGCAGCGGGCCTTTGTACTTGCCCGCGGCAATCTCGCTGTCGGCGCGCTTCGCTTCGGCGCGGCCGTAGTCGTCCAGGAACGTGACCACGTTGTTCAGGAGACCGTTGTAGCGATGCAACCGCGCGAGATACATCTCGGTGAGTTCGAGTGAGGTCACCTGCTTCGTGCGCACGAGCTCGGCCAGATGGCGAACGGGCCAGAATGCCGCGTCTTCGAGATTGGCCGGGCGCTTCACCGCCGGCGCGGCGCTCAGGCGGAACGGCTGCTTCGTCTTGTTGACCGTCAAGCCGGGCACCATCGGGCTGAAGTGGAACGGCGGCGAGACGTCAGGCGGAATGTGCAGCTTGCGGACTTCCTCGTACCCGGTGAGGTTACGGTTCGCCCCTTCCACCAGGGCCGTGCGCTCCTCCTCCGTCAGGTCGATGCCCGACAGCTTGAGCGCTTCGGTGACCATGGCCAGGTTGACCCGCTGCGCGCCGGCGTCCTGCATCCGTGCCCACAAAACGCCTGGCGCCAGGGTGGTGCCGAGGCCCGCGCCGGCAAAGTGCGCCATGAATCGCCGTCGGGTCTGGTCGACTTGTCCGCCGTGGCCTTGGCGAAGTTGGATGTTCTTCATGCGGCCTAATATACCCAAATCGCATAAAATTGAATCTCTTGCAAAACAGATTGAATCAAGCCGCATTACGCATTGCGGTGGCCCTCACCCATCGCAACTTCCGGCTCTTGTGGATGGGCGCGCTTACGTCGAGCATCGGCACCTGGATGCAGAAGATCGCGCAGGCGTGGCTGATCGTGACCATGACCGGGTCGGCGTCGGCGTTTTATGTCGGGCTCGACAGCTTCGTCGGCGAGCTGCCGATCCTGCTGTTCACGCTGATCGGCGGCGTGGTGGCCGACCGCCGCGATCGCCGTCACATGATGCTGACCTCGCAGGTCACGCAGATGACGGTGGCGTTCATCCTCGCCGCGCTGGTCTACACCGGGACGATTCAGATCTGGATGATCCTGACGCTGTCGTTCATCTCCGGCTGCGGGCAGGCGTTCGGCGGGCCGGCGTATCAATCGCTCATCCCGACGCTGGTCGGCAAGGAGCATTTGCCGAACGCGGTCGCGCTGAATTCGATTCAGTTCAACCTGGCGCGTGTCATCGGCCCCATCGTGGCCGGCGCGGCGCTGGCGGCCTTCGGCATGGTGGCGTGCTTCGGGCTGAACGGCATCTCGTTCCTGTTCGTGATCGCGGCCATCCTCGCGCTGCGCGACATTCACGTGCCCCAGGCCGCTGCCACCAACATGTTCGACGAGCTGAAGGACGGGCTGCGCTACGTGCGCAACTCGCGCAACCTGATGATCGTCACCGCGCTGGGCTTCACCGGCGCGTTTCTCGGATTGCCGCTGCTGACGTTCCTGCCGGTCATCACGAAGGACGTCTTCCACCAGGACGTCGGCTTCTATTCGAAGCTGATGACGTGCTCGGGCGCCGGCGCGGTGACCGGCGCGCTGATCGTGGCGTGGGTCGGCAAGCACCGCCATATCGGGCGGATGCTGCTGGTGTTCCTGGCGCTGTTCGGCACGGCGATGGCGGCGTTCTCGCTGTCGCGCACGCCGATCCTGAGCGCGGTGATCCTCTTCATCGCCGGGTCTCTGCTGGTGATGTGCTTCTCGCTCACGACCTCGCTGGCCCAACTGCTCGCCCCCCCGGAGCTGCGCGGGCGCGTCGTCAGCATCTACATGGTGGCGTTTCGCGGCGGCTCGCCGCTCGGCGGCCTCGCGGCCGGCTGGCTGGTTACGCAAGTCGGATCCGCGCCGGCGGTGTTGATGGTGAACGGCATGGCGCTCGCGTCGCTCGCGGTGTTTTTCTTGATCCGCGGACACGGACTCAAAGACATATAAATAAAGAGGAGGACACGGAGAAGGACGGAGCCCACGCAGACTGGGTGGCCGTGGCAGAATTACTGGATTTTGTTAATGTGTCCTTATATTAAGGACACATTAGTGGTACCCTGTCCTTGCTATGGGCCCACATCCAGTCTTACTCGAAAAGCTCAACGCCGCTCTCGCGGCTGCGGAGCCGGCTGCCTTGACGCAGCGGGATACGAAATTGCCGGCGGTTCCCCGCAAGGCGCATGCGGTCATCGGGATGCGGCGGGCCGGCAAGACGTCCTTTCTGCTGCAGGTGCTGGCCGAGCGGCGGTTGACCCTTCCGCCGCATCGCGCCCTCTACCTGAGCTTCGATGACGACCGGCTGGCGGATCTGGGAGTCGAGCAGTTGGGATGGCTGCTCGAGGAGTACTATCGCCGGTTCCCCGAGTTGCGCGGCAAGCAGACGGTCCTCTGGATGCTCGATGAGATCCAGTTCGTCGCCGGCTGGGACCGCTTTGTCCGCCGGGTGCTCGACACCGAGCGCATGGAGGTCATCGTCTCCGGGTCGTCGGCGCGCATGCTGAGCCGGGAAGTGCACACGTCGTTGCGCGGGCGCGGCATGGAGACGGTGATCCGGCCGTTCAGCTTTCGTGAGTTCCTGCGGCATCGCGGGCAAGAGCCCAAGGGCCCGGTCCGGGAATTCGCCAGCGCGGAGCGGTCTTGGCTGGAAAAGCGATTTCTGGAGTTCCTGCTCGAAGGCGGTTTTCCAGAGGCGCAGGGTCTCGAGCTCATGCTGCGGGTCGAGCTGCTGCAGGGCTACGTAGACACCGTGCTCTTCCGCGACGTGGTCGAGCGGCACGGCGTGACGCAGGTGGCGGCGCTGCGGTGGGTGACCAGGCAGTGTCTTCGCAATCCCGCGTCGAGCGTCAGCGTGCACCGGCTGCATCAGGATCTCAAGGCGCAGGGGCACGGCGTGGCCAAGGATGCGGTCCATGCCATGGTCGGGCACCTCGTGGATGCGTTCCTGATCACGATGGTGCCCGTCTCGACGGAGTCGGAGCGGCGGCGCAACTCGAATCCGCGCAAGGTGTATCCGGTGGATGCCGGCGTCATCGGTGCGTTCGATCGCAGCGGCCGCGCGAATCTCGGCCACGCCTTGGAGACCGTGGTGCTGCACGAACTCGAGCGGCGGAAGGCGGAGGTGGGCTACGTGAAGACGGAGGACGGTTTGGAGGTGGACTTCCATGCGCGCTTTGCCGACGGGTCGGAGGAGTTGATCCAGGTGTGCGCGGATCTGACGGCGCCCGGCGTTCGCGAGCGGGAGCTACGGGCGTTGTCGGCGGCGGTGCGGGAGCATCCCAGGGCGACGCGGCGAATATTGGTGCTGACGCACGAGCAAGTGCCGGCGCGGTCGCAGTCCGGGGTGGACGTGCAGCCGGCGTATCAGTGGCTGCTCGATGGCGAGTGAGAGTACGGGCACGCGTTCGGCCGCTTCGGGACTCTCAACGACGAGCTGGTCGTCGATCTGTTGGATGTCCTCTCCGCAGCAGGCGTGAGGACAAACGGGATCATGGCTTCGATGCGCGCCGCCGTTGAATGTCTTTTGAACACTTCCCGACCATCACGCAGTTGACCTGCGTCGGCCTGACGGGCATCGACTTCGATCTGCTCGCGTATTCCGGCGAGGACACTGTCCTGCTCGGTGAAGGCATGAAGGGAGATAGCACGGGCCGCCCCAGGCGCTGGCGGTGCCAAACTGGCGCCTCCAGCTCTCGAATTCGGAAGTCTTTCTGGCCAGCCCAAAAGGATTTCGGTGTTTCTGTGTTTCTGAGTTTCCGTGGATGAATTTACAGCGAGTCGAGAAACGCCAGCAGCGCGCGTCGCATGGGCTCAGCGGCGGCGCGGTAACGCTCGATCACCCCCGCTGCTTCGCCGCGATGCTGGGCGATCGCGTCGCTCACGGTCGGCGCGCTGCCGTCGTGCATCAGCGGCCGGCGCAGGCGAAGGCCCCACAACGCCGGCGTCCTGATCTCGTTCTGCTGAGCCTCGGCCTGCTCGATGCCGTCGCCGGTGCCGACGTCATGCAGCAGCAGGTCCGAAAAGAGCGCCAGCGTCTTGCGGTTGAGCGAGGCCGATTGGTTCGCACCCGTGGTCAGCGTCGGGACGTGGCACGAGGCGCAGCCGACGGCGCTGAAGACCTGCTCTCCGGTCCGGACCTCGTCGGTGATCGCGCCTCTCGGAATCGGCGCCAGGAACTTCATGAAGGCTTCGAAGTTGTCGATCGAGCGCTTGCCGGTGCGCGGGTCCACGAAGTCTTCCGGATCCTTGACCAGGTCGCATTCGCGCAGCCGCGCCGGCGAGATCCCGCCGAGCGGCTCGAGCGGGAACATGTCGTTGGTGATCCCCATCTCGTTGGTATAGGCGTCGCCCGAGAACGTCAGCAGCGTGGCGATCTGCGCCTTCCAGCCGAACCGGCCCACGCGCCGCAGCCCGGTCGACACGTCGGTCACGATGGCGGCGCGGCCGCTGATGCCGTCGCGGTCGCGATCGAACGGATCTTCGAGCGCGATCACGGTGTCGTCGGCCACGGCTTCGACCAGGCCGGCGCCGAACAACGGGATCGGCATCCGCCGCGCGATGACGTTGACTTCCGGCGGCATCACCGCCTGGCAGCGATGGTCCGGGATCGAGAACATCTGGAACAACGTCGTGAAGCCGACGACGTGAAACTTGCCGTCGTCGTCGCGGTGCCCCGCGCGCAGTTCCGTCATCGGCGTCATGCCGCCGACCACCGGCACGTTATGACAGGCCGCGCACCCCGACCCGTTGAACAACGGGCCGAGGCCCTCGCTTGGCTGCTCGATTTCCTTGAAGTCGTCGAGCCCGAGCCGAAACGCTTCGAACTCGACAGGCGTGATGCCCTGGAGAGGATCGCCGAGGCCGGCCGGCAATTGCCCGCCCTGAGCGAATACGACTGAGTTTCCGAAGCCGTATGAGTCGAAGGGCGCCGACACGCCGAGCGTGGTGGCGACCCATATCAACATCGCCAGCACAAGAGCCTGGCTCGCCGTCGCCTTGGCGAAGGCGGCCCTCATTTCACGACCAGCATGGCGCGCATGGCAGTGTGGCCGGCGCCGCAGGGGCGCGAGCATTCGATCACGAACCGCCCCGCGGTGTCGGCGGTGTAGCGGATGATCGTTTCGCCGCGGCGGCGCTTGGGAATCTGCGCGTCGACCTCGGTGCCGATGATGCGAAAGCCGTGGTCGGTGTCGTCGCTGGTGAGGTGGAACTCGATCACCGTGCCTTTTTCGACGGTGATTTCAGAGGGCGTGTAGGCAAACCGCTCGGCGGAGACTCGGATCACCTTCGGCGCATCTTGTGAGCTTGTGAGCGTGATGTCTCTTCGCGCACCCGAGATCGGCGTGGCCGGGAACAAGGACAAACAGAGAATGCCGATCGTTACTGCGCGCATGACTAAAACCACCACCCTACACCGACGTTGACCTGCCACGGCGCCCGGACGACGCCGCTCTTGTTGCGTTCGCGGACGAAATCGACCTTGAACGCGACATCAGGGTCCGGGTAATACGTCGCGCCCGCGACCCACGCCGATCGTTGAAACTGCTGCAGCGGCTGGTAGCCCGCCGGCATCTTGTTCTGCGTATCGAACTTCTCGTAGCGCCCGAACACGACCACCTCGTGGCTCCACGAGTTCGGCGTCACGCGCGTCGCCGCTTCCGCATAGGCGCCGAGCAGGCGGCTCGCGATGTTGGGGCTGAGTCCGGTGTGGATCTGCAACGCGCGGTTGAGATCCGCGGCGCCCGAAATATTCACCATCGACCACTGGCCGCGCAGCTCGTGGCGGCCCCGCCGATAGCGCGCATCAAGGGACGACACCGCGACCGTGGGCGTTTGGATGTCCAGGCGAATCAACCCGAAGCCGGCTCCGCCGCGCCACAGGCTTGCGCCCGCGGTGACACCGGCGTGCCGGTATTCGACCCGGCCCGTCACCGCCGGATCGCTGGCGTCAGCCCGGCCGCCCTGCTGCCGGCCGCCAGCAATCCCCTCTTCTGCGGAGAAGCCCGCGGCATCGAGGCCTGGCACCGCGTAGGCGCGGTAGGAAAAGCCGCGGCCCAGATCGCCAAACGCCCCGATTCCGGTATCGCGCCACGTCGTCGGCACGATCACCGTATCAACGAAGGTCCGCTCGACGCCGTGGAACGTCGGCGGCTCGTGACGCTCGTTGATGATGCCGACCGGCACGAGCACCATGCCCGCGCGCAGGTTGAAGCGCCGATTCACCATCAGGTCCACGTACGCTTGTTCGATCGCCACCTCGCCGGTCTCTTCGCCGCCTTCCACTTCGACAAAGGCGTGCTCGACCTCGACCTCCGACCAGAACTTGAGGCGATCCGAGAAGCTGTGGCCGACCATCAACACGAAGCGGTGAAGGTCGACCACGGTCGGCAGATCGCGCACCTTGTTCAGGTGCGTCTCCATATAGCCAGACAGGGTCGGCATGCCCTCGCGCGGTGCCGGCGCCGTCTGCGCACTCGCGAGAGTGGCGGGGGCGATTAGGCTTAAACAGGCCAGAATCAGCGATTTCCAGTCCACCAAACCCTTAAGTTGACGCATCGAAGTCAATATTTTGATTACTCAAAATAAACCGACACTTGATTCTTGTCAAGGGCGCCAGGGAAACCAACCTCCTTTACTGGGGTACGACGCGAGCGCCCGTGAGAAAACGGCGGTACTGGGTGTACTCAGTACGCGTTCGCAGCCGGGGGGTACCGGACCTGCGCGTGATGCGAAGTTCGGACGCCGAGATCGGAAGGATCAATGTCTCGTCCGGATCGGCGAACTTGACGGCCTTGAACCGGATCGTCGAATCAAGCCGCTCCATCGTCCAGACGCCATTTTCGGGCGCGCGGCGCGCCACCTTCCACGGCAGCTTGATGTCGACGAGGCCGCCGAGGCCCTGATCGAGCCGCAGCACGTCGTAGGTTTCGGCGTCGATCCAGATGCGGCCGCGCATGCCGCCGTCGATCGAGAAGCTGATGCAGTTCTCGTTGTCGTTGACGAGCGACACCTCGACCGTCGGCTTGGCTTTCATCTTGTACGACACGAGAATCGCCGCGCGGCCGTCCTGTTTGGCGGGGCCGACGATCGAGAAGTCGAATTCCACGCGCTGCTGCGGCAACAACATCGAGAGCGGTTGCGTTTCGCTCTCGTGTTGTTCGGGCCCGGTGCAGTTGTCGTAGTCGTTCTTGCGCGGCGGGTGGCCGTTGACCTTGATGACCTGGCGCAGTGTTTTCGCCTCGAGCGGCGTTTTAGTCTCGGCGGTTGGATCCCACGACAGCCGCAGCTCCGACTGCACCGTTCGCGCGGGGCCGTCGCCGGACAAGCCCTGGCCGAGCGGCTGCAAGCTGACGGTTTCGAAGCAGACGATGCTCTGGGCGCGGGCGAAGTAGTATTC
>JANLWW010000062.1:0-4578 GCA_031364805.1 Acidobacteriota bacterium
GACCGTGCCGTTCCCAGCCTGAACCAACTGAGCGCCAGGCAGGAGGCCCGCCATCGTGAACGACCCATCCGCGGCCGTCAGCAGGATCGGATCATAGAAATACGAGTTGCGGAAGACCCTGACCCCGGCCTGAGGCACACCGCCGCGCGTGACGACGCCCCAGACGAGGCCCGTGTTGCTGAACACCACATCGCGCGCGGCCGTCACCTCACCTGGCACGAAGCTGCCCTCGACCACCGGCGACGTGACCAACGTGATCGCATCGGTCGCCTGCAGCGTGAAGTCGGCCACGAGCACGCCGGAGATCCTGAACTGGCCGTTGACGTCAGCTGTCACCGGTGCTCTCGCGGTGCCGAGGTAGGGATAGCTCGACGCCGCGGCTGCGGCTGTCGTCAGTCGCACCGTCGCGTTGCGCGCAGGCGTCACGCCATCGCCCGCGAGTGCCCGCCCGGACACCACGCCGTCCAGCGGCAAGGGCGCAAGCGGGCTCGACCCGTCCGCTGGCACCACCCAGTTGACAATCTGTCCCCGCTCATCCGCGCTCAGGCCAGCCAGCGCTTCGGGCGGCAACTGCGCCAGACGTTCGGCGGCTGGGATCGCGGCACCCTTCCGTGGCTGCTGCACCACGAAATGCATCAGCGCGGCAGTCTGCCCAGGCGGCACGACAATGCCGTTCCACCGGAGCACATAGCTGTCGCTGCCTGACGGCGCGAGTGCGGCAACCGAGAGCGGCCGCGCCGCGCCAGGTCCGCCGATTACGAACGCCAACGTCGGGTCGCCTGCTTGCGTCGCCGAGGCATCGTCGTCTGTCACCAGCCACGTGTCGGCCGTACTGAACGCGGTGTCGCCACTGGAGGTCGTGACGATCCGCGTGGACCCGTCGGAGCCCAGATTGGTGTTCACCTGCACATCCACGGTGATCGGGGTCGTGCCGGGGTTGGTCAGCTTCTCCAGGTAGCGCCCGAAGTAGCCATCCGACGGAACGAAGATCTTGCGCGTCACCGTCAGCCCACCCAGACCGGCGAGCGTGATGCCAATCTCGCGGTCGTTGTCCTCGAAGATTCCAGAGGAGACGTTGCCAAACGCAAACCCTGTGGGCCCGACCTGCACGCCCACCCCGAGGCCGCCATCGAAGGCGTCTGATGTGCCGTCACTTAGCGAGCCGTTACGCTGAATGTCGAAGCGGTAGCCGTTCCCGTCGAACAGGTCCCTCGGCAAGGCGACGCCCGAGGTGATCTGTACATCGATGGTCTGGCCGTGGTTCGCAGCCGTCACGGTGCCCGACACGCGGCCAATCTCGCGGTTCGCCTCGAGCGCGAAGGCCATGAACGCACCCTGCGGAATCCCCGCGGCGAGCACAACACCACTGGCGTCGGTCACGCCGTGGCTGACGGTGGCGAAGAACGCATCGGTTGTTTGCACCGCAACACCGGGGACCACCGCGTTGTCGCCGGACCTCCTGACGGTCACTCGCACAGTGGCCTTTGCCAGCAGCGTCACCGTGACCGGCAGGATCTGGCCATCGGTCGTCAGCGTGCCCGACACGGTGGCGACGAGCCTGGTCTCGGTGGGATCGACGGCTCGGACGACGAACGCCCGGGCCGGGAAGTTCGCAAAGGTAACGCGTCCGTTCGCGTCAGACACTGCGCTGCCGCGGACGATGCCATCGGTGCTGACCTGGACCGAGGACGCAGGGGCCGGGGCACCGCTGGCGAAGTTCACCTGAACGGCGAGCGTGCCAATTCCGACGAGTGCCAGATTCTGCGTCACAACCGCATTGGCAATGATCGTGACAGCGGCCGTCGTAACGATACCGGTGGTCGGCTCGGTCACATCGATCTGGTAGACGCCTTCTGGGACATTTGGCAGCGTGTAACGACCAATCGAGTCGGTCAGCGCGCGCCGGACAAACTGGTCCGACCCGTGCAGTTGCACCTGCCTGCCCACTGCGGGCAGTCCGCCACCGGTGCTGACGATACCCGTCACACCACCCCTGGCGGGCAGAACAACATCGACTAACGCGGTCTGCCCGGCCACCACGACCGTACTCGCGAACACGTTGAGGGCGCTGCCTGCCGGATCCGGAATGATGGCCCGGACCTGCTTCGCGCCGGGCGCCTGGCCGACGAACCGGAAGCTGCCATCGGCGCCGATCTGCCTCAAGAGAAATGGGGCATCGGTATACGACAGCAGCACCGAGCCGGTGACTGCACCGCCGTCGGGCCACCGCACGACGCCAGTGACCATGCCAGTGTTGCTGAACACCACATCGCTGGAGGCGGTGCTCTCATTCTCCAAGAAGGTGCCCGCAACCAGGGGCGACGCCACCTGCGTGGCGCCATGGATCGCCGAGAGGGTAAACCCGTCCTCGGGAATCGCCACTTGAGAAGACGAGCCGTTGAGGTCCGACGCGTAGGTAAAGTGGCCACCGCCATCCGCATACGCCAGGTAGCGACGGTCGAAAAGCAGATTGTTGCTCCGCAATTGGACCTGACCCGAAGTCACGGCTGTCACGCCGTCGTATTCGAACAACTGTCCCGTGACCGTGCCACCGATCCGCGGCAGCGGTGCGACCACGCTGGTGCCGTCCGGAGCGATAACGAAATTCCTAATCGCCGCGAGCTCTTCCGGAGACAGGCCAGCCAGTGCCTCGGGCGGCATTAAGTCGAGTCGCTGTGCTGCGGCCAGCGCGCCTGATCGCCGCTCATGTGCGGCGACAAAGTGCAGATACGCCACCGTGCTTTGGGGAGGTACGACCACCTGACTCCATTGGTAAGTCAGATCGCCCGTCTGAAAGCCGTTGTTGAGCACGCTTCTGAACTCGGCGGACGAGGCGCGGGCAGGCGCGCCGGCGCCGTCATAGGCAAACGCCAAGGCCGGGAAGTTGAAGTTGACCGACGGGTCGCCGTCGGCATCGTCGACCGTGACCCAGCGGTCGGCCGAGGCCGGGTTGCTCACACTCACCGTGGAGTCGCCGCTCGACGTTGCGAACACGCTGGTGGCTGGTTGGTAGCCACGCACATGCGAGGTGATTCGCAAATCCACCGTGATCGGTTCCGAGGTGGGGTTGCTGACCACTTCGAGATAGCGCGCAAAATATCCGTCGAGTGGGACGAACACTTTTCGCGTGATGTTCAGGCCGGCAACGTCCTGTTGACGCGTGGCAATCTCTCGCTGACGGTCCTCGACGGTGCCGATCGCACTCCCGGTAAATCTGATCGGCGTGCCGCTGGCGACGACCTCGAGAATGGCTCCACCCTGTTCGTTGCTGAAGAAGACGTTGCTGGCGCCGGTCGTCAGTTCGCCGCCAAGCTGGACATCGAACCTCCTGCCGTTGGCGTCATACAGATCGACGGGAAGGACGATCGCGTTGCTCTGGAGGATCACATCCAGCGTCAGTGTGTCGCCGTGTGAGGCAAGGGTGCCGAACGCCTCGCCGAGCAAGCCGAGCGCCGCGCTTCCAGTATTGACGGCCACTGGGCCGACCGCCAAACCCTGAACCTCGTAGAAGCCCGCAGCGTCGGCCGTCGCAGATCGGTAACCGCCAAAGTCGGCATTGAGGCTGCGGACCTGCACGGAGAGACCAGGCGCGCTCGAACCGTCCGGATTGACGACGCGGCCGCGCACCGTTCCGATCCCGACAAACGTCAGGGGCCGCGAGACCACCTGGCCCCCGGCAGTCAACACGATGGGCGGATCGCTCAACGCTCTCAGGCGGCCCTCCGCGTCGTAGGCCTGCAGCCGGAACTCGGTTGCCAACGTCAGGTTATCGAAGTCAAAACCGCCGCCGGGACCAAGCGGCGCGGACCGATATGGCACCCACCGGCCCCAATACGGACTGACGACCCACAGTTCAGCTCGACCAGCGGCCTGCGGCGTCTGCCCATCCGGTGCAAACACCGACCCGATAATGCGCGCGGTCGCTTCCAGCGCAACGGTCACCCGCGCCACCTCCCCCGCCGCGAGCGGTAGGGCGCCCAGCGCTCCGCTCAGCTCGCCCAGCGTCGCCGTCGTCGTGAAGCTGCCCGCCAGCACGCGATCGAACTGTGCGATCCCGTTGGTGCCGGTCGTGGCCGTTTGCGAGTCTGCGAACGCGCCGCTGGTCGATGTCACTGTCACCAAGGCGCCGCTCATCACCTGACCGGCGGCGTCGGTGACCGTCGCGACCACGGTGCCCTGTCCAATCAATTGCACGTCGACTGTCGTCACCGCGCCATGCGTGGTGACCGACCCAGTCGCCTGGCCCACGCCGCGCGTTGCTTCGTCGCGAGCAACTATGGTGTGCGAGCCCAGCGGCACAATCGGGAACTCGTAGCGGCCATCCAGGCCCGACATCGTGGCCAAACCAGTGGACAGCGTGATGCGGGCATTGGGCGCCGGGACGACGCCGTCGCTGCGCCTGACGGTGCCGCGAATGGTACCGAAAGTAGCGAGGCGCAATTCGCGCATGACCACCTGGCCGTGGCTCGTGATTGTTCCCGAGGCGCTCGCGCCACGGTTGGTGATCGGATCCCGGGCACTTATCGAGAACGATCCGACCTGCACATCGTCGAATTGGAAAGTGCCGTCGGAATTGGC
>JANLWW010000071.1:0-3039 GCA_031364805.1 Acidobacteriota bacterium
GATCGTCCATCTCGGCGGATACGGCAAGGGCGCGCTGACCTCGTTCAAGCCGGCGACCGGCGAGGTGAACTGGGAGTGGACCGGCGATGGTCCCGCCTACGGCTCGCCGATCGTCGTGGAGTTCGCGGGGACCCGACAGGTGATCACGTTCACCGAGAACATGCTGGTGGGGGTGTCGGCCGCCACCGGCGAGTTGCTGTGGAGCCGCCCGTTTCACTCGGCGCGAGATGTGCAGGCGATTACACCACTGGTCTACAAAGACACCATCATCGTCACGGCGTTCGAGAGCGGGATCACCGCCATCCGCGTGAACAAGCGTGACGGCAAGTGGGGCACCGACAATGCCTGGAAGAACGACGAGCAGTACAGCCGTTTCAGCAACGCCGTGATCGTCGGCGACGCCTACTTCGCGCTGTCAGGGAAGAGCGGCGGGCTGTTCATGTATCTCGACGCCAGGACCGGCGAGGTGCTGTGGAAAGGCGAGCCGCGCACGGCCGAGAATGCCGCGATTGCCCGCGCGGGCAGTTGGCTCTTCGCGCTGAAGGATGACGGCGAGCTGATCGTGGCGGACGGGAGCAACCCCAAAGTGTTCGCGCCACTGCGTCGTTACCAGGTGTCTGAGACGGCGACCTGGGCGGCGCCGTCGATCTCGGGGAATCGCCTGTTTGTGAAGGATGTGTCGACGCTGACGCTGTGGACGATTGACTAGGGCCGCCGATTCACCTGCGCTCGTCTTCGTTGAAGCCCTCCCGGGGACTTCAGGTGCGCGGGTCAGCGCACATCTCGCAGACGCGATTCACCGAATCAAAGCCCAGCATCTCCACGTGCGGCGTGAGGTAACCGTCTTTCACCGGTTCCGATCGCAGCAGGTCGGTGCTCAGGTACTTCTTGTTGCTGTCGCACAGCACCGTGACGACGACGGCGTCGGGCCCGAGGTCCTGCTGAACGCGGAGCGCACCGATTAAGTTGGCGCCCGACGAGATGCCCACCGCCAGCCCGTGCTGGGCGAGCAGCTGAGCCATCAGGATGGCATCGCCGTCGTTGGCCTGGACGACGGCGTCCAATTCATCGAAGTGGATGATCGGCGGCACGAACTCGTCGGAAATGCCCTGAATGCGGTGATGGCCGATCTTGTGGCCGACCGATAGCGTCGGCGACTCGGCCGGCTCAAGCGGATGCACGGTCACCGACGCCTTGCGGGATTTCAGGTACCGCCCAACACCCATCACGGTACCGCCCGTGCCGACGCCGGCGACGAACGCATCGGGGCTCAGTCCCTGGCCCTGGAGCTGCAGCCAGATCTCCGGACCCGTGCCGGTGAGGTGCGCATCGATGTTGGCGTCGTTCGAGAACTGGTGCGGCAGGAACGTGCGCGGGTGGCTGCCCTTCATCGCATCGGCTCGGGCAATGGAGCCGAGGAAGCCGCCGTCGGCCTTGCTGACGAGCACCACCGATGCACCGAAACTCGAGATCAGGGCAATGCGTTCGCTGCTCATCCAGTCGGGCATGAACACCGTCACCGGATGACCGAGCGCGCGGCCAATCGCGGCGAACGAGATCCCGGTGTTGCCGCTGGTCGCTTCGGCGATCGGGTCGCCCGGCGCGATGGCGCCGTTCTGGTAGGCGCGCTGCAGGATGTGCAGCGCCATGCGGTCTTTGATGCTGCCGGTCAGGTTCAGCGGTTCGTATTTCGCGTAGATGGTGCGCGGCCGGCCGTTGACCCGCAACGCGATCGACAGCAAGGGGGTATTGCCAATCAGCCGTCGCATGGAGTGAAAGTGGCGGGTGAGGCCCGGGTCGAGCGCTGGGCTAGCCATAAGCTCTATCGTCGATGTTACTCCTCATCGGGCAGCCAGGCCAGCGCCTCTGACGGCGTCCAAGGCGGATGCTCGCGCGCAGGGAACGTCAGTGTCCGGGGCGGCACGGATTCCTCCATGCCGCCCGCCTCGAACCGCGAATACCGAATAGCGAACAGCGAACAGCGAACAACGTTCGCTACTGCATCGTCGTCTTGCCCTTCGCGGCAATCGCTTTGCTGATCGCCTCGACGGTCTTGGTGGCGCGGAACTCGACGATCTGCTTCGCTTGCGCGGTGGCCTTCGCCTTGTCGGCAATCGAGTGGCCGTTGATGGTGGCCTTGTTCGCCTTGATGCGGGCGTCGTAGCGCACCGAGTTCGGGTCGTCGATAAACATGTTCAGCGTGATGATCGGGTCGTCGTGCATGTTGTCTGACTTGCCTTCGGCAATCCCGTTGCCCTGCATGTACTTCGACACGCTGGCGTAGTCGTAGTATTCGGGGATGTGCAGCGCCAGCGCCTTGCCGGCCCACTTCGCCGTCAACGCCTCAGCGACCGCCTTCTGGCCGCCCTGGTTGCCGCCGCTGTCGCCGATGAAGATCACGTTCTTGAAACCGTGCGCCTGCAGGCTTTCGGCGGCGTCAGTCAGGACTGCGCGAAACGTCTCCTCGCGCATTGTCATGGTGCCGGGCGAGGTCATGTGGCCGGTCTTGGGCTCGATGCCGCCCTCCGGGACCAGCTTGATGATCGGCGCGCACAGTGCGTTGCCCATCTTGCGGGCAATCGCTTCACAGTTGGTGTGGAGCACGTAGTTGTGCTTACCGGTGACCAACCACGGGCCGTTGGGTTCCATGCCGCCCGTGGAGATGATGATGTTGGTCTTGCCGGCCTTGAGCGCGTCGCGGACGTCGATCCAGGTCATCTCTTCCAGCCACACCGTGTTCGTGGGCGGCAGCGGATTTGCGACATCGGCGCAGTTGTAGGGATTCTCGGCGCAATCGCCGCCACCCATCGATCGTGGATCCGGTGCTGGGCGCTGGCGCTGCTGACCAGCGGGCGCGCCGGCGGCGCCGGGCTGCTGGGCCGAGACGAATGTGCCGCCAAGGGCGACAAGGCTCACTGCAACAAGGGCGATGTTTTTCATAAATCCTCTTTTAGAGTCCGGTCTTAATCCGGAACGTGCCGTCTTCCATGCGCTCGCGATACTTGCCGTGGCACGACCCGCAGGTGCCGCCGAGCGGCG
>JANLWW010000075.1:0-63561 GCA_031364805.1 Acidobacteriota bacterium
GTGTTTGTCACCGCCACCGGCGTCACGCTGGTTGATACCAAGAACCCCGGCTGGGGCCAGCCGCTGCTCGACAAGGTGAAGACCTTGACCGACAAGCCAGTCACCCGCGTGATCAACACGCACACCCACTACGACCACACCAGCGGCAACGTCGCCATGCCGGCTACCGTGGAGATCGTCGCGCACGTCATGACGTCGAAGAACCTCGCCGCCGGCAACCCGGTCACGGGGCTCGGCGCCACCCCGAACGTGTTCAAGGAAAATCCCGGCAAGGGCCTGATCAAGCGCACCTTTACCGACAAGCTGACCATTGGCTCGGGCGCCGACCAGATCAACTTGTACTACTTTGGTCCCGCCCACACCGGTGGCGATGCCTTCGTCGAGTTCGCGGCGCTGCGCGTGATGCACGTCGGCGATACGTTCCCGAACAAGGGCATGCCGATCATGGACAAGAGCAACGGCGGCTCGGGCGTTGAATACGCCAACACCATCACCAAGGCGGTCGCCGGCGTGCCAAACGTCGACACGCTGATCAACGGCCACACGCCGGCGCAGACGACGCCCGCCGAGATGAAGGAATTTGGCGAGTTCGTGCGCGAGTTCGTGACGACGATTCAGGCGGCCAAGAAGGCCGGCAAGACCTCAGACGAGGCGGCTGCAGCCTGGAGCACACCCGCGAAGTACACGGGATACGCGCCGGCGATCGCCGACCGCGCCAAGGCCTACGCGGCCGTCATCTACGCCGAAACGAAGTAGACGCTGGCGACGGGTCGGCTTGCCCCTTGCGCACGCTTTCAGAGCAGCGTCGTCAGCACACCGATACTCAGAGCGACGACCGCGGTGTTGAAGGCGAACGACACCACGCCGTGCAGCAGCGCAGTGCGGCGCATCCGCCGCCCGCGAATTTCCACATCCGCCGTCTGCGTGGTCATCCCGACAATGAACGCGAAGTAGGCAAAGTCCAGATAGTCCGGCATGGCTGCGTCTCCTGGAAACGCCAGCGGCCGTGGCCCCGCCGCATCGTCGTAAAAAAGATGCGCATACCGAAGCGTGAAAACGGTGTGGATCAGGGCCCACGCGAGTGCAACGGCGGAGAGCGCCAGCACCACCGCTTGAACTTTCGCATCGCTTCGCATCTTCATGCTCTCCTGCAGCAGCACCAGTACCGCGAGCAGCGAGGCGCCGGCGCCGAGCACGACCAGCACCAGGGAGGCTAAGCGACTGGGGTCCTCTCGCTGCGCCAGCATCCGAATTTGCGAGGGCTCGAGCGTCACAATTGTCAGCCACGTCAGAACGAGGGCGACGACCGCGAAGCCGTCCCACGATGCGACCGCGCGCACTTCGATGGAGACACGCGCCGGCAGGATCCAAGCGGTTAGTGCGCCGGCGCCGATCGCTGCGATCACACGCGTCAACGCATGGACGTGAGCCACGCGCTGTCTGAGGCCTCGCGGTGCCCGGTTCGTCATGAACCGATCCTACCCCCTGGGGAGAGCCGACGGGCGTGCAGGTCCTTTTAATCCGGCGAGATGTAGAGCAGGCCGAGCTGCCACGTCATAGTCCCGCTGTGGACCTTGACGCGTGCAAGCGGGTGCTCGCGGCCTTCGAGCGCCAAGGCGGGCGCTACGCGAATGTGAGCGTGGTCAGTGCGCGGGCGCTGTACGACATGAAGAAGAACACCGTGCGTCTCAAGGAGCGCGCCGACTCGGCGTGTGAGGGCGGCCGCAGTCAGGGAGCCGCGATCCGATCGGCCAGATCGGGAGCCAGCTTGCGGAAGTCTTTGAGGTTGAACGTGTAGATTCGATCCGGTTTCGAGGCGCGCGCGCATTCGAGGAGCAGCGCGTCGTAGACCTTACCGCCGCCCAACCCTCGCGCCGCACAGGCCTCGATCCCACGCTCGTACATGCCGCCTGTGATCGTCATGCTCGTGAAATGAGGCAGGATGTTCGCCGACACGATCTGCCTCGCCTGCGAGGGAAGAATGCGTGGCACCAGCGGCACCGACGTCAGTGCCGAATAGGTCTCCGCGAGGCTATGCGACGAGATCGCGCCCTGCTCCCTGCCACTGGCGACAGCTTCGAGCACCGGCCGCGCCCTTGCGTAGTGAGGGTGATGGCGAAGACATGCCGCGATCAGCACCGAGGTGTCGCAGAACACGGTCATGAGCGCCGAAGGCCCAGCAGTTCCGCATCGCGACCCACGAGTGGATCGAGAGGAGGAGCCTGGCCCTTCACGCCGTCGTGGCCGCAAAGCTGGAGGCACAACCGGAGCTGCTGGACTTGGCACGGGCGAATCTCCAGCGGTGGCTCCGCCTGAACCCGGCCCCGGCGTTGCGCGAGTGGGCAGACCTGCTCGACTCCTTGTCTGTGCCGGCACTGGTGGAGTTGCTCCGATCGGCCGACCAGCGAGCGACACGGCTCCGGCAGTCCAGTCCGTTTGCCGGGTTGCTGTCGGCACAGGAGCGTCAGGCCATCCTCAACGACTATGAATCGGGCCGCACTTGAACACATCGTGCGGGCGGCGGCTGCCGCGTGCGGCGAACGCGAAATCGTGATCATCGGGAGTCAGGCGGTGTTGGGGCAGTTTCCGCACGCGCCGGAGTCCCTGCTCGTGTCCTTGGACGCGGACGTCTTCCCGCGAGCGCCATCGGCTGGTGTCTTGAAGTCCACGACTTGGCTCTCTCAAAGCTCGTCGCTGGACGGGACAAGGATCTCCACTACGTGGGGATGCTCATGCGCGAGAAGATGGCCGCTTCAAGCGTGCTGCACGAACGAATCGAGACACTCCCCTTGTTACCGGATCAGCTCGCGATAGTACGCGCGCGTCTTCGGAAGGCGGCGGCAGACCCGAACAGCAGCCGGCCGTTCTAACGAAACTGCTGCATCAGCTTCTGCAACGCATCATTGCCCGGGCAGAGCTGGGCGTGCGGCAGGTTGTAGAGCGAGCCGGGCACGGTGTCGTTCTGGTCGTGCACGTCCTTCGAGTCCGGCGAGATGTACAGCAGGCCGGTGACGACCTCACCCTTGCGCTGATGATCGCGAATGTGCGCGTAGGCGCCGTCGCGATTGGTCGGGTCGTAGTCCTTCGCTAGCTTCCGGAACTTCACCCAGCTGCCGTCGTGCATCAGCACATTCTTGGCGCTGCCCGCCTCGTATTCCGTGCTGATCTCCTCGGCGGGCGGCACGAAGTCGGCCTGCACCACTTCCACCTTGTGCTCGCGCGTGTAGGCGTAGCTCTTGGTGGAACCGTCGTGATCGTTGAAGGTCACGCACGGCGAGATGATGTCGATGAACGCAAAGCCCCGGTGCGCCAGGCCGGCCTGAATGATCGGCACCAGTTGCGCCTTGTCCCCCGAGAAACTGCGCGCCACGAAGGTCGCCCCCAGCGTGAGGGCGAGCAGCGCGCTGTCGATGGCCTGCATGGTGTTGGCTTCGCCCTTCTTCGCGGTCGAGCCCGGGTCGGCCGACGCCGAGAACTGCCCCTTCGTTAGCCCATACACGCCGTTGTTCTCGAGCATGTAGAGCATGTTCACGTTGCGGCGGATGGCGTGGCACAACTGACCGAGGCCAATCGACAGCGAGTCGCCGTCGCCCGAGACACCGATCATGATCAGGTCGCTGTTTGCCGCGTTGGCGCCGGTCGCCACCGCCGGCATGCGACCGTGCACGCTGTTGAAGCCGTGGGCCTCGCGCAGGAAATAGGCAGGGGTCTTCGACGAGCAGCCAATGCCAGACAGCTTGGCGACCTTGTGCGGGGCGATGCTCATCTCCCAGAACGCCTGGATGATGGCGGCGGTAATCGAATCGTGGCCGCAGCCCGCGCACAACGTCGTGATCGCGCCCTCGTAGTCGCGGCGGGTCAGACCGAGGTCGTTCTTCTTGAGCGAGGGATGGTGGACTTTCGGTTTTGCGATATACGTCATGCCGCCTTCTCCAGCTTCGCCTTCACGCCGTTAATCACGTGGTGCGCACTCATCGGGAAGCCGGCGTAGTAGCGCACGGATTCCAGTTTCTCGACGTGCACGCCGGTGTCGAGCATCAGCAGGCTGCGCAGCTGCGCATCGCGGTTCTGCTCGACAATGAAGTTGACCTCGTGTTGGTCGAGGAACTGCCGCACTTCGTCGCCAAACGGGAAACCGCGCACCCGCATGTAGTTCAACTTGATGCCGTCCGCGGCCAGCAGGTCCATGGCCTCCACGCAAGCCGCGTGACACCCGCCCACCGTCACCAACCCCATGGTCGCGCCCGGCGTCGGCTTCATGAACGGCTGCGGAATCGCCCTGGTCGCACCCTGCACCTTGCGGGCAATGCGGTCGAGCACTTCCTGGTACTCGTCGGCATCCTCGGTATAGGCGCCGAACTTGTTGTGGCCCGAGCCGCGCGTGAAGAAGGCACCCTTGGGATGGACGCCCGGCAGCGAGCGCTGGGGAATGCCGTCACCGTCGACATCCAGGTAGCGATAGAAGCTCTTGGCCTTCTCGAGATCCTCGGCCGACAGCACCTTGCCGCGATCGGGCTGGTAGCTGTCATCCCAGGTCAGCTTCGGCACCATCCAGTCGTTCATGCCGATATCGAGGTCGCTCACCAGGAACACGGGTGTCTGAAAGCGTTCGGCCAGGTCGAACGCCTTGGTCGCCATCTCGAACGCCTCGCGCGGGTCCGACGGGTACAGGCAGATGTGCCGGGTGTCGCCGTGTGAGGCGTAGGCGCACAGCATCAAGTCGCCCTGCTGCGTACGAGTCGGCATGCCGGTGGAGGGACCGGTGCGCTGCACGTCGACGATCACCGCCGGGATCTCTGCGTAGTAGGCCAGGCCGATGAACTCGTTCATCAGCGAGATGCCGGGGCCGGCCGTCGGGGTGAAGGCGCGCGCGCCGGCCCACGACGCGCCGATCACCATGCCGAGCGCGGCCAGCTCGTCTTCGGCCTGCAAGATCGCAAACCTCTTCTTCTTGGTTTCCGGGTCGCGGCGGTACTTCATGCAGAAGCCCTTGAAGGCTTCCATCACCGAGGTCGCAGGCGTAATCGGGTACCACGCGCCGACCGTGGCGCCGGCGTAGATCGCGCCCAGGGCCGCGGCGGTATTGCCGTCAATCAGGATGCTGTCCTTGGTCTCATCCATCTTCTCCAGATGAATTGGCAGCGGGCACGGGAAGTTCGCCTTGGCGTAGTCGTAGCCGAGCGCGATCGCCTTCTCGTTCGATTCAAGCAGCGGCTTCTTGGCCGCATACTTCTCCTTGGTCAGGGCGGAGATCACCTCGGTGTCCATGCCGATCAGCGCGGCCAGCGCGCCGGCGTAGGCAATGTTCTTCATCAGGATGCGCTCGCGGACACCCTTGAAGGTGGCGTTGCACATCTCGGCCAGCGGCACGCCCAGGTAGGTAACGTCAGGGCGCATCAGCTTGTCGTCGAGCGGCCACGACGAATCGAACATCAGGTAGCCCCCGGAGCGCACCTCGGCGACGTCCTTGGCATAGGTCGCGGCGTTGAGCGCGAGCATGAGGTCGAAAGTCGGCGTCCGGGCGGTGTAGCCGTTCTTGTTGACGCGGATCTCGTACCACGTCGGCAGGCCCTGGATGTTCGACGGGAAGACATTCTTGCCCGTCACTGGCACGCCCATGCGGAAGATGGCCTGCATGATCAGGCCATTGGCGCTCGCCGATCCGGTCCCGTTGGCCGTGGCGATCTTAAAGGCAAACTCGTTTACGCGGTTCATAAGTGTGTCTGTCAGGTGTGCCAGGAGGGCGGAACTGCAGTTCCGCCGTTCCGCCGTTACCGCCCGACGGCCTCCAGAGGAATAAAGGTCGTCCCGGCAACGGGAAGTTGGAGCACGAACTTGCGCATGTCCCACGCATACGTCGGGCAGCGCTCGGCGCACAAGCCGCAGTGCAGGCAGACGTTCTCGTCTTTCACCATCAAGCGCCCGGTCTGCTTCAGCGGCGATGAGTGGAACAGCGCCTGGTCAAGTTGCTCCGCCGGCGCCATCAACCCGACCCGCAGTTCGGCCTCAGATTCCGCACCAGGAATAATAGTCAAGCAGTCAACCGGGCAAATGTCGATGCAGGCATCGCACTCGATGCACAGCGAATCGGTAAAGTGCGTCTCGACATCGCAGTTGAGACAGCGCTCGACTTCAGCACGCGTTTGCTCTTCCGTGAAGCCTTCTTCCACTTCCATCGTCATCTTCGAGAAGCGCAGCGGCAACGCGACGTGCTTCATCTTCTGGCGCTGCACCGGGTCGTAGTCATTGCTGTACGACCACTCGTGCAGACCCATCTTGGTGCTGGTCAGGGTCATGCCGTGGGGCGGGCGCTCGGTGACCGGCAAGTCCTGGCAGAACTGGTGAATCGAGATGGCCGCCTGGTGGCCATGCTCGACCGCCCAGATAATGTTGGCCGGGCCGAACGCGGCGTCGCCGCCGAAGAACACGCCCGGGCGGGTCGACATGAATGTGGTCTTGTCGACCACTGGCATGTCCCACTTCTGGTCAAACTCAAGGCCCATGTCGCGCTCGATCCAGGGGAAGGCGTTCTCCTGGCCAATCGCCAGCACCACCGCGTCGCACGGTAGCGTGATGCGGCCGGCCGGCTCCTGGATGAACTTGCCGTTCTCTTCACGCGAAGTGAACTTGTCGAACTCCATCCCGCTCAGCTTGCCGTTCTCGATGATGAAGCGGACCGGCGACAGGTTCTCGAGAATATCGACCTGCTCTTCTTCTGCGTCCTCGAGCTCCCACGGCGACGCCTTGAAGTACTTGCGGGTCCGGCGCGAGATCACTGTTACGTCAGTCGCGCCCAGGCGCTTGGCCGAGCGGCAGCAGTCCATCGCCGTGTTGCCCACGCCGATAATCAGCACCTTCTTGCCGACGTCCTTGATGTGCCCGAAATGAATCGACTCGAGCCATTCGATGCCGATGAAGATCTGGTCCGACTCGTTACGCCCGGGCAGGTCCAGTTCCTTGCCCTTGGGTGCGCCGGTGCCGACGTAGACCGCGTCGAACTCTTTCGAATCGACCAGCGCCTTCAGGCTGGTGACCGGCGCGTTGTACTTCATCGTGACGCCCATGTTCACGATGTAGCCGATTTCTTCGTCGAGCACTTCTTCAGGGAGGCGGAAGGCGGGAATGTTGATGCGCATCAAGCCGCCCGGGCGAGGCCCTCGTTCGAAGACGGTGCACTGGTAACCCAGGGGCATCAGGTCGTTTGCCACCGTCAGCGCGGACGGACCGGCGCCGATGAGGGCCACCTTCTTGCCATTCTTGGTCGTCGGAGCGGTTGGGATGCGGTCGGTGATGTCGTCCTTATGATCGGCGGCGACCCGCTTGAGGCGACAGATCGCGACCGGCTTACCGTCGACGCGGCCGCGCCGGCAGGCCGGCTCGCACGGGCGGTCGCACGTGCGGCCCAGGATCCCCGGGAACACGTTCGACTCGCGGTTCAGGAGGTAGGCATCGTCGAACTGTCCGTTCGCGATCATCCGGATGTATTCGGGAACGTTGGTGTGCGCGGGGCACGCCCACTGGCAGTCGACGACCTTATGGTAGTAATTCGGGTCCGAAGTATCCGTCCGCTGCATATTCCCCGGATTATATGGTGTTCTCAGGGCGCCGGATCGGGAGCCGGGGCGGCTGGCACCGGGGTCGTGGCCTCCACCAGGTGGTTGGCGCCCGAGGCGCTGACGAATCCCTTCTCGAACTTCTCCTTGGTGCTGCGGTCGAGCACCGTGGCCACTGCGTAGAAGTCGGCCTGCAGCCGCTCGCGCGTGAGGTCGAGCACGAAATAGCCACGATAGCGGCCATCGACGTAATGGAGGTGCGGCCGCGCCTCCCGGGTCGCCGCCAACTGCCGCTCACCATCCGGACCGGCACCGAGATTACTCGGCGAGCTCACCGAGGTACCGGCAAACTCGACGCCGAGCGACCCTTTGCCTGACGCCTTGTCGTAGCCCGCGAACGGGTCTCGCGGCAAGTCGTAGGCCCACGAGCTGTGGACGTCGCCGGTCAGCACTGCGAGGTTGCCAACCTTGGCCCGCTCGATCATGTCAAACACGCGCGACCTCGAGGCCCGGTAGCCATCCCACGAGTCGGGGTTCCCCGCTTGAGCGCCCGGGGAAGATTGGGGCGCGAACATCACCTGCTGGCCCAGCAACTTCCAGTTTGTCTGGTTGCGCGCTGAGGTCACCAATTGCTCGGCCAGCCAACCTTCCTGCTCGGCGCCCAGCAACTGGCGTCCGGGCAGGTCGATCGCGGCCGTGTCCTCGCGAAGGGCCTGCTCGTCACGCCCGACCAGGCGCGTATCGAGCATGACCAAGGTCGCGAGGTCGCCAAAGCGGAACGCTCGATAGATGCGTGCTTGCTTTGTCTGTGCATCCTCGCGAATGGGCATCCACTCGTAATACGCCTGCACCGCTGCGGCGCGGCGGACGTTCCAGTCACCCTCGCCCTTATCGGAATCGTGGTTCTGTGCTCCGCTTTTCCAGGCGTTGTTCGTGAACTCGTGGTCGTCCCAGGTGACGATGAAGGGATGTTGGCGGTGAATTTCCTGTGAATCTGGATCGGCCTTGTACTGCGCGTGCCGCTCCCGGTAATCCTGCAGCGCGACCATCTCCTTGTTCGGCGCCGGAATGCGACCGAGCTTCGTGCCGTCGCCGTACTGGTCATTGGCGTACTCATAGATGTAGTCGCCCAGATGCAGGACGGCATCAATGTCGACGCGCTTCGCCAGGCAGGCATACGCGTTGAAGTAGCCCTGCGGCAGGTTCGAGCACGACACCACGCCCAGCCGAAGCCGGCCGACGCCCTCGCGCGGCAGCGTGCGCGTGCGCCCAATAGCCGAGCGCGCGCCGAGCGCCTCAAAGCGGTAGTAATACGCCGTGCCAGGCTCGAGGCCGGTGACCTCGACCTTGACGGTGAAATCACGAGCAGCGCCAGTCGGCGTCTCGCCGCGCGAGACGATTTGGCTGAACTTGGGATCCCGCGCCACCTGCCATGAGACTGATTGCGCACCGGTCGGCGATGCGGGCGTCACCCGTGTCCACAGGATGACGCGATCGGCGAGCGGGTCGCCACTGGCCACTCCGTGTCGGAACGCTCCATCCGCCGTCTGCGCAAACGCACTCGTCCCGCGGATCAGCGGCAGAGTCCCAAGGGCGACCGTACTGGTGGCAAGAAAGCCGCGGCGGGTGATGCGTCGCATGACCGCAGTCTAGCTGAGAGGTTTGACGATGTCGTTACAAACCGATAGCCACCGGGGACACCGAGCACACAGAGAAATTCTCTCGACATGAAGGCTCACGGCTCGACCGGGCATCTTGCATTCTGAAAGGAATTTCTCTGAGCCCTCTGTGTCTCTGTGACCAACGTCCGTTCACAGCAACGTTCGTTGCCCGCTCTCGAGTTCCAGCAACACGCGCTTGGTTGGAATGCCACCGCCAAATCCAGTCAGCGATCCGTTCGATCCAATCACGCGATGACAGGGAACGATGATCGCGATTGGGTTGGCGCCATTCGCGAGGCCAACGGCGCGGACCGCCTTGGGATTCTTGATGCGATTGGCCAGCTCCAGGTAGCTGATGGTCTCGCCGTAGGGAATGCGGCACAGTTCGGTCCACACCTGGTGCTGGAACGGCGTGCCCCCAAAGGCCGGAGGCAGGGTGAACTTCTTCAGGCGGCCAGCAAAGTAACTATCGAGTTCTTTGCGGACGCCCGTCAGCACGCCGGTGGTGTCGGCCACCCAGGCCGGATCGATCTCGCGCGGGCGAGACCCGACGCCGAACGACAGCACATGCAGCCCTTCGCGGTTGCCGGCGAGCAGCAGAGGCCCCACCGGGCTGTCGTCGATGCGCGAATAGAAGAGCGTCGCCATCTCCGAACAGTAACCCAACGCGCACTCCGGAACGATCCGCTGATTGTTGTCGCGTTGGAAAACGGCCACAATGCCGTGTGGATTCCTTTCTGGTGATGCTCGCGCTCGTCGGCGCCGTCATCGTCATCTCGGCCCTGTTGTCTGGCTGGGTCGATCGCACTGGGGTGCCGCAGGTCGCCGTGTTCCTGGGCATCGGCGCGCTGATTGGGCCCATTGGCCTCGGGCTGCTCGATGCGCCGGTAGACTCGCCAATCCTGGGGGTCGTCGCCACGATCTCGTTGGTGCTCGTGCTCTTCACCGACGCGGTGTCGCTCGACTTGAAAGAGGTTCGCGAGCATCGCTTGCTGGCGAGCCTCGTGCTCGGGCCGGGCACCATCCTCACCACCATCCTAATTGCCACCGCGGCCTGGTATCTGCTCGGGCTTTCGATTCCGCTGGCGGCCATCCTCGGAGCGGCAATTGCATCGACCGATCCCGTGTTGTTGCGCGGGCTGCTGCGCCGGCCGGGGCTGCACAACTCCGTGCGCCAAGCACTGCGCCTCGAGAGCGGCCTGAACGACGTGGTGCTGCTGCCCGTCGTGCTGGTGGCCATGGAAATCCTGTCGCGTAGCGGGCCGATGACCGGTAGCGAATGGGGCCGGCTCGCCATTAACATGCTGCTACTCAGCCCCGGCGCCGGCATCGTCGTCGGCCTGGTCGGCGTGTCGGCGCTCGAGATGGTGCGGAAGCGGACCGGCGTTCGCCGCGACTACGAGTCGATTTACTCCATCGGCCTGGCCTTCGCGGCATATGCGGCGGCGGAATCGGCCCACGGCAGTGGTTTCATCGCCGCCTTCGCCGCCGGCTTGACGGTCGCGGTTCTCGACGTTGAGCTGTGCGATTGCTTTCTCGAGTACGGCGAGACGACAGCAGAAATGGCGCTGCTCTTCGCGTTCGTGCTGTTTGGCACCTCGATCATCTGGAGCGGGCTGACGGCAGCGTCAGGCGCCACCATTCTGTTCACAGTTGCGGCGATCCTGTTGCGGCCGGTGGCGTACTTCCCGGCGTTAATGCCGGCAAAGCTCTCGACACAAAACCGTGCCCTGATCGCGTTCTTTGGACCGACGGGGCTCAGTTCGCTGCTCTTGATCATGTTGGCGGTGTTCAAGGGCATCGAGGGCAGCGAATACCTGCTGCAGGTCTGCAGCCTGGTGGTGCTGGTGTCGGTGGTCGTGCACGGCTTCTCGCCGATGTTGCTGGTCAGGGGACCGAACGAAGAAGTGACGCCGGCCATGCCATCAGGGGCCAAGCTAACCCTCGCGGTGCGCGAAGTGCCCGACGATCGCCTTCGCGCGACCACCATCACGCTGGCGGAATATCAGGAGCTGCAGGCGGCGGGATCGGCCGTGCTGGTTGACAGCCGGACTGACCGGACCTACGCCGAAACCGACGCGGTGCCCGATTCAGTACGCGTCCATCCCGACCGCGCCGCGGCCGATGCCGTGCGTCGCGGGTTACCGCACGCGGCGAAGCTGGCGGTGTTCTGTGCTTGACCAAACGAAGCCACGAGCGCCCGTGTGGCGCTCGAGTTGAGGCGGAACGGCTGGCCCGGCGCGCGCGCGTTGATCGGCGGCCACACCGCGCTGAAGACAGCGGGCCTGACTGCACCCCAGGCACCTTAGCCCGCTGGCCTCCAGGCCCCCTATAATCTCTTCCGTGCCTGTAGGTCTCGGTTCCACCCGCCTGCTGTCGTCTGGCCGCCTGAAGGGTCGCCGCGTCGGCATTGTCTCCAATCCGGCGTCAGTTGACGCCCGGTTGACGCATGTCGTTGATGCCCTGATAGCGGCGCCCGATGTCACGATCGGCGCCATCTTCGGTCCACAGCACGGCTTTCGCTCCGACGTGCAGGACAACATGATCGAGACGCCGCACACCAACGATAGCCGGCGGCGGGTACCGGTGTTCTCGCTCTACAGCGACACGCGGGAGCCGACTGCCGACATGCTCCGCCATTTCGACGTGCTGGTGATCGACCTGCAGGACATTGGCGCGCGCATCTACACCTACATTTACACGATGGCCAACTGCCTGCGTGCCTGCGCGAAACACGGCGTTGACGTGATCGTCTGCGATCGGCCCAACCCGATCGGCGGCATCGCTGTCGAGGGACCGATGCTGGTCGAGGGCTACGAGTCGTTCGTCGGCCAGTTCCCCATCCCCATGCGTCACGGCATGACCATCGGCGAGCTGGCACGCTTTTTCAACGAGCACTTCGCAATCAACGCACCGCTTGAAGTGATCCAGATGGAAGGCTGGTCGCGCCACATGTACGGCGACGCCACCGGGCTTCCGTTTGTGATGCCGTCACCGAACATCCCGACCCTCGACAGCGCCATTGTCTATCCGGGTACCGTGTTGTTCGAAGGCACCATGGCCAGCGAGGCGCGCGGCACCACGCGGCCCTTCGAGTTGGTCGGCGCGCCGTGGGTCGAGGCTGAGAAATTTGCGGCGACGATGAACGCACGCACGCTGCCGGGCGTGCACTTCCGCGCCGCGGTGTTTGAGCCCACGTTCCAGAAGCACGCGAAGCAGGCGTGCGGTGGGTGTCAGATTCATGTGCTCGATCGCGCCGCCTTCAAGCCGGTGCTGACGGGTGTTGCGCTAATCGACGAGATTCGCGCGGCGGGTCCGGCCGACTTCTCCTGGCGGCCGCCACCCTACGAGTACGAACACGACAAGGAACCGATCGACATCCTCGCCGGCTCGCCCGCGCTGCGCAAGGCGATCGATGCCGGCGTGCGTGCTGAAGAACTGGCTCAGACGTGGGCGATTGAAAGCAGGCCGTTCGAGAAACTGCGCGAGCAGTTCCTTATTTATCCTTGATCCCTGATCGCTGATCCCAATGACGTCCAAGGGTGTCGTTCTCGACGTGCAGCGAACGCTGCTGATTCAAGCCCCGCCCGTACGAGTGCTGTCGGCGTTCTTCGACACCAAGGACCTGGCGATCTGGTGGCAGGTCGTGCGCGCGGTCACCGTGCCCCGCCCGATGGGCATGTACGCCATCGAGTGGGACTCCACGCCGTTCAAGGATGAAGTACTGGGCCGCCTCGGCGGCACTTTCCACGGCACCATCATCGACTATCGGCCCAACGGTGCCTTCTTCGTCGCCGAAGCGTACTGGCAGCCGCCCGATGGCGATCCGATCGGCCCGATGGCACTCGAAGTGCACTGCCGGCCCCACGGAAATGGCCGATCGACCATGCTCAGTGTGAGGCAGAGCGGCGAAGGCGAAGGACCGCGCTGGGCACGCTACTTCGAGATCGTGGCGGACGGCTGGGAGGGTGCACTGCAGCAAATGAAAGACTACATGGACAAGGAAGCCGAGCGCACGAAGCGGCAGTGACGGTCGTCACTGCGGCTGCCTCGCGGTTGCGGAACACGCCAAGCCTATGGTCCGGGATCCAGTCATTGTGAACCCGCTGCCAAACCAACACCCGGTGTTGTCGCAGACCGAGACGAAGGCGTTGGCCGGTATCGTGAACGACGCCGTCTGAGGACACGTCAAATTTCCTACCACTGCGCCATTGGATCGAATCTGAACCGGACCAATTACGCAGCCGCATTGTGAAGAGACCACGGTCAAAGAGTAAAAAGACGAACTTCCAGTCGGAGGCGTGGTGGGCGACGGTGCGGGCGGGGCGACGGGCGGCGGCGTGCAATCCGCCTGGACGCCACGTCCGTCGATCTGGTCGAAGACCTTGGTTTGAGCAAGGATGTGAGAGCAGGTACTGACGCGGTATCGCAAGTACTCCTGTGTCCAGACAATGTTGCCCTCCACGTCAACGAACGACGAGCCAGGTGGGCGGCGCAGGCCATCGCGATACTTGGCTTCGAGCTGAACCATGAAGTCAAGGGGTTCATTTCGTGGCGGAAAAATTGCCGTTGTCGGATTCCCACAAGTTAACGGCACTCCAAAGCCATCAATCTGCCGGAAGACCCTGATCACGGCGTCGGCGTGGGAACACAGGTTGACGCGGTATCTCAGGTATTCCTGCGTCCACACCACGGTTCCTTCTTGATCGACAAAAGTGGAGCCAGACGGCCGTCTCAAACCATCGCGATACTTCGCCTCCAGGGCGGTTCGGAAAAGAAGTGGTTCAGTGCGCGGCGGGAAGGTCACGTCGGTGGGGCCTGATCGCTCGAAAGACGGCGAGGGGGCTGGCAAATGAGCGTCGACCAACTCGGTTTCGGTGACCCGGTCGTTTGAGGCGTTGGCGTGAGCACCGATAGCCACGGTAGTCAGGCTTTGAGGCGCGGCCGCCGATGGCGTCGTCGGGCCGTTCTGGCCGCCTGGCCCGGAGCAGGCTGACGCCAAAGCGAGCGTCACAGCTATCACCATCCCGGCTCTGCGTTTCCGGGAGCTTTGGACCCACCCACGCCATGAACCACGCATGAAAACTCCGATCTAGAGGTCGAGTCAGTCGCCTTTGGCCGCCGCACCGATTTGCCACTTCGAACCCTTGCGCTTGCGCGATCGTTGTGACGCGCCACCATGTGCCGCGCGGCAAACCACTTCAAGCGCTAAAACGCACCATTCACGTGGCGGCGTGTTCTGGTGCGACCAGAAGGCGGTCGCTGGCAGGAATGGCCTGGATACCTGCAGGCCGACGACGATGCCCTGGGACACCAAGGTGGTCCATCGGAATCATTGGGGGAATTTGGTGCATGGGCGCCGGCGCCAATTACGCTTGACGGCCGAGCTTGGTTCGACCATGATCGCGCGCTTGGGGCGCCTATGATCTCAGGAGAGTCTGAGCTAGCAGGTGGCGGCCGAGAGAGCCACCGCCTCGAGTCGTGGAAGGAGATTGCCACGCACTTCGGGCGTGGAGTGACGACCGTCCAACGCTGGGAGCGCGACGAGGCTCTGCCAGTACACCGGCAGGCGCATGCGAAGAAGGGTTCTGTTTTCGCCTTTCGGAATGAGCTGGATGATTGGCGTCGGAGTCGCACGGCCACAACCGCGCCGGACGGGACTAAGGCCGCGAATGTCGAGATGGATGCCGCCGACGTTGCCCGCGCCGGGATGGGTGCAGAGGTCGACCCATCCGCTCAGGATCGGCCGCGCATTCCACGCCGCTTCCAGTTTGCGACGGCCGCTACCCTCGGTGTGATGGCGCTGTTGCTTGCCATGATTGCATCGCCACTCGGCAACGACGCACCGGCGGAAGCGCCGGTTACCGACTGGTCGACGAATGGAGCGGCCCTGGCTCGCGTCCCATTACAGAAGGCGACCTCAACGTTTTCGCAGTTCATTGTCGGCGGCCCGTTCTCTCCCAGCCAGGCGATCGACCGCTACCTCAACCCCTCGAATGGGTGGGCCATCGCCAGAGAAGCGCCGGACGTATTCGGTCGCACACGAGATGAAGTGGCAGTTTTCGAGACGATCGCCGACGTGACGGCTTCTGCTGTCGTTTTCCGCCTGCATTTCCTTCATTTCAATCCAAGACACCTGCTGGGTCGCTTCCGCTTGTCGGTCACCAGCGATCACCGGGACAGCTTTGCCAATGAACTGCATACCGGCGGCAACGTGGACGCTCACTGGGTGGTGCTGCAGACGCCTACAGTCATCGGTCCGCCGGGTATGACGTTCACGACGCTGAACGACCACAGCGTGCTCGTCGGCGGCTCGATCGCAAGCGAAGGCATCTACACGGTCACCTACCGGGGGATCGACTCACCTATCACGGGGGTCCGCTTGGAGGCTCTCAAGCACCCTTCGCTCCCTGGGGGAGGCGGCCCGGGCCTTTACCCTGCCAGTGGCAATTTCTTCCTGACGGAGTTCGAAATGATGGAACTTGCCTCAACTCCTGCCAACCAGCGCGCTCAGGTTCCTAACTGACGGTTCGGTTTTGAAGTCGTCCGGGGCTCCGCTCCACTTGTCCGAGTGATGCACAGCACGGCTCGTTATAACGCTGATTGAATCTGAGTAATCGGCGTCATCTGCAGCCCCGTTATGCGCCATCCTGCGGCGAATCCTCCGCAAACGCGGTTGGGCGATCACCGGTAAGATGCGAGCCAATGGCTAACTTCAAGACGCTGACGCGATTCCTGTTCGGCGCGTTGTTTGTGGCCGCCGGCCTCAATCACTTTCGCGACCCCGGCTTCTACGTCGGCATCATGCCTCCCTACCTTCCGTGGCATCTCGAGCTCGTCTACATCAGCGGGGTGGCCGAGATCGTCCTCGGGGTCATGCTGCTCTTCCCGAAATGGACGGTGCTGGCCGGGTGGGGGCTGATCGCGTTGCTGATCGCAATCTTTCCCGCCAACATCCACATGACGATGCACCCCGAGCTGTATCCGTCGGTCTCCCTGACCGCGTTGTGGATCCGGTTGCCCATCCAGGGGCTGCTGATCGCCTGGGCTTGCTGGTACACACGCCGGTAGGAACCCAGGCAGCGCCCTGGTTCCTTGATACAATCCGCCCGTCATGCGCCGATTCCTGATCGTGATCGCCTGTATCGGCTTGAGCTCCGCGCTGGTCGCACAAGACAGCGTCCACTTTCCGCCGACGGACAAGATTGCCATTCTCGTCATGCGCGACGTTCCAGCGGTGCAGCTGGCGACAGGCTTCATGGGTCGCACGGTCGTCGGTGCGACCGGATCGTTCTCGTTCGCGGAATTCGAGGATGGCGCCGGTGCGACTCTGCACCACCACACCCGCGAACAGGCCAACGTCGGCATCGACGGCGTGATGGAGATGGCGCTTGGCTCGCACACCGAGGCGTTGCCCGCCGGGTCGGGTGTCATCACGCCAGCCAACGTCAGGCACGCCATCCGCAATCGGAGCGGCGGCAAGCTCATCTCGATCGAGTTCCACACCATCAGGCGTCCTGACCTCGCCCCGCCGCGGCCGCGGCCGGCGGTGCCGTATCCCGTGAGCCCTGAGCCCGTCGCGATTCCAGACGAGCGGAAGCTCGTCGCGCAGCTGGCCACGCCCGATCAGGCGAGCGGTGTAGCGAAGACGATTCAGGGCGAAACCTGCACGCTGGCGTGGCGACGCCTGGTTCCCGGAGCCGCCGCCACAGACCTGGCGCCAGCCAGGAGCAGCGCGGAGCTGTTCGTCTACGTCGCCAGCGGCGAAGCCGACTTGGTGGCCACGGGCGTGTCGCAACGCGTGAGCGCCGGCACACTGGTCATTATCCCGGGCCACCAGGAGCACGTCACGCTCAAGGCTGCGGGGTCGGCCAACGTGGCGCTGGTCGAGTTTCGTCCAGCCGTCCGCTAACAATGAGCGAGCGCGCCGGCGTCGTTGTCGTCGGCGGCGGTGTCGTCGGCTGCAGTGCCGCGTGGCACTTGCGGCAAGACGGCTTCAAGGGCCGCATCGTCGTCATCGAACGCGACCCCAGTTACCAGCGGGCCTCGTCGTATCTCGCGATGGGCGGCATTCGCCAGCAGTTCTGCACGCCGGTAACTGTCCGTATGGTGCAGTTCAGCGTCGAGCTTTGGAAGAGGTTCGACGAGACGCTCGGCACACCGAAGCAACGTCCCCACGCGTGGTTCCGGCAGCGCGGCTATCTTTTTCTCGCTAACGGTGTCACGTCTACCGCGCTGACCAATCGCTATCACCAGGAAAGAACCGCCGGCGCGGCGGTGCGCATGGTTGCCGTCGATGAGCTCAGGCGGATGCTGCCCGATATGATGCTCGACGACATCCTGTTCGGCGTGCTTGGCGGCGAAGACGGCTACGCCAATCCGCGGGAGGTGCTCGCCGGTTTTCGCGCCGGCGCGGAGTTGGCCGGCGCCGAGTTCGTGGCCGATGAGGTGACGGCGATCGATCAGCAGCAGGGCAAGGTCACTGGCGTTCGGCTGGCCAGTGGCACGCGGGTGACCGCACCGGTGGTCGTGAACGCCGCCGGCCCTTGGGCAGGACGCGTGGCCGCGCTGGCCGGACTGAAGGTGCCGGTTGAGCCCATGCGCCAGATGCTGTTTCGCTGCACGTTGCCACAGCCCTGGCCGTATCGCTTCCCCATGCTGATCGATCCCGGCGGTGTGCATTGGCGGCACGACGATGCGAGCGAGCCGAGGGGAGCGGACAAGATCATCCTGGCATTCACGAACTGGAGTGAGCAGACGGGAGAGAACTTCGCGGCCGACAACCACCGCTGGAAGAAGGACTTCTACCCGGCCATGGTGAACCGCGTTCCGGAACTGCGAGACGTGACCGACGTCCAGGGTTGGGCGGGACTCTACGAGATGACGCCGGACCACAACCCGGTGCTCGGTTCGCATCCCGACCTGTCCGGTTTGATCTTCGCCAACGGCTTCAGCGGGCACGGGTTGATGATGTCGCCGGCGACCGGCAAGATTGTCAGCGAGATCGTGCGGTTGGGGAAGTCCGAAACGTTTGACATCGGGATCTTCGCGCCTGATCGGTTCGAGCGCGGCGCGCTGGTGCGCGACGCCGCCACGATCTGAGGGGACGCGCCTTCGGCGCTCGGGGGCTCGTCGCTTCGCGACTCGTGCGGGTCGGGCCACCGGCCCTCCTGGGGCGCCCTGCGGCGTGGGGAAATCTCCCCGCGAGGCGGCGCAGCCGCCGAGACTTACGAGAGCGCGAAGCGCGCGCCCTACACCCTGCGTATCCGCACAAAGTTCGAACCACCGCGGTCGAGGTCGGTTGCGGTGTTCACGAACACGAGCGTCGCGTTGTCCGGCGCGCTCGCACGCTTCACCGCGCCGTCGACGACGCGCGTGATCACGTCCTCGATGTCGCCCTGCAGATCACACACCATCGGTACGACGCCGCGCCACAGGCTCAACCGCCGCGCCACTTCTTCATTGTCGGTGGCGGCCAGGATGATTGCGTATGGTCTCGCAGCCGACAGCAGCCGCGCGGTCTGGCCTTCGCGGGTGACCGCGACAATCGCGTGGGCGCCGGAACGATGCGCCAGCGTGACCGCCGCTTCGCTCAAGGCGCGGGTGTGATCGACATTGAGCGGATCGTCGGTGCGCCACACCGCCAGTGCTGGCATCGATTCGGCGTCGCGAATGATCGCGTCGAGCACCTCGACGGATCGCACCGGGTAGCGGCCGGTCGCGGTCTCGCCAGACAGCATGATCGCGTCGGCGCCGCCGTCCACGGCGCCGGCGGCGTCGCTGGCCTCGGCGCGCGTTGGCCGCGGCTCCAGCCGCATCGACTCGAGCACCTGCGTGGCGACGATCGCCGGCACCGACCGTGCGTGCGCCTTGCGCAGGATCTCCTTCTGCACCCTGGGTACGCGCTCCAACGGAATTTCGAGGCCAAGGTCACCGCGAGCAACCATTACGGCGTCACTCGCGTCGAGGATCTCTTCGAGATGGTCGATCGCCTCGGGCCGCTCGAGCTTGGCGATGATTGGCACCTTGGGCCGGCCGGCTTCGACCATCACCGTTCGCGCGCGAGTAATGTCGGCGGCCGCCTGGACAAAGCTGAGCGCCACCATGTCGACCCCCAGTGCCAGCCCGAAGGCCAGGTCGCGGCGGTCTTTCTCAGTCATGTCCGATCGCAGCGGCACGTGAGGGGCGTTAATGCCCTTGTGCTCGCTCAGCTCGCCGCCGTCCAGCACACGCGTGTGGATCTCTGCGGCTGACGCCGACTCCACTTCCAGCTCAATCTTGCCGTCGTCAATCAGCAGCCGGTCGCCCTTCGCGACCCTCAACGCCAGCTCGGCGTAATTGGTGAATACGCGGCCCGGCCCGCCGATGTCGTCACCGATCGCGACCACCAGCGCGGCGCCGCGCGCGAGCATGATGGGACGGCCGCCATCAAGGCGGCCAATGCGAATCTTCGGTCCGCTCAGATCCTGCAGAATCGCGACATGGCGCTTGGCTCGCTTAGCGGCTTCGCGGATCAGGTGAAATTTCTCGGCGTGGCCGGCCTGTGTGCCGTGCGAGAAATTCAGGCGGACGATGTCAACACCCGCGGCGATCAGGTCGTCGAGAATTCTCGGTTCGCTGCTGGCTGGGCCGATCGTGGCGATGATCTTGGTGTGACGCACGCTCACCAGCTTAACGCGACAACCAGGCGGCCACGCGACGTAACCATGTCAGAATCCCACGGTGACGTTCGCCGACACTGGGACCTTGCTGCACACGCTCTCGCTGGCGTGCGGGGCAAGCCGGATTCTCGAGATCGGCACCGGCGCTGGCCACTCAACGTTGGCGCTGGCCGGGACGCTACCGTCTGGTGGCATGATGATTACGATGGAGATCGATGCCGCCAGCGCCGGCCGTGCGCGGGCAAGCCTGGCCGCGGCAGGCTACGGTGGGCGCGTCAGCGTGATGGTGGGCGACGCGACCCGCTTTCTCCACAAGATCGCCGGGCCGTTCGACCTGATTTTCCAGGACAGCGACCCGGTCCGCTATGAACAGATGCTCGACCGGCTCGTGGACTTGCTGCGTCCGGGCGGGCTGCTCGTCATCGATCGCGTGGCAGGCGGCGGAGATCAGGCAAGAATGGCATTCAGCCAGCGACTGGCGGCCGACCCGCGGCTTCAAACTTCATTGCTGCCGTTGGGCGACGGCCTGTCGGTTTCTGTAAAGCGAGCATCATGACTGTTGGTGAATGGCTGGAATGGGCGAAGGGCGACGCGCTGAAGCGCAGCCTTCCCGATCTGATTGCCCCCCTCGAAGGACTCGCGCAAGCGACCGAACGGCTACGAGCGGCAGACTGGAATGACGATGCTGATAAGGCGACCCCGGTCGAGGTGACCGAGAGCCATCCGGGCGGCGGAGTGGAGGCGCCATGACGATTGCCGACGTTGCCCCACGCCTCGCTACGGGCGAGCTCAAGTCCGAGCAGCTGACGGAAGACTGCCTCTCACAAATCGAGGCGCTCAATCCGAAGCTGAATGCGTTCATCACGGTGACGGCTGAAGCCGCGCTCGCGTCCGCGCGAAAGGCCGACCAGGAGATCGCCGGTGGCCGCTACCGCGGTCCGCTGCACGGCATCCCCGTGTCCCTCAAGGACCTGGTGGACCTCAAGGGCGTGCGCACCAGCGCGGGCTCGCGGGTGCGAGCGGATCACGTGGCCGAGCGCGATGCGGTCGTGACGGCGCGCCTGCGGGAAGCCGGCGCGGTGTTCGTCGGCAAGACCAACCTGCACGAGTTCGCATTCGGTACGACGACCGAAGATTCAGGTTTCGGGTTGGCGCGTAATCCCGTCGATGCGACGCGATCCGCGGGAGGATCGAGTGGCGGATCGGCGATCGCCATCGCGACCGGCATGTCGCTGGGCACGGTCGGCACCGATACCGGCGGGTCGATCCGCATTCCCGCCGCCGCCTGTGGCATTGTCGGCCTCAAGCCCGAGTGGGGACAGATCTCGGCATCGGGTGTGGTGCCGCTCAGCAGGCAACTCGATCATGTCGGCCCGCTGGCGGCGTGCGTCACCGACGCGTGGCTCCAGTACATGGCCATGCTGCCGCCGCACCTGAGGACGCGGAACGTGCCGACGGCGGCGCCGCTCAAGGGCCTTCGGCTGGGGGTGCCCACCGGCTACCTGTTTGACCGCCTCGACGCCGAGGTCGAGCGCGTGGTCGCCGCGACCATCGAAGCACTACGCGCGGCCGGTGCCGTGGTCAGCGATGTCGTCATTCCGCACGCGACCGACATCTCGGCGGTCTACCTGCACCTGGTGCTCGGCGATGCCGCCGAGTATCACGGGCGCACGCTCCTGACGCGCCCTGAGGACTACACGGCCAACGTTCGGCTGCGCCTGGAGATGGCGCGCTACGTGCTGGCCGAAGACTACGTCCGCGCGTTGCGCGGCAAGGCGGTGATTGAGCACGAAGTGGATCGCACCCTGGACGGGGTCGATGCGCTGGTGCTGCCGGCGCTGGCCATTCCCGCGCCGCCGATTGGCGCGGCCACCATGCCGGTGAAGGGCGGACCCGAATCGGTGCGCGCCTTGATGTTGCGCTGCTCGCAGCCCTTCAACCTGTCAGGGCATCCGGCCATCTCACTGCCCTGTGGCAAGACCCACGAGGGCCTGCCAATCGGCTTGCAGCTGGCCGGCCGGAAGGGCCAGACCGAAGAACTGGTGCAAGCCGCCCTGGCAGTGGAGCACCTGATCGCACAGGCCCGATGATCGAGCGGTACTTTCACCGTTGGGAGCAGCAGCTCGCCGAGGTCAGCCGGCATGAACGCCTGGTCCGCCCGTTCGAATGGGGCGATGACTGGATCGATACCGACGCGCCGCCGCAATCGGCCTCGCCCGGGCAGAGCGTGTGGTCGTGGGTGGAGCGTGTCATGGAGGACACCGACGCGTTTTATACCCCCGAACCGGCGCGTTATACCTTCACGCCGGCACTGCCAAGCGTGAGGGCGGGTGGCGAAGAGGGCTTGCTGACCTTCGCCAGCGGGTTCACCACGCGACACGAAAAGAACAACACGGTGCAGGCGCGCTACTTTCCCGCCAACCCGATCCGCAAGCCAAAGCGTGGTTCGTCGGCACCGCGCCGGGCGGTGGTCGTGCTGGCACAGTGGAACTCCGACGCCAATGGCCATGTCGGCCTCTGCAAGATTCTGTCAAAGCTCGGCATCGCGTCGCTCCGCATCAGCCTGCCGTATCACGACGAGCGAATGCCGCCCGAGCTGACCAGAGCCGATTACATCGTCAGTTCCAACGTCGTGCGCACGCTGCAGGTGTGCCGGCAGGCGGTGCGCGATGTGCGGTTGGCACTGTGGTGGTTGCGTGACCAGGGCTACGATCGGCTCGGGTTGCTCGGCACCAGCCTGGGGTCGTGCCTGTCGCTGCTCACCACCTGCCACGAGCCGCTGGTCAAGGCGCAGGCGCTGAACCACGTGTCGCCGTTTTTCAGTGACGTGGTGTGGCGCGGCCTGTCAACCGAACACGTCCGCCAGGGTTTCGAGGGCAACATCGACGCGGACCAACTGCGCGATCTGTGGCGGCCGATCAGCCCGTGGTCGTTCCTGGAGCGGATGCGGGATCGCCAGACCCTGCTCGTGTATGCAAAGTACGACCTGACGTTCCCGGTGGACCTGTCGAGGAAGCTGGTCAACGAGTTTCGTCGGCGGCAGCTGCCCGTGCAGGTGCGGGTGTTGCCGTGCGGGCACTACACCACCGGCGCGGCGCCGTTCAAGTTTCTTGATGCGTGGTATTTGGGACGGTTCCTGGCGACGAAGTTATAGCAAGCGCATCAGCCTGATGAAGGCGTCGTAGATCGACCCCGCCAGCGACTGTACGAGCGGCGAGACTTCGCCGGAGTCCATCGATTCGGCCACCGTCACCGGATCGGTGAGCAGCAGCCATACCGTGGCGCCCGCGATGATGGTGGCCATCAGCCCGACCATGCCGACGAGGCTGAACAGCCGGCCACCGAGACCTGACGGCTTCCGCTGGATCCTGATATCCATGACGAAGCGAGGATCATACACCTCGCAATCTAAGGGTTGGACGGAAGACGGGTCGCCGGAGTTCTACGCGACCAGGACAATCTTGCCGAAGTGCTGGCGGCCTTCCAGGCGCCGCTGGGCTTCGGCCGCTTCGGCCAGCGGAAAGGTGTGATCGACAACCGACCGCAGTTCGCCGGCGAAGAAAAACTGCGCGGCGCGCAGCAACTCCCCCTTTCGGCCCATGTAGGACCCGAGCAGCGACAGCTGGCGCCCGAACAGGAAACGCAGGTCAATCTGCGCGTCATGCCCGGTGGTGGCGCCACAGGTCACGAGCCGCCCGGCGCGAACCAGGCATTTCAGGCTGCGGTCCCAGGTGGCCGTGCCGACGTGCTCGACGACGACATCGACACCTCGGCCACCGGTGAATTCCTTGATCTTCGCCGGCACGTCCTGGTTGGCGTGGTTCACCACTTCAAAGGCGCCGAGTTGGCGCGCCTTGGCCAGCTTCTCGTCTGAACCCGCCGTGGCGAACACGCGGGCGCCGTGACGCCAGGCAATTTGAATGGCGGCCTGGCCGACCCCGCTGCCGGCGCCAATCACCAGGACGTCTTCCCCGGCACGCAGTTTCGCGCGCGTGATCAGCATGTGCCAGGCGGTGAGGAACGCCAGCGGGAACGCGGCCGCTTCGACAAATCCGATCGCGTCGGGAATGGCAATCAGGTTCTGCACCGGCACCTTCACGTACTCGGCGTAGCCACCGTCGCTGCGGTAGCCGAGCACGTCGTAATTCGGGCATTCGTTGTCGCGGCCGTCGAAGCACGCCGGGCAGCGTCCACACGACAGGCCGGGTTGCAACATCACGCGGCGGCCGACGCCGTACTCACCACCCGGAGCGCTCGCCACTTCGCCGGCCACGTCGGCACCGGAAATATGCGGAAACGGAATGCGGACGCGCTCGATGCCGCGACGCTGCCACAGGTCGAGGTGATTGAGTGCGCAGGCACGCACCCGTACGACCGCTTCGCCCGGGCCGGCAACCGGCTCGTCGACGTCTTCATAACGAAGGACATCAGGTCCCCCGTGGGCGTGGAAGCGAATCGCTTTCAATCAGATCTCCGGCGTTAAGACCTGATGAGGGCCAAGCCCAAGCTCAGGCAGCGATGGCGCAATCTTATCCAAGTCGCCCACGATCAAGGTGGTCATTTTGTCGACGTCCAAATAGGCCGCCGCAACCCGGCTGACATCATCCCCGGTCACCTGCGCCAAGCGGGGAATGAACTCTTCGAAGTAGGTATCGGGCAATCCGTGCAGGGCCAGTTGCGCCACTGATCGCGCGACTTGCGTGGCGGTTTCGAACCCGCGCGGATAGCCCTTGCTGACCGTGGCAAACCCCAGCGACAGCTCGTCGGCGGTCGCGGGCCTGGTGGCAGCGATGTCGCGGATCTCGCCGAGCGCCTCGCGAACGGCGGGCACCGTGACGTCGGTGCCGACGCTGGTTTGCATGACGAATGGACCAATGCCGCGCCGCAAGTCGAAACCGGTGCGCACGCCGTAGGTGTAGCCCTTGTCCTCACGCAAGTTCAGGTTGATGCGGCTGACGAACTGTCCGCCCAGAATGGTGTTCAGCATCAGCAGCGAGTGATAATCGGGCGTCGCGCGCGCCGCGCACGCGTGGCCAATGCGCAGTTCCGACTGCGCGGCGCCCGGACGCGACACCACCCCAAGCTTCGTGAGCGGCCGGCCCGGCGGCGGCGCCAGTGCGGCGGCGCGATCGAGGGTCATCGGTGACGTTGCCGCACGCCAGTCACCGAAGGCGGCCGACGCCAGGTCCAACAACTCAGCGGTCGGGCGATCGCCGACGATCACCAGGGTCGCCCCCGCCGGCGAAAACAGCGCCCCGTGGAGCAGGCGCGTTTCCTCCACCGTGGTGACCGTGAGCGACGCCGTGGTACCCAGGCCCAGGTGGCCGTACGGGTGATCGCCGTAGAGGGCGCGCGCAAACGCGCGCTCGGCCATGGCGCCGGCGTGGTCCTTCATTTGCCGCAGCCGCTCGAGCCGCAGGTTGCGAATGCGGTTGAAGTCATCGGCAGCCAGGTTGGGCGCCGAAACAATCTCGTGCACGAGAGCCAGGCCGGCCTCAGCGAAGCGATCCAGGGTCGTCAGGGCAACGACGATGGCATCGGCGCCGACTTCGAGATCCAGGTCGCCGCCAATGCGCGCGACGCGATCCGCGACAGCGAGCGCCGATTCGCCGCGGCTGCCCTCGTCCAGCAAGCCGGACGTAATCGACACCAGCCCGTGACGATCGATGGGGTCGACCGATGAACCGCCGGGCACCAACAGCACGATCGAAATGATCGGCACCGCGCTGTGCGTGACGGCCCGCACGTCAAGTCCGTTCGGCAGGGTGCGCCGCGCGATCCGCGGAAAATGAAAGGGCCGATCCGGCCCGGGGACCGGCAACTTGCTGCGATCGACCGGACTCACGAGACGTGAACCTCGGTGGCGCCAGCCAGTGCCAGATCGCGTCGGCCGAGCGGAACCACGCTCAGCGTCACCAGGTGAGCGTCTTCCAGCCACCGCCTTGCCGCCGCCGCCGCGCCACCGGCGGTGATGCTCACGTAGCGCTGGCGGTCGCGATCGAAGTAGCCGGGGTCGCCCAGGTACGTGTTGTAGGCATTCAACTGGTCGCCCTTGCCGCCAAAGCCGCCAATGGTCTGCAGGCGATATAAGAACTGCGCTTCGGTTTGCGCTAACGCGCGTTCCATCTCGGCCGGCGTCGGACCACCGGTTGCGACCTGCGTCACTGCCGATCGAATGGCGGCTTCGAGCTCGGCCAGCGACACGCCGGCGGCCGCGGTGCTCGACATCTGGAACACCCCGCCGATTTCTCGCGAGTGCTGATACGCCGACACGTCGGTGGCGACGCGGCGCTCGTAGACCAGCAGCTTGTAAAGGCGCGAGGTCTTGCCATGCGCCAGCACGTCGGCGATTACGTCGAGTTCGGCGTCGCCGTCGGCGAACATCGCCGGCGAATGCCAGCTCAGGTAGAGCCGGGGCAGCTCGACGCGATCCTCGAGGACGAAGTTGGCGCTGGCCGTGAGGGAGGCGTCGGCGCGGACCGGATCGGGCACCGGCCCCGCCAGCAGGTCGCCGAAGAACTGTTCCGCGAGGTCAAAGGCCTGCTCGGTTTCGAGGTCGCCTGCCAGGGCCAGCGAGGCGTTGGCGGGGTGATAGAACGTCTTGAAGAACGCGTGCACGTCGGCGAGCGACGCCGCGCGCAGGTCTTCGGGCGCGCCGATCGTCGGCCAGTGATAGGGGTGGTCTGGCGCAAACATCGCCGCCGACAGCGCCATGCCGGCCATGCCGTACGGGCGGTTCTCGTAGTTCTGCCGGCGCTCGTTCAGCACCACGTCGCGCTGGTTGGTGAACTTCTCTTCGGTCAACGCGGGCAACAAGTAGCCCATGCGATCCGATTCCATCCACAGCGCCAGTTCGAGCGAACCGGTGGGCACCACTTCCCAGTAATTGGTGCGGTCGGTGCTCGTCGATCCGTTGATCAGGCCGCCGGCCCGCTGCATGGGTGGGAAGTAGCCGTGGTTGTGATGCTCCGAGCCCTCGAACATCAGGTGCTCGAAGAGATGCGCGAAGCCGGTGCGGCCGGGCCGCTCATTCTTGGAACCCACGTGATACCAAAGATTCACCGCCACCATGGGCAGCTGGTGATCCTCGTGCACGATCACGTCGAGGCCATTCGGGAGGGTGCGTTTGGTATACGGTATCTGCACGTCACCTTCGATTATGTCATCACCGTGGACCATGCTCGGCGTCGTCTCCCTCGCGCAGTTTCTGGGGATGACGCTGTGGTTTTCCGCCACCGCCGTCACGCCCCTGCTGGTGCGCGAATTCGACATCGCGCCGGGCCAGGCCGCGTGGCTCACCATGGCTGTTCAGGCCGGCTTTGTCGCTGGCACGCTGGTCAGCGCGCTCGGCAACCTGGCCGACATTTTCAACGCGCGCACGCTGATGTTCATCGGCTCGCTGGTCGGCGCCATGGCCAACGCCGCGGTGATCGTCGCGCCCGGCTCGACCTCGGTGATCGCCCTGCGCTTCCTCACCGGCGCATCGCTCGCGCTCGTCTATCCGCCGGGCATGAAAATCGCGGCCGGCTGGTTTCGCGATCAACGCGGATTCGCCCTCGGCCTGCTGATCGGTGCCCTCACCCTCGGTAAGGCGTTTCCGCACTTGCTGACCGCGCTCTTCGGCGACAACTGGCACCAGCCCATGTTGCTGGTGTCTGGGCTGGCAGCGATCGGCGGCGTGATGGTGCTGGCGATCGTTCGCGACGGACCGTATGTTGCCGCCACCGCGCCGTTTGATCCTCATGCCGTCCGTAAGGTTCTGGCCAGCCGCGGCGCCCGCCTCGCCACGTTGGGCTACCTGGGCCACATGTGGGAGCTCTATGCCATGTGGACATGGATTGCGGTGTTCGCTGCTGCCAGTTTCACCGCGTCGGGAATGACGAATGCCGGCGCCGCCGGTTCGGTCGCGGCGTTTCTCGCCATCGGCAGCGGGGCAGCCGGGTGTGGTCTGGCGGGTTACCTCGCGGATCGCCTGGGTAAGGCGCGCATTGCCATGTCGGCCATGCTCGCCAGCGCCGCCTGCGCGGCCCTTACCGTGGTGGTCTACGGCGGCTCGCCCTTCTGGCTCTACGCGCTGGTCATGGTGTGGGGCTTTTCAGTCGTCGCCGACTCCGCGCAGTTCTCGGCGCTCGTGAGCGAACACGCGCCGAAGGAACACATCGGCACCGCACTGACGCTGCAAACCTGCGTCGGGTTTTTGTTGACGATGGTGACGATCGAACTGTTGCCGCGGCTGGCGGATTACGTCAGCTGGCAGTACGCCTCGCTGCTGCTCGTGCCCGGTCCGTTGCTCGGCGCGTGGGCGATGGCGCGGATGCAAACTCAGAAGGCTTCCAAGCCCCCAAGCCTCCAAGCCCCTATTTGACCTGCATCAGCGGGATCTTGCCCTTGTGCGTAATGGCGTTCTGTTGCGCGGCTACCGCGATTTGAATCACGGTTGCTTCGGCGAGCGCGGTGAACGCGCGAGCCGCCACCGACTCGGGCTCGGCAATTACCAGCGGGATACCACGGTCACCGCCAACGCGAATCGGCTGGTAGATCGGCAAGCGTCCCAGGAACGGCACCTCCAGCTGCGCTGCCATCTGCTCGCCGCCGCCGTGACCGAAGATGTCGGCTTCGTGATGGCAGTTGGTGCATTCATAGAAGCTCATGTTCTCGACCATCCCAAGGGTGGGGATGTTGAGCTTCTGGTACATCCTTACCGCGCGCTTGCTGTCGGCGAGTGACACCTGCTGCGGCGTCGTCACGACGATGGCGCCCGCGGCCGGAACGGTCTGGCTGAGCGACAGCGCCACGTCGCCGGTGCCGGGCGGCATGTCGACGATCAGGTAATCCAGATCCTTCCAGGCGACATCACGGCAGAACTGCTGAATGGCGCTATGCAGCATGGGGCCACGCCAGATCATCGGCGCATCTTCCTGCGCCAGGAATCCCATCGAAACGATCTGGATGCCGTACTTTTCGGCCGGACGGATCATCTTGCCGTCCATCTGCAACTGCGCCTGCAGGCCGAACATGATCGGCACGTTCGGTCCGTAGATGTCGCCGTCGAGCATGCCGACGCGCGCGCCCAGCTTCGACAACGCCACCGCGAGGTTCACGGCGACCGTGGTCTTGCCGACGCCGCCCTTGCCGGCACCCACTGCGATTACGTTTTTCACACCGGGCAGCGGCGGCTTGCCGTGTTCCGGGGCCGAGGTCGAGCGAATCGAGAACGTCATGGTGACATCGACAGCAGAGATGCCCGGCACCGCCGCGACCTCGTCGCGCGCGGACTCGAGTACCTGCTCGCGTGCTGCTGCCGACGGACTCGACAGCTCGATCGTGAATGCCGCGCGGCCGTCGGCGACCTGCAGGTCCTTGACGAACTTGAGCGAGACGATGTCCGCGCGCAGGTCGGGGTCGTGCACGCCCTTGAGGGCGGCCAGGACCAAGTCGGAGGTCATAAGAAATTCAGCTTACCATGCAGGCGAAATTGATAGACTTCGGCCAGTTCCCGCGCTTCCCCTAGGTGAAGGAGAGATCAGATGGCCGACACGACGCCCGGTAGCGCACCGTCGAGCAACCGCAACGTGATGATTGTGTTGTCGTATCTGTGGCTGCTGGCGCTGGTCCCGCTGCTCACGGAGAAGGACGACAAGGAAGTGCAGTGGCACGCCAAGCACGGCATCGTGCTCATGCTCGCCGAGCTCGTGGTCTGGGTGGTCGTCAACTTCGTGCTGGTCGCCCTCGGTCCCATCGGCTGCATCGTCGCGCTGATCACGCCGCTGCTGGCGCTCGCGCAGCTGGCCCTTCACATCATGGCCATGGTCAAGGGCGTCAACGGCCAGCGGTTGATCATCCCCGGCCTCAGCGAGTTCGCGGACAAGTTCTGAAACGGAAACTCTGGATCGCGATTGCGGTGATCGTCACCGCAGTCGCGGTCGATCTGCGGCGGCCGCCCTCCTCACAGCTGACCACGTGGGCCGCGGTCGGCGGCATTCATCTGTATCAAGCCACCTTATCGCCTCTGTACGGCCGACTGGGCGTGAGCTGCCGGTTCGAGCCGACGTGCAGCTACTACGGCGAAGCGGTGATCAAGCGATACGGAATCGTTCGCGGTGGATGGATGGCCGCGCAACGGGTGTTCAGGTGTGGCCCTTGGACACCCGCAGGCACTAACGACCCGCCCAACGTGAGTTAGCCACAGAGGACACAGGCTAACTTCCTTCGAACAGGTGTCGGCCCTCTTCATTCAGCAACACCCAACAGGCATAACCACCGAGGGCCGTGCCGAATGGCAGCAGCACGAGGTTGCCCACGGCCAGGCCGAGTGCCATCAGGCGCGCGGACGGACGATGGCGGCGGAGCGTGCGGCCGACGAACAGGTGCAGGCCGCCCCAGACCAGGGCAATCACCGAGATTATGCTGATGGTCACGGCCGTCAGGCTGGCGGCCATTTCTGAACTGAAGCGAACCGGGCCGTCAGATGACGCGATGGCGGCGGCGCCGGCGGCGAGCGCGAAGCCGGCGAGTGCCACGAGAGTGAAGATGCCGCCCCAGGTGAGGTAGAGCGTGGAGAGGAAGTCGACGTGCCGCTTCACGCCATGACCGCAACGCGCACATCCACGCGCGTGCGCGGACCTCGAGCGAGCGACACGTTGAAGCTGAAGCGGTCGCCGTGGGTGACGCCGCGTGGCACGGACACGGTCAGGCGCTGGGTGTGCAGTTCCTGGCCATCGCCATCACAGTGACCGCAGTGCTCGCTCCACACCTCACCACGGCCGCCGCAGCTGATGCAAGTGCGCGGTACGCGCACTTCGAGCGGCACCATGGCGCCGGTGCCGGCCTGGCACTGGGAAATTGTGATCTCGGCGTAGGTTGAGCGATCCACCGCGGCCGGCTCACCGTGATCGCGGCGGAACAACTCGGTCGCCGCGCGCGATGACGGGAAGTCGATGGCGACTTCGTCGCTGAACGAGCGCCGATAAGCGCGCTCGTGAGGCACGAGCGTTTCCAGCGCGAGTCGCGACGTGTGAGAGCGATGCGGGCGAAACACCTAGGCCGTACGATAGGTTCGGGCCCGGAGGTTGTCAAGCGCAAGCAGCGCGGCTACGATGCGCGCATGAAGAAAGAATGCCCGATGTGTGGCGAGTTCATGCGTCTGGTAACGCGAGAAACCGTCACTCGCGTGCCGGGATCGTCACAAGAAGTGAAGACCACCCTCCGCGAGTGGGTCTGTCCGGAGTGCGACTATTTCGAAGATGCAGAACCCGGCGACGAGCCGGGCTCCTAGCGAGCGCCGAGGGTGAGGAGCACTTCCTTGCGAATCGAGTCCTCTACTTCCTCGAAATTGAGCGCGGTTTCGCACTCGTCGCACAGCACTTCGATCACGCCGGGCTTGCTTTCTTCCGAGACTTCAACCCGTGTATCGTCGAGCTGCACCACGTGCATCTGCAGCGTTTTCACGAGGAATTTGCGGGTGTTCCCGCAGGCCGAACACGTCAGTGGCACGTAAATACGCTCCTTGATCCGTCAAAATTGTATGGGATGCCTTCTCCCGAACGCAACGCAAATCGGCCCGCCCTAGGTCTATTCCGAGGTTTTTGACGTCGGCCGCGCCTCGAATGGTTCCAGGTCGACCAGCCTTTCCCGAACGGAAAGCGAGGGCCGCCAGGCGCGTGGCACCTCCCCGGCTGCCGGAACACGGTGAATCCGGTGCATGAATGATGCGCCCGGCCACGACATTTCAGGGTCCACGCCCATCGCCGCGGCTGTCATCAGCGTCGCGGGCAGGATCCGGCCGAGTGAGCCGCGTTGAAGGACCAGCTTGCCTCCCAAGGCCGTGCCCGACAGGTACAACCGATCGCGCGCCCGGGTGAGCGCGACATACAGAAGCCGCTTCGTTTCTTCGCGGTCCTTGTCTTCGCTGTCGCGATCGCTGTCGCTTTCATGGTCGCTCACGCTGACCGATGCCTCGCCGCGCTCGCCCTCGTCCTCGACAAACGGCGGCGCCACCACGCGGATGTCGTCACGGCCGCCACCGCTGCCCTTGCCGATGTTGACGACGAACACGACCGGGAACTCGAGACCCTTGGCCGCGTGGACGGTCATCAGGTTCACGGCATCGGCGGCATCGATAATCGCATTCGATTCGTCGCCGCCAGCGACCAATTCGGCAAAGTAATCCGATAAGCGGCCCAGCGTGGCGTAACCGCGGTTCTGAATCCGGCGAATCAAGCCGCGCACCTTCTTCAGGTTCTCGCGCGCCTGCGCGAAGCCAGTGCCGCCAATTTCCACGGCATATGCCGATTCGGCGAGTATCAAATCGACGACTTCGGCAGGCGGCAGCTGGTCCGCAATCGCGATCCAGGGGCCGACACTTTCTCGCGCCAGCATGAGCCGGTCGCGATCGTCTTCCTGCAGGTGGTCGGCCGCCGGCGGCGGCAGGGGCGACGTGAGCGCGCTCGCCAACGCTGGTGCGAGCAGCTTTAGCGCCTCGTCCGAAAGCCGCACGATTCGCGAGCGCAGAAATGCGGCCGCGCGCAGGTTCGATTCCGGACCTGCCAGGTAGGCCACGAGCGCAAGCACGTCTTTCACCTCGTCCGCGTCGAAGAACCCCAGGCCCTTGTAGACATAGAACGGCACGCCGCGACGCGCCAGGGCCGCTTCGAACAGGGTGTGCCCTTCGCGGGTACGAAACAGGATGCCGACATCACCTGGCGCCATCGGGCGTCGCACACCGGTCTGGCGGTCGCGCACGGTGGCGCCCTCGATCAGCAGGCGTGCGATCTCGTCGGCCACGGCTTCGGCTTGCGCCGCATCGCTGTCGCCGATCGCCACGCCAATGGCATCGGCATTTCGCGCCGCGTCCTCGAGCATTGGAAACGCATCGTCATCCGTATAGCGGAAGGCATCAGGTCGATCGGGCGCCTTTTCGACGTTGGCAAACACGTCGTTCACGAACGCCAGCAATTCCTGGACGGATCGGTAGCTGCGGGTGATCGCCGCGCGCGCCGGCGCCTCAGGCCGCAGCGCCTCGATGAAGCGGCCGGCCGCGTCGAGCACTGTGACTTCCGCATCGCGAAACCCATAGATGGACTGCTTACGATCCCCGACGATGAAGATCGAGGGAGGGATGGGACCATGCGCCATGCCCTCGCCGGCGGCCCATGCGCGCACCAGCTCGCGCACCAGTTGCCACTGAGCGCGGCTGGTGTCCTGGAACTCATCCACCAGCACGTGTTCATATCGTGACTCGAGCCGGTAACGGCTGCGCGAGAACTCTTCCATCTGGCCGAGCAGCTTCAACGTGCGCTCCAGCAGGTCGGGGAAGTCGAGCACGCCATGCTTGTCGAGCGTGCGCCGGTACTCGCCTTGTGCGATCGCAAACAACCGGCGAACACCGCGGGCGAGCACGATGTTGAGGTCGCGGCGATACGCCGCCCGCGCCGCTTCGACATGCGGCCCGAGACCGAACACCACGACCTTGTGGCGGTCGTAATCCAGCGGCGAGCGATAGTCGGTTTTCTTGTGCTTCAAGCGCTTCCGCGGCTCGCCGTCTTTGGTGAGCACCAGGTCGGCGACCCGGTCGAGTGCCGCCCGCAACACGGCCGGCGAGGGTGGTGGCTCGGCCATGATCAGATCAACGTCGCGTGCGACCAGGTCGAAGCCCGGGACCAGCGGACCCGATGCGCGGAACGTGGTGGCGCCGCCGACCGAGGACACGGCAGCGCGCAAGGCGTGCGACAGCCGGAGGCACGCCGCGTCAATGGTCACGTCGCGGCCGCGCAGGAAGCGGTTGAGCGCGTCCCATGCGACCAGCCGGCGATCCAGCAACGCGGCGAGTCCCTTGCGCAGCCGCGGTTCACCGAGCTCGGTGAACAGCAGGGCGACATCGGCGTCGTTCAGCGACACGCCGCGGCCGATGCCGAGCGCACGGTCCAAAGACGACTCGACGAAGCGGGGAGTTTCGGTTTCGTCGGCGAGATCGAAGCCAGGGTCCACGCCGGCTTCGAGCGGGACTTCGTGCAGCAGCGACAGGCAGAACGCGTCGATGGTGCTGATCGAGATGTCACCAAACGCGTCGCGGATCTCGCGCCAGCGATCGCCGGCCAGGCTGCCCAGGCGATGGCGTTCGCGCAGTGTCGCCATGACGCGCTGGCGCATTTCGGCGGCGGCCTTGCGGGTGAAGGTAATCGCCAGGATGTTGCGAGGAGCCACGCCCACTTCGAGCAGACGGACGTATCGGTCCACGAGCACTCGCGTCTTGCCGGTGCCGGCGGAGGCTTCGAGGGCGACATTCCGCGCCGGGTCAACGGCCAGGCGCCGGGCTCGCGCGTCGGCGGTTTCCTCTGCCTCAAAGACGAACCTTTGCTGATCAGTCATCAGCCGCGCCTGGTTCAGCGGGCAGCCCGCCGGGGTTGCGGCAGACGGCGACGAACGCGCACATGCCGCACAAGTTGCGCGCGTCCGGCCGCGGCGGGTAGTGCCCGGCGGCAATGTCGTCGAGGGCCTGGACCAGGCGATGCTCGGCGGCGGTGACGAGCTCGTCAAACGGCTTGCCGCGCTCCTCGAGGGGCATCACTGCTTGCGGCCCCTCGAACGACAGGTACATCGCCTCGCTAGCTGTGAGGTCCGCTCCACGCTCGGCCGACAGCCGGGTCCGGACGCCGGCACTGTAGATCGGCAGTTGCAGCGCCACCCGCCGGTCTGGCACGTACTTGGTTTTGTAGTCGATCAACCGGAAGGTGCCATCGGCGAGCACGTCCACGCGATCGATCTTCGCGCGCAGGCGCACGCGCCGGCTGGCGCCGTCAGCGCCGGTGAAGGCAAATTCGCCGTCGAGCTCGTATTCCATCAGCCGTTCGCGAATCTCGACGCCACGCTCGGCCTCCATGGCGAACACCCGATCGGCGATGCCCGAGCCGACGGCCGAGCCCAACAGCCGCGCCCGCTCGAGTCCGGCCTCTGCTGGCGACAGCGAGGCCAGCGCGGGCTCGCAGATCTCAACGAACAGTTCGCGCGCTTCGGTCATGGTTGCCGCGGTAATCCGGCCGTGGCGGCGCGCCTGCCACTCGTGGAAGAACGTCTCGAACAGCTCGTGCAGGAAGCGCCCGCGCTCGAGCGGCGAGCGCATGTTCTCGTCTTCGGGTTCTTCATCCACCTGCAAAACGTTGGCGACGTAGAACTGGAACGGGCACTTCAGGTATCGCTCGAGCCGGCTGACGCTTACCCGCGGCAATACCCACGGCCCGGCCTCGCCCTCGAAGCGCGCGCGGTCGCGGGCGGCGCCACCGGCGCGCACGCGGGCCCACCGCTCCACCCGCGCGGGCATCGCGCCCTCGGGTACGGCGTTCGCCGCGAGTGCCTCGTAGGCGAACACGCTCACGGACGGATCGAGCGTCGACACCTCTCGCGACAGGCCGAACGACGGCAGGTCATCGAGGAATGCTGACGGCTCGACGACCGCGTCCGATTCGAGCGCGAAGGTCGAGACGCGGACGCGAAGGCGCGCCGACATCAACAGGTCGCGGAACGCCGCCCGGGCGAACCGGACCAGGTCGCGTTCCTGGTGAATCGCCACCCGGTCTGGACGCGCAGGCTCGAGCTGCGCCAGCAGCGCTTGCGGATAGAAGATATTGCGGCGCGGCCGCTCGGGCCACTCCCCTTCCACCAGCCCCATTACCTGCACATCGTCGAAGTCGGCGAAGCGCGCCGTTTGCGCGTCGAGAATCTGGAGGCCGCCTTCACCGGTGCGAAGGGCAAAGGTCTGCGCACCCAGCCAGCGGCGGACGACTGCTGACAGTTCAGTGACGCTGCCTGAGGCGCCGGGATCGTGCCGGCGGTAGGCCTCGCCGAGCCCTGCGAGGGCGAGCATGACAGCGCGACGAACGCGCTCGCGCCGTTGGTTCTGGTCCTGGGCGCGGTCGTGGCGATCGAGGAAGGTGCGCAGCAAGTCGACGTGATCGACCAACGGGCAGGAGTCGGCCAGCGGCGCCAGCAGCGATGCGGCCGCCCGCGCGGCGGTCAAGGCGGGTTGCGCGTCTGGCTGGCAGGCCTCGGCGAGCGACGCGAGGCGATCGCGGCCGCCGAGATAGCGCTGCTCCGCGAGCGTGACATCAAGGGCCGCGACCGCCTCGCGGCTGACTTCGGCACCATCAACCTCGAAACGAAAGTGCGGCGATCGCAGCAACGCGACCAGTGCACGGCGCGTGAAGCCGGCGGCAACGCATTCCATTGCCACATCGACGGCCGCGGCATATGGCTCGCCGGCCAGCGGCAGCGTGTCGAGAGCCTCGAATGGCACGCCGGCGCCGTGAAACACGTCACGCGCGAGATACAGGTACGGCAGCGGCCGGGCCACCACCAGCGCGGTCTTCTCGAGATTGACGGTGCGCCCCAGGCGGCGATCTGCCTTCAGCCGGCGGGCCACGCCTTCGAGCTCTTCTTCGCGATCGCGATACTCGAGCACGAATGGCAACTCGCCGGTGGCGCCGGCGGGAACCACCATGGCGGGGGCCGGCGCGGGTGGCGGCGACGCGACTTCTTCGATGCCGACAAACGCCAGCCGCAAGCGATCGAGGTAGCCGGCATCGAGCGTCCCGTCGGTCGCGATGACGTCGATGCGTGCGAGGCCACTGATGCCGGTTAGCAAGGCCACGTCAGCAGGCCACAGGCCTTCCGGATCCAGCGGCCGATCGCCGACGGTGATCACGATGTGGCGCACGGCCAGCGCGGCCGGCGACGCGAGCAGCAGCGCGCGGGCCGCGTGTTCATCGAGCAACCCGGTCTCGACGAGCCTCGCCTCGTAACCGCGAAAGGTCGCGGCCAGGAACCGCGTCTGCTCGAGTAGTTGCGCCGCGCCTTGATCCGAATCGGCAGCTGGCGCGAGGTCGCCCGTGAGCAGGCGGTCGAAGTCGTCCACCGTCCGGTGCAGGCGGCGGAGGTAGTCATAGAGCGCCAGCATCTCGGCGACCAGCGCCGGGCGCAGGTGAAAGGGTGGCGGCAGTCCCGCGTCTTCGGTCTCGCGGGCCGCGGCGGCGAGCAGCGCTTCGCGCTCGAAACCCGACAGCATGCGCGCATCGGGCCGTAGGCGGGCCATCAGCAGGTCGTACATGTCAGAGCGCGTGCCAATGGCCGGCCGGGCAGCGATCGCGCCGAGCCGCGACTGCAACGTGCGGCGAAGTTGTTCCCCTGCGGCACGCGTCGGCACCAGCACATAGGCGTCGGCGTCGGTGGTCAGGCCCCGAACAATCTCGGCCAGATGTGCGCGGAAGCCAGCAAGATCGGCCGCGCGCAGCAGCCGGGTGCGTCGGGGCGTGATCACCGGGGCTTGGGTGGCGCCATGGCCGTGGCGAGATCGGCGCGCGCGCGTTGATAGAGCATGAGCGCACCGGCCGCCGCCGACGAAGCGCGCTGCGCCGCGTCGGTGCTGTTGCTCGAGACCGATTCCGCGCGCAGGCGAAGCGCGTTCTCCGCCAGTTCCCAGGCACTGCGAACCAGCGCGTGGCCACTTGCGAGATCGGCAGGCGGGGTGATCTTGCCGATCCGGCGCGACACCTGGGCCAGCTTACTCGACACCGCGGGAATGCCTTGAACCGCCGGGCCGGACAGCGTTCTTACCTGATCGAGAAAGACGGTCGCCTTCCTGAATTCGTTGAACGCGCCGTTCATGGAGCGGCGGTAGCGCCGGTAGCCCTGCTCGCGGCGCTCCCATTGCTTGCGCGCATCGCGGCTGGTCAGCGCGGCGTCGGCCTGCAGGTCGATGGTGGCCAGCAACGCGGCTATTTCGCCGGCGCGCTGGCCGCCCAGGCGACGGTCCTCCGCTGTCACCCGGTCGCGCAGGCGTTCGAACTCGCCGCGATCACGGTTGAGCGAGATCTTGACCGCTTCAGCGAGCGTGCGCTGGCGCAGGCTTGCATACGCGTTCTCGGTCGCGCGGTCACGCTCGAGGTCGCCGGTCACGCTGCCGCGGACGCGGCGCACCCACTCGTCGGGCAACAGGCCGACGACGCGATCGAGGGATCGCAACACCGACTGGAACAGCGTCATGCGCTCGCCAGTCGAGTCCGACAGCGAGGCGGCAGCCACCAGCTGCTCGACCAGCTCCGCGTCGCTTGGCTGTGGCAACGGCGGCGGTGGCGGCACTGCGAGCGGCGCACTGAGCGCAAGGTCGAAACGCGTCTGCCCGACGGTGGCGCGCAACTGCGAGATGATTTCGTCAAGTACGTCCAGCACCTGGCGCACTTCGCCGATGCGATAGCCGTAATGGGAGGCCGGCCATTCGGCCAGCGACCGCCGGGCCCGCTCGGCGGTGGTCAGGCGGAGGTGGGGGTCGGCAATGCGCGAGACTTCGTTCAGGGCATTGGCCATGTCGCTGCTGAACCGCGCGAAGTCGGCATCTCCGCGAGTTTCGGCATAGGCCACCGCGCGCACCGACTCGGCATACAACTCGGTGCGCGGCCAATCGACCCGGCTCGAAGGGATGTTCACCAGGTGAAGCTCCACCTGGTCGCCGGTCAATCGCGTCGGAATGGAGAAAATCACGCGGTCGTCGACCCGCGCCCACTCACCGTAACTGGCCAGCGCCCGGCCATCGGACAGGAAGACACGGAAGAGCACGCCGCTCGGCGGCGTCTGTGCGACGGCCGCAGCGGGACCTAGAAACAGTGCGGCAAGGATGACCCAGCGGGCGGCCACAGGTGCGGCTAGTTTATCGCCTTGTGGAAATCCTGTGCACGAACGGTCGAAAAACTGTGGATGTCGCGACACGGAAAATAAACTCGCGGCCCTTATCCCTCTGATGGCGGCGCCCAAACCAGCCAACCGCCGCTTTCGCGCCGCGCTTCGCTTGATCCGTGCCACCAACGACATACAATCGTCACCTCCCAAGTGGCTGCCATCCAATTTTTCGAAGAGCACATCGCAGGTCGCACGTACCAGATTGAAGTTTCGCCGGTGTCGGCGGAACGCTGGCGGGCGCAGATTGTCCGCCGTCCGGGCATCCAGACCTCGATGATGCCGTTTTACGGCAAGACCCCGGAAGACGCTGCACGGGAGTTGAGTAACTGGCTATCTCTCGTGTCGGGCTCGGCTCCGGCCAATACATAATCAGGCAATCATGAATCGACTCGTTCTCCGTCCGGCACTGCTGTTGACGATGGCGGTGCTTTGCCTGCACCTCGCGGTTCCGGCGCCGCTGGCTGCGCAACCCGCGCCCGCCGCTGCCACCGCTCTTCCGCGGGTTCATTTCGTCGCGACCGGCGGCACCATTTCCAACCGCGACGGTGGCCGCCTGACCGCCGAGGACCTCGCCAGGTCGATGCCCGGCGTCGAACGTTACGCGCGCCTGACCTTTGAACAGTTTGCCAATGTCTCGAGCAGCGAACTGAGCTTGCAGCAGTGGCTCGGCCTCGCCAAGCGGATCAACGAGCTCTATGCCAGCGACAAGGACATTGCCGGCGTGGTGGTCACGAGCGGCACCGACACGCTGGAAGAGACCGCGTTCTTCCTGCACCTGACGGTGAAGGATCCCCGCCCCGTGGTGGTGGTGGGGTCGATGCGCAATCCCAGCACGCTCGGCTATGAGGGCGCGGCCAACCTGCTTGAAGGTGTGCGCGTCGCCGCCGACCCGGCGGCTCGCAACAAGGGCGCGCTGGTCGTGCTCAACGACGAAATCAATTCCGCCCGCAACGTCACCAAGACCGACGCCTTGCGCATGCAGACGTTCCGCAGCCGCGAGTACGGCCAGCTTGGAGTCGTCGATCGCGATCGCGTGGTGTTCTTCAGCCAGATCACGCAACGCACCAACGAGCGCATCGAGTTCGACCTCTCCAAAGTCACCGAGCTGCCGCGAGTGGATGTGATCATGGTGTATCAGGGCGCCCCTGGCGACCTGATCAAGGCCGCGGTTGACAACGGCGCCAAGGGCATTGTGATCGCGGTTGCCGGGGCGGGCGCGACCAGCGGCACCCAGAACCAGGGGCTGGCTTATGCCGCCGAGAAGGGCGTGTTCGTGGTGAACAGCACGCGCACCGGCAGCGGCCGCATTGCCCCGCCGCGCGCCGACCTCCCCGCCGCCGCCCGGATTAGCGACGCCCAGCGCCGGCGCCGCCTGTTCAGCGTCGCTGGCGAGGATCACACGCCGGTCAAGGCGCGAGTGTTGTTGATGCTCGCGTTGACGAAGACCACCGACCGCAACGAGATCCAGCGTATCTTCAGCGAGTATTGACGCGCCGCGCGTGAAAAGGACCCCTCAACCCTTCAGAAACGGCCGCAATTCCGCAAGCACGTCGGCCGGCACGTCTTCCTGCAGGTTGTGGCCACCACCTAGTCCCTTGCCCGTCACGTTCACGCCGCGTTCTTTCCAGATCGCCAGCACGTCGTAGATCCGTCCCATCGGCCCCTTCAAACCCCACAAGGTCATCAGTGGGCAGGCGACCCTCTTGTTGAGATCGGCTTCGTCGTGCTTGAGATCGATCGAGGCACCGGCGCGGTAGTCCTCGCACATGGCGTGGATGTTCTCGGGCAGGCTCGACGTGCGGAGATACTCGACCTGGTTCTCGGCGGTCGCGCGAGCTTTCTGTGCTTCGTATTGAGCCTTGAGGTCGTTCTCCGGCCCGGGCGCCGGTCGCACGTTATTGAACCAGTGAAAGTACGACTGGATGAACTCGATGGTGACGTGCGTATAAAGATAGTGCGTTGGGATAATGTCGAGCACCGCGAGCCTGGTCACCTTGTCGGAGTGGTCGAGTGCCATCCGATGGCCGACGCGCCCGCCACGGTCGTGACCGACGACGGCGAAGCGGTCGAAGCCGAAGCTCTTCATCACCTCGACCTGGTCGAGCGCCATCGCGCGCTTCGAGTAATTGGCGTGGTTCTCGCCGTCGGCCGGCTTGCTGCTATCGCCGTAGCCCCGCAAGTCGGGCACGATCACCGTGTAGTCCTTCGCCAGCTCCGGCGCAATCAGTCGCATGGAGACATGGGTCTGTGGCGCACCGTGCATCAGGAGGAGCGGTGGTCCCGAGCCCGCGTGCACCAGGTTGATCTCGGCGCCCGATGTCTTGACCCGCGCAGCCTTGAAGCCAGGAAAAAAGCGCAGCGTGTTGCCAGGGTTCTCCTGGGCGGCCAGCGCCCCTGGCTTCCGCACGACTCCGGCGGCCGCCAGCGCGGCGGTCATCTGCAACAGTTCGCGGCGATTGATGGCGTCCATGGGCCGCATTCTAGCGCCGCTTGACCTCGCCTTCGACCGACTTCGCTGAATCCAATCGGTCTTTGATGGCTGCAAACGCGGCCGTCGGCCCTTGATACTCCAGTTCGTCCACCGATTCGAAGACCTGCAGATCGGTGCGGATCGTCGCGATCTGCCTGAACAGCATGGCCTGCTCGCGATCGCGCTTGAGGGTCGCTGCCAGCGCGCCAGCACGCGCCACGTTCACGCCCTCCCACTCGCGATGATCATCGGGAATGCTTTCGATGTGACCGAAGCGCGCGAGTACCGCCGCGGCTGACTTGGCGCCCCAGCCCGTGAGACCGGGATAGCCATCGGAGCTGTCGCCAACCAGCGCGAGGTAATCGGGAATGGATGCCGGCGGCACGCCGAACTTCGCAATTACGCCGGCCTCGTCTCGAATCGTGCGCCGCAGGCGATCCTCCTGGACGATGCGCGTGCCCTGCACGCACTGGGAGAGATCCTTGTCAGGGGTGCAAATGCGCACTTGTGTCACGCGCGGATCGCGCGCCGCCTTGACCGCCGCGGCCCCCAGTGCATCATCGGCTTCGTGTTCGATCATCGGCCACACGAGCACGCCGTAGGCGGTGAGCGCTTCTTCCAGCAGCGGGAACTGCGCCCAGAGCGCGGGATCAATGCCGTCCCCGGTCTTGTAACCGGGCCACAACTGGTTGCGGAACGACTCGATCACGTGATCGGTCGCCACGCCGACGTGGGTCGCGCCGCCGTTGACCATGCCGCGAATCGAGGCGACGACCCCGCGCACCGCCCCCACTTCCATGCCGCCGCGGTCCTGCGCTGGAGGCACGGCGTAGAAATGGCGGAACAATTCGAAGGTGCCGTCGATGAGATGGACAATCATGGGGCTCGCTATCGCTCGTCCGGTTGTGCCGTCTGATCAGCGGGCTTCGCTCAGGCGCTGGCCTGCGGGCGGTGGAGCCTGAGCAGCGTAATCAGGTCGCGGTGGGCGAGCACGGCGTCCGGCAAGGCTTGCAGGGCGGCCTGATAGCGCACCGAGTAAGTGCTGCCTTGGACCGGCGAGGCCAGCCCGCGGGCCTGGGCCATGAGCGGGGCCGCGGCGGGCGACTCGGGCGGCTTGGCGGCCAGGGCTTCGTCGATGCGAACAATCAGGCCCGACATGGTGCGCAGCCAGGCGAAGGCCTCGTCGTTGAAGATGATATGGAGGAGTTGGCTGGCCGCCATGGGACCGTGGTCCTGCTCGTATTCCGCCCGCTGCCAGTCGATCAGCGTCTTGTGCAGGTGCAGCAGAACCGTTCGGAGCTCGCGGAGCAGGGAGCGATCGGCATCGTTCACGGTAGGATCATCAATCTTAACAGCGAATGGATCGCGGCTCGACGTATGATAAATTACGCCTTGGCGCAATGCGGAGGGCGGTCTCGCCCCTAGCTGACTATGACATTACCGAGCCTGAACTTCCTCTCGTTCGAGAGCCGCAAGACCAACTCGTTGTCGCTGCCGATGTTCACGGTCTTCATCGCCCTGCATCCGCTGGCGGCGTTCCTGTTCATCCGCACGTTCTTCCGCCCAACGTGGGATGCCCAGGTCGCCGCGGGCCCGCTGGCCATCATCGGGACGACGCTGGCCTGCAGCCTGGTGTTTTGCTTTGGCGAGTACCTGTTTCATCGCTACTTGCTGCACGCCAACTCGGTGAGTTTTCTCGGCAAGCTCAGTTTCAGCCACCTCGCGCACCACAAGCTGACGTCGATCACGTTCATCGACAACAAGGTGCGGAGCGCGTATCCGATCGAGGATGAGGAACACGACGAGTTCGCGACCTTCCCGCCCTATGCGCTGCTGGCGTTCATGGCCTTCTGGACGGTGTTCTTCCTGCCGGCCGCATTTTCGTTTCCGGGCTTCCCGATCCTAATCGGCGGCTACGTCGCGATCAGCATGGCGCATTACTTGTACGAGACGATCCACGTCGCGCACCACACCCCGTACGACCCGTGGTGGAAGCGCAAGATCGAGGGCCCGGTGTTCGGGACCATGTGGCGCAAGCTGTACGGGTTTCACCAGGCGCACCACGCCAACTACAAGTGCAACATGAACATTGCCGGGTTCTACGGCATCCCGCTGGCAGACCTCGTGCTCGGTACTTACGTGCAGCCTGAGGTGCTGCTTCTGGACGGCGTGCCGGCGACGAAGTCGCTGGCGGCGAACCTGGCCTCAACGCCTCCGTGGCCCGTCTCGGCGCTCGATCAGGCCAATCTCAAGCGCCGGCGCCGCATGTCGAAAGAGCAGGCCGAACGCGCCGCGCGAAAGGCCGCTCAACAGGACGATCGTCCCAGCCCGGCCCGGCAAGTGGTTGATCCGGCGCATCCCGGCGAGTTACGATAGCAGCTTCCCTAGGGGGCCTGTAGCGCAGTTGGGAGCGCGCATCAATGGCATTGATGAGGTCACCGGTTCGATCCCGGTCAGGTCCACCAACCTCCGCTCCTATGATCCAGGCGGAGGTTGTCCACCATAGCTTGGCCAAGATTCTGAGCCAAGCGACGGTGGACCTCTGCTCCACAGTCTGTTTCGAGCTACGGTTGGCAGGCCCAGCCGGCAGGCACAGTAGTTCGCAGAATATGCGATGCCAGCAGTGAATGCGCTCCACAGTTTCTTCACCGCTCGCCCCTTCGGGTAGCGCGTTCACCCGAATCCACAGCCTTTTCCGTCCGGCAGACGCTTTGCTCACAAAGCGCCATGTCATTCCCTCAGACCATCGTCTACGTCCTGAAGAGCGAGGTCGCTCCAACTCGCTACTACACAGGCCGCACGTATAACCTCGCGGGTCGACTCGAAGCGCACAACGCTGGGCGATGTCCACACACGGCGTCCGGCAAGCCGTGGATCATCGACCTGATCGTCGAGTTCTCCGAGCAGCGCCGCGCGGTGGCATTCGAGAAGTATCTCAAGTCCGGTTCGGGGCACGAATTCGCCAGGAGACATCGCCTCTATGGACTTGCACATCCCGCCAGAACTTGAAGCCAGGCTGAATCAGATTGCCGCCGAAACCGGGCGCGATGCCGATCAGGTCGCGTTGGAGTTGCTGAGCGGATCGGTCGAGCATGACGAGTGGTTTCGCCGGGAAGTGGAGACGGGCCGTACCTCTGCTCGCGAAGGTCGGCTGCTGGACCATGGCGAGTTGCCTCTCGGGTCGAACAGCGATATCGGGGCTGATGCGCGTCCGCTGGACGACGGATGCGGCCGGCTGTGTCTTTCCTGGGCCAATCACGAAGACTCGGACGCGCTCATGATGAAGCCTTCATCGCCTTTTCGAGGCAGATCGGTCGGCTTCCGGCCGAAGTGAGTAGCCGCATCGACACAATGGTCGAGAAGGGTTTTCAGATCCTGTCGGTGACGCCGACGGTGCCGACAATGGCGTCCAGCGAGACTAGGCCGACAAAACGTACCCGAACGTCCTCGTGCACCGCATGGAGAACCACTGCCGAAACAATGTCGGCGCCTGGTCGACCTTCCAAGTCGCGGCTCCTAAAGGCGCTCGTGGGTCAGACTACGACTCGCTCAAAGATGCGCCCGCACGCCGAAGCGGTCTACCGCCGTGAAAAGACGGTTCCGTGAGGCCTGGCCTCGCCGTTGAAGCCGTGAGGCCACACTTTGCCGGTCAGCGAAACGCCCGGACCGGTGGCCCCCGCGTCCTTGAATCGTGCGTCGATCTCGAGCTTGCCTGTGTTCGGATCCACATCGACGACATACAGGCGGTTTGGTTTCGAGCCGGCGGAGTTGACGACCACGCGTCGTCCAGTCATGTTCAGCGAGGCCCAGTGCGGCCCCTCATCGTCACCGAACGAGACGCGACTGACCTCGCGCGGATGCTCAGGATTCGAGACGTCGAGCGACACCAGCGCGTGTTCATTCGGCACCGGTTGCAGCCAGAAGCTGCCGGTGAGCACCGGCACGCCGCAGCTGTCGCCCGTGAACGATTTCACGAAGGTCGTGCGTGGCTCTGCCTTGTCAAGATCGCGAATCAGGTAGAGCCCACAGCTGAACGTGTGCACGTAGACACTCTTGCCGTCCGGCAGCAGCCGCAGCTCTCCCGTGAACCTATGCTCGTCGCCGCGCGGCCCGGCCGGCAGTGCGAAAGTCTTCAGCAATTTCAGATCGGAGAGCCGCCACAGCTGCACCCACTCCGACGTCGCCGGTTTGTTGCCGTCGTTCATGTCCGTCGTTGTCGACAGCGCGCGATCAATCGCGGGCAGTGGGAGGACGTGATACGGATAGAGAAACTCGTTGATGGCATCCCTGGCGCTCGCGCTTCGGATCACGTCGCCACGTTCGGTCATCCACACGAGGCCGCCGGTCAGCGGCGCAGGTGTCAGTGGCTCGGTGGCTGTGACCTTGTCGGTGCTGGCGCCAGTCGAGTCGTGATCATGCCCGGCCGACACCGGCCGCCCTTCCCCGTATTGAAAGGTGGCAAGCACTTCTCCATTCGCCAGCCGGACATACGAATGCGGATTCGTGAAGCCGGACTTCGCACCGAAAGAGGTCAGGAGCTTCGGGACCATCGGCTCGCTGAGATCAAATAACCACGTGCGGCCGGCGCCAAACCCGTTCGCCAGTAGATGGTTATTGGGCGGCATTTCCTGTTCCGTGTGATGCGGGAAGGTGCCGCTCTCGCCGGCGGGTAGCGAGGCGACGATCGCGCCATACTTCGGGGACGCCGGGTTCGCATCGATGACGCCGAGAAAGTCGCTGCTCTTCCGTTCCCGGTCGCCGGCCCAGACGAAGAGGTAGGAGCCGACGGACGCCGGGGCGCTGCACGAGATCGCGGCCGCGGCGAGAACCAAACACATTAGATGGCGCATTGCGGTGGAGTCTAACCGATGCGGTCTCGACCTAACCCATTATCCGACACTGATCAGCTCGAGCCGATCGCGTCCTTGAGCGTATCGCTCATCATCGGACGCGGCCCCGGCACGACGGCGTCGATCGAGCAGGGCCCCGGACAAACGCTTTCTGATGCCGGCGTCAACGATTCGATTCATAAGCCGCTGTGGGCACCTCGCTCGGCCGCTGCGCGCGTCGATCACGCGCCCCGCAATCGGCGCCGCCGGTTCGGCCACGACGAGCGAGAACGCGGTCATGATCGCGGTCAGCGCTAGCATTTGGCGTCGAGCGGACGTCGGCTCGACTTCCCCGTCCTCTGATATAGTCGCCGCAAGCTCGACGGTATTCGTTTGATTCCCAAGGCAAGGTGGCAATGAAGAGACGCGAACTGCTTCAGCTCGGCGTGGGCGCTGTCGCAGCATTGGGATCGACGACGAAGGGGCCGGTCGTTGCGGCCGTGCAACCGGGCTCGGGACAAGGGCCGCCACCACCGAAGCCGCCCGCGCCTGATGTCGTCGCGAACCTTGCGACCAAGAGCACCGAAGACTGGAGCGAGCCATGGATCTGGCGGCCGTCCGAGTGGCCCAATCAGGCGCTCGCCCTCAATCTCGTCGGAAATGCACACCCGCCGCGTGCGACCTCGACGGGCAATCCCTACACACCGCTCTTCAGTTTCAATGGCGTCAGCCCAGGGCCGACGATTCGATTGCGCGGCAACGAACGCTTGCGCGTGACCATGAGGAATCATCTCGGGCCGAGCACGGGCCGGGTGCCAAGGGGTCCCGCCGCCGATCCGTTTGAAGTGCGACCCGACGTGCTCGCGGCGGCGCTCTGCCGGATGCAGTCCGCGGTGGGCCGCCCGTGCACCGAGCCGCCCCCTGCGAGCGTCGTCTTCGGCCACTTCCATGAGTTCTTTGAAGGAAGCCCGATCGATCTGGTCGATACGCGCTGCATCTCAGGCCATGTCAACGTCCCGCACGGATCGCACACCACGAACCTGCACACGCACGGGCTCCACGTCGATCCCGGCTTCAACGCGAATGGCACGGTCAGCGACAACACGTTTCTTCGCATCCTGCCTCGTGCCGATGCGCCGGCTCGCTCCTCTTCGGCGGGCGGGTGCGGGAGGCTGGAGTTGCATGAGCGCGTCGCGGAAGCGGAGTACGAGCATCAGCTCGGAATTAGGCCGCGAACCGGTGGCGCCGGGGCGCCCGCTCAGCCTCACCCCCCGGGCACGCACTGGTATCACCCGCACGCGCACGGCTCGACGCACGATCAGGTCGCGAGCGGCCTCGCCGGGTTTCTCATCGTCGAGGGCGATGTCGACGATGCCATCAATCGAGCCATGACGGGAAGCGATCGTCCCGATCCGTGCGTCAAGACCGGTCCGTACGATTACCGCGAGCGGCTGATGATGATCCAGCGCGTCGAGGTGTTCTCGGTCGATTCCGATGCCGGACCGCGCCGCGGCCAGGCCCGCACCGCTCCGCCCACCGCAATCAATGGCGGCTTTTCGCCAACCGCGATGTTCATGCGGCCGGGCGCCGTCGAGCGCTGGCGCGTCCTCAACGCGAGCGTCGATGGCCGCGGCTTCAAGTCGTTCATGGTGCTCGAGGGGCAGTTCGTCTTCTCGGATCGCCAGTTGTGGCGCGTCATGCCAGGCGACAAGGCTGGTGCGCCGCTCCAGTTCCAGCCGGCGTCGCGGCAGGACATTGCCGACGCGACGCGGAGCTTGTTTCAACTGTCGCTCGACGGCATCACGCTCGTCGAGATCGAGAATGGACGCGCGCGCCACACGATTCGCGATCTGTCGAAGCAGAATGCCGGTACGCGCAGTCCGCTCGACCGGCAGCCGGACGCCGGCGAAGACCCCACGCGCGCACTGCTCAAGAACGTCGAGGACTGTTATCGCGATGGCGACAGTCTTCGACGCCTCTTCCTCCGTCCGAACCAGGTGTTTCTGACCAACGCGAATCGCGCCGATGTGTTCTTCAAGGCGCCGGCCGACGCCGCCGGTAAGGTCTATACGGTCTTCGCGCAGGAATTCCCGCTGGCGACCGACAACTTTCAGCAGCGCCTGCAGATGGGGATCGCCAACGGCCGCACCGGCTTCAATCCCGCGAACCCGGCACCGATCGATGTCGTTGTCGGCTATGTGAAAGTGACAGGCGAGCCAGTACCTGGCGGCGACTTCGACGTGATGAGCCTGCGCAACGTGCTGCCCCCCGTGCCGCCGTCACTCCTGCCGATCGAGGACCACGAGTTGCAGGTGCCGGCGACAGAGGCCAGGCGTCGAAGCGTGCCGGCCGGCCGCTTTCGCACGCGCGTGATCAGCTATTCGGGATACGGTCCGACGGACTTTCCGCTCATTGACGTGCCGGAGTCGTTCGCCCGCCAGCATCCGGAGCTCAAAGGGCGGCTATGGGACGAGATCAACGGGGCTCTCGTGCTGCTGCCGCCGTTCTCGCGCACCATGGCCATCAATGGCGAGTTCGACCTGGCGAAAAATCCGGCACCACCAGCCCCGCAGAAGTTCGGCCATCACGATCCGAATCATCCCAAGACGCTCGTCGACACGAGTGAAGAGTGGGTGGTCTACAACACCTCCGTCTCGTTGTGGAGCCAGACCAACCAGGAGAAGTTCAAGCAGCCCGGGCAGTACGGCCTGCACTACAGGGCTTTCCCGCTCGGTCGCGCCGAAGGCCAGGAGCGGTTCGCACGCGACCCGGAGTTTCAGATCACGACCAAAGGCGCCGACCATCCGTTCCACATTCACGTCAACCCATGCTGGGTCACACGCATCGACGCACCCGACGAGCGGGGCCGGCTGCACAACCTGCTGCCGGCGCCACAATGGATGGACACCGTCGCGATCCCGCGAGGCGGCCGCGTCGTGTTCCGTTCGCGATTTGCCGACTTCGCCGGGATGTGGGCGAACCATTGCCACATCCTGATGCACGAGGATCACGGCATGATGCAGGCGGTGGAATCCGTGCCACGCGCCGAGGACGCCAACTACAACCCGCGAGTGCGCAGCGCCTCGCATGCCATGTCTGCCGACGAGGTCAACGCGATCTATCCGCCGCCGGCGCTCGACTTGATGTACCGGCAGAACCTGTCCTTCGTCGACTCCAGTCCCGAACTGGGACAGGTGTTTCCGGGGTTTCCACTCGACGTGCCGACGCTGGAGGACGAGAGGAAGGAGTGAACTAACTGGACCTACGAAGTCACCGGCCTGCTCGGCGCGGGCGGAATGACGAGGTCTGCGGCGCCCGCGATGCGCGGCTCGATCGCACGGTGGCATCAAGCTGCTGCTCGAGGCATTCGCGCGCGATCCGGAACCGGTTTCATTTGGGGAACATCTGGGCCACCACCCGAGTGATCATTCGCGAAGGGTGTCCACCATAGCTGGCGCAGGTTCAGCACGGCTGACCAAATCGCGAAGGGCGCCGCGGCGTTTCTGGGCCCTGGTGTAGTCGATCGAGCGGGAGAATTCCCCCGCCGTGGTCCGATGCGTTGCGGGCCGTGACTATAATGCGGAGCCCGCTACGGAGCGACCCATGCCGCGAATTCTCATCGGTGCCACCGCCCTGTTGCTTGTTTTCTGTGCCTCAGCAGGCGCCCAGCCAAGTCCGCGGCTCTTTGTGGGGGCGGTCGCCGGCATTTCAACCCTTTCCGCCGATGCGCGAACAGAGATCACGCCTGCCGTGGTGAACGTCTCGCTCTACAAGCCGGAAAATGGCCCCGCTCTGAACCTCGTGTTCGGTGTGCATGTCCATGACTACTTAACGGTGCAGGCGAATTACGTTGGGAACCGAAACGAGGTCGTGCTCACGTCCGTGCGCGCGACTGGCATGGGCCCGGCCTTTTACGAGCAGCCTCGCAACATCTCCCAGGATGCGGTCGTCGGAGATCTGCTCGCGTACTTCCGGGCACGGCGCAGCGCGTTGCGCCCGTATCTATCGGTAGGGTTAGGCGTTGTTCGGTTGCAATCGAGGGCTGCGGGAGAGAGCCAGGTCGGCAATGCAGCACTGCCAGCCAGTTTGCAGGCGACGCGCGCCGTGCTGCGGGTCGCAGTCGGCATCGACGTGGCGCTTGGCAGCACGTGGAGCGCGCGGTACAGCTTCAGCGAGAGCCTGAGCGGCAATCCGATCAGCGCCCAGCTCTCGCCGCCTGGCCAGCGCGGTCTCGCCAACTTCCAGAATCTGTTCGGCGTCGTCCGCACGTTTTAGGGGCGGCGTCAACGGCTACCGGCGCTGAAAGTGGACGTACGGACAATGCGGCCAGTAGATCGGTGGCGACTCGAACTGCTCCGCCAGGATCCGCGCATGGCAAATGCGGCACGGGTTCATCGACGTGATGCGCTCGTTCGGGACCACCTGCACGACGTTCTCGAACACGCACAGGGGCCTTCCCTCGGCTTTGGTGTCCCGCAGGCTTCGGAGGGGGCCGCTCGCTGCCTGCTCCGTGACCATGGCCGAGTACAGCTGGGACTTCAGCCGTGACGGAGCGCGCTCGGCTGTTTCCGGCGCCGCGTCCGTCGTCTCGGCCAGCATCGTGAAGAAACGTTCTTCGTCCATGGTCTAGCTCGTCTCCCAGAGGCGTTTGAAGGAGGCCCGCGCGCGTGCGAGCAATCGTTCGATAGCCTTTTCCGTCTTGCCCGTGCTGGCGGCCATCTCTTTGCTGCTGCGCTTTTCCCAGTAGCGCCACAGCAGCGCGGCTCGGTACGCGACCGGCAACTGCTCGAGGATCCGGCGCGTCTTCGAGTGTGCACGGGCGGCGTCAATCACGTCGTCCAAATGGGGGGCGCCAGAGGAGATCGCGTCCGCCACGTCGTCGGGAAACCCGTCGGGCGCGCGAAGCTGCGACCGATAGAAATCTTCGACCTTGTGCCTCGCGATGCCGATCAGCCATCCGACCAGCGACGACTGCCCCGTGAAGGTGTCGAGTTTCTGCAGTGCGATCAGGAAGACTTCCTGGACGACGTCTTCGACGAGGTCGGCTCTCGGTGCGAGCCGGCGCGACACGTAGCCGTAGACGGGATCGGCGTAGCGATCCACGAACTCGGCGGCGGCCTTGCGATCTTTCTGGAGAACCGCCGCGATCAGGGTCTGCTCGTCCGCCGCCAGCGCGAGTGCGTACGGTCGGGACGTGCCGCTCGGCGATTCAGCCGCGGGCGAGGGCTCTGGTGGCATCAATTAAAGCAGTCGCAGTACGAGGCGAACTCCCCCCGGTCCTTGCCGCTTGTCGCTTGCGACGCTCGACATCCGGCACATAGCCAGACTATCCCGAACCCGGCCGGGCCGAAAGGGCGCGACGCCGACGAGGGGGGATTCACTAAGTGGCGCGACTCTTAAGTGTGGGGCGTGAAGCTCGCGTCGTGCGAGCGTTTCTGGCCTTGGGTCGCAAGGGGCGGCCTTTGACGCCGTCGCGTGCCCACAAACTGGAGGATACATGGTACAGAGAAAACGGATGGCGTTTGTGATTGCCACGCTGCTCCTGGCGTCGGCAACGATCGGACTCGCCCAGCAGCCACGTTACCGCTTTTCAGTGGTCGCCTCCGGTCTCGACAGGCCCGTCGGCATTACCGTTGATGGCAGCGAGACCGTGTACTTCACACTCGTGCCAACCCCCGGCGTGGGAGGCGGCGCCAATGGAGTGGCGAAGCTGGACCTCGAGACCGGCGCCATCACGACGTTGCACGTTGGCGAGCCCGAGCCGACCAACATCGTCATCGACAACCGGGGCGATCTGTACTGGACCTGCAAGTCGGCTGGCGTGATTCTCAAACAAACCGAGGAGGGCGCCACGAGCCTGTTTCTCGGCGGCCTCGAGCAGCCGTCAGGGATCGCGGTCAGTAAACGAGGGAATGTTTACTTCACTGAAATCCCAAACCCGGGCGTTCCCGGGGCCGGCAACCGGGTTTCGGTGACCGATGGAAACACCAAGGTTGTTCTGCACCAGGGCGAACCCGAACCCACCGACATCGTCGTGTCCCGCAACGACAGTCTGTATTGGACCTGCAAAAGCGCCGGCGTCATCCTGCGGCGAGTCAACGGCGAGACCTCCGTGCTCGTCGGCGGATTGAACAATCCGGTGGGCATCGCCCTCGATCACAAAGGGGAGACGCTCTATTTCACAGAAGTGCCGACGCCGGGCGTGCCGGGCAGCGCCGGTGGGCAGAACCGCGTCAACGCACTGGATCTGGCGTCGAAGACCGTTCGCGTCATTCACGAAGGGGATCCTGAGCCCACGGATGTCGCCGTCGCACGTAACGGGAATGTGTATTGGACCTGCACCAGTGCCGGGGTCATCGTCGAGGCCAAGCGGATGGGACGACGGTGAGGTGGAGGAGCGGTGAGGCGCATCACGACCTTCACCGTTATCGCCGAGGACCAGTTGGCTGAGGGAAGCGGAGCCTCGCAAAGCGGTGAAAACGGCCGGAACCACCGCGTTAGGCCACTCCCTATTCTGCTCAGTAATCCTTACGCGGAGTGAGTCCACCTACGCTTGCTAGGATCCATCACGCGTAGGTGGACTCACTCCCACAGGTCGATTCAGGCCCAGCCGGCCACCGCCGCTACAATGTCAGCATGGATGCAACGACGGCACGCGAAACACTCGGGTTCCAGGCGGAGGTCAAGCAACTCCTCAACCTGATGGTCCATTCGCTCTACGGCAACAAGGAGATCTTCCTGCGCGAGCTGGCGTCGAACGCGTCGGACGCCGCTGACAAGCTACGGTTCGAGGCGATGAGCGACCCCGCGTTGTTCGAAGAGGATCCCGACGTGAGGATCCGCGTCAGTTTCGACGCTGCCGCGAGGACCATCACCGTGTCCGACAACGGCATCGGCATGTCGCGGCAGGAGGTCATCGACCAGATCGGCACGATCGCCAGGTCCGGCACGCGCGAGTTTGTCCAGCAGCTCACCGCCGACCGCGCCAAAGACGCCAACTTGATCGGGCAGTTCGGAGTCGGCTTCTATTCGGCCTTCATCGTCGCCGACCGCGTGACGCTGCTGACGCGCCGCGCCGGTACCGCCGACGGCCAGGGCGTAAAGTGGGAGAGCACGGGAGAGGGCGACTACACGATCGAAGCGATTGCGAAAGCTGCGCGCGGCACCGACGTCATCCTGCACTTGCGGCCGGAAGAGGACGAGCTGCTGTCGAGCGCGCGGCTGCGCGAGATCCTGCGCAAGTACTCGGACCACATCACCGTGCCGATTGTGATGAAGAAGGAGACGTGGGACGCCGACGCGAACAAGCCGGTGCTCAGCGAAGACGACGAGCAGATCAACCAGGCCTCGGCGCTGTGGGCCAGGCCCAAGTCGGAGATCACGGACGAACAGTACGACGAGTTCTACAAGCATGTCGCCCACGACTTCGAGCCGCCCCTGACGCGCGTGCACGCCAGGGTCGAGGGCCGCCAGGAGTACACGCAGCTGTTCTTCATCCCGTCGCGGGCGCCATTTGATCTATGGGAGCGCGAACGGCGCCACGGCATCAAGCTCTACGTTCGGCGCGTCTTCATCATGGACGATGCGGAGGACCTGATGCCGACCTACTTGCGGTTCGTTCGCGGCATCATCGATTCGACGGACCTGCCGCTGAACGTCTCGCGCGAGATCCTGCAGCAGTCGCGCGATGTGCAGAACATCAAGGCGGCATCCACCAAGCGCGTCCTCGGCATGCTCGACGACCTCGCGTCGAAGGACCCGGAAAAGTACGGCACGTTCTGGACCACCTTCGGACGCGTGCTCAAGGAAGGCGTCGCCGAGGAGCCGGCGAACCGTGACCGCATTGCCCCGTTGCTGCGCTTCGCCTCGACGCACGACGGAACCGATGCGCAGACGGTGTCGCTAGCCGACTATGTCGGCCGGATGAAAGCAGGCCAGGACACGATCTACTACATCACCGCAGACAGCTTCGCCGCTGCCCGGCACAGCCCGCACCTTGAAATCTTCAGCAAGCGCGGCGTCGAAGTGCTGCTGATGTACGACCGAATCGACGAGTGGGCCGTGTCGTCGCTCACGGAGTTCGCGGGCAAGCCGCTGCATTCGGTCGCCAAGGGTGACCTCGACTTGAGCAAGCTGGGTGGCGAGGCGGAGAAAGAGGAGCCAGCGAAACCGGCCGAGGACGAGAAGCCGCTGCTCGACCGCATGCAGGCGGCACTGAAGGATCGCGCCCGTGCCGTGCGCACCACGGAGCGACTGACCGAATCGCCGGCCTGCCTCGTCAGTGACGAGCACGGCATGAGCATGAATCTCGAACGGATCCTGAAAGCCGCCGGTCAGCAGGTGTCGAGTAGCAATCCGGTACTCGAGATCAATCCGAGCCACCCCATCGTCAAGCGTCTCAAGGCCGAGGCGGACGAGGCGCGCTTCGCCGACTGGAGCCACATCCTGTTCGACCAGGCAATGCTGGCCGAGGGAGGACAACTCGAGGATCCAGCCGGCTTCGTCAGGCGGCTGAACGCGCTGATGCTGACGCTGGCCGGCGAGGAGCCATCCAAGCTGTGGTTACCCGGACAGGCACAGTAACCAGCAGGTCCACTCGCCGAGCCATCCGAGGAGCAGGCCGCGGGCCCCACGACCTCGGGCACTGATACTCTACCGTCGCATGCGAGCTGGCACCCGCCTCGGCCCGTACGAAATCGTCGCCGCCATCGGTGCGGGTGGCATGGGCGAGGTCTACAAGGCGCGTGACGAGCGCCTGGCAAGAGACGTGGCCATCAAGCTGGTGGCGGCGCACGCCACCGATTCGACCCGGGCTCGCGAGCGTTTCAAGCGCGAAGCGCAGGCAGTGGCAGCCCTGCAGCACCCCAACATCTGCACGATCTACGACGTCGGCGAAACGGCCGATGGCCGGGCGTTCATTGTCATGGAGTTGCTTCAGGGTGAGACCTTGCAGCAGCGAATCGACCACGGCCCGCTGGACCTGCGGACCGTCCTCGATTTCGGCGCGGCCCTGGCTGACGCGCTCCAGGCGGCTCACGCCGCCGGCATCGTCCACCGCGACATCAAACCTGCCAACATCCTGTTGACTTCGCGCGGACCGAAGATTCTCGACTTCGGCCTCGCCAAAGCCGACTCTGTTCCGCCTGGCGACGTGGCAGCGGCGCAGCTCGAGACCCGAGCGCTCCTGACCGAGGCCGGCATGGCGATCGGCACGTTGGCCTACATGTCGCCGGAGCAACTGCGCGGCGACGAGGTCGACGCGCGAACGGACCTGTTCTCGTTCGGGTTGGTGTTGTACGAGATGGCGACCGGCCGGCGGGCGTTTACGGGAAGCGGTGCGGTCGTTGGTGCCGCGATTCTCCATCAGCAACCGCCGTCGCTGCGGACCATTCGGCCCGACCTGCCCGAAGGCTTCGCACAGGTCGTAGACAAGGCGCTCGAAAAGGAGCGACACCTTCGGTACCAGACTGCAGCCGACGTCCGCGCCGATCTGCAGCGCCAGCTGCGCGCGACCGATCAGAACGCCGCCGCGATTTCTGGGGTCGCCCCACCGCCGCCACACCGCCGCCGCACCGATCGGCGCACGCTGTGGGCTGGCACTGCCGTCGCGCTGGCCGTTGTCATGGCGGCTGGCTACTGGGTGTTTTCCAGGCCAGGCACGCCGAAACTGACCGAGACCGACACCATTGTGTTGAGCGACTTCACCAACACCACTGGCGACGCGGTGTTCGACGAAGCGCTCCGGCAAGGCCTGATCGTCCAGCTGCAGCAATCACCTTTCCTCCACGTGCTGACCGATCAGCGCGTTCGCCGGGTGACCGCGATGATGGGCCTGCTGCCCAATGCGCGGCTGACGCCGGCGGTCGCGCTGGGCGTCTGCGAGCGAAGCAGCAGTGCCGCCGTCATCGAAGGTTCGATTGCCAGTCTCGGCAACCAGTACGTCCTGGGGCTACGGGCGACCGATTGCCGGTCTGGGGAGGTGCTCGACACGCAGCAGTCGCAAGTGCCCGGCAAGGAGCACGTGCTCAGCGCGCTCAGCGGAATGGCACGTGCCTTCCGGGCCCGCGTCGGCGAGTCGCTGGCGACGATCCAGGCACATGAAAAGCCGCTCGAAGAAGCGACCACGGCATCCATCGAGGCATTGAAGGCCTATAGCGCCACGAGGGCGCCGGGATTTGGTGGCTGCGACGCCAGGATTCCGCTGCTCGAGCGCGCGGTCGAGCTCGATCCCGAGTTTGCTCTGGCCCACGCGAGCCTGGGTCCCTGTTACAGCGGGACCGGCCGGCGGGAGCTGGCGATCAAGAGTGCGACCCGCGCCTACCAGTTACGGCAACGAACCACCGACCCGGAGCGATTCTTCATCGAATACGCGTACGACCGCGATGTCACCGGCGATCTCGAAAGGGCATTCCAGACCGTCACGGTGTGGACACAGACCTATCCCAGAGACCTCAATGCGTGGGGCCTGCGCGGTGGCTACAGCGCCCATGGCACCGGCCGGTACGAGAATGTGATCCAGTCGGCGGAGCGTGCCCTGGCAATCGATTCCGACTTTGTCTTTGCCCATAGCCAGTTGGTCTCGGCCAACATGTTTCTGGACCGCTTCGATGCGGCCAAGCGGGAGCTCCAGCGCGCGGGGCCACTCGTCGACCCGGCAGCGCTTGCGCTCGCCTACTACATCGCGCTGCTCGAGCACGACACTGGCAGCATTGAGCGGTTGGCCGCGCGCTTCAAGGATTCGAGCGACCAGCAGTTGCTGCGACACGCACAGTCGCTGGCTCTGGCTCGCGCCGGACAACTTGAGCGAGCGAGGACGCTCGGACAAGAGGCCATCGACGCCACCGAAGCACTCGGCCGGCGCGAGACCGCGGCGATCTTCGAAGCGGCGGCAGCGGTGTCGGAAGCATGGTCGGGGAATCAGTCCACCGCCACGCGGCGTGCGGCGACAGCGCTCAAGATGTCGAGTGCACGCGACGTCAAGTATGCTGCCGGCTTCGCGCTGGCCCTCGCGGAGGAGACCACCAGATCGGAATCACTGGCTAACGATCTCGAGCGCCGGTTTCCCACCGATACAGTCGTCAGGTTCACGTACGTGCCGACACTTCGCGCGCTCGCGGCAATCTCGGGCAAAGAACCGGCCAGGGCGATCGAGCTGCTACAGGCAAACGTTCCCTACGAGCTTGCCGTCCCGCCGACGGCATTCAACTTTTTCTTCGGCAGCCTGTATCCCGTGTATGTCCGTGCACAAGCCTATGCCGCCAACGGACAGCATCAGCAAGCGGTCGCGGAGTTTCAGAAGATCCTCGATCACCGGGGATTGATGATGGGAGACCCGGCCGGCGCACGCGCTCTTCTGGAGAAAGCCCGAGCGCTGGCGCGCACGGGTGGTCAGATGGGTGCACGAGCCGCGTACGACGATTTCCTGTCGTTGTGGAAGGACGCCGACCCGGAGGTGCCCGTTCTGGCGCAGGCGCGGGCAGAGTACGCGAAGCTGAAGTAATCGGCTTGCGATCCCTGCCGCATCAGCTCGCGGCCGTGCAGTGTGGCGGCGCCGATTCCGTCGGGAACTGTCTGGGCGGTCTTCTCGGAACGGCGAATCTCGCCAGAGCGCGCCTACCTCGCGAAGCAGTAAAAACGGCCACCACCACCGCGTGGCGCGGTGTCGGCGCAGTTCTGATTGGCATGAGCGGAATTCCACGAGGCCAATGCGCCGGCCGTGCTCTGCCCGGGCCCCAACCCATCTGCATGACCCACCTGCCCCACGTCGGTGGTTGCACTCGAGGTCCAGTCCGCGCACGTGAAGCCAGGCAGCAATACGCCATCGGCGTCGGATCCGGTCAGGATGTCGTGCTGGTTTGGCGTGGGCGATCCGGTCCACTGACCGTTGATGCGCTGTCCGCGCTCGTCCACGAATAGCGCAGCGTCGCCGGTCCGCGCGTGCAACGCCGTGAGATCGCCGGCCACGAGCGCTCCACTTGCGTTGTGCCATGGGCCGCGGCCGATTCGGTCACGCGCGTTCGCCGGCAAGTTGTTATTGGTGGTGTCACGCGCCACGCTCAAATAGGCTCGCCAGGTGCGATTGCCCGCTCCCACCGCGGCTGCCAGCCGCTGACACGTTGCGTCAGCGCCGCTTACGCCGCCGAGGTTGCCGGTCGTCGATGTCTGACTCGTCACGAAAACGCCCAGCACTGGTGTTGTGGTGGTTGGCGAAGCTGGTGAGGAACTATCACTGCACGCGCTCGCTAACAGAACCAGTCCGAGGAGAACTCGCTTCATAACTCCACCTTTCATTCCCCCGGGGCGCGCGGGACGGATCGCCGCTAACGTAGCATGTTCACGCTACGCCGTGAATTCGTCGGCGTCGCTGCGGAAACCGGCTCGATTTTGCCCCGGCGCTATTCCCGGTTCCGCAGGACCTCGGCGAACGACAGCGCCCCCCCGAAGCGAGCGTCGAGCGCACCGATGCGGGCGCGCACCTCGTCGTCCGTGGCCAAGCTGCCCTCGCCGGCAATGACCACTTTGCTGTCTGCGGGAGGGCAGCGGTAGACCGCGGCGTGGCCGAACGCGGTCGCGACCGAGGCAATGTCGTCGGCCATGCTGGCGTGCTCGTTGACGTTGAACGCGACGATGCCGCCGGGGGCGAGCGCCTGCTTCAGGCGGCCGAGAAACGCCAGCGTCTTGAGGCCCGTCGGCACGCCGGTCGCGTCGGTGCCGCTCGACGGACGCAGGAACGCGTCCATCAGGATCAGGTCGTAGCGGTCCGCAGTGGACTCCACGAACACCACCGCGTCAGCGGTGTGCACGCGGACGTTCCCGCCGGAGCGCACGCCGAAATATTCGTCCGCGAGCCGGACCACGACGGGATCGATCTCGACGGCGTCGATCTGCACCTGCGGCTCGTGATGGGTCAGGAAGCGCACCATCGCGCCGCCGCCAAGGCCGACGATAAGCACGCGACGAGGGTGAGGCTGGTAGAGGTAGCTGGCGAACATGCTGCGCGCGTACGGCGAGACCAAGGTCTGAGGCGCGGTCAGGCTGACGCGGCTTTGCACGACCTCCTGGCCGTTGTCGCGCACGAAGGTCATGGCGCGAACGTCGCCGTCGCGGCGGACACGGATGCGAGAAAAAGCCGACACCTCCTCGTGCTCCAGCCGCCCTGCGGAGGATGCCGACGACATTGCCCAGACAACGAGCGCGACAGCCGCGGCGAGCAGCGCGACCGCCAGGAGAAACGGAGCGACGACGCCCCGACCGCGTGACTGTTGCCCACTCGATTCGCGGTTGGCGGTACCCATCCGCGACTATTGTGGCAGACTCGCCGATCAGCGCACGCTCCGATGCCGCCCCAGTGTATTCCTCACGCGAAGGATGTCATTACGGCACCTGGAAAGTCGCCCTCGCCTCCAGCACAAACGCGCCCGCCCCGAGATTGAACGTCGCCGTGGCGGTGCAGTTGCCGAGGGCGTCGCAGTTGGTCAGCGGCACGGTCGTGACCTGCGCGGCGGCGCCGACACGGGCCTTTGCGGTGACCTGCACGGTCGTTCCGCTCGGAACGCCCGTGGTTGCAACGTCAACACCGGTCACACCGGGAGCCGGCAGGACAATGTCGATCGATCCGCGAAGGCCTTGTGGGTTCGCTGGCACCGGGCTGCCATTGACCTGCGTAATGGCCACCGTCGGCGAGACCGGGTTGCTCAGTGGCCCTGGGCCCGTTACCCGTATCGCCGGAGGTTCCGTAGTGAAAACCGTTTGGGCGCTCGTGTCGATCGATTCGAGCCGGATGCGGCCATTCGTACCGACTCCGCCCGAAAACTGGGGACCGGCGCCTCTCGCGAGCAGATTCACGGTGCCGCCATGTATCAGCCGGTTGGCGACCAGCCGGATCGCTCCACCCGAGCCGCCGGCGCCGCCGCGAGCGCACCCGCCATTGCCGACCGATCCCCCGCTGCCACCTTCAGCAAGCAACTGCATGTTGGTGATCTGAATGGTCCCGTTCGCGGCAATCAGCAGACCGCCGCCGCCGCCGCCGCCGCCGCCGGCAGTGCAGTTCGTGCTGGCACCAAACCCCGAGCCGCCACCGCCACCCGAGCCGCCAACCAAGGGCAGCAACTCGGGGATGCCAAAGAAGGTCCCACCACCGGAATTAGCCGTGGCTGTGGCGGGGGCGCCGCCGCCCGGGCCGAACCCTGCTCCGCCCACGTCGAAGCCATTGATCTGCAGCGCGGAGCCGTCGCCACCGCGAAAGCCGCCGTTTCCGCCAGCCCCGCCAACGCCTGCGGTGCTCGCGGTGCCGCTCGAACCGGCGGCGCCGTTGACAATCACGTTATTACAGCAGCCGATCGTCGATTGGATCAGAACGTCACCAGCCACGAGGATGGTCACCGGCGTGTTCGCGGTGTTCTGGAAGAACGAAAGGCTGAAGAACCCATTCATCGTAAAACTGCTGAACCTGAGCACGCCATCGGGCGGCAGGGCCATCGTGATGGCGCCCTGCGTGCACGGACCAGTGCAACCAGACGTACCGGGCGGGTAGGTCGTGGGATCACCGGCGTTGAACGCCGTCAATCCTGGCGTGCCGGCGCACCCGCAGATGTCCAGCACTTGCTGAGCCACCACGTCTGCCTTGCCGGACACGATCAACAGCGCGATCGACACCAATGCCAACCGCAGCAGATGGGCCCACCAACGATGTGTGTTCTGCGCACTCATGATTCAACCTCCACAACCGACACGACCAACCTCGCTGCGGACAAACCTGATGGATTGTCCCCACGAATGAAAACTCTTCGACCAAGCCCCTACGGCACCCGGACGCCGACCACCGGTGCCACGACCGCCGGCAATTGCGAAGCCGGCGGGCTGCCAACAATGAACAACACTTCGCGGCGCACACCCTCGAATTCGAACCCGAGAATCGCGGCGCCTTCGGTTCCGGTTGTCGTCACGCCGACTGGCACCACGAGGCTGCCGGCATCGAGGCCGACCGTGACCGTCGTGGACGCGCCAAAACTGACAACCGACGGGTTGCTGGTGGTCACCGTCACCGACAACGGCCCCGGACGCGGCGACGTCAGTAACTGCACGCCAACGGTTGCCGACACGGGCGCACCTGCCGCGGCGATCAGCCGGGCGCCACCGGATGAGGGCACGACCGATACCCCGATTGGTCGCGCCACCGCCACAGGCGTTTGGTCCGGCACTGGAGCCGTGGCCACCTGCACGGCAAACTCGCGTTGCAAGCCGTCGGCGGTCTCGAGCGTCAGCGTGGCTGTTCCGGCCGTTCCAGTCACGATCTCAATGGCCGCGATCCGGCTGCCTGCTGCGATCACGATGGGCGAGCTGGTCACTTGCGTCACCGACGGGTTATTACTGGTGACGGTCACCACCGTATCGACCGTGGCCGGCGCCGGCAGGAAGACTACGCCTAGCGTCACCGACCGGCCGATGGGTGCAAACGCCTGGCCCACAAACGGCAGGCCTGCCACGCTCACGCCAACTGCCTGCGTGAAGACCACCGGCGTCTGGTTGGGCTGCGGGTTGCCGACCACGATGGTGACGGTGCGAACGCTGGTGCCGGCCCGCAGCGTCAGTTGTGCCGTGCCATCAATCCCGGTCGTGATCGACAGCGTCGTCACCTGCTCGCCGGGCGCGATCGCCGACGCCGTGGCCGTGACCACGCCCGGTGCGCTGGTCGTCACCGCGACGGCCAATGGCGAACCGCCGGCGTTGGGCACCGGCAGTGCGGGAACACTCACTGTGAAAGTACGACCGGCCGGCGAGATCACCTGACCTGCTGACGCCGGCTGCGGAATGGCAATGCCTACGGCCTGAGCCAGGGCAATCGGTGACAGGTGCGCGGGCGGCGTGCCCACAAAGACAGTCACCGAGCGGACAACATCGCCCGCGCGCAAGGTGAGTACGGCGACGCCGTTCACGCCGGCGGTGATTGCAAGCGTTGTCGTGCCCTGACCGGAATCAATCGTCGTCGCGGTGGCGGAGGCGACGGCCGGATTGCTGCTGCTTACTGTCACCGGCGTGCTGACCGTGGCTGCTGCCGGCAAAATTCCCACCACCGTGGCCACTTGCTGGCCCGAGGTCGTCACGATCTGACCCGCCGAAGCCGGCTGCACGATCGCCAGTCCGACCGCTGGTGCGACTGGCGTCACGCTTTGGCCCACGACCGGATCGCTCACCGAGACGCTGGCAAATACCACGCCTCGACCGGAGGTCGCAATCACCGAGGTGTTTCCGACTGCTGCGCCAGTTCTCGACGCCGGGTCACCGGGGCACGTCGTGCAGGCGATAACCTGCACGTCGATGCTGGTCTGGCCAGCCAACAGCACGAGGCTCGGGTTGGCGACCGCCGCGACCGACGGGTCCGCAATGCTCACAGCGATCGCAAGGTCCTCGGCCGCCGGTTGTTCGAGTGACAGCCGGACAGTGCCGGTGGCGCCGCGTGCGAGGCCCAGGATCGTGGGAGTCGTCCTGAGGGCATGCAGCACTTCGAACGTGCGCTCGGCGCGCGCGATCTCGACGTTCGCGCTGTTGCGCGCCGACGCGATCACCGTCATCACCGGTGAGGTTGCCACCGCCGGCACTCGAACCGTGCGGACAAACGGCGACGTCAACACCGCGGGCTGAGCCACGCCGTTCACCGAGAACACCACGCTGGCAACGGCCAGTGATGACGCAGCGTTCGCCTCGAGGGTAATCACGCTGTTTTCGATCACCCGGGAACTCACCGGGCTGACGATCGCAAAGGCGCCGGTGAGGTAGGTCAGCGTGATCGGCGTCGTGACGGCACTGCCGTCAGCGTTGACGAGACGATTATTCGAGAGATCGGTGATGTCGCCACTCAACTCGACGACCACGACCGCCTCGAAGGGCAGGCCGGTGGGCGTGAAGCTCGCGGTCGCGCCGCCATTGGAGAAGCTGAAGGCCCCGGCAACAGGCGCACCACCAGTGCTCACGCGGAACGACGCGGCATTCACCGTTGCGGCGGCCACCGGTTCACTGAACGTGATGCTGATGGGTGCGGTCGTACCGATTCCGACCGCACCGCTCGCCGGATTGGCGCTCACCACCGTGGGAGCCGTTGAATCGGGCGACACGGTACGGAACGTCGAGGCGAACGCCGGGAGCGCGTTGCCCGCTCGATCGCGCGCGGTCGCATCGACAGTGAGGGTGTAGAGGGTGTTGATCACCAGCGGCGCAACCGGCGTCAACGTCACGCTGCGATCGTCTGCTGCGACAGTCAGTGTGGTGTTCACCAGCGAGGCTCCGGCGGACAGGCGAATCGCACCAGCGGTCACTGTCGTGCGGTCCATGGCCTCGCTGAAGGTCACGACTACGGCAGCCGACGTCTCCACTGCCGTCGTCCCGTTGGCCGGTGTGACGCTCGCTACTGCCGGAGCCACGACGTCCTGCACGTTGACGGTCACCGACGGCGACAAGCCCTGGTTGCCTGCGGCGTCTCGCGCCGATCCGTTCAGCGTCAACTGGCCACCCGCCACCGGCAGCTCCGCGAAGGTGATCGTGAACTCCTCAGAAGACGAGGCCAGCGGCGGACTGATGGCTCGGGTCGTCGTCGTGGTCCGCAGGCCGGTGGTCGCGAGACCCATCTCAGCGACGCCAACCGCATCGGTGGCCAGCACCGACACGGCG